>CALRPI020000005.1:0-110796 GCA_943370025.1 Phormidium lacuna HE10JO | reverse complement strand
CGGAACCTCTGCTTCGCAGAGGTTCCGCTACCATAATTATCCGAACCCCCTTAGCGGTGACCATACATTAAAAATCAAAACTAGGAAACATCCATGAGTGGAAATGAAGCCCGTATCCAAGCAGTCCATCAGATTACTAACCGCACACTGATGCCGCCCAAAGCCCCACGCCGCCTAGAAGATATGTGGGCAGAAAATGTTTTTAACCTGAGTAAAATGCAGGCGAGTCTACCCAAATCTATTTTTAAATCGATTAAGAATACGATCGTCACCGGGGAAAAACTAGATCCTTCGATCGCCGATGCTGTTGCCACCTCCATGAGAGATTGGGCATTGTCCAAGGGTGCTCTCTACTACGCCCACGTTTTCTATCCGATGACTAACCTCTCCGCCGAGAAGCATGATGGCTTTATCTCGGTTCAGGGAGACGGCACCGTTATTTCTGAATTTTCTGGCAAAGTCCTAGTCCAAGGGGAGCCAGATGGTTCATCTTTCCCTAATGGCGGCATTCGAGATACCTTTGAGGCACGGGGCTATACTGCTTGGGATGTCACCAGCCCTGCCTATATTATGGAAACTGACAATGGAGCAACCCTTTGTATTCCTACCGTATTTGTCTCTTGGACTGGCGAAGCCTTAGATAAGAAAGTTCCCCTGCTACGATCGATCGCCGCTATGGACAAAGCTGCCAGTAAGGTCTTAAAGCTCTTAGGACACACTAATATTGCCCATGTAAATTCTAGCTGCGGTGCCGAGCAAGAATATTTCTTGATTGATGCTAACTTTGCTAGCCAACGCCCTGATCTCTTACTCGCCGGACGGACATTGTTTGGCAAAGCTCCAGCTAAGGGTCAACAGTTTGATGACCATTACTTTGGGGCAATTCCTGAACGGGTGCAAGTCTTTATGCAAGACGTGGAAGAAACCCTATACAAACTAGGGATTCCTGCTAAAACTAGACACAACGAAGTGGCTCCCGGTCAATTTGAAATTGCGCCTTTCTTTGAAAATGCGAACGTTGCTAGTGACCATCAACAGATGATTATGACGGTGTTGAAATTCACTGCCAAAAAACACGGTTTCAACTGTCTCCTCCACGAAAAACCTTTTGCGGGGATTAATGGATCTGGGAAGCACGTCAACTGGTCTGTGGGCAACTCTACCCAAGGAAACCTCCTAGACCCCGGCGATAATCCCCACGATAATGCCCAGTTCCTCGTTTTCTGTGGGGCGGTAATTCGTGGTGTGCATAAGTATGGTCCTTTGATGCGGGCGGCGATCGCCACTGCCAGTAATGACCACCGTCTAGGGGCAAACGAAGCACCTCCGGCGATCATGTCTGTCTATCTCGGCTCCCAATTAGAAGAAGTTTTTGAGGAGATTAAAACTGGCACCGTCAAAGAATCTAAGCAAAAAGGTGTGATGGATCTGGGTGTAGATGTGTTGCCACAACTAACCAAAGATGCGGGCGATCGCAACCGGACATCTCCCTTTGCCTTCACTGGCAACCGGTTTGAATTCCGGGCAGTGGGATCAAACCAATCGGTATCTGGTCCTTTGATTGTCTTGAATACCATGCTGGCAGATTCCCTAGAGTGGATCGGTAATCGTCTAGAAGGCGAGTTGGCTAAGGGACTGGAACTAAATACTGCAATTATCACGGTGCTGAAGGAAGTTATGGAACAGCACGGGGCGGTGGTATTTGGGGGCAATGGTTATTCTGAAGAATGGCACAAACTGGCAGCGGAGCGGGGTTTAGCCAATCTGCGGACTACCGCCGATGCTCTACCGGTACTCAAGGAAGACTATATCGAAGACCTCTTTAAGAAAACTGGAGTTCTCACTCCGGTGGAACTAGAAAGCCGCTTTGAAGTTTATGCAGAGCAGTATATTCTCTCGATCGAAGTAGAAGCAAAACTGGTAATTAGCATGGCAAAAACCATCATTTACCCTGCTGCCGTTGAGTACCTATCGAAGTTATCTTCTACTATCACTAGTCTGGGTAGCTTGGGTATTGATTTAGAAAAATCTGGCTCTCAGAAAATTGCTAGTCTGGTTAATTCTATGATTGCCACAACTACTAAGCTAGAAGAGGCGATCGCTAGCCATGACTTTGGTTCCACTGAAGAGCATATGCAATATTGCTCGAAAACTCTCCGTCCTTTGATGGATGAAGTGCGTACCTATGCTGATGCTCTAGAAGGGGAAGTAGCGGATAGCTTCTGGCCTCTGCCCACCTACCAAGAAATGTTGTTTATCAAGTAGGTATTGCTAGGCAGTAGCCAAAGCAATTTAATTCGAGGCAAAAACCAATTCTTGCCTCGAATTTTTATCTTTTGTAAGTTGGTATCGTTAATGAAAGTTGAAGTTTTTAAGATTGCCCAAAGTTCTCCTGATGATCTGACGGGATTGATAGAGCTAATTCAAAATCAGAAATTAGACCCCAAAACTATCATGGCTGTGATGGGAAAAACCGAAGGGAATGGTTGTGTTAATGATTTTACCCGTGGTTTTGCGGTTGCCTCCCTGAAGGCTTATCTGCGATCGCATATCGGCGAAGACTTAAGCAGCAAAATTGTATTTGTTATGTCTGGAGGAACAGAAGGAGTTTTGAGTCCTCACCTGACAGTTTTTACCCAAGAGATTCAGAAACTAGACACCCCGCCCCATCTAGGACTAGCCCTAGGAGTGCATCATACCCGCAATTTTTCTAGCGATGAAATTGGGACTTTGGTCATGGTGGAAGTAGTTGCCAATGGGGTTAAGGAGTCGATCGCCAAAGCTGGATTATCTCCTGCGGATGTCCACTTAGTCCAAATCAAATGTCCCCTAATTACGGCTTCTGAGCAAAAAGCGGGGCAGGCAGCTATTACCCAAGATAGTTACAAGTCAATGGCTTATTCCAGAGGAGCTTCGGCGTTGGGAGTTGCTCTAGCCTTGGGAGAAATTTCTCCATCCCAACTCACGGCTGCTGATATTTGCTATAACTTTGATCTTTATTCTTCAGTTGCTTCTACTTCCTCAGGGGTGGAACTCCAAAACTGCGAGATTTTAGTTTTAGGTAATTCACCTAATTCCTACAGTAATTACTTAATTGGTCATAGTGTTATGGCTCATGCCCTAGATACTCAGGCAGTACATAAAGCGATCGCCAGTAGCCAAGACCCTGCAATAGCCAGCAATATCGATAATATTGTCAATGTTTTTGCCAAGGCTGAGGCTTCTCCTTCTGGGCAGATATTGGGGTGTCGCCATACTATGCTAGATGATTCTGATATTAATCATACCCGGATGGCTAGGGCAGTAGTAGGGGCAGTGATTGCCTCTATTATTCAAAATCCGATGATCTATGTTTCTGGGGGCAGTGAACATCAAGGACCAGCAGGTGGCGGACCGATCGCAGTGATCAGTAAAAGGGCTTCATGATTGATAAAAACCACAAGACCTATACAAATTCGAGCATTGTTTGGCACTACACTCAATTAACTAAGCTCCAACCCGCAGAAAAGACTATTCTTGATCGATTACAATCCCAATTGCCAGCTATGAAAATGTTGGATATTGGCATCGGCGGTGGGCGAACTACTGAGCATTTTGCTCCCATAGCAGGAGAATATATAGGCATCGATTACTCGGCAGCCATGATTACTGCCTGTCAACAAAGATTTGCTAATTCTGCTGCATCTATGACTCTGGAAGTGGGAGATGCAAGGGATATGCAGCAGTTTGCTGATGATTCCTTTGATTTTGTTTTATTTAGTTTTAATGGAATTGATTATGCGTCCCCTGGCGATCGCCTGCAAATTCTCCAAGAAATAAATCGAGTAGGGAAACCGGGGGGATATTTTTTCTTTTCTAGCCATAATCTCCAAGGCATCATCCCGGAGTTTAGTTATAAAAACAAACTGAGTTTGAACCCATTGAAAAGCTATGTGAATTTGGTGATGCTGGGGCTATTAAAACTCTTTAATCTGGCTATTACCCGTGAGAAATTACGAGATGCTGATTATTTATTAATCAAAGATGAATCCCATAATTTCCGTCTCCAAACCTACTATATTCGCCCTCAAGCGCAGATTAAACAATTAGCTATTGATTTTCATAATATCGAGATCTACTCATGGCAAAGTGGGCTAGTAGTTAGCGACCGCCATGAATTATCAATAAATTCTGACCAATGGCTCTATTATCTTTGTATTATCAATTAGTTAAATACAGCGCTTTGCGCTTTAAAAGAACCAAAATTTTTTGAGGGTCGTCGAAGCCCACAAAAACCTCTACAGCAGTTTGAGAGTGGGTGGCTACAGCCACCCACTCTCAAACCTAATATTGATAAGATTTTCAATATTAGTAGCGTGTCTTCTTTGTACACGAAGTGCTGTAAATGCCTAAGTCCTGACTAAGTTAACAATTTTTTTATGACTATTTCCCCAGTTAATTCCCCCATTATTACTGCCCTTTGGCTAAGACAACAGCTAGAGCAAAATCCAAAGCAGCAAGACTTAGTGATTATTGATTGTCGGTTTTCCCTTGCAGACCCTGCCCTCGGCAGACAGCAATACCAATCTAGCCACATTCCGGGAGCTAATTACCTAGATTTAAACCAAGATTTATCTAGCCTTGGGCAAAAACATGGCGGCAGACATCCTTTGCCAGCATCAGAAAGGTTGGCGGAGAAATTAGCGGCGATCGGGATCACACGAGGGGAAACCCTTGTGGTGGCTTACGATGATTCTCGGTTCGCCTTTGCTGCTCGGTTGTGGTGGCTGTTGCGCTATCTGGGGCATAATCAAGTTGCTCTTTTAGATGGCGGCTTCTCGGGCTGGCACAACCAAGGCTATCCCGTCACAGCCTCCCTACCCCAGCCTAGATTTGGTCAATTTGTTCCCCAGTTACACCCAGAAATGCTGGTAGATATCCAACAGGTCAAAACACAGAAAGATCAACCGCAAGTGGCTCTAGTCGATTCTAGGGAGCCAGAGCGCTACCGGGGAGAACGAGAACCCATTGACCCGATCGCTGGCTGCATTCCCGGAGCCGTCAACTACCCTTGGCAGGATGTGACTAATCCTCAAGGCTATCTCCAACCCTTAAGTGTTCACCAAGAAAGGTGGGAAAGACTACAGGAAACAACCGAGATTATGGTGTATTGTGGTTCTGGGGTCACTGCCTGCGTCAATCTCCTATCTCTAGAGATAGCTGGGATCAAAACTGGCAAATTATACGCTGGAAGTTGGAGTGACTGGTGTTCTTATCTTTAACTAAAGCTGAGAGACTTATATAGTCTGATTTTGCGCCCCCGGAGAGGGCGCAAAATCAGACCTTCTAGCCACTTTATAAATGACTTCTGAGAGTTGTCAAGAAAAACAATAGTTAGTATTCATAATATTTATAGTATGGTTACTAAATCTAATGTTTTTTCTCAATTAAGCAATTCTTTGCCTAACTATTTTCGTAACTATAATTATTATTTGCTATCTATGATACTTTTCTTCTGGCACCTTGTATATAATTGTTGGTTAAGGCAGGATTATGCCTAGAATCTATAATTATTAAAAACTATTGAAAAATTTAGAAATAAATGCTACTTGGAATCCCCTATTTAAACTCCTTACTCTTTGAGTCTAAGCGGTTATTTATCAAGTGGTTAGAGGGTATGTTCTTTCTTCTCCAGCAGGAGTGGGAAATTATCTTTTATAGATAGCCTCTGAATTTTTAGAGACATATTTATTTTTAGAAATCAGCAGCAATAATTATAGTAACTGCGAAGGGAGCTAGGATAATTGGCATTGAATCACTCTCAAATTGCGGGTAATTCAAAGCTAATCTAGTCTCACTATCTTGGCATCGCTATAATAGGAATATTAAAATTAAGCCAAAAACTAAACTAAAAAATAAACTAAATTTCATCCGGCTACACTTAGTAGTTAAGGATAGTTATATTACAAGCTGGCAGTTGTTATGCACAGGAATAATATTTGGAGTAGTTTGTATTCAAAATATTATTTATTAAATTATTATTTTGCATCACTACCTCCCATCAGATAGCTACAACAGTAAGAGGCTATTTATAAAATCTGATTTCCGCCTCCGCCGGGGGCGGAAAATCACACCCTCTAACTATATTATTCATTATATAAAAATCTACAGGTTTAAGTTCTATGCCATGTGGTACGAACCGTCTTTCTATATTTGTGGACGGGAACAATATGTTCTATGCCCAGCAAAAAAATGGTTGGTTTTTTGACCCTCGGAAAATCTTGGATCACTTTACAAATGACCCTAGTGTTAGTTTAGTAAATGCTTTTTGGTACACCGGACTCAAAGACCCCCAAGACCAGCGGGGATTTCGAGATGCCCTGATCAGCCTTGGTTATACGGTCAGAACTAAGATTCTCAAGGAATATTATGATAACGATTCTGGACGCTATTCCCAGAAAGCTAATCTAGATATAGAAATTGTTGTGGATATGTTTAATACGGTGAATCAGTACGATCGCGTGATTTTATTCAGTGGGGATGGAGATTTTGAGCGGGCGATCGAACTCCTGAGATCCAAAGATACCCATATTACGGTAGTATCAACGGAAGGTATGATTGCGAGGGAGCTAAGAAATGTGACCGATCGCTACATCGACCTGAACGATGTCCGTGATAGAATTGAAAAGACTGATTATTAAATCTAGTCTACTTTTTTATTTTTTCTGGATCGTTTCCCCAGCTAATCAGAATCCTCTGACTTATCCCTGAAGCTTCGATTATGGTTATTCAAACCACAACCCTCTTCATCCTTGCCCCCCAGTTGCTACTGGGTGGTTTCCGACTGGGCGGCAGCCGCCCTTAAATATTGCTATGCTCCTACTTCTAAACATTTCATTATTTACTTAACTAACTAGGTTAAGTTCGATCGGTTATTTCCCTCAACTAGGTGTAACCACAATTTTTCTCAACACTTACGCAAAAGATATCCTCCCTTTGGCGGTTGAAACCGCTGCTACAAGAACAAAGTCCGCCTGCGCGGACTCAGAAAATAGGGATACTATCCTAACTAGATTTGGGATCCTCTTACCCCCCTTAAAAAGGGGGGCAGGGGGGATCTCCAGAGTTAGGCTTCTATTAATGCCATGCCGTAAGTTTTATTTAATCAACCTCTAAAACCTCTAAGGAGAACCATGACTAACCAAAACGATCGCCCAGATTCTTCTGACCGCATTATTATTTTCGATACCACCCTCCGGGATGGGGAACAATGCCCCGGTGCCACCTTGAATGTGGATGAAAAATTGAGCATTGCCAAGCAATTAGCCCGCTTAGGTGTGGATGTGATTGAGGCGGGGTTTGCCTTTGCCAGCCCCGGAGATTTTGAAGCCGTAGAAAAAATCGCCGCCACCGTAGGGACAGCCGATGGACCGGTGATCTGTAGTTTGGCAAGGGCGATTAAAGCCGATATTGAAGCCGCTGCCAAAGCCCTCAAACCTGCCGTCAAGGGACGGATCCATACTTTTATTTCCACTTCAGATATTCATTTAGAATACCAACTCAAGAAAACCCGCAAGGAAGTTTTGCAGATTGCCCAAGAGATGGTGGCTTATGCCAAGAGCTTTATGGATGATGTGGAATTTTCGCCCATGGATGCGGTGCGGACTGACCCTGAATATTTATATGAAGTTTTGGAAGCAGCGATCGCCGCCGGGGCGACTACGGTGAATATTCCCGATACTGTGGGCTACACCACTCCCAGCGAGTTTGGGGCTTTGATCAAGGGCATTAGCGAAAATGTCCCCAATATCAACCAAGCAATTATTTCTGTCCACGGTCACAATGACTTGGGTTTAGCAGTGGCAAATTTCTTGGAAGCGGTGAAAAATGGCGCTCGGCAGTTGGAATGCACCATCAATGGCATTGGCGAACGGGCTGGGAATGCTGCTCTGGAAGAATTGGTGATGGCTCTCCATGTGCGGCGGCAGTATTTCAATCCTTTCTTGGGTCGTCCTGTGGATTCCGAAGCCAGTTTAACGGCGATCGATACCAAGCAGATCTATAAAACTTCTCGCCTTGTCTCTAACTTGACCGGGATGTTGGTGCAGCCGAATAAGGCGATCGTCGGTGCCAATGCCTTTGCCCATGAATCGGGGATTCACCAAGATGGCGTGCTCAAAAATAAACTCACCTACGAAATCATGGATGCCCAATCTATTGGCTTGCATGATAACCAAATTGTTTTGGGTAAGCACTCCGGGCGCAATGCCTTTCGGACTCGGCTCAAGGATTTGGGCTTTGAGCTTGCCGATACTGAGTTGAATAATGCCTTTTTCCGGTTTAAGGAATTTGCCGATAAGAAAAAGGAAATTACCGATTGGGATTTGGAAGCGATCGTCAATGATGAGATCCAACAGGCTCCCGAACTCTTCAAACTCGAACTTGTCCAAGTATCCTGCGGCAGCAATGCCCAACCCACGGCGACGGTTACTGTGCGGACTCCGGCTGGGGAAGAATTAATGGATGCAGCGATCGGCACGGGTCCTGTAGATGCCATCTACAAGGCAATCAATCGGGTGGTGCAGGTGCCTAATGAGTTGATTGAGTTCTCGGTGCAATCGGTGACTGCGGGGATTGATGCGATCGGGGAAGTGACCATCCGGCTCCGGGATGAGCAGGGACGGATCTACTCTGGTCACTCGGCGAATACGGATATTGTAGTTGCCTCGGCGTTGGCTTATATCAATGCCCTCAACCGCTTATTCGCAGCGATCCAAAAACAAGAAACTGGCTCACCAATGGAATCTTTGGTATTTAACTCCCAAAGAGATATTGTGGCACAGGTCTAGTTACAGTAGTTTGAGAGTGGGCTTCGACGACCCTCAGCCCACTCTCAAACCCAACATGGATAAGACTTTCAATATTCGTGGTGTATCTCATTTGAACGCAAAGTGCTGTATCCCTCTTATGAATCATTTAGGATTGCTATAGCTGGTTTTGCTGGGGCAGAGATTCCAGTCAGGTTGCCAAGAGAACTGATATAACTGATGTAGATATAAATTTAGCCTTATTTGAGGTGGTTTGTGGCGATCGATCTATTGACAGAAATCTACAGTTCCTTTGAGCCTTTTCAGCCGCCATCGGAGGAGGCTTATGTGGAGTTTGAGTCGGTGCGCGGGGGGTGGGAAGTTGTCCGGGAACTGGGTTACAAGATTAAACGATCGAAGCAACCAACCTGTCAGCTATATTCTGGACACCGGGGAGTAGGGAAATCTACGGAACTCCTGCAATTGCAAGAATATTTAGTGAAAGAAAAATATTTTGTGGTCTATTTTGCGGCGGATGATGAGGACATTGAGCCACAGGATGCGGAGTATGCGGATATTCTTTTGGCTTGTACTCGGCATTTGGTGGAAGCGATCGAACAACTCCAAAACCATAATCCTTTGTTGAATTGGATGCGGGAACGCTGGAATTCTCTCAAAGATATTGCTCTCACAGAGTTGTCTTTTAAAGGCTTGAGTTTTAAAAAACAAGTTTCCGTGTTTGCCAAAATCAAAAATAATCTACGAGTTCTCCCAAGCAAGCGGCGGGAGTTTCGGCAAATAATTAATTCTGATACTATTTCTTTTGTTGAGGCGTTGAATACTTTCATTATGAAGGTGGAAAAAAGCTTGTTTATTGATAGTCGAGGGATTGTTTTAATTGTAGATAATCTTGACCGGATCGTGGAGACTAAAGAAGAAGGCAAACCGAGCAACTATGATGAAATTTATCTAAACTGGAGCGAAATTCTTCTAAGCTTGGCGTGCCATGTAATCTATACAGTCCCAATTGCCATGATCTATTCAGGGCAAGCAACTCAACTGGAAAATAATTATGATACGCCTAATGTGTTGCCGATGGTGATGGTACGAAACGAAGATGGTAGCGATAATATAGCGGGGTTGGATAAGCTGAAGGAGGTGATTTGTCGGCGACTTAATCTCATCGATCCCCGATTAGTGGAAACCTTGACAGGGCAAGTGAATGGATTAGATTTTCCGGCAGTTTTTGATAGCCCAGAGACTTTACGGCTACTGTGTTCTATGAGTGGTGGTCATGTGCGGAATTTGATGCAGTTGATCCAAAAGGCGCTTGATTGGACAGATGAACTGCCGATTACGGCGAAGGCGGCAAGGCGAGCGGTGGAAGAAATCAGGGAGACCTATCGGAAAACTGTACAGGAGGATCAATGGGAGATTTTGGCACGGGTTTGTCATCTCAAGGAGATGGATAATGATGATGAACACTTACGGTTGTTGTTGAATCGATGTTTGCTAGAATATCGGTACTATAATAAAAATGACCAGCTACAAACTTGGTACAATGTCCATCCTTTAATTGAAGGGATTCCGAGGTTTCAAACAGCCCTTTTTACTTTGCAGGAGGAACCTCTTCTCGCTGAAGATGATTTTATAGATTCTGTAGTAGTAGATGGACTTAAGGAAATTCAACGAGATTATAAAGTATTTCTAGAAAGTCAGCAATATGATAAAGTTGCTGAGATTGCTAATAGTGCATATATTATGCTTAGCAAGACTACTGAATCTCTTGATAAAAATACTGCTGCATATAGTAGGGTTATTGCGTTGTTAGAGTATTGGAGACTTATAAAAAATCTATATACAGTGAGGAGTGGTCAAGATGTCATTAAGTGAAATTTTCACTATCATTAAATCTTCAGTATCTAGTGTTTCAGTTGTTGTAGCAGGAGTTAAAACTCTTTCAGTAAGCATACAAGAGTTAAAGTCAGCTTGTAATGTTAGTTGGCTTCAATCTACCAAGTCTAAGCTAGATGACCTGAAAGGAAAATTAGAGATTTCAGAAAATAGCCTTAAAAATCTCAAGCAAGAAACTGATAGCTTAGAGAAATTAGTAATTGAACTTAAACAGAAAATCAGTACCGAGTTTCCAGAGTTAAAAAGATTAATTGTTTCTTATTCCGATGTTAGAAGAGACGTAGCTGTTGCAGGAGCAATTGCTAATAAGGCTGGTGAAATAATCAAACTTCGCCAAGATATTGCTCACTACTATATATTACCTTTAACAATGACTACTAGAGCAGAACATACTCAAATAAAAACCAATATAAAGACACTTCCACAAATTGATACAGAAGTGGTTGGAGTAATAAGTGAAAAACTTGATCGTATTGAAATACTTATTCGAGATTTAGAAAAGATGAATACGCCGAATAGTGTTTCACAAAAATCTGCTAATATTGATGGAATTGCCAATATATTCCAAGAAGTATCCGAATACTATGCTGGTGTTGAGATTAAGCTACATGAGCTTTTGAATAGAAAAATCTTACAAAACTTTGATCCCAAGTTTTAGTCTATACTTAACAACCCGATGATTTTAAAGGTCTAGATAGGAATAAAGAAGCGATCAATTCCCATAACAAAGCTTTAGAGATTTATAGGGAAATTGGTCTTCGGAAGGATGAAGCTGATGCTCTAAAACAAGTAGCAGAACTACATCAAGCCCTAGGCAATGTGGAGGAAGCACGGCAGTATTGTCAGCAGGCGTTGGCACTGGCGACAGAGTTGGGGATTCCCCTAGCGGCAGAGTGTGAGGCTCTGCTATTGAAGATTGATGGAGGTAATAATGAAATAGGGGGCGATTGAAATCGCGGCTACACGAACAAAGTCCGCCTGCGCGGACTAAGAGGTGGATTGAGATGTGGGGCATATTACAAGCAGAAAATTTATGAATATTTCCCAGTCCACGAAGCGATTATGTTGTTTGTCAAGAGGTAAGTTTTCATCTTATGTAAGAACAAAAAATCACCGCTGTGCAATTAGCCAACGGGAACAAGAGTAGTTTTACTTAAATTTTGCCTACCCTCAAAAGAATAGACTTCTGTGATCATAACTGACACATCAGTTTTAACCCTATTTGGAGCAAGAAAAATCATGGACTTAACTCTCGACTGTACTAGTAACCGCCGATGTTAAGCGATCACACCAAGGTTGTTTATCTCGTACCATGGCGTTAAGAATCCCCAGTAACTTCCGCATACAAGCTACCAAGGCAACCTTCTTCAGTTTACCCCGGTTGAGCAACTGCTGATAATGAGCACGAAACAGAGGATTATGTCGTACCGCACTCATCACCCCCATGTACAATAGGGAACGCAATTCCTTCCTCCCTCCTTGAATCCGTCGTTTGCCTCGGAACTTGCCACTATCCTGGTTGAAAGGAGCCACCCCTACTAAAGCAGCAATTTGCTTGGCGGTTCGTGTCCCTAATTCTGGGAGATAGACTAACAGGGCTTGGGAAATAACTGGGCCAATTCCCTTGACACTGGTAAGAATTTCCAAGTGTTCCCGCCACTGGGAACCTTGAACACTTAGTTCTGCTAGGCGAGTTTCTAGAGACTGAAGTTCAGCTTCTAAATAGGCAATCACAGTTTTAATACTCTCCTGTATCCAAGACTCGCAACTATGGAGACGGTTCTTCTCCATGGTTAAGATTTCCACTACTTGTTGACGGCGAGTAACTAGTGCCTGTAGCTCTTGGGTTTGAGCATCGGGGAGTAAGGTGATTGCTGGTTCTAAACTCTTGCCAAAGTGGGCTAGCATCTGGGCATCAATACGGTCTGTTTTGACTAACCTGCCTGTGGCTTTAGCAAAATGGCGCACTTGCAGGGGATTAACCCGACGGGTTTGATATCCTGCTAACTCTAGAGCTGCCATGACTGAACGCTCTAAACCGCCAGTTGCTTCTAGTACAATTCCTTCTATCTCATAATTCCTAAGTTGAAGCACTAGTTCTGCTTGTCCAGAGGTATTATTGGCGACACGGAAGGTTCTCCCTTGGGTATGAATTGCTATATCCAAGTTCTTCTTACAAACATCTATGCCTATCCATTGTTTGTTGATTCCGCTCATGATTGTTATGGTTGAGAGAGGTTATTGGCAGTTGATGCTCGTCCTTGCAATTCAATACGAACTTCATGTTCTGGCGATAGTACGAGATTCGACTGCTGTGAAATAATGGGTGGCGACCCTGCTTCGCGACGGTCTTTGATGACCCAGGCGGAATCGGTCTGCCACCTTCTCTAAACATACAAGGTGGACTTCGTTCCTATAGCTGCGGTTTCAACCGCCTACTTCGCGGACTGAAACCATCATCCAAGAATGGATGGAAACTGCTACAGAATTGGGACGATCGATCCCCGAACCCAAAGGTCGTTTACAACCAATTCAAAACCCTTAAGGATTCTAGCCGCGAAACAAGGATAAAATCAGATAAAATCAAATAAATAACTTCAGTTCGCGATCAGCTAAAGCTCCCAGTTTTGCGTGCGCCGCGCCGCCTCTCAAAAAGCCCTTAGCCCGAACTTATGTTAAATACAAAAATAATCCTATGACTACTAGTGAAAATAAGTTAATTCCTCAGACAGCCAGTTGGTATGGGAAATTGCTCTTAGTATTTATTGCTTTATTACTATCGGCGATCGTTTTATTAGAAGGATCAATAATTATCTCTGGAGGAACTATGTTTGCTGGTAAAAGACCAACTAATTTGGGAGTAAATGCAGGAAAATTAAACCCCTGTCCAGAATCACCCAATTGTGTATGTAGTCAAGCGGAAGATGCTCTCCATAAAATTGCTCCCTTGACCTATACTGCTGCTAAATCAGCAGCTATTTCTCAACTTAAGGAAGTTATTATTGGTTTACCAAGAACTAAGATCATTACAGAAACAGAAGATTACCTCTATGCTGAATTCACGACTGCATTAATGAAATTTGTAGATGATGTGGAGTTTTATGCAGACGACACAGCAAAGGTGATTCATGTCCGATCGGCTTCCCGATTAGGGCAGTCAGACCTAGGGGTAAACCGCGATCGCATTGAAGCTATTAGAGCCAAATTTAATAGCTAGCTGGAGTAGAGGAGTTTATTCGATCGCAAGGGAAACGCGATCGCCCCCTACTTGCCGCATCTGCCCCAGAGCCTTGACAATCTCACCGTAGGGCAAATTCTGGTCAGCCTTGAGGAGCACCGAACCCCTTGGATTAGCATCAAGATAAGCTTGCAGCAATGGAATCAGGTTCTCAGAATCTACCAATTGCCCAGCAGCACTAGCTTGTCCTTGGGCGTTCAACTCGATAACCAATGGTTGAATTGTTGTGTCTTCTTGAGTCTCGCTTGCTCCTTGAGGTAGATTTACCTCTAGAGTTTTCTGTCCTGTCCGCAGGGTCATGGAGACAATAATGAAAAAAGTCAGGATGGTCATGATCACATCCATCATCGGGACAAGATTGATCTCTGGAATTTGCGAGGATTTTTGTTGAGATTTGAAGCGCATAATTCTGATTTTTTTCGCTATAAAGGGTCTATTTGAGAAAATCTGGCGTATCTAGGCTGGCAAGGGTTGCCCCAACAGACCTGTCCAGAAGGTTGATCTTTGAATACACTACTCCGCGCGCCGATGACTGCATCTTGCCCAATGGTAATGCCGGGAGCGATAAAGCAATCTGTGGCAATCCAAACCCCATCGGCGATCTCGATCGGGGCAGTGACTAACTTAAAAGTCGGATCTCGCAGATCGTGGCTCCCAGTACAAAGATAGCTTTTTTGAGAAATAACGCAATTACTGGCGATCGAGATTCTATCTAAGCTATACAACACCACATCATCCCCAATCCAGCTATAGTTACCAATTGTTATTTTCCAAGGATAAGTAAATCTTGCCGTCGGACGAATCACAACTCCTTGACCAATCTTGGCTCCAAATAATTTTAATAACCACACCCGCAACCCATTCCAAGGATGAAGGCTGAGGGGAAATAAAACCCCTTGGACTAACCACCAGAGGAGAATATACCAACCGGGGCGACCGCGATCGAACCAAGATTGATCGTATCTAGTTAAATCCATTAGTTAAGCTGTGACAGGGTTTTCTGGTTCGGTGTATTCACAAAAAATATTCAATCCCACCTTGAGAATGTAGATAGTAATAATGGTGGCGATCGCTGGATTGATCGGCAAACTGACCGCCCCAACTAAATAAGTAATTAAACCTGTCAGCAACACGGCACTTTCTGGTTTCTTGGCGTATTTACTCACCTCAGCTCTAAACCCTTCATTACCACAAAGTTCTTCCCTGATCACCTGAAGCGTGATCCGCCAGAATTTATCCAAATCTATGCCTAAGGGTTTTTCCTCTTTTTCTTCCCACAATTCCTTCAAAGTACTGTCAACCTTCCCCTGATGGGCTTCTAGTCTAGATAGAGCATGGCTAGCATCTTGATGATTGCCCATCATTTCTTGATAGTGATGCACCTCAGCCATTGTTAGTTCTGGGTTCATGCCGTACATGATCAAATCCTCCGTTATTCTTGCTCTAAGGATTTTTTCCCCAGATTAAACCTGTAGGTAATATCACCCCGATCGTCCACCTCAAAGTTAGCCTCAAATTCCTTGGCTTTTTGGTCGAGATAGGTTCGGGCATCCCCAGCAGTAAGCTTGGTTTCCATGGCAAATAATAAAGGTGTCAGCTCTCCACTATGTTTTTTCAGGAGGAGATAAAAGATCGATTGCAGGCGATCGCTCTCCTCTTTTGCTAAGGCTTCTTTCTCCATCCTTTCTGTCCGCAATATATTCCAAATCAAGAATTGCCCCAAAGCTCCCGGAGGTAAAGCAAAGATAATCAATGCGGAAAAAGCTCCTTCTTTATCCTTTGCTTTGGGATTGGCAAGTTCTCCGAGCATCATCACCGCAATCATCAAGCTAACAGCGATTAAAATGCCAGCACTAATTTTCTGGAATAGTCTCATAAATTTAATTATGGAGATTTACTACCTATACTCCTACCTATATTAAACCTATAGGTAATGCCCCCGTTCTCATCTACATCAAAGTTGGCATCAAACTCCTTAGCTTTTTGATCGAGATAGGCTTTAGACTCGTCGGCGGAAAGTTTAGTTTCCATCGAAAATAGTAGAGAGGTAATCTCTCCACCATGATTTTTTAGGAGCAGATAAAAAATAGATTGTAGGCGATCGCTCTCCTGTTTCGCTAAGGCTTCTTTTTCTTTCCTTTCTGTCCGTAATACATTCCAGACCAAAAAGCCCCCCAAAGCTCCGGGAGGCAAACCCAAAACAATTAAAGCCCCAAAAGCTCCGTCTTTATTCTTAGCATGAGGATTGGCAATATCTGCGATCGCCAAAACCGTAATCATCAAGCTAAAAGTAATTAATACTCCCGCACTAATTTTTTGGAATAGTCTCATAACTTAATCACAAAAACTATAGTAGGGTGGGCATTGCCCACCTGATCAGCATCTGTTACACGGAGTAGAGAACGGGAAGCAGTACCATTAACCTCAACCCCAAGAGAAAGGCATAATCCAAATATTTGGGCATTGCCTACTCTATAGATTTAATAGATTTATCGGAAAAGTAGAATCTAAATAGGTGGGCATTGCCCACCCTACAATCTAAACTCTGGTGGCTTCTAGTAATCGAGAAAAGTAGAATTTAAATAGGTGGGCATTGCCCACCCTACAATCTAAACTACAATCTAAACTCTCTTGGCTTCTAGTAATCGAGAAAAATAGAAGCTTGTTTTGGTCATGGCATTTCTTTGGATTTGAAAGCCATTTTTTGCCAAAATCTCTACTATTGTCGATTCGGGATGCAGGTAGGCGCGGGTGGCTTTGCTGGAGCCGGGGAAGAAACCACCAATCTTCTTCAGCAAACTCAAGGCTGAGGTTTTGGGGGCAAAACTCAGGATGATTCTCGATTCAGCCAAAGAACAGAGATGGGAGATCATTTTGGGTATCTCCGCATCAGGATAGTGGATTAACACATCTAAGCAAATCAACGTGTGGTATCGACCAGCCAGTTTCTCTAGATCCTGCACCAGAAAAGCTGGATTATTACTATTGCCAGTAACAGCGAGGGCAATATCCTTGCCCTCCGCCACCATTTTTTCGGAAATATCACTGGCGTACACCCTGGTGCCAGCTTGGGCAAGGGGAATACTCAAGCTCCCTACGCCACAACCAGCATCACAGACGGTGATTTGGGAGAGGTTACGATCGCTCTCCAGCCACCCCATCACCGTATCCACCGTCTGTTGATGCCCAGTGCGAATATCTAACTGGACTTTGCTGACCTGTGCCTGACCGTAGATGCGCCGCCAGCGATCGAAACCAACAGAATTAAAGTAATCTTTGACAATAGTTTTATCATCAAGAGCCGTCATCTTAAAACCTCAAACCCGGAATGTTGTAAGCTATCCCCAAAAGAATACCAAAATCTGTGCTACTACGGACAAAGCCAACATTCAAGCCTGCTGTTGCGGTGAAATCTCTGGAAATGGGGAAATCAACCCCACCACTGAGGAGAAATCCCACGTTATTATCTCCCGAACCACTAGCAATGATTACGCCGCCACCAAGGTAGGGAACAAAGGATACTGGTTGAATGGCATCGGCAGCTTGTAACGGGAAATCGTAGGTGACAGGAATCAGAAAGGTAGTTTGATTACCTAGGAGGACTGCTGGTCTTAAAGAGATATTTGGGGTAAAGCCCAACTTGCCATAGACCAAGAATCTCCCTTCACTAAGATCGGAATTGCCACTACCCACGCCAATATTAACACCCACACCAATGTAGGCAGTGGGGGTAAAGGTGGAAAGGCGATCGCCTACTCGCTGTGCCAATACAGGATTTCCTGTAGTTGGGAGTGGGGCAATATCTACAGCGGAAGTAGACACCTCTGCTAAATTAATGGGGGTATTAGGCGGATTTACGGCAATCAAATTAGGAGCGATGGGAGTTTGCTCAAGATTTGTCGCTAGGTTAATCGTTGCAGTATTATTTGTTGCAATACTAGTATTCCCCTGAGGAGAAGCTAGTTCTGGTAGTTCTACCCTAGAAGAATTGACAGAAGGGATGATATTTCCCTCTGGTACAGTCACTGAGGCATTAACTTCTAGCTGGGGAGGATTATTGGTTGGATTGGCGATCGAGTTATTCACGATCGAGTTACTTAGGGAATTATCTGGAGCATTGGCGACTAAATTAGTAGCGACCACATTGTCATGAAAATTATCTAGCTGGTCAGGGCTGGTAGCATGGGCAGCCGTTCCCCAGAGGGCAAACATGGTGGTAGCAGAACACAACAAGCCCACAGATTTAGGAAATTTTTTCATTCTTCACACCTCAAGATAACTGAGAATACTATTTCTTAAGTTTAGTACTAGTTAGGCTTGTGGGGTGTGTAAATCTACTCAATGGGATAGCCAAAAGCTTTCCATGCGGCTAAACCACCCCGAATTTCTGAGACATGGGTATAGCCCACTGCTCGGAGTTCGGCAGCCGCGATCGCCGTTTCTTCGTCAGTATCTCGATAAATATAAATATCTCGCTCTAGCTCTAAGGTTTCCAAGGCTCTAGCTACCAACTCATCCGGGGGCATGACGATCGCTCCACTGATATGGCTTTCTTGAAAAGCATGGCGATCGCGGGCATCAACAATTGTCAAAGCAGGTTCACCCCAATCAAGGCGTTCCTTAAGTTCATAGGCTCTAGACTTGTCTTGAATTTGCTGAGGGTGGGGAATGAGGTTGCGGAAATTCATGGCTTGTTACATTTGTTTACCTAGGTTTTCCTAATGTAACAAGGTTTCATGATTATTACCAAGGATAACCATCGTGATTCTCAATGGTTAAAGAGCGATCAATAGGGATCGATCGTGATCAAGATACAACCATCAGAAACTATTTATCAAGTCTGATTTTTCGCCCCCGGCGGGGGCGAAAAATCAGACCCTACAGCCACTTTAATAAATGACTTCCTAAGAGACAACTATAGAAACAATTTTTTGGATATGTTCTGCCACAAGAGTTGGATGTTCTAGCATTGCCATATGGCCGCAAAGGGGAATTTCAATCACATTATTGATGCCTGATTGAAAAAGATAGTGGAAGCTAGCTAAATGTTTGACATACTTAGGTTCCATAATCCGATCGTCCTCCCCCGCCAAAAAATAAACTGGTTGGTTTAATTGGGAAACCAACGGCGGCAGCTTATGGACTTCAGCCTCGGTGGTGCAGTCCAAGAGAGTGCCTAGAGCTGCGGTGACATCAGCATTTACAAAATCTAACACCCGCTGCCGTCCCCAGTCTCTGGAAATCGGCCGCTTCACCATTGCTCTGGCAAATACCCAATCAATCAAAGGCAGTTGCCCCAGCCAAGGAGGACGGCGCTTGACCAACTCTTCTCCAGCACTGCGGAAACGTTCAAATTCTTCCTTGAGATAAATCCCTCCCCCAGCATTCAGACAAACTATGCCTTTGACCAGCTCCGGCAATTGGGAGGCTGCCCAGAGGGCGATCGTCCCCCCCAAGGAATGCCCCACTAACCACACAGGCTGGTTAATTTCTAGCCCTTGGAGCAGAAGAGCTAAATCGTGGGCGTAGGCAGCGGGAGTATGATCACGGGGAATAGTTTCAGCTTTTTCCAAACAATGCCCATTAAGTTCCCGAGGACAGGCAAGGATCGATCGCGAATCGCCAAAACCCCGCAGGTCATAACTTAAGCACTGATAGTGGGGAGAGAGAATTTCTACTAAGGGCTGCCAATAGGCACGACTGAGGAGCCAGCCATGAATAAATACTAAGACTGGTACTCCTGCCCTAGGAGAAGTCAGTTCGTAGTTATGGAGTACGCCGAGAATATTAATCCTTGCCATATTCCTAATTTTAATCTGAACTGGAGATTTACGCGCGATTAGGGATAGAGGGATTCAGGAGTGCCCCATCTCCAGAAGTCCGTTGGATTTTTGCCCCCAATTGGCGGAGCTTTCCTTCTAGGTCATCATAACCCCGATCTAAGTGATGTAGTCCCTGAATGATGGTTTTCCCTTCTGCTGCTAGTCCAGCAATCACTAGGGCAGCCGAGGCTCTGAGATCTGTTGCCATGACTGGGGCTCCAGAAAGGTGGGATACGCCCCGAATAATCGCATTATTCCCCCGCACCCGAATATCCGCCCCCATCCGGTTTAACTCTGCCACATGACGCAATCGATTCTCAAATACAGTTTCTGTCACTACACTATCTCCTTCACTGACTGTCAATAACGCCATGAATTGTGCCTGCATATCCGTGGGAAATCCCGGATAGGGTTGGGTTTCAATATCTGAGCCAATTAGGTGATAGCTGGGGATTAGTCTCAGGGAATGTGGGGTATCATTAACCACCTTAACGCCGATCGATTGGAGTTTATTAATTGCTGCAATCAGGTGTTCTGGGATCACTGGGGCGATCTCAATTTCTGAGTAAGTAATGGCTCCCGCTACCAAAAAAGTTGCCGCTTCGACGCGATCGGGAATAATCGCATAATCCACCGCATGGAGGCTAGATACACCGTTAATCACAATCCTCTTAGTACCTGCCCCTTGAATATTTGCCCCCATCGCCTGACAGAAATTTGCTAGATCAATTACCTCTGGTTCTTGGGCAGCATTATCAATAATTGTTTCCCCTTCGGCTAGAGTCGCCGCCATCATTAGGGTTTCTGTAGCTCCAACGCTAGGATAATCTAAATATATTTTTGCTCCCTTGAGACGATCGCCCTTCACCACCGCATGGACTACCCCATGTTCAATCTCGACATGCGCTCCCAAAGTTTGCAACCCCCGGACATGCAATTCTACTGGTCTGGCTCCAATGGCGCAGCCCCCCGGCAGAGGAATCCGGGCTGTGCCTAACCGTGCCAACACCGCCCCAATTACAAAGAAACTGGCTCGTAGTTGACTAACTAGTTCGTAAGGAGCATTGGATTGATGGAGATGACGAGTATTTAATTCTAGGACTTCTCCTTGGCGCTGCAACTTTACCCCGAAGGCAGATAAGATTTGTCCCATGCGTTGGATATCCACTAGCTGGGGAACATTGCTTAAGCGGCAGTCTTCAGAGCAGAGAAGAGTTCCCGCCATGATTGCGAGAGCTGAGTTTTTTGCCCCACTGATCTTTACCTGTCCCTTCAGGGAATGCTGACCGTAGATTTCCAAAACTGAGTGTTCTTCTTCAGTTTGGGGATTGAGGTTAGTTGAGCTTAGAGAGTAAGTAATAGTTTTATCCTCCGAAAGTAATAGTAAGAAAAAGGAGCTTGTGTTAAGTTTGGTTTCAATTGTACCGGATATGTTCTATTTGACAAATGTTTATAGAATGAATAATGCTACTTTTTGGATGAATCACCGATAAGATTTAATAATCTTAAGTATTTGGTTGTGGAAACCCCCACGAAGTGGGGGTTTCCACAGCATAACCTGCTTAGCGACGGCTATATCTTACAGCAGTTTGAGAGTGGGCTTCGACGACCCTCAGCCCGCTCTCAAACCCAACATGGATAGGACTTTCAATATTTGTGGTGTGCCTCATTTGAGCGCAAAGTGCTGTAGGTCTCGGAGGTTGTTGGCTGAGGGTCGTCGAAGCCGGCAAAAACCTCCACAGATGGAAATCCTAGTATTGTGGCAGAGGAGATTTAAGCATGAATCAGATATCTAGAGAGGCGAGTTAGTGGGAGATTTAGCTCAGGTAGACGCGATGATTTTGGCAGGGGGGTTAGGAACTCGGTTGCGATCAGTGGTCAGCGATCGCCCCAAGGTCTTGGCAGAAGTACTAGGTCGTCCTTTTTTAGCCTATCTTCTAGACCAATTGGCAGCTTCAGGAATAAAACGAGTGATTCTCTGCATTGGGTATTTAGGAGAACAAATTAGAGAGACTTTTGGATATGCCTATGATGCTGCCGAGGGGACAATCCAGATTAGTTATTCCCAAGAAACTCAATTACTGGGTACGGGAGGTGCTCTAGGGCTGGCTCTTCCCTTAGTTCGATCCCCTAGGGTATTGGTAATGAATGGCGACTCTTTTTGTGGAGCAGACCTAGCTGGCTTCTCTGAATTTCACCAGCAAAAATCTGCCCCTGTAAGTATGGTGCTGACTCAAGTAGCAGACACCGCCCGCTATGGAAAAGTAGAATTAGCCCATGACCACCAGATAGTAAGATTCACTGAGAAAGGTCAGAATCAAGGATTAGGCTGGATTAATGGGGGAATTTATTTAATAGAGTCGTCCCTCCTAGCTAATGTCCAAAGCGATCGCCTTGAGGTGGCAGAGCAAGATTTTCTTGGTGTAACCTCGAAACATCGTCTTGTCTCTCTAGAGGCGGATCTATTTCCCCAGTGGATTCAGCAAGGAGTGTATGGTTATTGTAGCCAAGGTAAATTTTTAGACATCGGCACGCCAGAATCCTATCCCCTAGCCACAGATCTATTTAGCTCCTATAGCAACCATCAAGGGACTGAGGATAGTTAGTCTGGAACCTTTTCTTCCTGTGGTTTCCACTACACCATTAACGTGAATCCGGGTTAAGAGTTTTTTGAGGGGCAGCGCGTTACGCTGCCCCTCAAAAAGCCCGATTTTGCGTTCAAATAAGACACATCACAAATATTGAAAGCCCTACCAATATTGGGTTTGAGAGCGGGCTGAGCGGAGTCGAAGCCCTCTCTCAAACTACTGTAGTTACACAATCAAGTTGGCGGTTTTAATCACCTGTTCTAAATGACTAGGGTAGTGCTGCAAAGTAATGGTTTGGATAATGGTGATTGGGGTGCGAGGTGCCTCAATCACTATGACAATGCATGACGACCAAGGCTAGTTATAGGTAGGAGTTTTGCTCAAACCTCGGAGGGCGGCTTTACGACTTTCAAAAAGCTGTAGAAGTGCTCCCGTGACTATTTCCACAATCTCTGGATCGCATTTCTTCAGGAACTCTTCCGGAGTCAGATTGCCACTAAAGAATTCCTTGGCCTGTTTAAGAGATTCCATAATGCCGCTAAAGCCCAGCAGCTTAACGATCAAGGTAGCGAGGGGAGAATTTTTAATGTCGTATCGAGATTCTTTGTTGCGTCCCTTATTGAGAATCTCAAATACTTCCACCTCCATAGGAGTTTCTAGCTTTTTGCTTAAGGGGATATCTGGTAAAAAATCTGCTAAGGCTGCAACCTTCATCCCCGAAGAAGGATGTTCTCCCATCATGGTGGATACGGGAATGGTTTTACCTAAACGGTAGGAGAGAGCTTCTAATAGGGCAATGGTAAAGAGCTTGCTGCCCAGATATAACTTAGAAACTTCCAAGTTTTTCCGAGTGTTAATTACCATTTCTTTATAGGTTGCATCTTCTGGTTCTCCTTGAAACTGATGGAACACTGACTCCGGCTTGAGGAAGTTCATGAAACCTTCCATCTTTTGTAAGGATTTCCGGTAGCCAACAACAGAATAGGAACTGCCATTAGATAGCTCATGATTAGTCTCTGGCAGAAGGTTCCAAGTATTATCTAAGAAATCTGCTGACTGAGGAGCAGCAAAGTTTTCTACATCCCGATTAGACAATCTCACGGCTCGCTTGACCATGACAACTATTTGCTCTGAGTTCCAACCAAAATCAAATTTCTCATTGGCAATGCCTAGGCGATCGAATAACATTTCACTACAGGTTTGTCCAGCCGGAGAAGAGGAGCGGAAAGGGATAGTTGCTTCAATACAAGCAATAATTTCCGCAATCGTATTTTCTGGCAGCAGGGGCTTAAGACACTTAGCGGCAATCAAACCACTCAGAAATTCATTCTGCCCAGCAAAGGGAGAGAGGACTTGACCTTTTTGCATCCCAAAGATGGTGCAGACAATTTCAAACATCCGGTCTGGGGCAATTTCTCGCTCAGAACGGATGACTAGTTCACCGTTTCTTACCTCTTTGATGAAGGGGGTGAGGTAACTACTAATATTAAGACTAGAGGCTTGGTCTACTTGGACGTAGACCATATCATGGAATAGGGCAGCCAATACTTCGATCGCATCACCTCCACTACCCACCTCAAAAATATGCTCTGGGGTATGAAAATTACGCCAAGTACCAGTCATGGCTTGAATAATTAATTCTGCCGTATTTTCTAGCTGTACAGCATCAACTACTCCTCCTAGCTGCTCAATTGATTGTGTTAGAGCATCTAGGCAACTTTGATTTTCGTCCACTGCATAACCTCCTTAGTATTTCCCTGATCGAGATAGTGCCTATAGCAATCTTACAATTATTTTTAGGGCGTAATCCTAGATAATATTAATCCCACGATATCGAAAAAATGATTCGCTAACGCTGTCGACTCCAGTACCTTCTAATATAGCAGTCCTCCTTGGATTTATGAACATTTGCGCAAGTCCTATAGGGCTTATCCTACTTTGCCAAATAGTTGATACAAATAAGATTCTAAATACCCTGCTGCGTAGGGATTTATAGCACTTTGCGTTCAAATGAGATAAGCCACAAACATTGACAGTTCTATCAATGCTTGGTTTGAGAGTGGGTGGCTAAAGCCACCCACTCTCAAACTATAGTAGTTGCTGATTTGATTAGGACATTTTTGAGGGCGCGCGGAGCGCGCCCTCAAAAATGTCCCCGTCCTAACTAGAATGGCGCTTACCATAATGAATAATTTCTGTAGTATTCAGCTATTCTACTGTCACTGATTTAGCTAAGTTCCTTGGTTGATCTACATCTAAACCCCGCCGAGCAGCAATGTGGTAAGCCAAGAGTTGCAAAGGGATCACCGTCAGGATCGGGGAGAGAATTTCCGGAATTGCCGGAATGGGCAGGACATCATCAAAGGTCAACGCCGCTTCTGGGTCATCCATCACCGTCACCCCAATTAAGCGGGCATCCCTCGCCTTTGCCTCTTGAGCATTGGAAAGAACCTTCTCGTAAACATTCCCCGGCACGGCGATCGCCACCACCGGAACCTTGGCATCCAAAAGGGCGATCGGTCCATGTTTCATTTCTCCGGCAGGATAACCTTCGGCGTGGATATAGCTAATTTCCTTCAGTTTCAGGGAGCCTTCGAGGGCAATGGGGAAGTTGATTCCCCGACCGATGAAGATGAAATCTTGGGTATCGCTAAACTCGTGGCTCAGTTTCTCGATGTAGCGTTCTTGGCTTTCTAAGATCACCTCAATCAGTGCTGGGAGTTGTCGTAATCCGTCTACTAGTTCGCCAATTTGATCTGGAGTTTGGGTCTGGCGTTGGTAAGCCAGATCGATCGCCAGACAATAGAAGGCGACTAACTGGGTGACAAAAGTCTTAGTTGCTGCCACGCCAATCTCAATCCCGGCATGGGTTTCAATTAAATTTGGCACCAATCTGCCTAGGGAACTTTCGGGACGGTTGGTAATCCCCAATAAGCGGGACTGACGAGAGGGGTCGAGGTGGCTGCGGCGGGTTTTCTCCAACTCCAGAGCCGTGAGGGTATCTCCTGTTTCCCCCGATTGGGTCACCCCAATAGTTAGGGTATTGGCAGTGATGGGGGAAGGAGAATAGCGAAATTCCGAGGAGTATTGCACCGTAGTAGGAATACCAGCTAATTGCTCCAAAAGATATTTCCCAACTAAGCCAGCGTGCCAACTTGTGCCACAGGCAAGGATTTGGATCTGCTCCACACCTGCAAAGAAGTCGGCTGGTAATTGGAGATCGATCGGTGAACCTGCTGTCCCCACTTCCCATGTTTCCGAAAGGTAGGCAGCCAAACACGCCCGCACTACGCCCGGTTGTTCGTAGATTTCCTTGAGCATGTAGTGCTTGAAACCCTGTTTTTCCACCATGACTGGGTTCCAGTTCAGGGTGCGGGGCGATCGCTTCAATTTGTCCCCAGCAAAGTTATAGACCTCAATTCCTAGGGGAGAAAGACGAGCAATTTCTCCATCTTGCAGGGGCAGGATCAGCTTGGTGTAGGGGACGAGGGCGGGAACGTCGGAGGCGCAGAAAAATTCCCCATCGCCGTAACCCAAAACTAGGGGGGCTTGTTTCCGAGCCACGATAAATTCTTCCGGATAATCTGCTGAGATCGTGGCGATCGCAAAGGCGCCTTGGAGTCTGCCTACAGCTAACCGGACTGCTGCCAAAAGTTTGGAAGCATTCTCCGGCAAATCTTTCACCAAATCTCCCGTTAGATAATCAGCAATTAAATGGGGGATCACTTCGGTGTCGGTGTCCGATCGAAACTCATGCCCCTTGGCTTTTAACTCTTCTCGCAAAGAACGATAGTTTTCCACAATCCCATTCATCACCACTGCTACCCGTAGTGCCGTATCCATGTGGGGATGAGCATTGTATTCTTCAGGTTTGCCGTGGGTTGCCCAGCGGGTGTGACCAATCCCAAGATGGGCAATACTATCAATAGAAGTCAACTTATCCCGAAGATTGACTAACTTGCCCTTAGCCCGAACACACTGAATATCTCCTTCTTCGATCGTGGCAATCCCCGCTGAATCGTAGCCCCGGTATTCCAGCTTTTCCAGCCCCGCCATCAAGATTTCTGTTGCTCTCTTCGTGCCAATATAGCCCACAATCCCACACATAACTTTAACTCCTTAACCTACAACTACTAGACCTCTTGCAGAACTGAATAAAAGACCCTCATCCCCTTCTCCCCTTCTCCCAACAAGGGGAGAAGGGGAGACAAAATTACAGTTTCAAAATCCCTCTCTCCATTTGGGCTATGACTTACACACAATTATTGATCATCTCGTTTAATGAGAAGGATACCCCTTTTCTGCTATGCCCGTTTCTTGTATGCCCGGAGGGCTTTAGGGCTTTAAGCTCTCTTAAAAAGAGGGACTTAAATTAATTCTCCCCCCTTTTGTTGGCGTAGCCTGTCCAAAGGACATAGGGGGGCTGGGGGGATCAAACCCTGAAACCTAGTTAAAGTGGACTTGTTTGTACACGGTAACCCGACTTGAGAGAGAGATTTAGGGTGAGGGTCGGAGGAGAGGATTCCTAGAAACTTTCTTCACCTATAGTTACATAATCAAAACCGATCAGGAAAGTTTTCTTTGATATATTCATGGTAGTGCTCTCCGTGAAATGAGGCTGCTGGCAGAAGTGATCGCTACTAATAACTATGGACTTGGATCGAGCAATTCAGATTTCACCCCAAAAATCGCATAATAATTAATCCTATGAAACGACCTGAAATCCCCGCCAATGAGAGCGATCGCCAAGCTGCCCTCGATCGCTACAAAATTCTCGATACCTTGCCAGAGCAGGTATACGATGACTTGACACAACTTGCTGCGGATATATGCGGAACGCCGATCGCGCTCATTTCGTTAGTTGACAAGGAGCGCCAATGGTTTAAGTCGCGAGTGGGTGTTGATGTATCGGAAACACCTCGCGATATTTCCTTTTGCGGTCATGCGGTTGCCGCTAATGCAATCTTAAATGTGCCAGATGCTAGTCTAGATCCCCGCTTTGCTGACAATCCACTGGTCGCAATAGATCCGAATATTCGTTTTTATGCTGGAGTTCCGCTAATCACAGATGATGGTTATGCTTTGGGAACGCTATGTGTGATCGATCGCCAACCCCGCGATCTCACCGAGCAACAAATCAGACAACTAGAAGCATTAAGTCGTCTGGTCATCAGTCAATTCGAGCTAAGACTAAAGGAAGAGGCATTTCGGCTATTAGCATCTGTGGTTGAATCCTCCAACGATGCGATTATCACCAAGACTTTAGAGGGGATTATCACCAGTTGGAATCCTGCTGCCGAGAAATTATTTGGCTATTCAGAGGCTGAAGCGATCGGGCATCCTATTTCTATACTTTTTCCCCCTGACCGATTGGATGAGGAACCTCAGATTTTGGCACGTCTCAGACGAGGAGAACGGGCAGAACATTTTGAAACTGTCCGTATCAGCAAAGAAGGTAAAAGCATTGAGGTCTCGGCAACTATCTCTCCTTTAGTGAACGATGCGGGAGAGATGGTCGGGGTTTCTAAAATTTTGCGCGATATTAGCGATCTCAAACAAGCCGAGCAAGCATTGCAACAACTCAATCAATCCCTAGAAGAAAAAGTCACAGAACGCACCCAAGAACTGTTGCAAGTCAACCAACTATTCCAAACTGTCCTTGATGCTTTTCCATTGTCAGTATTTTGGAAAGATCGTCAATCAGTTGTTTTAGGATGCAACCAACTATTTGCCATGACATGCGGGCTGAAGTCGCCCTTAGAAGCAATTGGTAAAAGCGATTTTGATTTTGCCTGTAACGAAGATGAAGCTCTTGCTTATATTGCTGACGATCGACAGGTTATGGAATCTGGCTTAGCGAAACTGAATATTGAAGAAAATATTACCTTGGCATCTGGCGAACAGCTATGGTTACAGACAAATAAAGTTCCTCTTCGAGATTTAGAGGGAAATGTGATCGGAGTGATGGGGACTTTTCAGGATATTAGCGATCGCAAACAAGCAGAATTAGCATTAGCTCAAAAAGAACAGCAATTCCAAGAACTAGCCAATGCTTCACCAAGTGTGATTTATAGCATAGTTCAAGCTTTGAATGGAGCACCTTACTTTGAATACCTCAGCCCTGCGGCTGAGAAAATCCATGAACTGGCTGTCGCTGAAGCTTATCAGAATTCTGCGATCATTTTTGAACAGATGCATCCAGATGATCTCCAAGGCTATGGGGATGCAATTAAGCAAAGTCTAAAAACATTACAACCTTTCTCTCATGAATGGCGAATTATCACAAATTCTGGCACTAAATGGCTAAGAGGCAACTCCCTTCCCTCACGGCGCAAAAATGGTGACGTTGTTTGGCATGGGGTCGTTACTGAGATCAGCGATCGCAAACAAGTTGAACTGGAATTGCAAAAAACCACAGAGCGTTTAGCTTTGGCTCTTAAATCTGGAGCGATCGGTTATTGGGAATGGGATCTTCAACAAAATATTGGTTTTTGGGATGATCGGATGTATGAACTTTATGGGTTATGTAAAGAAACCGACTCACAGATCGTCTGCGAAATTTGGGCTAATTCAATACATCCTGATGATCGTGCTGCAAATGAAATGATACTTCAACAAATTGCCACGGGACAAATAGATGAATATGATACTGAATTTCGTGTTGTGTATCCTGATGGGAGTATTCACTTTAACAAAGCCTATGGAACGCTGAAGCGAGATGCTAATGGTAATCCTCTAAGTGTTACTGGCATTAACTTTGATATTAGCGATCGCAAACAAGCTGAAAAAGCCTTAAAAGAAAGCGAACAGAGCTATGCTAGCCTCATGGCAGCGGCTCCAGTAGGAATCTTCCGCACCGATGCGATGGGACATTGCACCTACGTCAACGATCACTGGTGTCGTATTTCAGGGCTGACCCTAGAATCTGCCATAGGAGACGGATGGCGACAAGGTCTCTACTCTGAAGACAGGCAATCCATCAGTGACGAGTGGTATCGATCAGCGCAAGAAGATCGACCTTTTTCCCTTGAGTATCGCTTTCAACGTCCTGACGGAGTAATAACTTGGGTTTATGGGCAATCAGTCGTCAAACTTGATGCCGATGGAATAGTCACAGGCTATGTCGGGACGATTACAGATATTAACGATCGCAAACAAGCAGAAATTGCATTACAAAGCAGCGAAGATCGTTTTCGCAGAATGTTTGATTCTAGCGTCGTCGGGATGCTCTTTGCTAATTTTCAAGGGCATATTACCGATGCCAACGATCGCTTTTTAGAGATGGTTGGCTATACCAGAGATGACTTCCAATCTGGGGCAATTGATTGGCTAGCGATGACTCCACCTGAATACATAGAGCAAGACTATGCCAGCATGAAATATTTGCTCAAACATCGTCAAATCGATCCTTGGGAAAAGGAATACTATCGCAAAGATGGTAGTCGTATTTCTATCTTGATTGGGGCTGCATTACTGCAAGACAAAAACAATGAAACCATTTGTGTGATTCTAGATATTAGCGATCGCAAACAATCTGAAACAAAATTGCAGCTAGCTAACGAAGAACTGATGCGTGCAACCAGACTCAAAGACGAATTTCTCGCCAATATGAGCCACGAACTGCGGACACCGCTCAATTCAATTTTGGGAATGAATGAAGTTCTACAGGAAGAAGTATTTGGCAGTATTAATGAGCGCCAGCTTAAAGCATTGCAAACCATTGAGAGTAGTAGTAGGCATCTTTTGGCATTGATTAATGACATTCTCGATGTTGCCAAAATTGAGTCTGGAGAAGTCATGCTAGAGCTAACAGCGACAGATATTGACAGCCTCTGCAAGTCGAGCATAGCATTTATCAAGCAGCAAGCATTAACAAAGCGAATTCAATTAATACATAGAATTCCTAAGTATTTACCGGAAATAATGATAGATGAAAGGCGGATTCGACAAGTCTTAATCAATCTGCTAAATAATGCTGTTAAATTTACTCTAGAAGGAGGAACAATCACTTTAGAAGTATCGCAAGTTCAACTTGAAAGTAGTACAACTAATCTAACGCCTCTACATTACTTAAAGATAGCCGTGATTGATACGGGGATAGGTATCTCGGCAGAGAACATCCAGAAACTGTTCCAGCCCTTTATCCAAATCGATAGTGCGCTGAACCGTCAATATACTGGCACGGGATTGGGTTTGGCTTTAGTCAAAAGACTTGTTGAACTTCACGGAGGAAACGTAGAACTGACTAGTGAGTTGGGAGTCGGTAGTTGCTTTGCGATTAATCTTCCATTTAATATCGGCTCCCCAGCGATTGAAGAACAAACTGAGGACTTGTCAGGACAGTCTCAGATCGGTCAAAGCCAAACTGAGGAACTAATTTCACCCTTAATTTTGCTAGCAGAAGATAATGAGGCTAATATTGCGACATTTTCCAGTTATCTCGATGCTAAGGGCTACCGCATTTTATTGGCAACTGATGGACAACAGGCGATCGATATTGCCAAAAGCCATAGCCCAGATTTGATTTTGATGGATATCCAGATGCCCGTTATGGATGGACTCGAAGCGATCGCTCAAATTCGTCTCGATCCCAATTTAGTGGATATTCCAATCGTTGCCTTAACAGCTTTGGCAATGGAAGGCGATCGCGAAAGATGTCTGGCAGCAGGAGCTAATGAATATTTGACAAAACCCGTCAAGCTTAAGCAATTGGCTACTAGTATTCAACAATTTTTAATGCAGAGAAAAAATAATGTGTAATTTTTTAGTTTCGTTCTATCCTTAACATTTCTAGCCTTGATATCCCTCTTCTGTCACTCTCCGAAAAGTCTTATGATTTCTAAACTCTGTAGCTGTTGTCTGGAATGCGATCGTGCTATTCTTTCCTAATAGGAATTATACAAGATGAGCAAATTACAAAATTTTCATGAAAAATACCTCAATTAGTTGATATTGCGTCGTTTAAATTTTATGCAAAAACCTGAGATTCCTGCCAATGAAAGCGATCGCCAAGCTGCCCTCGATCGCTATCAAATTCTCGATACCTTGCCAGAGCAGGTATATGATGATCTAACCAAACTAGCAGCGAATATTTGTGGAGTGCCGATCGCCTTAATTTCCTTAATTGATCGCGATCGGCAATGGTTTAAATCTCGGGTCGGCATTGACGCGACGGAGACACCTCGAGAAATTTCCTTTTGTGGTCATGCTGTTTTTGAGAATGCGATCTTGAACGTTCCCGATGCGACTAAAGATCCCCGTTTTGCTGATAATCCCTTTGTCATCAATGATCCGAGCATTCGGTTTTATGCTGGATTTCCTTTAACCACTGATGATCAATATACTTTGGGAACTTTATGCGTGATCGATCGCCAGCCTAGAGAGCTGACACCACAGCAAATTAGTCAACTAGAATCCCTCAGTCGGCTGGTGATCAGTCAGCTTGAACTGAGAAGAAATCAGCAAGTATCTAGCCTATTAAGCTCAGTGGTTGAATCTTCCAATGATGCAATTATTACCACAACCTTAGATGGCATCATCACCAGTTGGAACCTCGCAGCAACTAATCTATTTGGCTACTCCGCCGATGAAATGGTGGGTCAATCAGTTTCTATCTTGATTCCCCCCCATCGATTATCAGAGGAGAACTTGATTGTCGAAAGGATCGAGGATCGTGAAAAAGTAGAACGCTATGAAACAGTTCGGTTGCTCAAAGATGGTAGTCGTCGGGAAGTCTCCGTAACGATTTCTCCTTTAGTCGGCAAAACAGGTGAAATTGTGGGCGTATCTAAAATTGTCCGTGATATTACTGATCGCAAAGCGGCGGATATTGAACTGAAAAAGCTGGCATTGATTGCCAGTCAAACTGATAATGTGGCGATCGTTGCCGACCTTGAAGGACGGATTGAATGGGTGAATGAGAGTTTCCATCGCGTCACAGGTTACACCTTGGCAGAAGTAATTGGTCAAAAACCCGGCGATGTTTTACAAGGCGAAAAAACTTCTAAAAAAACCGTTGCCGAAATTCGCTATGCCCTAGCAAGACAGGAGCCATTTAGTGGCGAGATTTTGAATTATCACAAAAATGGTACACCTTATTGGTTATTTTTACAGATCAATCCAGTGTTTGATGATGACGGAAATCTGCAATATTTCATCGCAATCGAGTACGAAATCACGACGCGCAAACAAATGGAACGCGATCTGAAATTGGAGGTCGCAGAGCGCCGCATCGCAGCTCGAAAATTGCGTGTTTTAACGGAACAGCTAGAGATTAGTAATCGTGAATTAGTAGATTTTGCCTATGTCGCTTCCCATGACTTGCAGGAACCTCTGCGAAAAATTCAAGCTTTTGGCGATCGCCTGAAATCAACCTGCAACGATGGACTTAACGAAAAGGGACAGGACTATTTAGAAAGAATGCTCAATGCGGCAGGGCGTGCTCAAATTTTGATCAACGACCTCCTATCTTTTTCCCGCGTTACCACCCAAGCCAAACCCTTTGTCCCAGTCAATTTATCTGAGGTTTTAAATGGTGTTCTCTCTGATTTAGAAATTCGGATCGAGCAAACCGGGGCATCGGTAGAATTTGATCAACTACCCATAGTCGATGCAGATGAGATGCAAATGCGCCAAATTCTGCAAAATCTGATCAGTAATGCCCTCAAGTTTCGTCAAGAAGGAGTTGCGCCGCTGGTACAGGTGCGATCGCGAATATTTAGTCAAGACGATCAAGAATATTGCGAAATCCGGGTCATCGATAATGGGATTGGCTTTGAGCAGAAATATACCGATCGTATTTTCCAGATTTTCCAACGTTTGCACGGGCGCGGCACCTATGAAGGTACTGGTATTGGGCTAGCAATCTGTCGTAAGATTGCAGAACGTCATGGCGGATCATTAGTTGCTGAAAGCAAACCAAATCAAGGCGCAACTTTTATTTTTACTCTGCCTATTCATCAACCTAAAGGAGAATCTAAATAATGCCCATTAAAGGAAAAAGTATCACAATTTTGGTGGCAGAGGATGATGAGGACGATCGCCTCCTGATGCAAGAGGCTCTAGAAGAAAACCGCTTGGCTAACGATCTACATTTTGTCGTCGATGGCGAAGAATTAATGGACTATCTCTTGCATCGGGGGAATTATAGCGACCCGAAAAGTGCCCCTCGTCCCAGTTTGATTTTGCTCGACTTAAACATGCCCCGCAAAGATGGTCGGGAGGCACTCAAAGAAATCAAAGCAGATGTCAATTTACGGAAAATTCCGATTGTCGTCCTGACAACTTCTAAAGCCGAAGAAGACATCCTGCGTACTTACGACCTCGGCGTGAGTTCTTTTATTGCCAAGCCTGTCGTATTTGATTCGATGGTACAGATCATGAAAATGCTCGGTACTTACTGGTTTGAAATTGTGGAGTTACCCGATCGTGCCTCTAGAGAATAACCTCATGGCTAAAGATGTTTGTCAAGTTCTCCTAATCGATGATGACGAAGATGACTACATCGTGACTCGTGATTTTTTGGACGAAGCCGAGCAGATGTCGTTTAAGTTGAGTTGGGTTGATAACTACGATCAGGGTCTGGCGGAAATTGAAAAAAACAGACACGATTTATATCTATTGGATTTTCGGCTGGGTAAAGGCAATGGCTTAGAACTGTTGGAAGAAGCCATTCGGATGGGCTGCGACAAGCCAATTATTTTACTGACGGGGCTGGGTGATAGCGACATCGATCAGCGCGCAATGGCGGCTGGGGCATCGGATTATTTGGTTAAAGGCAGGTTTCTGAGTGCGACTTTATTAGAACGATCGATTATCCATGCCATCGAGCGGAAACGCTCCGAAAATCGCCAATTGCAACTAGTCACCGAACTGGCAGCGGCAAATCAAGAACTCAAAGATTTTGCCTATATTGTTTCTCACGATCTAAAAGCACCCTTGCGAGGGATCGCCTCCCTCGCCGACTGGGTGCTAAATGACTATGGCGATCACCTTGATGATGAGGGCAAAAATATGTTGCATCTGATGGGGGGACGAGTGCGGCGCATGAGTGACCTGATCGACGGGGTACTGCAATATTCTCGTGTCGGTCGCGTCAAGGAGGAGAAAACCCTAGTTGATCTGCAAATCTTAGTCCACGAGGTGATTGATGCGATCGCCCCACCCCAGGGGATGAAGATTGAGATCGATACCGAACTGCCAAAGCTATTTGCCGAAAAGACGCGAATACAACAGTTATTTCAAAATTTGCTCAGCAATGCCATTAAATATATGGGCAAACCAGAGGGAGATATCCACATCGGCCATAGCGAAGCTAACGGATTTTGGGAATTTTATGTCAGTGATACGGGAGTCGGCATCGAAGAGCGGCATTTTGATAAGATATTTCAAGTTTTTCAAACCCTCGTCCCCCGCGATCAATCTGAAAGTACTGGAGTCGGGCTAGCGATCGTCAAAAAGATTGTCGAGCTTTATGGCGGCAAAGTTTGGGTGCAATCAAAAATCAACCAAGGCAGCACTTTTTACTTTAGGCTACCTGTAACTCCAGATCTGCATGAGGTTCAAACAGCATGAGAAGCTTTGACCCAATTCTCCTTGTAGAGGATGATCAATTAGATGTGATGACCCTCCAGCGAGTCTTAAAAGATATTAAGGCTAGTAATCCTCTATACATTAGAAACAATGGGGAACTTGCCCTAGAATTTCTGCAAGACCCAACTAATCCAAAACCATTCCTAATTCTGTTAGATTTAAATATGCCGCGCATGAATGGGCTAGAGTTTTTGAAAATCCTCAAAGCTGATGCTGATTGGTGCAAAATTCCTGTTGTCGTGTTAACTACATCTCAAGAAGAACAGGATCGGTTGGCGAGTTTTCAATTGGGAGTTGCTGGTTATATTATCAAGCCCTTAACCTATCCAGATTTTGTGGAAAAATTCCTAATTATTTATCAATATTGGCGTTTAAGTGAGGTTCCGGGCTTAATGAATTGATTTGATCCTTAAATTGCAGCAGTTTAATCCCCAATACTGATATGACAACCTCTAGTAATCCTGATAATAATGAATCTCGTTTACCTACAATTAAGATGTTAGTCGTTGAAGACGATCAAATTGATAGCATTGCTTTTAATCGCACCGTCAAACAGTTAGGATTGCCCTACGACTATACGATCGCCAGATCAATCACTGAAGCCAAAGAAATTCTCAGCCACCAAACCTTTGAAATTGCCATTCTCGATTATAACCTTGGTGATGGAGTCTCTAGTGATTTGTTTGCGGTTTTAAAATCTCAAAATTGTCCCTTTATTATCTCCACCGGTAGTGGTGATGAAGAAACCGCCGCCAGGTTAATGGGAGAAGGAGCCTATGATTATTTAATCAAAGATCCCGATCGCAACTATCTTAAGGTTTTACCATCCACCGTTGATAAAGCGATCGAGCGAAAGCAGGTTGATGATGAAATTAGCCTCCTCACCCAAGCAATGCAAAGCGTCAAAGATAGTATCTATATTGCTGAAATGGATGGAAAATTATTATTTATTAATCAATCTTTGCGAGGACTTTTCCACCTTGCTGTAACCAATGTAATTGGATTTTCTATAGACATTTTAGGGCAGTCTCAACTGACGGAAAGAATGAAGTCTGATCCTTGTCATGGAGTATTTTGTTCCGTAGAAGTTGAATTAACTTTTGACTTGCCTCAGGGGAAAACCTTTCATGGAATGCTGTCAGAAACAGTTATTCAAAATAAACACAAACGAGTGCGAGTTGGTGTAATTCGTGATATCACCGCCCTCAAACGCATCGAACTAGAACTGCAATCTAGTGAAGAACGCTATCGTTCCGTAATTACTAGCCTCACGGAAGGTGTAGTTCTGCACCAAGCCGATGGCAAAATTATCGCTTGCAACCAGAGTGCTGAAAGAATTTTAGGATTAACTGCCGATCAACTAATGTTAAAGACTTCGATTGATATTAATTGGCAAACAATTTATGAAGATGGGGCAATTTTTCCGGCGGAAATTCATCCAGCGATGGTCACTCTGAGGACTGGGGAGCCGCAGTCTAAGGTAATCATGGGTATTTGTCGACAAGAGTATCCAGTTACTTGGATTTTGATTAATTCCCAACCTTTAATCCATCCTGAGCAAAAGCATCCTTACGCAGCCGTAGCTTCTTTTACTGATATTACTGAACAACGAAAAGCTCAAGAGATTCTTAAACAGCAAGCAGAATATCAACGATTGATTGCTCTGACAGATGGCTTAACCCAAGTCGCCAACCGCCGCAGCTTTGACGAGAAGATTCAGATCGAATGGCAACGTTTATTGAGAGAACAAGGATATCTATCGTTAATTCTTTTGGACATTGATTATTTCAAATATTACAACGACTACTATGGTCATCAGGCTGGTGATATTTGCTTAATTCAAATCGCCCAGACTGCGGCAAAACAACTCAAACGACCATCCGATTTGTTTGCTCGCTATGGCGGTGAGGAGTTTGCGGTGGTTTTACCTAATACCAATTTAGATGGCGCGATCATTATAGCGGAATCAATTCAACAGGCAATTCGAGATTTATCTATTCCCCATCAAGAATCAAAAGTCAGTGATGTTGTGACAGTCAGCATGGGCATTAATTATCTCATACCTAATCTCGATCGATCGATTGATAGCCTAATTAAGATGACCGATGAGGCTCTTTATCAAGCCAAACAGCAAGGGCGCGATCGCTACTCAGTTGCCTAAAAAGGCTACCGTGTACACACAACTATGAATTATTTCGTTTGATGGGTCGGATCCCCCTAAATCCCCCTTAAAAAGGGGGACTTAAATTAATTCTCCCCCCTTTTTAAGGGGGGCTGGGGGGGATCAAGCTCTGAAACGTAGTCGGAGTGGACTTGTGTGTACACCGTAGCCTAAATAGGAGAGAGGTGGTGTTTAATTTTTGATCAAAAGTTACCTTCAGTCACGTTCCCAGCGAAACTTGCGATCGCTTTCTTGGATGGCAAGATCGTTAATGCTAGCAAAGCGCCGCATCATCAAGCCATTTTCAGCAAATTCCCAATTTTCATTACCGTAAGCGCGATACCAATTGCCAGACTCATCATGATATTCATACTCAAATCGCACCGCAATCCGATTATCCATAAAACACCAAAGTTCTTTTCGCAAGCGATAGTCTAGTTCTCTCGCCCATTTACGTTTGAGAAACTCTCTAATCTCATCGCGTCCATTCACAAACTCATTACGATTGCGCCATTCAGAATCTTCGGTATAAGCAAGAGCCACACGATCGGGATCGCGAGTATTCCAAGCATTTTCCGCAGCTTGGATTTTGGCTTTGGCAGTTTCTAGGGTAAATGGTGGGAAAGGTGGTTTAGTTTCCATGTTTTGTTGTTATTGATATGACGACTTTTTTATTGACTAATTTAACTGAGGCAATTATCAATAAGAACAGAAAGCAGCAAAATATTCCCACCATAGACTCTTGGATTTTTGGGGAGATAAATACTACAAATCCCTTATCTTTAATCAAAGCAGAGAAACTAGAAACACAGAATGGCATGAGATAGAGCCTGAATGTTTGCCAATAATCTCTTGCTTGAACGTTCTCAGAAGAAACACTTAACATGAGTCCTGTGCCAATAACAGCACTTATGCCAATAGAGTTAATCCATATTTTTAATGAAGGATCGAAATAGAAAGAAACTACTACTAGATACCAAATTAGGTAGCACCAGAGAATCATCTTATCTAATTTAATTTCCGTACAATATTGAATTAGCCATTTCATAGTTTAAAGTGGAATATCCACGTACAAAATGAATCATGAGGAATGAGTATCTAGAAATTGTGACTAGATGAGTCTTCTAACTGAACAAGCTGATAGCCAGCCTCGATCGGTGTGACTACTGAAATAAATACCAATGGTTCATCACCGCTATTGTATACTCCGTGGACACAACCGACAGGAGCAACTGCCACATCTCCAGCAACAATAAGCTTTGTAGAGCCTGCTTGATCTAGATAATATTCGCCCTTATCACTCAAAATTGTCCATGTGTCCTGTCCATTAGGGTGGAGGTGTAGGGAGATCTTTTGTTTTGGTTTGACATGCCAAGCGACAACGATCGCATGTGGAGATTCTGTAACAACTGAACGAATAGGTTCGCCATCATTGGGCTGAAAAAATTGAGAACTATGGAAAACTCTTTCTTGACTCATTTTGATTTATTGATGGGTGGGAAGTCGAGCCGCAAAGGGGCGACCTGCTATAGATTAGCGTTTCGGAAGGATGATTCCATCTAAACGTTGGTAACTGAGCCATGTTTGTGAGAGTGATTTTGATAAATAAATTAGCTCAGATGTCCAACTTTGACATAAATTAGACAGCCTGATTTGCTAAACGGCGTATGCCGACTACCACTAGGATTCCGCAACCAAGTACCCTTGGGATAAGCGCCAAACTCATCTTCAAAGACTCCGTCAACGACAAAGATTTCTTCGCCGCCTAAATGCATATGAGGCTGGAACTGAGTACCCGCCCCATTTAACTAGAGCGACATTCTCAGTTCCATAGCTATGCAGGGGCATTACTTGTAATCCATTGACTAAGCCATTAGCCCAAGGAGTTTGCGTTGTCGCGATCGCTACTCGTTGTTGGTCATCGGGGTGCATTTGCCAGAGTTTGACTAAAATTGTGCAACCATCTTTGCTAAAAGGCGTATGCGTTGACCCCACAGGATTACGAATATAAGTTCCCGCAGGATAGTCGCCATACTCATCTGAGAAAATGCCATCTAAGACTAAAAACTCTTCGCCGCCGCCGTGGGTATGCGCGGAGAAATGACTGTTAGGAGCATAGCGCACAACTGAGGTTGCCCTAGCCACTTCTTCGCCATCACGTTCGAGCATTCGGCGCTGAACACCTATCATAGGGGAATCCACCCAATCAAGGGATTCACTCTCGATGACAACGCGCTGACACAGATCTACATGGAGTTTCATAATTATGAGTTCTTAGCCTCGGATAGAAGTTCCTCTAATTCACGAATTCTAGCTTGCATTGCTTCTACCTCTGCTTGTGAATAGCGCACAGGAATATGTTGCGGACAGTTCCAATCATAGCCTTCAATATCAAAAACGATCGCCCTTTCTACAGTGGCGGCATAGTCTATATCTTGGACTTGAGCAAGGATCACAGGATCATCTTCCACCACCTTGGCGCGACCGAGTATTTTTAGGCGGCGGCGATGCCGATAATCCATTAAAAATAAAAATGCTTTGTCATTTTCCGAAAGATTGCCCACAGAGATATATTGAACGTTGCCCCGGAAATCAGCAAAGCCCAAGGTCTTTTCATCCAGAACCTTTAAAAATCCAGCTTTGCCGCCCCGAAACTGAATATAAGGATAGCCATTTGAGGTGACAGTTCCCAGATAAAATCCTTCCATACTAGAAATAAACTTAGCGATATCGGCAGTGACCGTATTATTGTCAGCACCGTTCGCCACGAAACGCTCATAGTTCTCACGGGAACCCATTTTTTCTTGCATGGCTTTCACGGCGGGAGTGAAGGCGATCGTGCCAAATTGTCTAGGCATAGGTTTAAGCTCCTAACATCGGAACATAGCCATCAAGCTTCTGAAATCGATCCATCCAACTCAAAACATGAGTATATGCATCAAGTTCAATCTTGCCATCCTTCGCTAGGGAAATATAGGGATAGATGGCGACATCAGCGATGGTAGGGCGATCACACTCTAGCCAAGCTCTTGTACTTAAATGCTGATTGAGTTGCTTGAGAATGAAATGAGATTTTTCAGTGGCGCGTTCAATATTGATCTTCGTTCCTGCTCCAAATAGATAGAAGAGTCGAGCATTCTCTGTGCCTTGACGCACTTCACCAGCAGCGGTAGACAACCAACGAACCACTTGCGCCATTGGTAATGCATCTGTAGGAAACCATTGTTCGCCGCCATGCTTTCTTGCTAAATAGACCAAAATCGCCTGAGCATCAGCAAGTTGGGTTTCGTCATCGATCAGCAAAGGTACTTGTCCAAATGGATTCATTGCCAAATATTCTAGCGATTTATGTTCGCCCTTCATCAGATCGACTCTCACCCATTCGTACTCAAGATTGAGCAGTGACAACATTAAACGTGCTTTGTAGCTGTTACCTGAGATTTCGTGACCATGTAGTTTAATCATTGCTTTGCCTATTTCTTGTGGGGAGAGTAAAAAATACTGTACCGTTCGCTCGGTATATTGATACTGTACTGTTCGTTCGGTATAATGTCAATAGGTAAATATTGCTAACCCAAAAAGAGGAGTTGTGGCACTTTGCGCCACAACTCCTCATGTATGAAATCTATGTCTAAACAAACCCATGTACCAACTTTGCTCAAGCTGTTTCGTCAGTTTGGTTATGAGGGTGTAACCCTTTCCAAAATTTCTCAAGAGACGGGACTGGGGAAAGCGAGCCTCTATCATCATTTCCCTAGAGGCAAGGCAGAAATGGCGGAGACAGCTTTAACTCATGTCAACAATTGGCTAGAGACGACCATTTTGGAAATCCTCGATCGCCCCGAACCACCGATTGCTAAGTTTCAGTCCATGTGTGAGGAGGCGAGTAGTTTTTTTAATGAGGGACAAAATTCTTGTCTCTGGGCAGTTTTGGTTCTAGAGCAATCTAGTGATGACTTATTTCACTCTCAAATTCAATGGGCATTTTCTACTTGGATTGAAGCGATCGCGAAGGTTCTCATCACTTCAGGATTGAATGAGACTTTGGCAAAGCAACGCGGTGAAGATGCGATGATCATGATTCAGGGGGCATTAATTCTGTGTCATGGGATCAAGGATTTTTCGACCTTTCAGCGAGTTCTCAAACAGTTACCACAACAACTCTGTCAAGATATATAAAAATCTGATACAGCAATTTTTATATATAGTAGTCGCCGATTTGATTAGGAAGTTTTTGAGGGCTTCGACTTCGCTCAGCCCTCAAAAACTTCTCTGTCCTAACTAGAATGGCGCTTACTATATTTTATATAAATGGAATACACTGTATTTCCTGAAACACCTGCTAGGTTTGCGTTTGTGTGTGAGCGACGACAGCCACCCACACACAAATTGCTGTCAAAAAGAAGTAAGAAGTCCTCATCGATCGCATACCCCCGGTTCAGCATTAGGATTATGGTGCTGATAGTCTGCCAACCAACTACAGCCTTGATTAATTAGACCCGGCAGATCTAAGTTCCAAATTACCACCTTGCCATCCTGACCAGCCGTGGCTAATAATCTCTTTTGTTGACTAAAACTTGCCTCAAAAATAGCCGCCGTGTGGCTGGTCAGAGTTGTTATTAAAGTTCCATCCAAGCGCCAAAACTTTAGGGTCTTATCTTCACTCACCGAGGCGATCGCCTGACCATCGGGCGAGAAACCCACCCAGTTTACCGAGCCATTGTGACCCCGCAGCGTATTAAGCAAAACACCATCTACACTCCAGAGCTTGATTGTGCCCTTATTAGTTGCCACCGCCAGAAACCTGCCATCGGCAGAAAAAGATACATAATTAACCGCGCCATTGTTTTCAGCAAAAGTCTGCACCAGCTTGCCATCTAATCGCCACAGTTTCACAGTCTGATCCTCACTGCCCGTAGCAATTAAATCCCCTTCTTTGTTCACCGCTACCGTATTCACAATATCTTGATGCCCCACAAGGGTTGAGAGTAAAGTGCCATCGGTATTCCAAACCTTGGCAGTTTTATCTTGGCTGCCCGTGACCAAGAGGCGATCGTCCCCAGAGAAAGCAATGCCCGTGACTGGCTGCTCGTGGGCAGGAATCACCCGCACCAAATCTCCCTGACTTGTCCAGAGGCGCACCGTGCGATCGTCACTTCCCGTCGCCAACAACTGCCCCTGATGGTCAAACACCACACTATTCACCGCTGAGGTATGGCCAGATAATTGCTTAAATAGCGAGTAGCCATCTACACCTGCAACCCATAATCTCACCTGTTGATCATTGCCCCCCGTTGCGATCATTGTTGGAGTTTCTGCATTTGATTCCGGGCGAAAACTCACACTATTTACCGCTTCAGGCTGATCACTAACTGGACTATGGATTATTTTTTGGTTATAGGGATTGCTGCGCCAAAACTTCACAGTACTATCGCCGCTACCACTGGCTAATATCTTGCCGTCGGGGCTAAAATGTACTGCCCGGATCAAGTTGCCGTGCCCCTTAAACGTATCTAATAATTTGCCCTGTAGATCCCATAGCTGCACCGTGTTATCAGCATTTCCGGTGGCGATCACCTGACTATCTGGGCTAAAAGCTCCACTCAACACCCAATCATTACTAGCTTGCCAACTGCGATCGGGCTGTTTCCCCCAAGGCATCGTCGTGGCACTGCGCTGCCACAGGGAAACTCGCCCATCAGTCCCGGTAATCATCAACTTTTGATTATTCGGTGCAAATTTAATACTGGTAATCACTTTTTGGGTATCTTGCCCCGGAGCTTGCCAGGCTTGCTGGAGTTGCCAGTTGCCTCTTTGATCCCGTTGCCAAAAGATCACTTTGCCATCAGCCCCAGCAGAAACCAGAAATTTCCCATCAGGGGAGAAATCTATCCCCAAAACTCGATTGGTATGGCTTGCCAAAGTGGTGATAAACTTGCCCTCTCTAGTCCAGAGATTAATAGTTTTATCCCAACTAGCGCTGGCAATAAGCTGGCCATCGGGACTAAAGATCACCGAACTAATGGTATCTTGATGACCGATAGCATCAAGAAACTGCCCAGTTTCGTAGTCCCAGATCTTGACTATTTTATCTGTCCCCCCCGACACCAATAGCTTACCCTCTGGGTCAAAAGCCACGCCATAGACTTCTCCCTGATGTCCCGTCAAAGTCTTCAGCAACTGTCCTTGGGATGACCAGATTTTAATGGTTTTATCCTTGCTGGCAGTGGCAATTGATTGACCATTTGCAGCAAAAACCACCCCCATCACCCAATCCGTATGCCCTTCGAGGCGATTACTTTCTCGAATTTGCCCCAGAGCCTGTTGCAAAGTAGTGACAACTCGAATGTTGGTATCGATGCTTGAGCCAAAGAAATCCAGCCAAACGTTATTCAATGCCTTACCCGCTTTCAGGCTAGAGATTAGGGCATCAAATTTCCGGTTGGAGAGGATCAAACTTTCGGAAGAAGAGACGATCGCCCCAATTTGGGCATTGGTTTCCTTTAGGGACGCTTGCACGGCAAATACCCCTGCCAGCATCGCCATAGTCAAAAAACCCAAACCCCACAACCTAGCCCCCGTCAGCCGTTGTTGCAGGATTTGATTCAGCTTATTTTCACTATCTTGCTGCCCTAATTTTGCCGTAGTTAATTCTGCAATTAAAGCCTTTTCTCGGAGGGCAAATTCTAACCGTTCAATGGTTTCTTGATTACTAATTTGTTGCTGTTTGTAATCTTCTATTTGCAGTTTGGTATTAACTTCTTCCTTTTGGCGAATGAAATCTACTAGATAATCATGGATTAATTGATAGCGAGGAAAGGGGATTTCTGGCAAGAGAAATACTAAGCCAGATTTTTCTAAAATTTCTAAAATCAGGTCTAAAGTTGGGTCTGATTCTCCTTGATCCAGTTCCAAATCAGCAACTAATTCTAGGCGCGTTTTCAGGGGACGGATATCATTTTCTGCCGTGAGAAAATACAGCACCTGCCAAGCGATCGCTTCATTCTCTGCACCACAATCTTGGACTACCTGTTCTAGAAATCTCTCCGCCAAGCGTTGCTTCAAACCCGATTGGTGATATTGCTCTAGGGTAGTGATATTTTCTGATTGAATTTGGGTTCCCACAAGCTGGAGTTCGATGGGGCGAATCTCTTGATCTTTTCCTGCTAATTCAGCAACTATTTCATTAATTAAATCTGGCTCCAGTTCAAAATCTGCCCGTTTGGTTAAAGTTGAAATTACAGCATGGGTGTCAGCAATAGAGAAGTTGCCAAGGGAGTAGCGAATCTTGCGATCGAGGATATTATTACTGATTGTTTCTAACAAAGTTTGCTCACTATGCAGGAGGTAGTGGAGTCCATCTTCTCGCAGAGAGAGAATCACCTTGACGTAGGAAATATTCAAACAATCTCGCAGGAAAGCAAAGAAATTATTGCGCTGACAGTTATCAGTATTATGAAAGAAAAACTCCTCAAATTGATCAAATATAATTACCGTCAAAAAGTGTTGCTCATCCTGCTCCTTAAGTTGATTCAATATCTGCGCCAAGTCAAGATGGAATCCATCGCTATGCTCTAAACTTGGTTCTAAACCAAATACCTTAACTAGTTCCTTAATCCAATTAGTATAAACTTGCATCACTACTGTCATGGCTACGCGATCGCCTACCCCTTGCTCATGCAAAGTAGGAATTAAGCCTCCATGAATCAAGGAACTTTTGCCTACTCCTGATTCCCCGTGTAAGACAATCAAGCGATGATCTGCCCGACCGAGCCGACTCATTAAATGTTGCAAATCTTGATAGCGGCTAGAAACCCTAATTTCTGCTGCTACCGTAGTTTGCATATCCACTAAAGTCGGGAAAGATTTACTATGGATTGGCTGGGGTTGCAATCGCCGTGCGCCAATAAAAGCCCGAAATCCATAAAGCTGTTCTACCGATAGTTGCTGTTGCTTGATATGAAATGCTTCTAGATAGCAACCTTGGTCAAAATACAAGGTTCTTAATTGTTTAAGAATATCTAGGTATTGCTGGGGATCTGCTCGATGATCGCTGTTTTCTAAGGCAATATCTAGCTGGCGTTTAGCAATAGTTAAATTGTGTTCAGCTTGATTATAATTCCCTAAAGAACGATTAGCCTTAATGAGAAACAATCGATAAAGCTGTCCCAATAATAGTCCTTGTAAAACTAATGGCGGCTGTTGACTTTTATCAAGGTTATGATCTTGAATAGCCGGAAATTCATTGATTAAGTGTTCTAAAGCTTGGGTGGATAATTTGATCCCATCTCGCCAGCGAGATTGGGCGATCGCCACCATTGCCAAAAAACCATAATCTTGAGCCATTTCGATCATTTTTCCACAGGTTTCATGGATGGGTCTAGCTCTTTCTGCTAGATTTTGGAGAGATTTCCATTCTTGGAGATATTGTAATATTTCCCCCTGTTGACTAAGAACCTGGGATACCAATTCTGGACAATTTGCTTGACTTAAATAATTCAAAGCTTGTTCCATAGCTGCCCAAGCCGATCGCCAATGGGATATCTTTTGGGCTTGTTGTTTTTCTGCCAAACGACAATAACATAGGCCAATATTGGCAAGAATTAATCCTTGCTGTTGGAGGTCATGATTGGATTCCCAAAACTCTAGAGATGTTTGATAATGTTGCAGTGCTTGTTCTAATTCCTGTCTAGCATAGGCATTGCTGCCAAAGACAAATTCTAGTTTTGCCAGTAATTGGGGCTGGAGTTGATATTCATATTTATTTAAATCTTGAAGCGCAAAATTAAGTTCTTGAGTATCTTCACTGATATCAATTGCTGTTAAGTATTGTTGGAGTTGTTGGCGAGAAACAATATTAGCTACGTTTTCTTCGAGGAGGGCAATTAATTCTGGACAACTTAGTTCCAAGCTCAGGGGAGTAACTGCCCAATTAGTAAAATCTGGAGCATAGCGAATAAATTTAGTTAAGACTCGATCGTTCACCCAGAGAACAATCGGCATAGGTAATTGATTGCGAAATTCATCTCGAATCTGATTAGCTGAAGTGAGTAGGTCTTCTAGCTTGGCTACCTTGTCTAAGCCTAAAACCATTAAAGCTGGTGGTTTAGTTGCTGCTAATTTTTCCGTAATACTAGAGTAGAGAGTTGTGGTTTGCGGCTCTAGGTTGACAACTGCAATATCTTGATGGGCATTTTGAATTTCTGCTAAGTATTTTTCTCGCAGTTGCTGATAGTTACACCGGAGTAAAATCAAAGAAAACTCCCCCTCAGAAAGAGTGATCGCCCTATCGATACTCTTGAGGGTTCTTTGATTTCTTGCCGTCGCATCATCTAGAGAATCCGGCTGGCCCATGACTGGAATTGCTTGGTTTCTTCTAAGGCTGGGTTTAAGCTATACCAACAGCCCTCTCCATCTCGGTACTCGAATACTAACATACTCTTTAAAAGGGTTTGGTATTCTTCATCGCCTTTGACGGTTTGCTCTTGGACTACCTTGAATAGTAGATCCCATTCTCGATTATCGATCGGGGAAACCAGAAAATCTCGCCGTTGTTTAATCGCTGTTTCTAAGCATTCACGGGATAAGGGTAAATCCTCCTGACGCAAGCAATCGTAGAGCAAGCCTAATAAATTCCGCAGGTGACCACCACTGACCTGACAGAGGCGATCGAGGGTATCCAAGCTATCAAATACTTTGGTGACTAACTCTAATCGCTCCTCTGGTGTGGCATCAGGAAACGCCCTCGCCAGTAATAGATAGCGAGAAAGTTCAATCCCCGGTGTATAAAACCTGCCGTCTCGCGATCGCACCTGTACCATCGGTAATACTTGGGGAATCAATCCCCCACCCAGACGGTTCTTGAGGTTTTCGGCATCATTGCAAAATACCAAAGCGAGGGGAATGGTATACACCACATGGCAAGCAAGCTGTCGCAGTTCATCGCCTCGATCGATAAATAAATACTCTGGTTGCGATCGCCCAGTGGGTAATAATCGATAGGTTACTCGGTCTAAGTTATCGACAATTACCACCAACCCCGCCTGCCCCCGGCGCCGCAACTCGATTTGGGCTGGCTTGAGTAATTCACTATTAATAGCAGTCAAAATACTACTGGTTCTGGGTTCTAGGTATTCCCGTAACCTGCGCCGTAACTGGGGCGATTCCTTGGTTTTGGCGTGGATTTTGGCAATGCCCAGAGATATTTCCGCCTCGGCACTGAGTTCGATCGGGCTTTGCAGAAACTGCCCCACTTCCTGAAATAGCTTGGTAAATAGTCCGGGTTGGACTTTGAGTTTAATCTCGGCTAAATTCTCGCTGACCTGCCCCGCGATCGCCAATAAAATATCGGTAATATCTACATCCGCCACATCTAGATACTGGCTCGATTCAAAATAAACCACCCGAAACCCCTGCTGCTCTAGGTCTGCCTTCAGCCGCAATAGTTCAGTAGATTTGCCACAGCCAATATGTCCGGTAAATAGCTGACAGGTGGGTTCATCGGGGGAAATAGTTGTAATCGTCCGTTTCAGGGCATCGATCATCCTGCCACCGCGCACCCCCGATAGATCAACATAATATTTCTGATCTTCTCCAAGGCTGACATTTAAGGGCTTGCTAGGATTACAAGCCCGATAAAATCTACTCAGATTAATTTCTCCCATGGCTACCTCGGAATTTTGGTAATGCTGAAGCCAACTTGGAGTCAACGGGTATCCAAGTTTAGCTGTTCCCTAAATTTAAGTATCTCCCAAATCTCAACAACTGCCATATTTAAGTATCGCAAATACCCAAAAAGCGACATTCTCTTTGGCGATCATCCCTAGCTCCGATCACCCAGTTGGTTATAGTTAAGGATGACCGACTTAGGCTAACGGTATTTCCGGTATTGCCTTCCTTGAAACTCTGTGGGGATGAAAAGTTCCCTAGGGGAGTATTCACGGCAATGCCCATCATGGATAAAATCACTAATCTATTGCCAAGATATTTGAAACGTTTTTGCATAGAAACTCCAACTCCCAGTTATAAAAAACCTATAAACCCGTATCAGTAGGAACATGAGGAGGTGATGGTTTGCCACTACCTACCTAGTCCCTATTTCAGGATTTATTCGGCAGATCAGGAATTTGCTACTATTTCAGAGGTAATTTACAGCGGTTTGTGTGTGGGCAGCGATAGCCTCCCACACAAACCGAAATCCAGTCAATATAAAGTTGCTAGAGAGTAAAATTTTCCGCCCCCAGCGGGAGCGGAAAATTTTACTGAATGTCAATTGGTTGCTTCTTCTAGATGCTCTGCGATCGCCTGATAGAAACTCAATACATGGTGGTCTTGGAGGCTATAGAAAACATGGCGACCTTGTTTACGGAAATTCACCAGCCGGATCGATCGTAAAGTTCTTAATTGGTGGGATACCGCCGACTCGTTCATACCTAAGGTGATCGCTAAATCCCCCACACACATTTCCTTGGTTGCCAAGATCGACAAAATTCTCAAACGATTGGTATCTGCCAAGAAGCCCATAAATTCTGCCATCCGCTGGGCTTGCTCAACAGTCAATACTTGGGGGAGTTTATCCTGCGCAGAATCATTTGCATGGGGAGCTTCACAACAGAGTTCTTCCCCCTGCTCACCGATAGATTTTTCCGTTAAATTATTGGGCATGGATAAACTGTATCTTAAATTTTCAGCCGATATTCTACTGTTGATTTCTTGGTCAGGAATGCCCTCGTACTGCCGGGAAATTCCTGACTCCTCGATCGCCACTGCCTACTTATTGCAGGTACAACCCGTATGTCCACAACCTTGACCAGCGGGATGACCATCAGCACAAGCTTGACCACAATAGGCTTTGTCATCTTTCATCAAAGCACTAGAGAGGGAGACAATACACAGGCAAGATGTACAAGCGCATTTCATTTGGGTAACTTCAGTCATAGATTTACTCCTAAGTTATTTTGAATAGAGTTATTTTGGATAGTGGGTAGTGCTGCAAAGTAATGGTTTGGATAATGGTGCTTGGAGCGCGAAGCTCCCCAAGCACCATTACAATGCATGACTACCGGATAGTGATCGCAACTACCAAGGAGATTGGGCAAATCCTAGTTGTGGAACCATCGCAAAGTATGAGTTCTACAACATAACCTACTTGGTATCTGCTATGCGCTTATCATAACATATGAATAGATATTCAGATAAAGATAAATAAAAATCACACTGCTGGGATCAGCCCAAAAGTGTGATTTCAAAGTAGTAATTCCTAATCTCGCAGGGGCACAAGGCTTTACGCCCATTTGTACCAAAACTAGAACTAGTTAGGAGAAAGGGTGCGGCGTTTTGCCACCATTTTATAAATCTCGATCTTATCTCCCACGATCCAGTCGTTGAAGCGATCGATGCCAATGCCGCACTCATAACCAGCGTTTACTTCCTTAGCATCTTCCTTCATCCGTTTTAAGGAATCAAGATTGCCGGTATAAACTAGCTGATTCCCCCGACGGACTCGGACACTAGAATTACGCACCGCCTTGCCGGAGAGGATGTAGCACCCGGCTACGGCATTCCGTCCCACCGTAAAAATGGCACGAACTTCTGCCTGACCGAGGGATTCTTCCACCTGCTCTGGCTCTAGCAAGCCTTCCATTGCTCCTTGGATATCGTCTAGGAGCTTGTAGATAATGCTGTACTCCCGCACATCCACACCTAGTTGTTCGATCGCCTGTCTGGCGGAACCCACCGGAGCTGTATTAAACCCAATTACCACTGCGCCACTGGCGGCAGCTAGGTCAATATCTGTTTCGGTGATTTCTCCGGCGGTTGCCAAGAGAACCCGAATTTGCACTTCATTTTGGGGCAGTTGTTGAATGGAACCAAGAATCGCTTCCACAGAACCTTGCACATCAGCCTTGAGGATTAGGTTTAGTTCCTTCAATTCCCCTTCTGCCGCCTTGGCAGAGAGGCTATTCAGGGTAACTCGGCGGGAGGCCATTTGCTGTTGGAGCTTGGTTTCCCGTTGCGCTTCACTCCGCTGATCGGCGATCGCCCTTGCTTCTTTTTCACTAGCAAAGACTTCAAATTCGTCCCCGGCAGCAGGAATGCCGCTCAGACCCAAGAGTTCTACCGCAAAGGAAGGACTGGCATCCTTCACCGTGTCGCCGCGATCGTCCACCATTGCCCGGACTTTCCCAAACACTGAGCCAGCCACTAAGCTATCTCCCAAGCGGAGAGTCCCATTTTGGATCAGCAGGGTCGCCACAGGACCTTTGTTTTTATCGAGATTTGCCTCAATAACTGTACCTCGTGCCAGTCGTTCTGGGTTGGCCACCAGTTCTTCCACATCCGCCACCAACAGCACCATCTCCAAGAGAGTATCTAGGTTTTCGCCCTTAATGGCACTAACCGGAACCATGACGGTATCACCGCCCCATTCTTCTGGCTGCAAACCATGGTCGGTGAGTTCTTGCTTCACCCGATCGGGCTGGGCACCAACTTTGTCTACCTTGTTAATGGCGACAATAATTGGTACTCCGGCAGCCTTGGCATGGCTGATGGCTTCGATCGTTTGGGGTTGAACTCCATCGTCCGCCGCCACCACCAGAATCGCAATATCTGTGACCCTAGCACCCCTAGCCCGCATCGCTGTAAAAGCTTCGTGACCGGGAGTATCTAGGAAGACCACCTGCTGCATTGCTCCTTCGTGCTCCACATCCACGTGATATGCCCCGATGTGCTGGGTAATCCCGCCAGCTTCTCCTTGGGCAACCTTGGTCGATCGAATGGCATCCAAGAGAGTGGTTTTACCGTGGTCTACGTGACCCATAATTGTTACTACAGGAGGACGGCGCTGGAGGTTTTCCAAATCCGTTGCCTCGATCATCTCTGTTACTTTGGTTGCCGGAGCCGTGACTACCGCCATGTCCACAATTACCCCAAATTCCTCAGCCACCATTTTGGCAGTATCGAGTTCTAGGGTCTGGGTAATACTAATGGCAATTCCCTTGAAGAACAGATTCTTGATAATTTCTGTTTCTGGCACATTGATCGCCGTCGATAGATCCCGGACTGTCAGCGAACCAGAAAGGGTAACAAATTCAGCCGGTTGGTCATTTTTCTTGTCTGGACGACGTTCCCGTGGTTCTGACTTAGTTCGTTCCAACTTCAGTGTTGGTCTTTTCTTGGTGGCAACAGAGATCGGTTGGCTAGTTTCCTGTTTCGGGCGAGGTGGCCGAGCTACGGACAGACTCACCACCATCGGCGCATCCCCATCTTCTAGACCATCGAGATCATCATCGTCTTCATCATCAAAGACATCTTGAGTCCGGCGCTTAGCCTTGATTTTCTTGGCGTTTTCTTTCTCTTCTTCCTCTTCTTCCCATTGTTTCTTTTTACCCGCCATCTTGGGAGGCAGGGGGCGCTTGAGGTTAAGAGAGTCATCTCCGCCTAGAATCACCTTAGCTGCCCCATCTGCTCCTGGCTCACTGGGCAGGGGGCGACGCTGGGGACGCTGAAGTTCCATAACTGGTCGCAGAACTTTGCCTACTTCTCCATCACCCCGGAGGGGGCGTTGGGGACCAGCAGGTTTATCCGTTGCTGCCCTAGGTTTGGTAGTTTCTGGAGTTTTTGGTCTGCTATCTTCCCCTTGTTTTTTCTTGAGGACAGGTTTTTCAAAATTAGGCGTGACTAATTTCTCCCGACTGGGAGGTTCTAGAGTAACTAGCTCGATCGCAGGCTCTGGAGTATTTGGGGAAATATTTTCCAGGGGGGGAGTAGGTTCTGAAGTAGGCTCGTTTGCTAGTAGTGGCTCTACAACAATTTCGGCAGGAATAGTTTTATCTTCGTTGAGATCAGTAACTATTTCTGACTTAGCATCTGACTTCGCAATAGTAGGTGCAATAGCAGGTGGTGGATTGATTTGAGGTTTCAAGTCTAGGGGAGTAGGGGTAGATGGTGGCTGGGGACGATTTTTTTGTAAGCGCACTTCCACTATTTGTGGTTTCCTATCTAGGACTGGGGTCACCACTGGCATCGAGGGCTTACTTTTAGACTCAGTTTTTTCGGGTGCCTTTTTACGGAGCTTGCCTGCGTTTTTTTGGGCGGCATCCCGAATGCGCTCAGCATCAGACTCAGAGATAGTACTGCTATGGCTTTTTACTGCAATATGTAGCTGTTCGCAAATATTTAAAATATCCTTGTTATCCAAATTCAGTTCCCGTGATAGATCGTAAATTCTCACTTTTATATTATTCATCCACTGTCCCCCATTTTACTAAGTATTTGTTAATTCATAGTCACCTGTTTAGCTGAGATTATGATCATGATATTTTTGCCTCCTTATAATTGCCCCAGAGTTGCCATAGCTTCCCTAGTGGCCAATAGCTTGATTAGCTAAGAAGTTTGGTCAAGCTTCCCCTTTAGTTAATCTGTGATTACAGTTAAAGATTAAAGAGAAACTTACTTATCTATCTTAACTACTGGCGGGGGATAATTTCAGAGAGATTAATTATTATTCCTGAGGATTCCCTAAGTACCTTGGCTATGGTTGACATTTGAAACAGTCTCTTTAGCTAGGCGATGCCAGAGTTGTTGATAGATTTGATCGGGAACTGGGGCTTTGAGCGATCGCCCTAAACGGTTCTTTTTCTGGGCAGTAGTTAAACAACTAGCCTGAGGACAAAGATAAGCTGATCGCCCCATTCCTTGATCTAATTGTACTTGGTGATCGGGGTAAACCCGAATTACTTGCCAAAAATCCTCTTTAGGGGCGATCCGGCGACAACTCAGGCAACGCCGATAGTTATTGATCATCTTCTGGCAAATCCTCCTCTGGTAAATTAGGTAAATCTAAATTAGTTAAATCAGCAACTGGCAAGTCAGCAACTGCCAGTTGTGGTTGGCCTGCATTCTCCTCCAGAGCTTCTGCATCCTCTTCCGCATCTTCCTCCTCTTCTTCCCACTCAGCCGATACCTTAGCTTTGACTAGGGCAGCCTGTTGTTCTTGGGTGACTTGTGCCAATATCCTTTCCTGTTCAGCTTGGTGGTCATACTTGTTGGTATCTTTGATGTCGATTTTCCAGCCAGTTAATCTAGCAGCGAGGCGGACATTTTGCCCTTCCTTGCCGATCGCTAAACTTAATTGATTGTCAGAAACCAAAACATGGGCTTGTCTGCCTTCCGGGTTAACTAAGATCACGTCATCTACCTTTGCCGGACTGAGGGCATTGGCAATGTAGGTAGAGGGGTCTGGAGACCAGCGAATGACATCGATTTTCTCGCCCCGGAGTTCGTTAACCACCACTTGAATCCGGGAACCCCTAGCACCAATGCAAGCTCCCACTGGGTCTACGTCCCGTTCGGTAGTGTCCACAGCAATTTTGGTTCTGGCTCCCACGTAGCGGGAAGGGGGATTTGCCTCCCGGGCGATCGCCACAATCCGCACAATATCTTCTTGAATTTCGGGAACTTCATTTTCAAATAAATACACCACTAGTCCTGAAGCGGTGCGAGAAACAATCAACTGGGGACCTCGGTGAGGACCTTCACAAACTTTTTTCAGTAAAACCTTAAAGGTGCTGCCGACACGGTAGGTGTCATTGGGCAGTTGTTCCTTTTGGGGCAGGTCAGCCTCTACTTCAGGCTTGTCAAAGCTACTGCGCACCGCCATGATGATGGATTTGCGATCGAATCTCAATACCCTCGCTTGGACAACTTCTTCCTCTAGTTCTTGGAATTCTTCTTGAATCAGTTGCCTTTGTTGATCCCGTAATTCTTGAGCTAAAACTTGCTTGGTTTGAATCGCCGCCATTCGCCCAAATTCATTTTGATCGGGGGTGACATCGATTACCACTTCTTCGCCCAACTGCGCTTCAGAGGCGACTTCCTGCACATCTGCGAGGGGAATTTGGTGGTCTTCATCGGTAACTTCATCGACGATCGTTTTGGTGGCTAATACCCGGAAGCATTCTTCCTCTAAATCTAGGTCTACTTCAAAATTCTCGAAGTGATCTTCTTCAAAATGGGTGAGATTTTGGGTGCGGCGATAGCGTTCATAGCCTTTGAGGAGAGCCTTCCGCAAAGCTTGCTGGACTGCGGTTTTGGGTAAATTATGACTTGTGCTGATCTCTTCGATCATCTTCTGGAGTCCGCTAAGTTTAACGATGGACATAATAATAAATTTAGTAAGGTTGTTAGGGGGAAGTTAGGTTGTCAGCAGGCTTTAATTACAGGTTATTAATTAATAGACAATCCCATGGGTAGAGATGCTAGGCATTTCAACGCTCTTGGTCTAGCTGCACCTTGCTGACCAGATCACGAGGGATGGCGATCGCTTTCCCCTTTTGGCTGAGATGAATCTCTTTTTCATCTCTCCCGGTTAGGTTTCCCTGCCATGATTGATGACCTTGGTAAGGCTCATGAGTAGATACGGTCACCACAAAACCCCGGAAGGAAATAAATTCGCGATCGGTAGTTAGCAGCCGGGAAATACCGGGGCTGGAAACTTCTAGAACGTAGGCATCTGGCAATAGTTGAGCCTGTTCGAGGGCGGCATCTAGAGCGCGGCTCATCCGTTCGCAATCCTCCAAGCTAGTGTCAGTCTGACAATTACGAATATCTACCCGTAATACTGGAGGACGTTTATTAGTCTGAAACACCGCTGCTACGGCTTCCAGCCCCAAGTCTTGGGCGACGGGGATCGCCAATTCAAGGATTTGGGGAATTAGGGGATGACTCATGGTAAGAACTCCAACAAAAAAAAGCGGGTAGAACCCACTTCCCACGAATGAAATGATGTCTATGTTCCTGCCTATTGGGCAGGGAGATTGACGCAGTTTCGGGCTTGATCACTAGCAATAAAGACTAGCCCAAATTTAACTCTCAGCCTAGAGAGAAAAACCTTCTAGGTAGTACATTTAGGTTAGCACAAAACCTCATGACTTTTACTCTGCCTCTACGAATAAAAGAGTTAAGGGGATGCCCCCGCGCTGCGGGGGCATCCCCTTAACCCTAAAGTTATTATTAGGACTAACCGAAAATGAATTTAGCCAACTGGATCACGGTTTCTCGTTTGTTTACTTTACCTTTTCTGCTCTACGGCTTAAGCAATCCCACGATCGCCAGTCGCTGGATTTGTCTGGGCATATTTCTGGTAGCAGCAGCAACAGATTGGCTAGATGGCTATGTAGCCCGAAGGTTTGATCAGGTAACGGAGTTGGGGAAGTTTCTGGATCCCTTAGTGGATAAGTTGTTGGTACTAGCTCCTTTGTTAGTCCTAATTCAGATGGGCAGAATTCCGGCTTGGGCAGTGTTTTTAATCTTGGCGCGGGAGTTGACGATCGCTGGATGGCGGATCAATCAAACCACAGTTTCTGGGGCAAATATCTGGGGCAAGCTAAAAACCGTCAGCCAAATTGTGGCGATCGCCCTCTTGATTGCTCCCCTGCCAGAAAGTTGGCAACCACCTATTTTAGTTATTTTTGGTATCTCGGTAATCTTTACCCTAGTTTCTGGGGGGATTTATCTCTGGGGTGGCATTTCTGATAAGGAATCAAAGAATGCCATTTAGGTCTAAAACAAATCCCGGTAAAACCTCTTCTCCCGATAAGCGATCGGGATTATTTAATATCTCCACCGCTTGATCAAAGCGGTAGATTTCCACTATTTTGGTTTCTGGATCCAGCAGCCAGCCTAACTTTAAACCATTATCGATATAATCCTGCATCTTTTTCTGCAAATCCCTAGGATCATCACTAGCAAAGCGCAGTTCTACTACAAAATCGGGACACAAGGGAACTATTCTTTTTTGTTGCTCTGGAGTTAAATCCTGCCATCTTAGGGTACTGACCCACGCCACATCGGGCGATCGAATACTGCCATTCGGCAATTTAAACCCTGTAGAAGAATCAAAACCTTCGCCATTGCCAGTTGATTCAATCCAAAATAAAAGTCGCCCTGATAGTTTCAGGTTCCGTCTGCCCGTATTTCCTCCCGTCAATGCCACAATCACCAATTCTCCCTTAGCAGTTCGCTCAAATTTTAGGTCGGGGTTGTGCCGACAAATTTTGGCAAACTGGTCATCATTCAGTTCCAAGCTAGAGCGGAGATCTAAAATTGTTTGCATGATTACATAATTTTGAATATACGCACTGCCCACGAATTATCTACTGTTTTGGATATTTTTGCGGGTGAGGGTCGTCGAAGCCCACAAAAATACTAAATACATCAGTCTTGTCTATAACTACTCTGCTGTTGGGGTGTCGGAAGGAGGCTCAGAAACTGCTGATTCAGGAGCAGCAGTTACTTCAGGTTGAGACTTTTCTGCCTCTGTGTCTATGGCTGGCTTTGCATCTGTTGGGGTGGTTGCTGGAGCCACATCGGGTATAACTTCTACGGTAACTTCTGGACTAGGAGCAGGTATTGCGGCTGGACTAGCTTCTGAGCTGACTTCTGGAGTAGGGGTAGGTGCTACGGTTGGGCTAGCTTCTGTGCCAACCTTGGCTTTGGGGGTTTTTACCTGTCCCATTTCTGGCAATTTAACTTTGCCAGCCAATTCCGTTACCTTGGTTTGAATTTTTTGTAGAGACTCTTCGCTGAATAATTGTTCAATTTTGGCTACTAATTCCACAGAAGGAGCAGATCGTTGTTCTGGGGGGACTAGTTTCCAGCGGGTTTGGAGTACCTGAGAGATTGCCCAGACTAGGATCGCCACTCCGGCAGTTTCCCCCAAGAGCAAGCCACCGCCAACCTTAGATGCCATGATCCACAAAACGAGGGCATAAAATAAACCAATGCCACTCCAAATAAAATCTCCCTTGCGGTGAATTTCTGGCAAGAAAAAGGCGGTCAAAAATAGAGCTAGACTGCCTGAACCAGAAGCGATCGCTAATAGGTAAACTAGCATATGGTTCTCCTGTGTTAAATAGTTAGTGGTTGTTAAATGAATTTATGATAGAACCAGTCTAGTACAAATCCTCACCAGAAGGTTATTCTGCATCGGGAAGATGATATGTACTTAGCAGAGTGTCCAGAAGTTGGCACTGTGGATTTTGGCACTGTGGATTAGGGAGAAACTATGGAGTTAGCGATCTCTGGGTTGAAAGAAGCAACTCGGCTTTACCTAGAAGAGTTGATGCAAAATCCATGAGGGAGGATAATGCCAATGCCAGAGCAGTTAGAAGAAAGGGTAGCTCTTTTAGAAACTGAAGTTGCTCGTCTGAAAAATAAGATAGAAAGTAACTTGTCTCCTAAACCTTGGTGGGAAAAAATTGCCGGAACCTTTGCTGATAATCCTAGCTATGATGAGGCAATGCAGTTGGGGCATGAGTATCGTGAATCTTTGCGATCGAATTCCAGTGAGTCATCAATAGGTTAAATATCCATATCTGATACAGACGCATTATCGGGCAAGGAAGAGAAGCTATAATGAAATTCATGCAAGTCTTTAGACTGCGGACAAACTTTTTATAAATTTGGAATTTAGAGAAATGGTTCACAAAATTGCTATTTTCAACAATAGAGGTGGAGTTGGTAAAACAACAATAACCTTTAATTTGGGCTGGATGTTAGCATCAATGGGGAAAAGAGTAATTCTTGTGGATGCTGACTCCTCTCAATGTGACCTTACTAATATAGTAATTGCATACTCTACACACGAGGAAATAGAGGAGCATATTTATAAAAATGACCGAAATATAAAAGCTGGTTTAGCTCCTGCCTTTGAATTACAACCTCGATTAATAAAAGCAGTTGAATGTATTCCTGTTGAAGGACAAGATGGCTTGTTTTTATTGCCGGGACATATTGGAGCTGCTGAGTATGAAGCTACATTAGGCCTTGCTCAATCATTAAGTGGTTCAATTATATCTCTTAAAAACTTGCCCGGTTCAATTTCGTATCTTCTTGAAAAAACCGCAGAGAAATTTTCTGCTGATTATATGTTGATTGATATGAATCCAAATGCAAATTCACTCACTCAGAATCTATTTATGATTAGTGATTTTTTTCTAGTTCCTACAATTCCAGATTCGTCCTCAGTTAGGGCAATTGATTCCTTAATAAATATCTTACCTAAATGGCATAAATGGGCAGAGAAAGCTAGTGCGCTAAAAATTCTTAGAGAAGCTGATTATCCATTCCCTAAAGTTACGCCACTATTCTTAGGGACAATTATAGTTATTGAAAAATATCGAATAAAAAAATTGACAGATAGAATTGATCCTGCTGTTATAAATGATGCTATGGATAGAATGTTTCAAGCATTAAGTCAGGAAAATATGACTTTTCCTCGTCATATCTATTCTGCTGAAGGAATTACCGATGCTTTTTGTCTTACCCAAATATCTAACTTCGATAGTCTTATCTCTATTTCACAAGATTTTCAAACACCAGTATTTGCATTAACCACTGAGCAAATTGAACAAGCTGGCGGAGTTTTAGCTACTACTTTAAACTCTCAAGAGCAATTTAAAGATGCTTTTTCAACATTAGCCGATCGAGTCATTAATTTAACTTCCAATGCAGTCTGCGTTTGATCAATTCCGTATTAGCATCAGTCGTGTTCGAGATTTAATAGCTGTTCATAATTCTGTTAAGGTAATATCCACCCCAGCCATTGATCTTTCCGATATTTTGAGGGCGGCACTAGTTCTATCGGTGAGTGCTTTAGATTATTACGTCCATGAAGTAGTCAGATTAGGAATGTTAGAGATTTATCAAGGATCACGCCCAGAACCTCCAGCATTTGGTCGCTTTCAGATTGCTTTAGGTAGTGCTAGAAGCCTTGATGATTTATTGGAAGATGAAATTCGGCAGCGCCATGGCTATAAAAGTTTCCAGCAACCAGACAATATAGCAGAGGCAATTAGATTAATTTCAGATCAGAAATTATGGGAAGAAGTTGGCAAGGTAATGGATAGACCAGCTAGGGATATCAAACAGAAATTAAGCATCATTGTCGATCGCCGCAATAAAATCGCTCACGAGGCTGATATAGATCCAACCTTTGACTTGGGCAATAGATGGAATATTAATGAGGAACTTGTCAATGAGGCTGTAGATTTTATTGAGCAGGTTGTGGAAAGTATTCATTCTATTCTTTAACCCTTATTAAAGGGACAAAATCCGTTAGGATAGAGAGACAGAGCGGTTGGGCAAAGCTCAACGACCACGGTACTCATGGATGAATAATGCAACCTACAGATTATAGTAAATTCACAGATAAGGCTTGGGAGGCGATCGTCAAGTCTCAGGATGTGGCACGACGGTTTCGGAATCAGCAGCTAGAGGTAGAACACCTGATCATTGCCCTATTGGAACAGGAAGGCTTGACCGATACGATTATGCTCCGCGTCTTGATTGATATTCCCCCCTTCAAGAAACAAATTGAGAACTTCACTAGCCGCCAGCCTCGGTTCCCCACGGTGGATCAGTTGTACCTAGGGCGGGGCTTGGATATCATGCTCGATCGCGCCGAAGCCTTCCGGGTAGATTTTGCTGATGATTTTATTGCGGTGGAGCATATGTGGTTGGCTTTTGCCGAGGACGATCGCCTAGGCCGCCGCACCCTGAAGACTTTCAATACTGACACAGCAAAATTAGAAGCGGCAATTAAATCGATCCGGGGCAGCCAAAAAGTCACGGATCAAAGCTCGGAAAATCGCTATGCTGCCCTAGAAAAATACGGTCGGGATCTCACCGAACAAGCTAAGGGCGGTAAACTGGATCCCGTCATCGGTCGAGATGAAGAAATTCGCCGAGTAATTCAAGTCCTCTCCCGCCGTTCCAAAAATAACCCTGTCTTAATTGGGGAACCGGGAGTGGGGAAGACAGCGATCGCTGAAGGTTTGGCACAGCGAATTATTAATGGCGATGTGCCAGAATCCCTAAAAAATCGCCAGTTAATTTCCCTTGATATGGGCAGTTTAATCGCTGGAGCTAAGTACCGAGGGGAATTTGAAGACCGCCTCCGAGCAGTGCTGAAGGAAGTTTTAGAATCCAACGGACAGATAGTTCTATTCATTGACGAACTGCATACAGTCGTGGGAGCGGGAGCTGCCAACGGAACAATGGATGCAGGGAATTTACTCAAACCCATGCTGGCAAGAGGAGAACTGCGCTGTATTGGAGCCACCACCCTTGATGAGTACCGGAAACATATTGAGAAAGATGCGGCTTTAGAACGGCGCTTTCAGCAGGTTTTTGTCCCTGAACCGGGAGTAGAAGATGCGATTTCGATTCTGCGGGGGCTGAAAGAGCGTTATGAAGTACATCACGGGGTACAGATCACCGATTCGGCTCTTGTGGCGGCGGCGACCCTTTCCCATCGCTACATTACCGATCGCTTCCTGCCCGATAAGGCGATCGACCTAGTTGATGAAGCGGCTGCCAAGCTGAAAATGCAAATCACCTCCAAGCCAACGGAACTGGAGGCGATCGAGCGCCGTTTGACCCAATTGGAAATGGAAAAACTCTCGATCGAAGGGGAAGGGGCAAACAAAGCTAGCCAAGCCTTTCGCAACTCCCAAGAGCGTCTGGAAAAGCTGAAGCTAGAAATCAGTGAACTGAAGCCCCGCCAAGAAGCTCTGGAATCCCAATGGCAGACCGATAAACAATTACTCGATGATATCAAGCTGCTCAAGGAAGAGGAGGAACAACTCCGGTTGCAAGTAGAGCAGGCAGAACGGGCTTACGACCTGAATAAGGCTGCCCAACTCAAGTATGGGCGGTGGGAAACGGTGCAACGGGAGCGGGAATCCAAGGAAACCCAGCTTTTGGAGATGCAATCCCAAGGGAAATCCCTGCTGCGAGAGCAAGTTACCGATGCCGATATTGCCGAAATTGTGGGCAAATGGACTGGCATCCCCGTTAGCCGCTTGTTGGAATCGGAGCGGCAAAAGTTATTGCAACTGGAAAGCCACCTGCATCAACGAATTATTGGACAGAGCGAGCCGGTGGTGGCAGTGTCGGCGGCAATTCGTCGAGCTAGGGCTGGGATGAAGGATCCGGGGAGACCGATCGGCTCCTTCCTGTTCATGGGACCAACCGGGGTGGGCAAGACAGAACTAGCTAGGGCATTGGCGGAATTTCTCTTTGATAGTGAAGACTCGATGGTGCGGCTGGATATGTCGGAGTATATGGAGAAGCAAACCGTGTTTCGCCTCGTGGGTTCGCCCCCCGGCTATGTGGGTTACGAAGAGGGCGGACAACTGACGGAGGCGATCCGCCGCCGCCCCTACTCGGTGGTGCTGCTAGATGAAGTGGAGAAAGCTCATCCGGATGTGTTTAATATTCTCTTGCAGGTATTAGATGATGGCAGGCTGACCGATTCTCAGGGGCGGACGGTGGATTTCCGCAACACCATTATTGTCATGACCAGCAATATTGGCAGTAAACATATCTTGAGTGTCAGTGGGGATGATGCCACTTATGGGGAGATGGAAAAACGGGTGATGGAGGCGCTACGATCGCACTTCCGCCCCGAATTTCTCAACCGCCTCGATGACACGATTATCTTCCACACCCTCAGCAAGGCGGAGCTACGGCAGATTGTGACCATCCAACTCAAACGGGTGCAAAATCTTCTCTCGGATCAAAAAATTGGCATTGAAATATCCCCTGCGGCTCTGACCTACATCACCGATGTGGGCTACGATCCGGTCTATGGAGCCAGACCTCTGAAGAGGGCAATCCAGAGGGAAATCGAAAACCCGATCGCCACCAAGCTCCTCGAAAATACTTTTATTTCTGGGGATACAATTTGGGTGGATTGCCTAGAGGAGCATCTAACTTTTCAGAAGAAGGAATAGATATGGCTGATTATTTGCAATATGTCTAAACAAGTTATTCTGTGCGTTGATGATGAACGAATGATTTTAGATAGTCTCTACCATCGACTGAAACAGCACTTAGGTAATCATTACAGTATCGAAGTAGCTGAAAGTGCAGAAGAGGCGATCGCCATCTTTCGGGAATTACAACAGGAGCAAATAGAAATACCTCTAATTATTTCTGACCAAATTATGCCGGGGTTGAAAGGCGATGAATTATTAATTCAAATTCATGCCGAATCTAGGGAAACCATCAAAATATTACTAACTGGACAAGCCAGCATCGAAACCATTGCCAACGCGGTTAATTATGCTAACCTCTACCGCTACATTGCCAAACCTTGGGACAATGTGGATCTATGCTTGACCGTAACCGAGGCATTGCGGAGCTATGACCAGAGCAAGCAACTGGCGCTCCAAAATGAAGAGCTGAAAATTCTTAATGCTTCCTTAGAACAAAAAGTTATCGATCGCACCCAAGAGCTAACAGTTGCAAATACCCAACTGCAACAGGAAATTCAAGACCGAAAATTATTAACCCAAAAGCTCCGCACCTCCGAAGCTAGTATCCGGGCAGTTTTTGAGGCGATGACAGATATTGTCTTGGTGATTGATGAAACCGGGAGTATCGAGGTCGCACCTACTAGTCCCCGTGGCTTTGAGGGAGCTGATGAACTCTTAGATGTAACTATTCAGCAGTTCTTTGCTGAAGAAACCAGAGAAATTTGGGCGCAGGTAGTTCAGGAAGCTCGAGATAGCCAACAAATGTTAAATTTTGAATATAGCCTCCAGCTTGGTGATCGCCAAACCTGGTTTACCGCCAGTATTTCTCTGATGCCCAACAATGGAGTGATCTGGGTAGCTCGCAATATTGATGTCCGCAAGCAAGCAGAAGCCGCCATGCAAGCTGCCAAAGAAGCTGCCGAGGCAGCAAATCAAGCCAAGAGTAGATTCTTAGCTAACATGAGTCATGAATTGCGATCGCCCCTCAACGCCATTCTGGGATTTTCTCAGGTGATGCTCCGCAGCAGCCATATCTCGGCGGAACAAGCAGAAAATATCCACATTATTTACCGGAGTGGGGAATACTTACTAACTTTAATTAATCAAGTCTTAGATCTCTCAAAAATTGAGGCTGGCAAAACTACTCTCAACCTAGAAAATGTAGATCTACACCACCTCCTCCAAGACTTAGAAGATATGTTTCAGCTCCAAGCAATCAATAATGAATTAAAGTTGATTTTTGAATATCAAGAGCTAACTCCTCAACATATCTATACCGATGGGGTTAAACTCCGGCAAGTGCTGATTAATTTATTAAGTAATGCCTTGAAATTCACCCATGCTGGAACAGTTAAACTTCAGGCAAACCTGCTCAATACAGCCCCAGATAATCAAACTCTCAGTAGTCCCTTTATCCTGAACTTTATTGTTCAAGATACAGGGGTGGGGATTTCGATCGAAGAATTGCCCCAGATATTTGAGGCTTTTAATCAGGCACAAGCCGGACGAGAAACTCACGAAGGTACTGGCTTGGGTTTAGCCATCAGCCGGAGATTTGTGCAACTGATGGGTGGTGATATTAGTGTTACTAGCCAACTAGGCGCAGGGACAACTTTCCAGTTTCAAATTCAAACATCTCTAGGAGCAGAAACCCTCAATCATTACTCTACTATCTCTGGAAAAATAATTGGTTTAGCTCCCGATCAACCAAGCTATAAAATATTAGTTGTTGATGATAAATTGGTGAACCGTCAACTCCTGAGGAAATTCCTTGAACCCCTAGGTTTCATAGTTGAAGAAGCAAGTAATGGCAGGGAAGCGATCGACCTCTGGGAGACATGGCTGCCTCACCTAATTTTTATGGATATGCGAATGCCCATTATGGATGGCTATGAAGCCACAACCTATATTAAATCAACTCTCCAAGGACAAGCCACCGCCATCATCGCCCTGACTGCTAGCGTTCTCGAAGAAGAAAAAGCAGTCATCCTCTCCACTGGCTGCGATGACTTTATCCGCAAGCCCTTTCGAGAACAAACTATTTTTGATGCTCTAGAAAGATACCTAGGAGTTAGTTACCTTTACGCCAAAAATGAGGTCATCTCAACAGCAGATATCCCACTAAATCCTTTAACGCCTGAAGATTTGCATTGTCTGCCAGAATCTTGGCTGAATGATCTGTACAACGCTGCCCTAGAAGCAGATTCAAATCTTGTCCTAGAACTAATCAAGAAGATTCCCGGTGCAGAATCTGCCCTAGCCCAATCTCTGACTAAGCTAACTCGCCAATTTCAGTTTGAACAAATTCTGGAATTAATTCATCCGTCAGTGGTTGAATAATCGGCGAATACCCTACAAAAGTTTCAGCAAGCTCCCATAAACTATGATGTTTTCTTGATGACTTGGCAGTAATAGTCTTTCAAGGTTTGAGTTGCTGCTGCCCAGCCCCATCTTTCTGCTTCTTTTCTGGCATTTTGTCGCAGGGTTTCCCGCCCGGCAGGATCCGCTAGCAGTTTGTGGGTGGCGGCGATCGCCCCCTGCTCATCAGTAGGATCAAATAAATAGCCATTTACGCCATCTTGAACAATATCGGGAATCCCCCCCGATCGCGCTGCCACCACAGGGCAACCCGCCGCCATCGCCTCTAACAAAACTAAACCGAGGGTTTCAGTCCGGGAAGGAAAAATAAAGGCATCGGCAGAAGCGTAGGCAGCCGCTAGGGTTTTGCCCGATAGATAACCCACAAAATTCGTCGCCGTCCCAGCAAAATGCTCTTTCAGAGATTCTCGATGGGGACCATCCCCCACTAGGGCAAGTCGAGCATTAGGGATAGATGCTAAGACTGGCTTGATGCGATCGATCTCCTTTTCTGCCCCCAATCTGCCCACATACAGCAACAAGGGAGCCTCTGGATGATTTTGAGATAAAAGATTTCGCATTTCTAAGTTTGCCAAACTAGGATCAAAGGTTTCCGTATCCACTCCCCGCTGCCACAGGTCTACCCGTTCAATCCCATGATTGCTCAATTCCTGCACCATAGCTGTAGAGGTACACAGATTAATTTCTGCTTGATTGTGGGCTAACCGCAACAATGTCCAGAGGGTATCTTCTAATATGCCTAGCCCATAGTGTTGGAGGTATTGGGGCAGGTGGGTATGGTAGGAAGCCAACAGGGGAATCCCCAATTTTTTGCTGTAATAAATGCCTCCCAAGCCCACAATGGCAGGATTCGCCACATGAATAATATCTGGTTGAAAGTCTAGAAGTTTGTGGCCGATCGCCGGTCGAGGCACAGCCGCTTTTAGTTCTGGATAAAGAGGAAAAGGAAAACTCGGCACCCCATAAACCTCGGCTCCTTGGTATTCCTGTAATCCAGCCTCAGGTGTGACAATCAACACCTGATCGCCCCCCTTTTGCAGATGAGTTACGGTATGTCTCAATCGGGTGACAATGCCATCTACTTTGGGTAAAAAAGTTTCTGTAAATAAAGCTATCCGCATATGAACTAATATTGCTAATATTTTTCCTAAATTAAGATTTGATTAAGGCTTGATGTCTGATAATTTCTCAGATATGAAATTAGTTGCAGATAATGGAGGCATCATATCAGGTTTGCTTCTGCTATTCTCATATAGTCCAATCTTCGATCGCTAACCCCGAAATCTTGCTGAAGTCGCTTTTAGCTGAAAAATTGCTGAGTTTGATTGTAGACTTTGCTAAGTTATGGTCAACTGCTATATTCTAGGATTAATGTTATTTCTGAAACACCTAAAAATATATTTCAGCTTAAGTTTAAGAGGCTATTTATAAAGTCTAATTTTGCGCCCCCGGCGGGGGCGCAGAATTCAGACCCTCTAGCCATTCTATTAAATGACCTCTAAAGACACTGAGTTTCCAACTTACCGAGTTTTTCTATGACAACTTCCCTGAATCAGATCGAGATAGAACTAACCAGCCTGCAAGCCTCTGCTCTAGAAGCGATCGCTAGCCTCAGCGACCTAGAATCTCTAGAGCAATTACGGATTAATTATCTTGGTAAAAAAGGGCAACTATCTGTGGTTCTCCGGGCAATGGGACAGTTAGGGGCTGACGATCGCCCCCGGATTGGAGCTTTAGCCAACGAAGTCAAAGAAACTCTGCAAACCCAACTAGAGCAAAAGAAAACCCAGCTCCAAACTGTGGCAATTCAGGCACAGTTAGCCGCTGAAACCCTCGATGTGACTATGCCCGCTATCTTTCGCCCCCAAGGACAAATCCATCCCTTAACTGGGATGATCGATCGAGCGATCGACATATTTGTGGGCTTGGGCTATACCGTTGCCGATGGCTCAGAAATGGAAACCGACTACTACAACTTCGAGGCACTGAACACCCCTCCTGACCATCCGGCAAGGGATATGCAAGACACCTTCTATCTACCTGATGGCAACCTGTTGCGGACTCACACCTCCGCTGTGCAGATTCGCTACATGGAAGAAAATGATCCGCCGATTCGGATTGTTGCCCCCGGGCGCTGCTACCGCCGGGACACGGTGGATGCTACCCATGCCGCTGTCTTCCATCAGATTGAATTATTGGCAGTGGATGAAGGGCTGACTTTTACCGACCTAAAAGGGACTATTAAGGAATTTCTCCGAGAAATGTTTGGGGATTTGCCGATCCGGTTTCGGACTAGTTATTTTCCTTTTACAGAGCCTTCGGCAGAAGTGGATGTGCAGTGGCAGGGCAAATGGCTGGAAGTATTAGGCTGCGGCATGGTTGATCCTAATGTTCTCAAAGCAGTGGGCTATGACCCAGAGGTTTATACCGGGTTTGCGGCTGGGTTTGGGGTAGAAAGATTTGCTATGGTCTTACACCAAATTGACGATATCCGGCGGTTCTACAACAGCGATCTTCGCTTTCTCCGACAGTTTTAAGGTAAGGAGTTTTAAAAGTAGTAGGGTGGGCAATGCCCACCTTGCTATAAGAGGACATAACACCAAATCTTATTTTATTAATATCCTTGCTCAGCGGTTAAAACTACTGCTACAGGGTCAAAGTCTGCCTGCGTGGACTAAGAAAATAGGGCTACTATCATAACCAGATTTGGTATTACCCTAGTAGGTGGGCATTGCCCACCCTACGACTAGAAACCTCTTACAGGGCTGACTTCTAGGACTCCATTGGCTTTAAAAACTACTTGAAATTTTCCTGTGGGTTGATTCAGCACATCCGTAGGACTAGTGGTAGCTTGAAGTGCTCGGAGAGGGGTTTGCTCAACATAGTCAAAAGCGGGCTGATTGAGGGGTTCAAAGTCGACTATTTTGCCCTGCTCCGTTAGAGAAACTCGATAGCGAAGGTCTACAGGATAGGTAGGGGTCGTTTTCCAGCTATCTCGGAGAGTTTGCACTAGTCGTTGGTTGAGGTCGGCGAGCTTCTCTGGAGCAGTGATTTCAGGAGTCGTGCTGCTAGTGGATTCGCTATAGCCGCGCCAAGGACTAATCTGGAGGATGCCCCGTTTGGTAAAAACTACTCGAAACTGAGCGATCGGCACAGGGCTACTAGAATTAGACAAAGTGGATAATCCGGCGGTAGATAACAAACCAGCCAGAGGAGTCTTGGTGACACCACTACTGGAAGCTTGATCCACTGGTTTATAGGCAACTAAGGAACCATCTTGTAAAACCCCAACTTGATAGGTGCTGTCCTCTGTGAGATCGCTCCGATTCTGCCAAGCTTGGGATACTTTGTCATAGACGGTTTTTTGCAGCAGACGCAACTGCGCCGCATCAGTAATTTCAGGAGTGGAGGTCAGCAGCTTTTCTAGGTCTTCAGCCTTGGGGGAGGGAATGGGGGAATTTAGGGCAGTAGGAGAAGGTGTGGGAGAAGAGGTGGCGACTGGGGTTGCCGGAGTGGGAGAATTACCCGGTGTTAGATTGGGACTAGGGGTTGTGGTCTGACTAGTATTGTTAGAGCTATTAGTCTCCACGGGTTTAGGTACAGGAGCAGGGATCAAGAAAAAGGCGATCGCTGCCAAGCTTAGGCTAGACATCCCTAATAATACGGGGATCGATCGCTGAGCTAGAGGTGCTTCGGGATGCCAGAGACGGCGAGGTAAAGACCGGAGAGGAACTGCCACATCGGGGAGGGTATAGTTATCTACCAAAAACTGATCTACTGCCTCTACTAGGTCAAATAGCTGGACTGTTGTCAGGTCGATATGCATTTTACCCAAGGTGGGGTCTTCCTCCGTAGCCGCAAGGAGGGTCAGTCGGTGGATATCCTGCTGGGGTAATTTTGATAGTTCCACCTCAGCTTTAACTGGTTTTTGGCTTTGGGGATAGGGAATGGGAGAGAGAAATTCTTGGGCGTAGTGACTGACGGACTGGACTAAGTTTTCTAGAAACTTCTTGCCGCCACTCATCGATTGATCACAATGGGCAAAGTAGCATTCCGCATTCAGCAGGATCGACATCACTGGAAATGCTTCCAATACCTTGCCACTGCTATCTACATCGTTGCTTAGCCCTTGCAGGGTAATCGTACAGTAGGGCAGACTGTACATACGTTTAATTGTCATGCTACTTCTCCATCAAACAAGCTAATCCAAAATCTAGGCATTCCCGAAGTTCCAGTACAAAATAATAATTTCTGGAGCAAAGACATAGCCAAGTTATCTAATTCGGCATCGGTTCCATAGGCAGCTACTCCCGCCCGCCGAAAATTCATCCGACTCCGAAAATAAGACCGAAACCTGCCTAAATACTGACTTAGGGCAAGGTTACTGCTCTCTGGTAGTTCTTTTTCGATCAATTGCTGCTGCGCCAATAGAAGTTGGCGGATCTGCACCGTTAGTTGTCTGGCTCGATAACAGGTAAGTACCACCAGAGCTTTGGCTTCTTCGGTTTTTAGGTGGCGACGAGTGTAGGAGCGCCGCCAAGGATTTGTACAACGCATCCGCCAGAAAACTACCCGATTGGGAATAATTTCGTCTAATTCTAGTTGCTTGGCAATAAAGAGCAGCACTTCTGCTCCTCCTAGTTCTAGAGCTTCGATCGCCAAAAGCATCAAATCAATCTGCCGCTGTACCCGTTTTGGAAACTTATTGTGTGCCAGGATCGGATCAGGCAGACTATCTAACATCATAGGCTTAGAGACTCCTAGAGAACTACTTCCCCTTTGGGGGATCACTGTATCATTCATTTAATAATAAGCTAAATTAAGGGCGAAACCAGCTTACAGTTAATAGCTGGAGAAATTTTATTTGTGTAGCAACAATAACCTTAGCGCCTAAGCGGGAAGCCCCACACTCTATCCGCTACGGATGAGCGGCGGAATGAAAGCATGTCCAAGGGTGGGGGTTGCTCCCCTGCGCTTGGCAAGGTATTTTGAATTAATAAGCATCTCTCAGCTATAATTGTCTCATCAATAAGGCTGAAAGTGCCATGCTCAGGATATGCCCTATGCAGTAGCAGGGTTCACTGAGAAGCCCACACTGTATGCGTAAGATTCAGTAGTAGGAGTCGTCACTCATCATACCTGTAGGAGTTCCCTTTTAGTTAATGCACCTCTTAATTCCTGCTGCTGGTCTGGGTAGTCGCATGGGTAGCGATCGCAATAAGTTATTACTCACGCTTCAAGGCAAACCCATCCTTGCTTGGACGCTCTTAGCCGCTGAAAAGTCCCTAGAGATTACATGGATTGGCATCATTGGTCAACCCTACGACTGGGATAACTTTCGGGAAATTTTAGCAGAGCTATCTCTCCAGAAACCTGTGGTAATTATCCCCGGCGGTAAAACCCGTCAAGAATCTGTCTACATGGGTTTGCAGCATCTCCCGGAAGATGCCGATCGAGTCTTAATCCATGACGGAGCTAGATGTTTGGCGACTCCAGATTTGTTGGATCGATGTGCGATCGCTCTTGATGGCTGTCCGGGATTGATTGCGGCGATTCCCGTCAAGGACACGATTAAAATTGTCGATGACCACGGCAGGGTTAAGGACACTCCCGATCGTAACTATCTCTGGGCTGCCCAAACTCCCCAAGGCTTTCAAGTTGCTCTTCTCAAGCAATGCCATGATTTGGGAGAAAAGTCTGGCTGGGTAGTTACGGATGATGCGGCATTGTTTGAAAAGTGTGGTTTGGCAGTACAAATTGTCCGGGGCGAGGAGACAAATTTGAAAGTAACGACTCCAGAAGATCTCGCGATCGCCGAATTGATTTTGCGTAGTCGCTTTAGCATTGCGGAGTAATATCGCTTTATCTAAGAAGGATAAGACCATTACATTTGCTTACTTTTAATTGCTAGTTATTTGCTAAAAGCTGGTGGCAAAATCAGGGGGGAAGTGATGATTCCGATCGCAGACAATCTAGATAATTTTGATTATCCATACCCACGAAGAATTCCCTTGGCTACTTATTTCTTAATTGGTTTGATTTTAGGAATGTTTGCTTGGGAATTACATTTGTCCGCTAAACAAGAGTTAGTACCAATCTTATCAACTTGGGGTTTAGTTCCCCTCAGGTTGACAACAGTGACTCAAGATTTCTTGAACAGCGGTAATCCGGCAGCGATCGTAGCTTGGTTCCTAGTAGCTAGTTCTTTGATCAAGGGGATGTTTCTCCACAGTAGCTTTGCTCAGGTATTGGGCAATATAATTTTTCTTGGGGTATTTGGTCGGCGAGTAGAATCTCGTTTGGGTAAGGGAAAATTTCTCCTATTTTATTTAGGTATGGGGATGATGATTGGCTTTGTCCAAATATTAGTTGCCCCTCAATTGGACACTCCTTTAGTTGGGGCAAATGGAGCGATCGCTGCCATTATTGGAGCCTATTTAATTTCTTTTCCTCATGCCAAGATTGATACTATTTTGCCCTTAGGAATAGTCTTTATTCCCTTGCAATTACCTGCTCTATTCTTTGGTTTTTGGTGGTTTATGCAACAAATGACCTATGGGATTGGGCAGTTAGCTCCAAATAGTCAGGTTAATAGTGGCTTGGCAGCTTATTGGAGTCATGGTTTGGGGATAATTGTGGGGGCGATCGTCATCAAGCTAATCATGAGAAATAACAGGTTAACCTGACAACCAAATATGCTAAATAATCCACCTGAGAAGTCATTTATAAAGTAGCTAGAAGGTATAATTTTCCGCCCCCTCCGGGGGCGGAAAATTATACTTTTTCCTCGCCTTCAGCGAGGGAGATTATTGACAAATTAGGATTGACTCACTTAATCAACGGTTTGATCATCAACAGATTGATTTACTTGATCAAGAACTGGATTAGCCTCTCCTAGATTAATTTTAACTACAGTCGGGCGTTGTGACTCCTGTTTAGGAAGAGTTAGAGTTAGAATACCTTGATCAAACTTAGCTTCTACTTGCTCATTAAGGATATTAGTTGGCAAGGAAATTACTCGTTGAAATTTGCCATAGTGAAACTCAGAGCGAATATAGTTACGCTGTTGTTCTTGATGTTGTGATTTTGTCTCACCAGAAATTGCGACAGCATCTTTAGTTACCTGCACATCAACATCTTTGCCATCAACACCGGGTAGGGCTACCTTTAAGAGAAAATATTCAGTATGGTCTTGGAGTTCGATCGCTGGTTTCAAAAGATTTGCATAATCCCTTTGATTAGTGACAGGATTATTGACAACTAGTTCATCAAAAATCTGATCCATTTGTCGCCGCAGAGATTCCATTTCTGGGAAGATAGGTTGGAAACGAATTAAGCTCATATTCTTGACCTCGTGACAATTTAGTTTGATTGAATCTTTGGTTGCAATCTTTAAGTTGCAACATCTTGATTGTGCCAAATCAAACAATTAGTCAGAGTGGGGTAAACCGAAAATTTTCAGGTAGGTTTTTCCGGCATGTAGTCAATCAGATAATTTGGCGACTAAAGTCGCGTCTACGGGAACAAAACCTGCCTACGCAGGTTACAGAAAGTCGTAGATTTTTTTAGTCCGTAACAGTGGACTTTGTGCTTCTATTTGCTGTTTCAAACACCAGAACCTTTTCAGGCATCCTCTAGTATGTAAAGTTGGATTCTCAGATGAGGATGACCATACACAGCATAGGCAAGCCAAGTTGCGTCCCCGGCATGTCTTGCTTGTTCGCGGGCGATAACAGTTGCCTCTGATAGTGTTAGTCCTTTAATTAACTCTTTATATAGGGTTTCGGTAAATATCCTAGCCGATCGATCTCCGACTGACCATAACGGACCAATAAAAGCACTAGCTCCACCCTTAAGAAAAGCTTGAGCAAAACCTCCCAAACTTGTATAGGTGTAGCCCTCACGCCCTATTTGACAAGCATTTAATACGATCATAGGACTGTTCTTATCCACCGATTTCAAGTTGGCAAACTGACCTATGGTTGTGGCGGAAAGATAATTAGGAATGTAGGTATTTTCGTCCATCCGTCCCTGCAACATCAGTTTAGAATTGCCAACATTGTCTAAATCTGCTGTTCCATGCCCTGCAAAATGTAATAGATCGAAGTTACCTGTTTCAAGCAACTTTCTAACGGGTGTTGACTGTGGTTCGATCGCTTGAGCGTGAAATGTTTGTTCTAAAAACTCAGCTTCTTCTTCTGCTTGAGGCAGTTGATATCTTGAGTCGGGGTAATGGGGAATTATGTACCGCGCGCGCCCTTCACGGATTTTTATAGTTTGTGCAGGGAATGTTCCGTATAACCATCGGACTAATCCCATTTGTCCTAGGAAAATCGTTTCTTCAGGCAGGTTTGTTTGGTTTGGTTGCTTGAGGTGTACTAGCTCCCAAGGGATAAAAGGTTCTGTTGAGAGAACCATTATGCTCTTTATCTGGGAATAGTTCTGCCATAGGAGCGATCGCAATTCGCTAGGAAATAATTCATCAAATAAATTTCCCCCAAAAGCCCTTAGTTCGGCGGTAAATGCTTCAACATCATCCTGATTACTTATCCATCTAGATTCAATTTCCCTATAAAGGTTTTCAACATGTTCCTGTCGCTGACTTGTAATGGGCAAGGACTCATAGGCATTCAATAAACTAAGCTCTGGTGATTCAAGCTCGTATCGATAAATAATCCGATCGCCGTTGCGCTGTTCGATGATGCGGAGTTGGTGCAAGGGTTCGCTCGGTGGCGGGAAGTCAAGAATACTTCCATCGACTTTAGTTTTGCTAGGACTCTGAAGCCGAGTTTCTAAAATCTGAGGCTTAAGGCTGAGGGTCAGCAGCGGCATCTGCCCTTGGCGCACAACAACCCAGACCTCTCCTTCGCCTAAATGAGTAGGTTTGAGATCGAAGTAAATCTGAAACTGTTGTCCTTGAGTTGGTGGGTTAACCTCTACCCGATCTTCTTCATCTATGATTGAAAAATTAGTCTTTGGAATCACTTGCACAATCAAACGCTTGGTGGAATCAACGCTAACTTTTGCCCCTAGCGATGTTTGACTAGATTGAATCTGTAGTTCGTCTCCAGAAACAGTGACCCCTAATGTAGTAATGCGATCGATAATTACTCGATCGTCCATTTCTGCATAGATATAGCAGGAACTTCTAATATCTCTATCTCTAATAATATCGCCTGCATTCATTACATCATGAGATATATCTACTCCGCCTGCTCTTATGCTTTTATTACCTATAATAATATCGCCTGTAAATAGCCCGCCATTTATAGAAATAGAAATAGATTTTTTTGCATCCAACCAATCCCTAATATCTACATTCAAATAAAGAGGCAGATATTCAGTCTCTAGGTCAAATCTAAGATCGGGGCTATCTCTAAGCCGCTCGGCTAAAATATTAATAAGAGCTTCTTTTCGTACTGTATCTTCTGGTAAAACTGCAACTGCCATCGCTGCATTAAACAAACCTATGTCTCCATTAAATTCAGCGTAAATTCTTGCCCAAAGCCTTTCTACTCGCTTCCAATATCGTTCTAGTTCTAAATCATAAAGTTCTAAACCAGCTCTAAAAGGCTTAATGTAGGGCAAATGAGGAGCTGTCACTTTTACCACAACGGTAGCAACTTCAAAAGCCGAATAATTTTTCATAGGAATTTAACTCACTTTTTTAGATATTGTAATTACAGGCGTTGGTATAGCCTCGCCACCGATGCCCAGCAAACTTACTTTACCATTGCCACTAATTTCTATGGATAACTCGATTTCCTCCAGTTGTAGCTTAGACGGGGAACTCTCCGCCCGATCGAAAAACACTTCCACCACCTCAATAAAATCTCCAAGGTTTTGATTCAACTCCTCCGCGCTAATATACGATCGCTGGCGAGAGGAGCGATCGTCCCTAGGTTGCCCACCATAGTCTGCCCCAATATCCAGCCCACCTTTACCCTCCTCTACCTCTGCGGTTGTCTCCGTAACAATCCAAATGCCTTAATTTGTCGTTTCTGTCATGGCTTGTCCTATTTTTGGTTTCTAAGATATATTTCCACTCAATTGAGTTTGAGCAGGGATTGTCGTACTAATTAATTTGCCTTGGGAGATGACATACTGGGCAACACTCCGATCGCGAATCGCCGTGAAGGGGTCGATCGCATCTAGCACCACTAGATTGGCAGTTTTGCCAATCTCAATGCCATAGTCGGAAATATTCAGGGTTTTTGCCCCATTCACCGTAATCATGTCGTAGCAAGCCTCTACTTCCTTGCGTCCCGTCATCTGGCAAACATGCACCGCCATGGATGCCACATCTAGCATATTGCCCGTACCGAAGTTATACCAAGGGTCTTGGATACAATCATGCCCTAAGCTCACATTCTGCCCCTGCTGCCAGAGTTCCTTCACCCTAGTCACCCCCCGACGTTTGGGATAGGTATCGGTTCTACCTTGGAGGGTAATGTTAACCAAGGGATTAGCAATAAAATTGATCTGAGTTCGGCGCAAAAAGCCCATCAGCTTGAAGGCATAGGCATTGTCGTAAGAACCAAAGGCGGTGGTATGGCTGGTGGTAACTCGATCGCCCATACCAGTGCGAATTGCTTGGGCAACCATAACTTCCAAAAATCTAGACTGGTCATCATCAATTTCATCGCAATGGACATCAATTAATTTGTCATACTGGGCGGCAAGGGCAAAAATCCGATGGATCGATTGCACTCCGTCTTCTTTCGTCAGTTCATAGTGGGGAATGCCCCCCACCACATCCGCTCCCATCTTCAGTGCCTCTTCGATTAGCTCCCGATTGGCTGGTTGACTGTAGATGCCATCTTGGGGAAATGCCACAATTTGCAGCGTAATCCAATCTTTGACCGCCTCCCGGACTTCCAGTAATCCCTTCAGGGCAACTAGCTGGGGTTCACTGACATCGGCATGACTACGGACAAATAACACTCCCTGAGAGGCTTGAAGTTTGAGGGCAGCGATCGCCCTTGCCTTGACATCCTCAAGGGTTAAACTCTGCTTCCTCTCACCCCAAATTTCAATCCCTTCAAATAAAGTCCCACTCTCATTCCACCGGGGCTGCCCAGAGGTGAGGGCAGAATCTAGGTGAATATGAGATTCCACAAAGGGAGGACTAATTAATTTCCCTTGTGCCGGAATTTCGAGAATGCCAGAGTTGGCTAGATGGGGAGCGATCGCCACAATTCTCCCTGCTGCTATACCTAGGTCAAATAATTGGCTAACCGCCTGTCCAGTCAAGTCAGAAATACCTAAAACCAGCCCTTGGCGGATCACAATATCGTAGGTAAGGTCATTCATAGGAATAGCTAGGAGAATAGAAATTTAAATTTTCTTTAAAATTTGTGCTAAAACTGATATCTAAGTAGCATGGTATTTTAGGACAAAGTAGCTACCTAGTTTTAACTGCAACTCAACTATTTTAGGTGATTTGAGCCAAACTCAATGACAGCTAAATGTCAGGTATGCTTTTAGTTCTAACTAGGCTTTGTCCCTGTTCCCTATTTCCTAATGTCATCTTCCTCTGTTCTCGAAATTTTGGTTGTTGTGCTGTTAATTTTTGCCAACAGTCTGTTTGCAATGACTGAAATGTCGATCGTCTCTTCCAAGAAAGTCCGCCTCCAACAACTAGTCAACCAAGGCAATCGTCGCGCTGCTACGGCTCTAGAACTAGCAAATTCCCCAAACCGCCTCCTCTCCACTGCTCAGATAGGCATCACCTTAATTGGTATCTTTGCCGGAGCTTTTGGAGGAGCAAAGATTGCCAAGGGGCTGGAAATAGAGTTAGATAAGTTTCCCATATTTACTGGTAGAAGCGAAGGGATTTCCCTAACGATCGTTGTAGTCCTGATCACCTATTTTTCCCTAGTCTTTGGTGAATTAGTTCCCAAGCGCCTAGCGATGAATAATCCAGAGATCATTGCCACCAACACCGCGATGCCGATGCAGACCCTTGCCCGGATTATGTCTCCGGTGGTGCATCTTTTAAGTATGTCGACTGAACTAATCCTGCGGATGATGGGCATCCAGCCTTCCCAAGAACCAGAGGTAACGGAAGAGGAAATCAAGGTTTTAATTGAGCAGGGCACAGAAGCGGGAACCTTTGAACAGGCTGAACAGGATTTGTTGCAACGGGTATTTCGGTTGGGAGATCGACATGTCAATGCCCTGATGACTCCTCGACCAGATATTGTTTGGTTAGACCTCGATGACCCGATCGATACCAATCGCCAGAAAATGATTAAATCTAGCCACTCCCGTCTGCCGGTCTGTCAAGCAGGGCTAGATAATGTTTTAGGGGTGGTGCAAATTAGCGATCTGCTTTCCCGTGTCTTAGCCGGAGATCCTCTAGACCTAACTGCCACCCTGCGCCGTCCTTTATTTGTCCCCGAAAGCACCACAGGATTTCGCATCCTAGAACTATTTAAGCAATCGGGAACCCACATAGCTGTGGTGGTGGATGAATATGGTGTGATTCAAGGCTTAGTCACCCTGAATGATGTGTTAGTGGAGTTAGTGGGAGATATGCCCGATATCGATCAACAGGAAGAACCGATGGCGGTACAACGGGAAGATGGTTCTTGGTTAATTGATGGGATGTATTCTGTAGAAGATTTCTTTGAACTCTTTGAAATCAAGCAGGATCCTCGCCACCAAAGAAATAATTATCAAACTCTAGCGGGTTTGGTGATCACCCATCTGGGCAGAATCCCCACAGCGGCAGACCACTTTGAATGGCAGAATTTTCGTTTTGAGGTGATGGATATGGATGGCAATCGGGTAGATAAGGTATTGGTGATGCCGATGCCCCCAGAAGAATCTGTGGAGGCTCCGACGAAGACAAAAGATAATTCAGCAAAGAACAAAGATTCTGCTCCAAAAAATAAGGATCTGCCACCGACAACGGGCGATCGCTAACTACATCAGCCAGAAAAACACATCCTGAACAATAAACAAACACCGTTTGCTTGCTAACTGGAGGAGGGTTGAAAACGCCACACCATCTGGGTGCAACGTTTTCAACTCATTTGGGATTGTTATACTGTTATACTCGTACTAGGGGCATATTTAAAATCACTCTGCAATTTCAATTTTATTCCTCCTAGTAATAGCTTTCATAAACACAACGATATGACTCAATTTTCTATAGTTGAATATGATCAGGCGGTCAATCCAAAAGTCAAAGCGGTCTACGATCAGATTTTGTCAGAGTTAGGATTTGGAATTATTCCTAATCTTTTCAAATCAATGGCAATCAATCCCGACATTCTCGAAGCAAATTGGAAAAAATTTCGTTCGACAATTCTTCAAGGTGATGTACCGCGTACTCTCAAAGAAATGGTAGGAGTTGCTATTTCTCAGGCTAATAATAGCGAGTATGCCCTCAAAGTGCATTTACACGGACTGTCAGCCTTAGGTATAAGTGAAGAGATTCTGCTTACTTTAGTCTCTAACTTTGATGCCTGCCCCTTGCCAGAGCGAGAGAAAGCAGTCATTCAATTTGGCTTATTAGCTGGTACAAAGCCCCTCGCACTAAATGAATCCCACTATCAAAACTTACAATCCTTTGGATTAGATGACTCCGAAATTTTTGAGATTGTCGCCGCCGCAGATTTATTTTCTAGTGTAAATCGCTATACTGATGCGATCTCCCTTGAAATTGATGCCTTATAAGTAGGACTTCCAACATACTAGATAATCTGTCGGTAGTGCGTAAGTCCTAATAAGTAAATAAAATTTTGCAGTTTGCGAGATATTACAGACTAATTGTAAACTGCAATAAATCTATCAAGCAGAAAATCTTGAATCATGGATTCAGTATCTAACATCTCCAACGAGAAAGGACTTGAACGCCTAGATCGAGAAGAACTTTTATTAACGGCTCGTCGTCTTCTCGCAGAAGCTCAAGCTCTATCTGTGAGAATTTCTGCTGTCAATGAAATTGCCACAGCTATCAATCGGTCTCTCAATCTCAACGAAATATTGCGTGTTATTGGTAAACAAGCAAAGTGGCTCCTAGACTTCGAGCATCTGAGTGTATATTTACTAAAAAATGATTCTGGAAGATTTGTTAAACTAGTTGGCACTCCAGTTGATTTTGACGAAACGATCGCTACCAAAAATAATAGTTTTCAGAAGGCTCTAATAACTGGTCAATCGCAACTTATTAAGGAAGCCACATCTAACGAATTTTTGAGTCAATATTCTTCCCAAATTATCCTAGCTCTTGAGAATTCTCAACAAATTCTTGGTGTAATTCTTTTTGGCTCCACAAAACCAAAAGCATACAATCAAGAAGATTTGCGAATTGCGTATTTATTAGGATTGCAGCTATCTTCAGCTATTCGCAATGCTAACTCTTTTGAGGATCTAAACTTACTTAATGCAGAAATAGAGAAAGAAAAAGAAAAATCCGACCAATTGCTATTAAATATTTTACCTTCTCATATAGCTGAAGAAATCAAAAATACAGGCAAGGTCAAGCCTATGTATCATCAATCTGCAACTATCTTATTTACTGACTTTGAGGGTTTTTCGTCAATCTCAAAGTTAATGAGTCCTAAAGAATTGGTAGATGAACTTGATTATTGTTTTTGTGGATTTGATCGAATTATCGAAAGATACAGTTTAGAGAAGCTAAAAACAATTGGAGATAGTTATATGTGTGGCGGCGGCATTCCTTTATCTAATCCTACTCATGCCGTTGATTCGGTGATGGCAGCCCTAGAAATTCAACAATTCATGAAGGTACGCACCCAGCAAAGATCCCAGCAACACCTACCGCATTGGAATACAAGGATCGGCATTCATTCTGGCTCATTGTTGAGCGGTGTGATTGGCAAGAAAAAATTTGTTTATGACGTTTGGGGTGAAACGGTAAATTTAGCCTCGCGGATGGAATCATTGGGAGTTGCAGGGCGGATTAATATTTCTAAAGATACCTTTGAGTTAATTAAAAATTATTTCGAGGTGGAGTATCGAGGAAAAATTTTAGCGAAAAACATCGGAGAAGTTGATATGTATCTAATTAAAAGTTTGAAAGAATAAGATCGAACCCCCAAGTGATCTGTCCAAAATCGTCCGAATTCAAGTATTGGCAGCGATATAATTCGTTCCAGAATATCCTTAGAGGTTAAAATAAGGTAACCCTATAGCTTCATCATGCTATTTATTACTTTTTTAGTTCCCTAACCTATGTTTAATTGGTTCAAGCGTTTTCAACAACCAGCCGAAACGACCGCAAATCCAGATTCTGGAGAATCTGATTCTCCCGCTTCAGAGAGCTATTCAGAAGTTCCGGTTGCTCCAGAAGTTAATCAAGAAAATAATTCAGAGGCAACCACTCCAGCCGCTGATGATTATTTGGCATGGGCAAAGGCGGCTTATCAGAATATTCAGAAGCAGCAGGAGGAAGTAGCAGGGGAGGAGGTACAGGAAGTTCAGGAAGTTCAAGAAATTCAAGAAATTCAAGAGGTTCAAGAAGATGTCGAGGAAGTAGGGGTGATCGCTTCTGAGCCGATTCCTGTAGCTGATTCTGAGCCAATCGCTGTGGTTGCAGAAACTACTGCTGAGGCGGTGGCTGAAGTTGAATCAGTCGATGCGGTTGAAGTATTGGAACTTGATGCGATTGCTGAGGCTATAGATACGGCTGAAGTTGCAGCATTTGAAGCATTGGAACCTGAGGCGATCGCTAATGCTGTGGATTCGGTTGATTCTGCTGAGACAATTGATCCGATCGCGGCAGTAGGGAATATTGAGGAAACTCAGCCAGCGATTGCTGTTGTCGAAGTTATTGAAGCTCCCATAGAAACCTCCACAGAAGTTCCTACAGAAATTCCTATTGCATCAGTTGCCGAAAATCTTGCTGAGGTTCCGGTTGTTGAAGTCAGCGAAAATCCCCCAGCCGCAAGTCCACCACTGCCTTTCTGGGCAAGGGAAACGGAGGCAGAAAGGTTGGCTCGTTTAGAAAGCCTTGTGGTGGAGGCGGAGGAAGTTCCGGAAACTATTGCTGTAACTTCCACTGCCCCTACTAATATTGCAGAGGGGAGAGAAAAGCCAGTTGCTGATTTGGATTTTGATGAAGGTTTCCTCTGGTCAGCTCAGGTCTTGGCGGCTCAGGGTCGTCGTCCTGAGGATGTTAGTGTTGAAGAGATTAGTTGGTTGAAGCGGCTACGGCAGGGCTTAGAAAAAACCCGATTGAGCTTGATCAATCAACTCAAATCTATTGTCGGTAAAGGTCCTCTGGATAAAGATGCTGTCGAAGCGATCGAATCCCTGCTATTGCAAGCTGATGTGGGCGTAGAAGCAACAGATTATATTATTACGACTCTGCAAGCAAAGCTCAAGGAAGAAGTTTTGCCCCCAGATCAAGCGATCGCCTACCTGAAACAAATCCTCCGAGACTTACTAGATAGTCCCTACGAAAAAAACTACACCGCTACCTTTGTTCCCGATAAAGATACCTTGAACATTTGGCTGATGACCGGGGTTAATGGTGCCGGAAAAACTACCACCATTGGGAAACTAGCTCATCTTGCCAAAAAATCTGGCTATAGCTGTCTGATCGGGGCGGCGGATACCTTTCGGGCGGCAGCAGTGGAGCAGGTGAAAATTTGGGGACAACGCAGTGGCACAGAGGTGATTGCCAATCCGGGGCAAAATACCGATCCCGGCTCGGTGGTTTTTGATGCGATCGCCGCTGCCCAAGCCAGAAATATCGAATTATTGCTCATTGATACCGCAGGGAGATTACAAAACAAAAAGAACCTGATGGATGAGTTGGGTAAAATTCGCCGCATTGTCGATAAAAAGGCTCCCCAAGCAAGGGTAGAATCTCTCCTAGTCCTTGATGCCACCCTAGGGCAAAATGGTTTAGTCCAAGCCCAAGTATTCGCCGAAGCCGCCAAACTGAGTGGGGTAGTCTTAACAAAACTAGACGGTACAGCCAAGGGAGGCGTTGCCCTAGCAGTGGTGCAGCAGTTGGGTTTACCAATTCGCTTTATCGGCGCTGGCGAGGGCATTGAAGACCTACGACCTTTCTCCAGCTATGAGTTTGTAGAAGCATTGCTTAATGGCTAGATGTTACTATGATTAGATTTTTTGGCAGCACTACAAAAGAAAACAGGGATTAGCGGCGAAAAAGTGTTGAGTATTGTAAAATTATGTAAAATAATAATTTAATATTATGCCCCGTTTAAATTGTAGTTGCATCCTGACTAGTCTTAAGTTAGGATATCTCGACTTAAACTTTGGTATCTAGGGAGTTTCTCATGCAGCAACTGGTCAACTTTGAGCTATTTTTCCTTTTAGCACACATATTTTCTATGGCTTTTGGGCTGGCAGGACTATTGATAGTATTACCCAATGCAGAATTTATTAGTCAACTGTCGCCTGTGGGGCAAACCCTATTCCAGTGGGGCATGAGTGGTGGTGGAGTTGTTTATATTATCTTGGGTGCGATCGCCGTATCTATCTATGCCTACCGCACTCTAGGCACTTGGCATTGGCTGACCTTTATGATCCCAGCTATTTTCTTATCCCTTGGCAGTGAACTTCTAGGCACTAGTACTGGCTTTCCCTTTGGTCACTATGGTTATCTGAATGGTTTGGGCTACAAGATTTCGGGATTAGTCCCCTTCACAATTCCCCTATCTTGGTTCTATCTGGGTTTTGTCGCCTATTTATTAGCAAGAGCAGGACTGAAGGTCGAAGAAAATGCTAACAGTTGGTGGCGGCAACTAGGGGCGATCGTTTTTGGTTCCCTGCTTTTAACCTCTTGGGATTTTGTTCTTGACCCCGCCATGAGTCAAACCATCTCTCCATTCTGGGTTTGGTATCAACCCGGAGCCTTCTTTGGAATGCCCTACAGTAATTTTGTTGGTTGGTTTGGTACGGGAGTGATCTTTATGAGTATTGCTGCTTTGTTATGGAAAAAGGTTCCCCTCCAAACCCCTAGAAGTTTGGGATTTCCCCTCGCTGTCTATATCAGTAACTTTGCTTTTGCCGGCATTATGAGCGTGGGTTCAGGGTTCTTAGTACCTACTGCCCTTGGTTTAGTAGTCGGTGTATTGCCAGCAGTGATCCTTTGGTGGCAAGGGAAGAATAATATTCCTAGTTCCATAGGTATTCCCGCGACCCTCCCAGAGGAACCTACCAAGGCTCCCGTTGAAGTTGCTGTAAAATAAGCCAACCTGCGGCTAGTCTTAATTTTCTTGTTAGCCTCCATTAACTTTCTTAGGTCAAGTTGTTGTCGATCTCTAATGCTCTGCCTCTGTTACTTTTAGTTTTGCAGTTACCAGCTACGCTCATTCTGCTATCCCGATTACTCAAGGGACCCCAGCGGCGATCGCCCCTTACCCCTCAAAAACCTACCCCAGATCAAATAGGCAAGGTGGGAGTGGTTGTGCCGACTCTGAATGAAGTTCAGCGTCTTAGCCCCTGTTTAATGGGTTTGAGCCAACAAAGCTATGAGCTACAGCAAATAGTTATAGTCGACAGCAACTCCCAAGATGGGACTCCGGAGCTAGTCCAAGCTGCCCAAATCAAGGAACCCAGATTAAAACTAATTAACGATCCGACTTTACCTACCGATTGGGTGGGTAGACCTTGGGCATTACACAATGGATTTTTATACCTCAATCAACAATCTGCTCCCGTGGACTGGTTCTTGGGCATTGATGCCGACACTCAGCCCCAGCCCGGCTTGGTTGCCAGCCTGTTACAGGCAGCCGAGGCAGAAAACTATGATTTAATTTCCCTTTCTCCCCAATTCATCCTCAAGTATCCGGGGGAATGGTGGCTCCAACCCGCCCTGTTGATGACCTTGCTTTTTCGTTTCGATCCAGCGGGGATTAATCCAGACTCTCCAGAAACAGTGATGGCCAATGGACAATGCTTTCTGTGCCGGCGGCAAGTACTAGAAACATTAGCTGGTTACAGCACTGCGAAGAATTCTTTCTGTGATGATGTTACTCTCTCCCGAAATATTGCTGCCCAAGGTTTTAAGGTTGGCTTTTTAGATGGGGCTAAGGTAATTAAAGTCCGAATGTATGAAGGTATGGCGGAAACTTGGACAGAGTGGGGGCGATCGCTGGCTCTCAAGGATGCCAGTTCCCCTAGTAAGCTCTTCCAAGATTGCTGGCTCCTATTAGCAGTGCAGGGTTTGCCTTTAGTGAGTGTGATGATCGGCAGCTTGATGCCAATAGAAAGTGTGGTTAGCCAAATTTGGTTGGCTCTCAATTGGTTTCTGATGATCATTCGGGTGGCTCTGTTGGCGGCGATTGCTCCTTCCTATGACTGGGCGAAAACTCCCCCCCTCTATGGATTGTTTTTCCTGCTTTCTCCCTTTGCCGATCCCCTCGCCTTTCTGAGAATCATCATCTCTGCCCTGAGCCGTCCCAAAAGTTGGCGGGGTCGAGATTATACCTAGAACTCACGCGCGTTTGGACGTTGTTGTGGGCTGAGCGGAGTCGAAGCCCACAACAACGTCCACAAATCTCGATGATCTTGGTAATTTGTCGGCAGCGCGTAAGTTCTATCTAACTTTCTGCACTGTTTAAAACTGCATCTAATAAATTAGGAAAAAGAGCATCTAAATCTTCTCGGCGTAAGGAATTATAATGCTGAGTTCCTTCTAGGCGCGTATGCATAATACCTGTATCCCGCAGCACCTTAAAATGGTGAGATTGAGACGATTTGCTCATTTCTAAATAAAATTCCTTACAAGTGACTTCTGTCTGTCTTGCCAACATTTGCACAATTTTTAGCCGTGTGGGATCGCTGAGTCCGTAGAGGACTCCGGTGAGAGAAATATTATGGCGATCGGGGTGGTGGTAATGGCGCATGGCAAATTGCAATAAACAGGGAATAATCCCCCTAGATTTCTTAGGTATCTTAATCATCTCATAATGTTACAGATACTTCTATTGTTCGTATATAATCGAACTATAGAAGTATTAACCTGATAACAGAATCTTCCCATGAGTAATCCTCTTCTTTCTTCCGTCAAACTCGGTCGCTATACCTTACCAAATCGGATCGTCATGGCTCCTCTGACTCGTAATCGAGCGGCTGCCGGGAACGTACCGACAGAATTAAATGCCCTGTATTACAAACAACGCTCTTCTGCGGGTTTAATCATTTCTGAAGCTACCCAGATTTCGCCCCAAGGTTTGGGCTATCCCGGCACACCGGGCATCCATTCCCCAGAACAGGTTGCTGGCTGGAAATTAGTCACAGAGGCAGTTCATGCCCAAGGTGGACGGATATTTTTGCAACTTTGGCACGTCGGCAGAATTTCCCATCCCGATTTGCAACCTAACGGCGAGTTGCCCGTTGCTCCCTCGGCGATCGCCCCAGAAGGTGAATCTGCTACCTACACAGGTATGAAACCCTACGTCACCCCCCGTGCCTTAGAACTTGAGGAAATCCCCCAGATTATCGAGCAGTATCGTTTAGGGGCAAAAAATGCCCTAGAAGCTGGCTTTGATGGCGTGGAAGTGCATAGTGCGAATGGATATTTATTGGATCAATTTTTGCAAGACAATTCCAACCATCGCACTGATATCTATGGTGGCTCTGTCGAGAATCGATCGCGTTTATTGCTAGAAGTAATCGCCGCAGTAGTAGAAGTGTGGGGTAGCGATCGAGTCGGGGTGAGGCTTTCTCCTAGCGGCACTTTTAATACCATGGGGGATTCGCATCGGGCGGCAACCTTTGGCTATGCGGTCAAAGAACTAAACCAATTTAATCTCGCCTACCTACATTTAGTGGCTCCCAGAGTGGAAGGATTTGGCACCGCCGAAGATCAACCAGAGCTAGGGGCTGATTTCTTCCGCCCAATTTTCCAGAGTACGATTATTACAGCAGGGGGTTATAGCTTCGAGACTGGAAATGCCGCGATCGCGTCTGGAAATGCCGATCTAGTTGCCTTTGGTCGTCTCTACATCGCTAACCCAGATTTGCCCGAACGGTTTGCTACAGGTGCAACCTTGAATGTCCCCGATCGCAACACCTTCTATGGTGGAGACGAGAAAGGTTATACCGATTATCCCACTGCGATCTAGGGACACAAAGCCTTGTTATATAAGGGCGCAAAACCTTGCGCCCCTACGGGGTGATTCTTTGGGGGACAACAATATAGCCTGTCTCTCGATCGCCCAGAACTAGACTTTTCTCCTCACCCCAGTACCACCAATATGCCCCGACGTAGGCGCAGATCAGACTATCTAGCAGATCCTCCACTTCCTTCATGGCTTGACCCTGACTCGGAATTTCTGGCAGGCTGACTGTCTTTAATCTCGGTTCTAGGGTTGGCAGCAGGGTGAGCAGATAGTTTCTTAATTTTGTTAACTCAAGATGACGATCACTCAGCTTGCCTTTTTTATATTTCAAAATGCGATCGAGCTGAAATAAATTCACTTGAGCCGGGTGGGGAAATACTTCAATTTGATACCGACCCGCCTGCTGTGGCTGCATCGTCGGCGCATGGCTAAACCCCAATGCCTCTAAACTCAAACCAAAATCCACGGTGCGTTGAGCAAAAGGGCGTTGCAGATTTGCTGGATAGCAACCAGCATGGTACTTGCCAAAATATTTATGGGTTAAGCGATCGGGCAGCCGAGTCCCCGACAGGTTCGGGATCAGCGTCGGCGCATCCACCGCCACTAAAGCTGGCAATTGGCCAGTCCACTGCTGCACCCAAACCAAAATATCATCGATTGCCAAGCGTCGCTCTAAATTCAATAAAACTAACTCTCCCTCTTGCCACTCCAGACTACACAACCCACTAGCCCCCGACTGCCAACCCAAATCCACACCTAAAAACCGCATTTTGGATCCTCATTAATCAAACTCTAGGGGATTATAATTATTTAACGTTAGTTTGAGATGGATGTATATCAAAAACTCTTGGTGTATCTTAAAACTTCCATCCCAGCCGAATTCTTGAGAGCAGGCGGTTGAAACCGTGCCTACAAGTGCGAAGTCCACTGTCGCGGACTAAGAGAAGAAATCATTTATCTCGAACTCACGTTATTAGGACTTACGCATTTGGACGTTGTTGCGGGTGCTCCGCGCCCGCAACAACGTCCAACACTCTAGATAATTCGTGAGCAGTACGTAAATCCTAGTTATTTAGAATTTAGATCTATCTATTAACAAATCTATGAAGCATACCTTATCAGTTTTAGTCGAAGATGAAGCCGGGGTTTTAACGAGGATTGCTGGCTTGTTTGCGCGGCGGGGTTTTAATATTGAAAGTTTGGCTGTTGGCCCTGCGGAGCAAGTGGGGATTTCTCGGATTACCATGGTAGTGCCCGGAGATGAGCAGAGTATCGAACAGCTCACTAAGCAGCTTTATAAATTGATTAATGTCCTCAAGGTCCAAGATATTACCAATACTCCCTGTGTTGAGCGGGAGTTGATGCTGATCAAGGTGAATACCAATAGCACTAATCGCCTGGAAATTGTGGAACTAGCGAGGGTTTTCCGGGCGCATGTCGTCGATATGGCTGAAGATGCCCTGACGATCGAAGTAGTTGGCGACCCCGGCAAAATGGTGGCAATTATTCAAGTCCTGAACAAATTTGGCATCCGGGAAATTTCTCGGACTGGGAAGATTGCCTTGATTAGAGAATCAGGAGTGAATACAGAATATCTAAAATCTTTAGAGGCAAAGGTTTAGGTCTGAGCCATACTTTCACGAGGGCTGATTAGCTACTGATAGGCATTGATCTCTAATGCAAATATCTAACGCACCAATAGTTGCTTGATAGTTCCGACTAGCTCTTGGGGATGGAAGGGTTTGGCAATGTACGCATCAGCCCCCTGCTTCATGCCCCAGTAGCGATCGAACTCCTCTTTCTTGGCAGAACACATGACCACTGCTAAATTCTGTGTCTTAGCATCGGCTTTGATCTTCCGACAAATTTCATAGCCATTCATTTTTGGCAAAATAATATCTAAAATCACCACATCCGGGGGATTATTTTTGATTTTCTCCATTGCCTCCATACCATCAGCGGCGGTGGATACCTCTAAACCATTCGCCTTTAGGAGTTGAGCAATCAATTCCCGCTGGGTTAAGCTGTCTTCCACTATCAGAACTTTAGCCATGATCTCCCATCTAATAGCTGATCTCAAAGATTGGATCAGGAAATTTAGTATATAGTAGCAAACTAACTTCTTCCTATAACCTAATTTGTCAAAATAAGCCGTCAAAATAAGCCATTACGGGGGCGACCGAGGGTAGTGATATACAAAACTGCCTCTTCTGGGGGAATTCCTAAAATATCATTAACTTGATCGTCAAAGAAACCGCCAATCCCGCTTACACCTAAATTGAGATAAATAGCTCCTAGGTTTAGGCGTTGCCCCAAATGTCCCGCATCCATGTGCAGATAGCGATATGCCCGATCGCCCCACCGAGCGATCGCCGTGGCTAGGTTTACAGTATGGAAAACCACCACCGCCGCATCCCGTGCCAAATCCTGTCCTAAGCAGAGGTAGTGTAACTCTTGGCGAAAGTTTTTAAACCGAATCTGTCGCAATTCTTCACTGTGGGGGGCGTAGTAGTAACAGCCCTCCTCTAAACCCATGACCCCTGACACAGCGATAAAAGTTTGCACTAAATCTAGATCAAAATAGTCTGGATTAGGGTCTAAACCTTGATCTGAGTAGTGTTCTGGATGATAGGTAAAGTCTAAGAGTACTAGCAATTCCTCTAATGTCAATTCTGCTCCGTTATAGGCACGAGTTGAGCGCCGTTTGAGAATAGTAGATTCTAGAGATTCTGGTTCCCACTGGAGGGGGGAAATGGCAGTGGCAACTTTAGTACAGAAAGGGAAATTATACTTATCTACAGACTCAGTTTGTGGGGGGATTTGGGGTAGGGGGGAGGCGGGGATTTGAGTTTTTTCGTGGAGGTAAGCAAGTAGTTCGCCTTCTTCTAATTGAGGATAATTGTGCTCGATCGGCGAGGGCAGGGCGGGCAGAATTGGTGGTAAAGAGGGCTGGCTTTGCTGATCTAGGAGGGGGACGATCGAGATCACCCCTTCCTGTTCTGGGTCTAGGTATAAAAGTTCATTAACTTGTTGATCGGCAAACCCGCCAATTAAGTAGGGGCGAAAACCTTGGAGACTAGCGGCTAGTTCTAAATTGCCCAGCAAATGCCCCGTATCCAGAAATATACGCCGATAAGCTCGGTCTTCGTAGCGCCAAGCCGATCGATGAAAAACTGCCGTAATTACCAAAGCAATATCTGCTGTATCTAACAGCGGATGAGCAAAGGTAGCAGCTTGGAGCTTACCCCAACTATCACTATCCCAGAACTGAATTAAGGCATGGTGCCGGACTTGATAGTTATATAGCCCCATCGGCAACAACGGCGTACCACGGGAGACTAGATAAATTTCTGCTGGATAAAGCCCTCCTGCCGAAGGGGCTGCTCTCAAATATTGGGGTGTGGCAGCAAGGGTAGGGATTTTGGCGGTTAAACCATAGGTCAGTAGCAATAATCGAGAAAGTCGCTGACCTAGATCACTCAAACTACCTAAATCATCCAAATCATCTACATTACTAGCTTGGCTATATTGCAGGTAGGGCTTAAGATCAATGACTTTGCCTACGGGATATTCTTTGTAGAGAGCTGGTTGACGGTGCCAATCCAGCCCTCGATTTTTGCCAGCAATAGTTTCGGGATCGTACTTAGTGCGTTGGTGGTAGTGTTGAGCGATCGATACTTCAGACATGGGTAGATCACCAATAAATTAATCTTCGGAATACTCAGAAGTATCAGCCACAGTGACTACCTTAGGCTTGCCAAGCCAACGCCGATAGCCATAAATAGCTAAGATAATCAGAGCTAAATAGGGACTATAGACTAGTAGCCACAGCCCTAGCTTCAGTAACCCGGTAGTTACTCTGCCTAGGGAAGAAGTTGACTGCTGCCAAGTTTCCCGCAATTGCAAGTCTAAAGCCGGAGTATTCGAGCTACCAGTCGCTAAAGCTTGTACATTGATAGTTACTTTTGAGTAGGCAACTTGATTCTGGAGGTTTTGCAGTTGGGCATCGATCTGTTCAATGGATTGTCGCACATTACTCACTTCCTGAGCAACCTTGAGAATATCTGCCACCGAGCCAGAGCGGTTCATAATCTCCAACAAAGCTGCCTCGGTTTTGCGGAGATTCTTTAATCTAGCAGCGGTGTCTACTAGCTGATTACTGACATCTTCTGAAGATAAGCTACGATTCTGAACTGTGCCTAATTTTGCCAAGGTTTCTAGGGTTATCTCTAGTTTTTCTTGGGGGATCCTCAGTTGCAAGGTAGCTCGATGCCGATCGCTGGGATTGGTTTGGCTATCTTCCAAAGAGAGAATATCTCCCTTTTGTTGCCGGACGGTGGTAGTAATTTGTTTAATACTCTCTTCCACAGAAACCACCACCAATTCCATGCTGGCAGTTTTCACTAGCTGAGGGGCAGCGGCGGTGGTCTTATTTGCCTCAGATGCAGCTTTAGGAGCGGCAGAGTTTTCTACCGCTGCCAAAGGAGGTGAAACTCCAGCCTTAGTCGAGGCAGTAGGTGCGCCGCCACAACTGTTAATGATTAGCCCACTGCCCAGGATAGCAAGGAGGAGGGCTGGTTTAGAGAGAACTGATCTGAGTAGAGGGAGACTAAGCATATAAACAACCTCTCAAAAAATCAACTTTCACGAATATTTTTAATGGTTTGGGGTAATACTCCTACCAATAGGGAAAATGCTTCATCAGGAATTTTAGCGATCGCCCTGGCATCAAAATAATGTTCAAACTGATCCAGAATCATCTTAGCCCGCTTTTCCGGTTGCTCCTGTTCGGTAATTTTTCTGGTGAGTTGAATCCATTGGCGGCGAGTGAGGTAACCGCGCTGGCGATCGTCCGCCGTGGTGGGGACTAGGAGATCCAAATCTCCTACAGGCAATACTGCTCGGCAGCCTAGATCTCCTACCCCGCCAACAATCGAACCTGGTCCGGCAAACTCTGCCGAATAAGATTTGTAGAGAATCAACCCATTCCGTCGCCGGGGGTTAACAATCAACAACTGCTGCTGTTGGAGTTGTTCTAAAATCTCTATATGTCTTATTTTATCTCCGTTACTCTTCGTGGTCATCATATTTCGCCCCAACGATTCACCTATGAATTTATTTATGAATTTATTTATAACTAGGACTTAGGCACTGCCAACAAATTAGCCACGGTTGTAGATGTTGTTGCGGACACTAATACTCCCAAAAATATCCAAATGCATAAGTCCTGAACTACTAAATTACACCACTAGGCCGGAGATGCTTGTGGAGAAAGAGCCGCTTTGGATGCCCCAAAAGCCATGACCACCAATTATGCTCCACACCCTGTAATTGATATCCCGCCTTCAGGTAGAGCCGTCGCGCTTCATAATTATTTTCCAAAACATGGAGATACAGGTCTTCAAAACCCCATACTAATACTAGCCGTTCACAAGCTGTTAGTAACTGCATAGCTGCCCCTTGACGGCGATAAAGTTTTTTGACTGCCAGATTAGAAATATAAGGATAGTGGGGATGGAGGGACTGCCAAACCGGAGGCAGGCGCAGAGCCACCTCGATCGTCCCTGCCAGTTCCTCTGCTTGATCTACCGCTGCTACCAAACATACGTAATGGGGAGGAGCAGACCGGAGACGGTTTCTGAGATCTTCGTAGATGCCCAGCCGGAGGAGGGGGAAAATCCAGCCCATAATGCCCGATCGATCGTGAAAACTATCGGCGAGAATTTCCGCCAAACCACCCAAATCACGGGCTTGAGCAGTCCGAATGGCAAAAGTAGACCTCACGGTTAGTACCGCCTCCTCTAGGGGTAGGAGAGGTGGGGCGGGGGGAACCAAAAAAGAAAACCAAGAGTTAACAAACACAAGGAGGAGGAGTGAACTATAAAACAGTAACTGCTAACTAAACTAACAGAAAATTACCCAGAAATTACCAGAAAACCGGTCAAAAATATATTAAGTTCATATATGAGCCCAAATTTCCGAATCTTTAGCTTAAACTAGACTAAATGCTTTTATTTAACTACTTTTTTAGTTAGAGGCTATGATAAAGGTCTGATTTTGCGACTCCGCAGGGGGCGCAAAATCAGACTTTCTAGCCACTTTATAAATGACCTCTTATATGGCAGTTCCAAATTATTTGCTAACAGTTGCTAGGTTAACTTGCTTCTATGTAGATAGTTCCACTAGTCTTCAGCTAGTAAAACTACTGAGGATTATTATAGTAACCACCAAGGGGGTTAGGATTACTTAGGTTGTAGAAATCCTACTTTATTGGGTTTTCTCAGTATTACCTGCTTGACAACAGCTATACATTTCAGGGTGAATCAAATCATAATCTTCCCTACCCTCCTAAGAAAAACTTGCTAATCAACTATACTGAAGTCAAGAAAAATATTATGAATAAGCGAGTAGATGTGATCTACCTCGACAAAAGCCCTTGGCACTAGGAGAGTGGCGCATGAAGTCCCCAGCCATACCTAAACCAAAAATCTTGGTTGTTGATGATGAACCAGATAATTTAGACCTGCTCTATAGAACATTCTATAGGGAATATAAGGTGCTGCGGGCAGAAAGTGGCCCCGCAGCTCTAGAAATTTTGGAGCAAGAAGGGGGTGTGGCGGTAATTATCTCCGATCAAAGAATGCCGTTGATGAGTGGGACTGAGTTTCTTAGCCTCACAGCGACTCGCTATCCAGATATTATTCGGATTATTCTCACCGGATATACGGATGTAGAAGATTTAGTGGAAGCTATTAATGCCGGGAAAGTATTTAAGTATGTGACTAAGCCTTGGGATGCGGAAGAGCTAAAGCTCTTGGTTCGCCAAGCTTGGGATACTCACAATGTCTTAAAAGTCCGTACGGAGGAACTAACCCGCAGCCTGCGTCGGGAATCTCTGCTGAATACTGTAACGAATACGATTCGCAATGCCCAGTACGGCAGATTAGGCACTTCTCCCCTGAAGCAAATTCTCCAGACCATAGTCAATACCGTTGGCCACATGATGGAAACCGATGTATGTATTCTCCGTCCCTTTCAAGAAGGAAGATTAGCTAAGCAGTGGTTTATCTATCAAGGAGCCAAGGGAGAAAATCTAACAGGGGCATCGATAACCCCTTCTTTAGCCAGTACTTCTGGGATTTGGGGAGAAACAGTCTGGGAAACAGATGATATTGAAGTGATTAATGATGTCACCCTAGACGATCGCCTTAGCGTTGCGGAGCAATATCGCTTCTTGGGCGAAGTCTCAGAGCAACAAAGTCGTCGCCTTGCCTACCAACAGGCGAATATTCGCTCTAGTTTAATTGTGCCCTTAATCTCACAGCAATCTCTAATTGCCGTCATGGCTCTCCATCAATGCGGCGAACCCTACCAGTGGGAAGATGATGAAATCCAATTGGTGGTGATGGTGGCAGACCAAGCTGCCCTTGCCCTCTCCCAAGCCCGGGCCTTTGAGCAACTCAGGGCTTTGGCGACTCAACAGGCTTTGGTGAATACCATTACCACGGCGATCCGCTCTAGCCTCGATCCCCAAGAAATTTTTACCGCCATTACCCAGCAATTGGGGGAGGCGATGGATGTAGATGCCTGCGCCCTCTCTCTCTGGCGAGATGAAGATGAGTTTGTCCAGTGTGTGGGTTTGTACGAAAAGATGGAACTTGGCAGTACGCCGCCAGAATATTCCTTGCATAGCCTATCCCAATCTCTGGTACCGATCTCTGGCAACCCAGTCTTGCAGCAGCTATTGATTACTACCCAGCCGGTGGCGATCGATGACCTACAAGCTAATCCTCAGCTAAACGGGTTCGATCTGCCCCTGCGAACTCCAGCCAGGGCATTGCTGGTGGTGCCCCTGCTGGCAGATGGGAAAATTATTGGCAGTATTACCCTGCGCCAATTGCACCATCCCCGCCAGTGGCAGGAAACAGAAATTAACCTTGCCCAAGCTGTGGCCGCCCAAGCCTCGATCGCCGTGCAGCAGTCCCGCCTCTACCAAAAAACCCGGCAGCAGGCAGAACGACTCATGGAACTCGATCGGCAAAAAACCGAATTTTTCCAAAATATTTCCCACGAATTTCGGACTCCCCTCACCTTGATGATTGGCCCCTTGGAATCGGCAGCCAATCAAAGTTATGGCTTGCCCCAAGATCAATCCATCATTGCCCTGCGTAATTCTCGCCGCCTCTTGCGCCTTGTCAATCAACTCCTCGACCTACAACGTCTTGATGCCGGAAGAATGCAGGCTAGCTTTCGCCCCTGCAACATGACGGAATTTGTGCAGCAGATTGTAGAGGCTTTTCGCCCTTACTGTGAGAAGAAAGGTCTGACAATTACCACCCAACTTATTCCCTGCCCAGCCATCTACCTAGATGCTGAGAAATTTGATAAAGTTCTCTACAATCTTCTCTCCAATGCCATGAAATTTACGGGTCACGAGGGACGGATCACCGTCAGACTAGAACCCGCTGGTAACCATGTCCGTCTCCAAGTCAGCGATACGGGGATTGGCATTCGTCCTGAACAAATCCCCCATCTCTTTGAACGGTTCCGCCAAGCCGAAGGCTCGGTCAATCGCTCCTATGAAGGCAGTGGCTTGGGCTTATCCCTAGTTAAAGAATTGGTGGAAATGCACGGGGGACAGATTTCTGTGGAGTCTGAATATCAACACGGAACTACCTTTGTGGTTTGGCTCCAGACTGGCACCGGGCATTTACCCCTAGATCAAGTTCTGGAGATTCCCACGGAAATTCAGGCATCTAGAGCTGCGGTGGAGTTAGCAGATTTGGAAGCAGAGTTGCAAAACGATACGGAGGATCCGGAGTTTCAGTTTTTGTTAGAAGATAAAGACCAAACTCCGATCGCAGAAACCTCTACTCCAACAGATCCTAACCCTGCTCTGAATGGAGTTGTTGGTGCTACTGGTTCTTTGCTGCCACCGCCCCTGAAGGCGAAAGTTTTGGTGGTGGATGATAATCCAGACCTGCGGGGCTACGTGTCGGGGATTCTCCGGGAGCATGGCTATCAGGTGTTGCTGGCTCGCAATGGTCGTGAAGGGTTCCAAGTTGCTCAGGAGTATCAACCCCAACTGATTGTGACTGACTTGATGATGCCAGAGGTTTCGGGTTTGGAATTGGTGCAAATGGTGCGGCAACAACCCCAACTCCAAGGCATTCCCATTATTCTGTTGACGGCGAAAGCCGATGAGGTGAGCCGTTTGGAAGGAACAGAAACTGGTGCTGATGCCTACCTTTCTAAGCCTTTTAACGATCGCGAACTCTTGGCAGAAGTCCGCAACCTCTTGGCACTGAAAGCCAATGAACAAAAGGTGTTGGATCTCAACCAATACCTCACTCAGTCGGTGTTGAGTCGCTTCTTGCCGCCGGGGATGGTGGAGAAGGCAGCAACGGGGGAAATGAGCTTGGATCTGCGCCCAGAGCCGAGGCTGATTACTATTCTTTTTAGTGATATTGTCGGCTTTACTCAGTTGGCAAATACCCTGCGATCGCGCCGGGTGGCTGAACTGTTGAATGAATACCTAGAGGAGATGACTAGGGCAGTGTTCACCAATGGAGGGACGGTGGATAAATTTATGGGGGATGCGATCTTGGCTCTGTTTGGCGCACCGGAGGAACTCAGCCCCAATGAGCAGGTACGCCGGGCGATCGCTGCTGCTAAGGACATGCAGAGTGCCTTAGCGGTGCTGAATAAACGTTGGCAGGAACTAGGGATTGTGGGAGACAATGGGCCACCTCCAGTCCAGTTCCGCTGTGGTATCCATCAAGGGACGGCGGTGGTGGGGATGTTTGGCGGTGAGCAGCGATCGGACTACACGGCGATCGGTCCTAGTGTGAATATTTCAGCTCGGCTCCAGCAAGCAGCCCAACCAGATTCGATTCTGGTTTCGGCGGCGGTGGCGGATTATCTGGAAGAGGCGCAGGTAACGAAGGGTAGCCCGTTGAAGTTGAAGGGTGTGGATGAAACGGTGTTGACTTTCTTTGTGAAATAGGATTTATATGACTACAAGTAAAGGTATTTGGATTGTTACTGAGGCGATCGAGGAAGTTGCAGAAGGGAAAGGTGGGATTGATATTGGGGCGGAATATGGTGTGCCGACTGGGGACGATCGCTCACCTCGCCAGCGATCGTATATCAGTGCTGAGGAGTTGCAGCAAAATCTTGGGGAATTTATTGAAGTGGTGGAAATTTCGTTCGATCGAGCGGAAAGTTCTCATTCTAAGCTGCAATTAGAAGAGATAGAGCTATCGATCGAGATTAGTGGCAATGGTAAAGTGAGTTTACTGGGCATCGGCGGCGAGGCGGCAGCAAAGGGGGCGGTGAAACTCAAGTTCAAGCGGAAAAATGGCTAAAAACTGGGCGATTTGTATTGGTGTAAATGAATATCACAACCTGCCGTCCCTAAATTTTGCGGTGAAAGATGCTGAAAAAATGCGGGATTGGTTCGTGCATGAGGCGGGGTTTGAACCAAATCATGTTTATCTGTTTACGGACAATTCTCCCCCGATCGCTGATGCCGGAAAACCTTATCCATCGCAACCAACCTACGCAACCCTAATCCGTTTTTTGGACAACCGCTTTGAGAAGAAATTTCTCTCGGCTGGGGACAATCTATGGTTTTTCTTTAGTGGTCATGGATTGCGGCATGGCGATCGAGATTATTTAATGTTGTCAGATAGCAGTGCTAGTGGACAATTAATCGACAGGACGGCGATCCCGTTGAATTATGTCACGGAACGGCTCCGGCGCTGTGGGGCAGATAATGTGGTGATTGTTCAGGATGCTTGCCGAAATCAGTTAGATGCCAAAGGGTTGGGGATTGGGGAAGAAAAACAAGCTGGGGTGATTACTTTTGCTTCGTGCAGTCCTGCGGAAAGGTCTTATGAGATTGAAACCCTCCAACACGGGGCTTTTACCTATGCTTTGTTAGAATCTCTCCGGCTGCAAGGAGAGGGGAACTGTGCCACGGTGGAGAGGTTATACCAGCGCCTACGCTATCGGGTGGCAGAAATCAATCTACTCCACAAGAAACCCCGGCAAACTCCCTACGCGATCGTGGAGCCAGCAACAAAATATCACTTAATTCTCTTACCAAAACAGGCAACGCTCCATGATATTAATGCCCTAAAAATGGATGCTCAGGAGGCGGAAATAGAAAAGGATTTCAGCCTAGCGGAACAACTCTGGACAAGGATTTTAGCGGTTTCCCCTGCGGATAATCAAGCTCTGAAAGCCCTAAGAAGAATTTGGCAGCAACCCCAAGGAAATTCAGCACCGCTACCAAGTCCAGTGCCGACTGCCTCAGTAACAGCTAAGGGGCAGGAGGATGAGCGAGAACCAGAACGCCTTGAATCTTTTACTGAAAATCTGGGGAAGGGCGTAACCCTAGAGATGGTGGCAATCCCAGCGGGGAGTTTCATGATGGGTTCGCCGAAAACGGAGAAAGATAGTCGAGATAGTGAACGCCCCCAGCATCAAGTCAATGTACCTGCCTTTCTGATGGGGAAATATCCTATCACCCAAGCTCAATGGAAAGCCGTAGCCGGATTCCCTCAAGTGCAGCGAAAATTAGAACCAGACCCATCTAATTTCAAAGGAGCCAATAGACCTGTAGAGCAAGTATCTTGGCTAGATACCGTGGAATTTTGTGCGAGGTTGTCGAACTATACCAAACGGGCATACAGTCTCCCCAGCGAAGCAGAGTGGGAATATGCCTGTCGTGCGGAGAAAACTACATATTATTCTTTTGATGTCCCTAATAAACTAGGCGATTATGCTTGGTATGGGGAAGTTTTTGGGGGTAAAACCCATCCTATCGGAGAAAAGTTATCAAATGGATTTGGGTTGTACGATATGCACGGAAATGTGTGGGAATGGTGTGAGGATGATTGGCATAAAAATTACGAGGGCGCACCTAAAGATGGAAGAGCATGGATAGATGGGAATAATAATCGCTCTCAGGATGAAGACAAAGAAAAACTGCTGCGTGGTGGTTCGTGGGTCGACTATGCTTTTTATTGTCGGTCTGCCTATCGTAATCACAATCACGCGCGCAATCAGTACCTCAACATCGGTTTTCGGGTTGTGTGTGCGGTGCGGTGAGGGCTTCCCTTCTTTGCTCTTTTGCCCTTTTGCCCTCTGCACTTTTTTCTTTAACCCTTCCTAAAAAAGAAATTCGCCGAAGGCGTTGGCGTTAGCCCTGCGGAGCAGAATCAATTTTTTTAACCAAACGTGAGTTCGATGATTTTTAAAAGCCTGATGGACAGAGATTCGTTTTTTGCTATTTCCAATTTGGTAACGAATCCATAAGATTTTTAGGGATTTTCATCGAACTCACATTGCACAATATGAGGACTGAGCGAAGTCGAAGTCCGGCTCTAGGGGGCTGGTTTCGACGACCATCAACCAGCCTTAGGAAATCCTGCACAACGTGAGAACGAAGCTGTAGGGTTTCAGGGAATCTCATCGAATTCACGTTAAATATATTTTATGGCTGGTAATCCTAGTCATAATCAGGGCTAAATTAAGATCAAAGCAATCCGTTACAATAGCTAATACTTAGATTTTTTTATATGGAGGAGAAAATATTATGGGCATGACGATGACGGAGAAAATTGTGGCGCGGGCGGCTGGTCGATCGCAGGTCACTCCCGGCGAGAATGTGTGGGTAGATGTGGATTTGTTGATGACCCATGATGTTTGTGGACCCGGCACGATCGGCGTATTTAAGAAAGAATTTGGAGCCAGCGCCAAGGTTTGGGACAAAGAGAAGATTGTGTTAATCCCCGATCACTATATTTTCACCGCCGATGAGCGGGCGAACCGGAATGTAGATATCCTCCGGGATTTTGCCCAAGAGCAGGAAATTAAATATTTCTACGACATTACCGATCGCGCCAACTTCAAAGCCAACCCCGATTATAAGGGAGTATGTCATATTGCCCTCGCCCAAGAAGGTCACACCCGTCCCGGAGAAATTCTCTTTGGCACCGATTCTCATACTTGTAATGCTGGAGCCTTTGGGCAGTTTGCCACCGGCATTGGCAACACCGATGCAGCGTTTATCATGGGAACCGGGAAATTGTTGATCAAAGTTCCCGCCACCATGCGATTTATTTTGGATGGGGAAATGCCCAGCTATCTCACTGCCAAGGATTTGATCTTGCAGATTATTGGGGATATTAGTGTGGCGGGGGCGAACTACCGGACGATGGAATTTGCTGGAGAAGCGATCGCAGCCATGACCATGGAAGAACGAATGACCCTCTGCAATATGGTCATCGAAGCTGGCGGCAAAAATGGCGTAATTGCCCCCGACCAGACCACCTTCGATTACGTCCAAGCCAGAACTAACAAGCCTTTTCAGTCTGTTTATACCGACGAAGATGCCCAGTTCTATTCTGTCCATCACTACGATGTATCGAAACTAGAACCCGTAGTCGCCAAGCCCCACTCTCCAGATAACAAGGATTTAGCCGGAAACTGCCGGGATGTGAAGATCGATCGCGTCTATATCGGCTCCTGCACCGGGGGCAAGATTACTGATTTTATCAATGCGGCGCAACTCCTCAAGGGCAAACAGGTCAAGGTTCCCACCTACATTGTCCCTGCCACCCAAAAGGTCTACGAAGATCTATTCACCGAAAAATATCAAGGGCAAACCATCTCCGAGATTCTTCTCCAAGCTGGATGTATGGAACCCGCCGCTCCTTCCTGTGCTGCCTGCCTTGGTGGTCCTAAGGATACCTTTGGGCGGATGAATAGTGCAGAGGTTTGCGTTTCCACTACCAACCGCAACTTCCCCGGTCGGATGGGCGAAAAAACTGCCCAAATCTATCTCGCCTCTCCCTACACAGCAGCAGCTTCTGCTTTGACTGGCTACGTCACTGATCCTAGGGAATTTATCTAGACATCAGGCGTAGTTGTGGAGTGGGGAGATAAAAATTCGGCGGTTTCATCGATCTCAAAATATTGATAGAACTTCTCGGTGATATGCAGCCAATACGATCGCCCATCGCTTTCCTTGGATTTTCTGACAAAACCTAACTCGACTAACTCCGGGATATGTTGGTATGCCCCACTGCCCCGGAGTTGGATCAGATCCGATTGCTTAATTTTCTGCTGGAGAGCGATCGCCGCCAAAGTTCGCAAAGCCCCCAACCCCAAGGAACCGGGAACTAAGGTCGCCAACAAGCCACTAAAGGCAGAACGCAACTGCAAGCTATAACCCGCCCCCGTTTCCACCACTTCCAAGGCACTGTTGCGATAGGCATAATCGTCCATCAATTCCATCACCGCCTCGATCGCCGCCTCGCGATCGCACCCCGCAAACTCAGCCAACTCTTCCAAGGAGAGGGGCTTACCTTTGAGATACAAAATAGCTTCGATGGTGGGAGCAAGGGGAGGCATGGGGAAGGAGGAGGTATAGAGAGGTACAGGGGGGTAAAGTAAGGAAGTAAACGAATCTTTTCCCCCCTTTTTAAGGGGGGCTAGGGGGGATCATCTGGGAATCGATCGCATCCCACAATTCCTTTGATCTTAACCCCCACCAACGATCGTCACTACTTCGATTTTGTCTCCAGAGTTAATCATTGTTTCAGCCCAGAATTGGCGATGGAGGATTTCGCCATTGTATTCTACGGCAATTAGTCGGAGGTTAAAACCTAGAGATTCGAGCAGGATCGGCAAGGATTGGGCAGCGCAGTGATGGAGTTCGCCGTTGATTTGTAAGTTAATAGTAGTTGCGTTCATAATTTTTCGAGATTCTTCATGGTCTGCCAACGAGTGATCTGAGACAAGAAAAATTGGCTGGTCAGGGTCGGTTGTTCAGAATCCATCAGGGAACGGACTACAGCGAGGCGATCAGCTCCCGCATTCAGAACATCGCTAAAATTACTGGTGTCAATTCCACCGATCGCAAACCACGGCACCGTGGCATGGGTTGCTGCATAGCGGATATAACTTAAACCTGCTGCCGCTTTCCCCGGCTTGGTGGGGGTTTCGTAGACAGGTCCCACGCCAATATAGTCCACACCAGAAGCGATCGCCCGCTGCATTTCTTGGGGATTGGTGGTAGATTGTCCAATAATCTTGTGAGCACCCAAAAGCTGCCGGACAAATTCTACAGGTAAATCTTGCTGTCCCAAATGCACGCCATCGGCATCCACCGCTAGAGCTAAATCAGGGCGATCGTTAACAATAAACAGTGCCCCGTAGTGGTGACAGAGGTGGCAAAGTTTCTGGGCTGTGGCAAATTTCACCCCATCATCGGCATTTTTTTCTCGGTATTGAACAATGGGCAAGCCCCCTTGAAGGGCAGATTCCACCACGGACACTAGATCATCTCGACTGGAAGTTACTAGATATAGATGTGCCTTAGCTAATTGTTGTTGCCGCTGGCTGGTGAGTAAATTGCTCTCTAGGGTGTAGATTTGGTAGCGCATTTGCTTTACTTCCTGAGCCATTTGGGAATTGTAGAGCTTGCTATATTCTTCTAGCACCCGAAGCGCTTCTTGAATGCGGCAGAAATTTGCTTGGAGAACATCTGCCACATTTTCTCTGGTTTCTTCTTGGGCATGGGTGAGGTCAGTACCTGGATCCTTGGGGGTATCACGGGCAGCCCGGAGCTTGTTGCTATGCCAAACCGCCAAGTTTTGCCGCAGATCCTTGCAGATAGCCGCCATGACCCCATCCTGCAAACCTAAGCGACACCAATCCTCAATCACCCGAATCCCTTCCCTAGCTCGATCGAGGTTGGCATCAAGAATCCGGTAGACTGCTAAGGTTGAGTTGTCAGGGGAAATTTCTAGTTCTTTTTGTTCTGCCATACACTCATCTTATATTAATATTTCCCTGCTTTTCAGGGGGCTAGAGGGAATCGAAGTTTAATCATCGAGGAGTAGTTCAGGATTACCTTAGACTTGAAGTTGATACCCAATGTCGGCTTTACCCACCCTTAGCTTTCTGTCTGCTTAATTTGACGCTTGTCCATAGTTACATAACTTTGCTCATGCAACCCAGTATAAACTTGGGTCGGACGGTAGATGCGGTTTGCTTCCAGTTGTTCTTTCCAGTGTGCCAACCAACCGGCAACCCGGGCGATCGCAAATACTGGAGTAAACAGATCCGTGGGAATCCCCATTTTTCGATACACCAGCCCCGAATAAAAATCTACATTGGGGTAAATACCTTTATGTGCCAGTTTTTCCTCCACTGCTTTTTCTAGTTCTACGGCAATGGCGTAATAATCGTCACGACCAAATTTTTGGAATAGCTGCTCCGCTAAGTTTTGCAGGATAGTCGCCCGGGGATCTTTTACTTTATAAACCCGGTGGCCAAAGCCCATAATCTTCGATTTCTTTTCCAGTGCATTTTCTAGCCAAGGGCGGGCATTTTCGACAGAACCAATTTCTTCCAGCATCGTAATCACCTCTTCATTGGCTCCCCCATGCAGAGGACCCGCCAGAGTTCCCACGGCTGAAGCAATCACCGCATAGGGATCCGTCAAGGTAGAAGCCGTCACCCGCGCACTGAAGGTAGAAGCATTCATGGTGTGTTCGGCATGGAGAACTAGGCAAATATCTAAAATCCTTGCGGCTAAAGGATCAGGTTCTCTTTCGTTCAGCATGTAGAGAAAGTTCGCCGCATAGCGTAAATCATCCCTAGGCTGAACTGGGTCATTTCCCTTCCGCATCAATTGAAAAGCCGCCACCATCGTGGGGATTTTTGCCAAAAGGCGCACTACGGCTTTGCGAACATAGGCAGGATCCTCTAATTCCCTTTTGGAATAAAACAAGCCTAGAGCCGCTGCCGATGCTTGGAGGGCATCCATGGGGTGTCCGGTTTCTGGGAAACATTTCATCATGTCCCGGATGCGGTACTTAATCCGGCGGTGATAACGGATCTCCGCTTCAAATTCCTCTAATTCTGCTTTGCTGGGTAAGTAGCCCCATATCAATAGATATGACATTTCTACGAAACCACTTTTTTCTGCGAGTTCTTCAATGGGAATCCCCCGATACTCTAAGATTCCTTTCTGACCATCGACAAAACTAACACTAGATTGAGCGGCGGGAATGCCTTCTAAACCGGGTTTGTACTCGCAAGCAGTCATAGTTGCTACCTTGGGCTGGGTTATTTACTCTCGCTAATCTATCTAGATCAGTCTTAAGAGTCAACCATTCTACCAAATCCCTGAAACAAAAAATAGTTCCCCAAAGAATGCGGATATTTGTAAATTTTTGTTAAGAAGAGTTAACGTTTAGTCACTTATGGCAGGTTAGGCAAATCCTTTGCTGGTGGGAAATTCTTCCTCCGGTGATGGGGATCACTGACCGCAGCCTAATTTTCTCATTTTTGCCAACACTGATCCCCAAAGTAAAAACTTCATGATATGGTGTTGCAGTTCGATGACTAATTACTAACACGAAGCAAGTACGACTTAGCCCAAGGAAAAATATGATTCCCGGTAGTCCTGTCTTGGCAATGGGTTTGGGGCAATTCGCATCCCAGAACCGTTGCATAGCTACCTTATTTCCTGAGCAGTATTAACCTTGACAAGTGAATTTTATGAAGCAAAAAATTTTAATCAGTTTAACTGGAGCTGTTCTTTCCAGTTCTTTGGCTAGTAATGCGGCGATCGCCAGCACTATTTTTTCTGGTAATACCCAGACTGCCTCTGTCAATAGTTCTCGGAAGCTACCAGCAAAACTTGTAGATTCTAGAACAAATCCCATTTTTAGGGCGGCTACTCCAGAATTGCCGAGCAATATAGCTCCAGAATCAGATAGTAGTATCACTCCTAAACCCCAAAATACCCCCCAAAATACTTTAGGAGTTGCTCCTGAAGGTAGTTCAACAGTGTTACCGAATGGGAATACGGCAACTAATGGGAATAATGCAACTACAACGACTGCTGTAGTTAGCCCAGCATCGACAACACTGCCAGCATCTTTTGCTGATCCAACGATTAGTCCTAGCGTGGAGGTTGCAGTTAATCCTTATGTGGTTCCCGAAGTGATCCCAGAAGTGGCTGCACCGGCTCCTAACCGGACTCTTTTTCAACGAGGAGAAGCATCTTGGTATGGTCCTGGTTTTGATGGCAACTACAGTGCCAGTGGCGAGGTTTTTAATCGCCATGCCATGACTGCGGCACACCGGACTCTGCCTTTTGGGACACGGGTATTGGTGACTAATAGAAACAATGGACGATCGGTCGTCGTTCGCATCAATGATCGAGGTCCCTTCACTGGGGGTAGAGTTATTGACCTCTCCCAAGGTGCAGCGGCTTCGATCGGCATGATTGAAAGTGGTGTGGCTGATGTACAAATAGATCTAATTCAGCCCTAACCAGTCAACTAAGGGGGGTGTTGCATATTGTCCGACATCCTCCTCAACAGGAATTATGTCTTTCGCTAAGCAGGTTATGCATTGGAAACCCCCGCGAAGCGGGGGTTTCCACAACCAAAATTATCTCAACTTCCTTCGCGGTTGCTGTATCCCAAAATCTCCCACCTCCAAACATTTCCCACATCAGGGTCGACAGTCTGTGATATTTTCTTCATCCCACACTTCTCCAATACTCTAGTCGAAGCATTTGGTTCTGCTAAGGTATGAGCATAAACACAGTCAACCAACTTTGACTCAAACGCAATTTTAATCATCTGACATGCCGCAGACGTAGCCAAACCCTTGCCCTGATAAGATGGGGCAACCGAGTAACCAATCTCAACCCTGCGCAGAGAATCAGGAGCTGATTTGAAACCGCCCAGCCCAACTAAAGCGCGATCGGGACGAAAAACAAACAGATACGGTAGCCAAGGGTGCCACAGTTGGGAATCTTTCATTTGGTTCAGAATATATTGAAGTGCTCCTTTAAAAGGCATGTAACCGTCAACTACCTGAAGTCCGTAGGTTTCTTGAAAAACATCTGTGCCCTCGATCAGCTTTTCAAGGTGTTCAATCGAGCAAGGAGCAATTTCTATATCCATGATTCAAGTATTAACGAAATAGTGACTCAAGAGGTTTGCTGAGTGCTGACTTGGAGATTACTAATTATCTCTTCTAAATGATGAGTATCGGCTTGGTATACATTATTACAGAAGTGACAGGTAGCTTCAGCGCCACCATCTTTTTCGATCATGTCTTGTAATTCCTCAACTCCTAGGATTTGCAAGGCACCAATGACGCGATCGAAAGAACACCCACAATGAAACCTCAACATTTGGGTTTCTGGAAATATCTGCAAATCCAGATCTCCCAACAAATCAGTAAATATCTCAGCTAGGGATTTCCCGGCTTGCAGGAGAGGAGTAAAACCAGCCAGTGCTTCTACTCTGGAAGCTAGTGTTTCTACTAGGGTTTCATCCTGCGCCGCCTTTGGTAAAACTTGGATTAATAATCCCCCAGCCGCCGTAACTCCACTACTGCCAACGAATACCCCCACTACCAGTGCCGAGGCTGTCTGCTCAGAACTCGCCAAGTAGTGTGCCACATCATCGCCAATTTCTCCACTGACCAATTCCACCGTACTAGAGTAGGGATAACCATAGCCCACATCCTTGACTACATAAAGATAGCCCTCCTTACCGACGGCTCCCCCCACATCTAACTTACCCTTGGCGTTGGGAGGCAATTCTACATCGGGATGCTCTACATAGCCCCGGACAGTGCCATCTAATCCGGCATCTACCAATAAGCCCCCTAGGAGACCATTGCCCTTAATCCGAATATTCACTCTCGATTCGGGGGTTTTCATACTGGAGGCAAGAAGCAAACCCGATGCCATACTTCTGCCTAGGGCAGCGGTAGCTACGTAGGAAAGTTGATGTTTCTGCCGTGCCTCTTCTGTTAAACGGGTAGTAATTACTCCCACTGCCCGGATGCCGCCGCCGGCTGCTGTTGCCCGAATTAACTGGTCTACCATGAGATTGAATATTTCTTGTTTGGAAATTTTTGAAGTTTTTGAGTTTTTTGAAATTCTCTTTACCTAGCTTAACACTTTGGATCAAGGCTCAGAAACTCAGGGACTAGGAATTTCTCCTCGAACCGCCCCCTAGCTCTCCAATTCTGGAGGAATTTTCCTGCCGATTCCCCTCATACCATTTTGCTAAATTTGATACAAATAAGATTTTGAATACCTTGCTGTGTAGGGATTTAAATTAAAAAACTGGTTTCACCAGTTTTTTAATTAGGACTTACGCACTGCCAATGAATTATTGAGAGTTGTGGACGTTTTTGCGGGTGCTCCGCGCCCGCAAAAACGTCCAAATGCGTAAGTCCTATTAATTTGGTATCAGAATTGGGGGATTTTTAATTGCTATGAGCGATCGAGCCTAGGCGATCGAAGGGGAAGAACCGCCAAGCCGCCCTGCCAATAATATTTTCTCTGGGCAAAAATCCCCACACATGGGAATCATTACTATAGTTACGATTATCTCCCAACACAAAAACCTGTCCTTCAGGAACCACAAAACTCCTTAATTCGTAGCGGATGGGTTCGGCTAAGTAACTTTCCTGCAAAGGTTGATCATTAACATATACCCGTCCCTGCTGCACCCGCACTTGCTGCCCCGGTAAGCCAATCACCCGTTTAATAAAAGCATTGTCTTTACTTATGGCACTTAGCTGTGGCACATCGGGGGGATTAAACACGACAATATCTCCTTGGTTCGGAGCATGGAATAAATAGGATATCTTATCGACCACTAAGCGATCGCCCACCTGCAAAGTCGGAACCATGGAATCTGAGGGAATGTACCGGGGTTCGGCGACAAAAGTTCTGAGCAAAAATGCCAGAACCAGCGCGATCGCCACAATTTGCAAATTCTCCCGTACTGCTTGCCAAAGTTTTTTATTTCCTTTTTCTGGGACTATTACAGTGGCTGGTGGAGTTTTTTGGTCTGGGGTAGAAGGTTGAGTCATAGATTCTAAACTAGGAAAATTAACAGGTAAGAATTTTGGGAGTCAGGATTTCCCCCTCGCTGCGGGGGAAATCCTGACTTTTTTAGAACAATTGCAGCCTAGCGATAAACCGGAATTGTAAAAAGGAATTTAAATTAAAAAAGGGTAAAACCCTTTTTTACAGCAGTTTGAGAGTGGGTGGCTACAGCCACCCACTCTCAAACCCAACATTGATAGGACTTTCAATATTTGTGGTGTGTCTCATTTGAACACAAAGTGCTGTAATTTGGTATTAGCGATAAACCGGAATTGTAAAGTGGAAACAACTACCGCCTGGGGTTGGGCAGTCTACCCAAATTTGACCATAGTGGGCGCGAATCACCCGCTGACAGAGAGATAAGCCAATTCCATAGCCCTCTTTCTCGTGATCCCGCTGCAACCGAAAATGGTCTTCAAAAATGCGATCACGGGTTTCTGGAGGAATCCCCGGGCCATTATCCGTGACACTGACTTGAATTTTTTGGCTAGTCCGATGGAGGACAACTACTTCAATTTTGCCACCTTGGGGAGTGTACTTAATGGCATTCTCTAGTAAATTCACCAATACCTGTTTCAGCCACTCCTCATCCCCATAGACCTCCGGCAAAACTTGGGGAATATCCGTAAATATTTCCTGAGATTTGCGTTGCAATTGATCGTACATTTGCTTGACCACATCTTTGCAGAGCAAGCCGATTTGCAGCCGAGCAGGAGTTATGGTCAGTTCCGCACTATTCCCCCTTGCCGCAATCAAAATATCTCCAATCATCCGATCCATCAGCTTGAACTGATTCCGAGCTTGACGGAGTAACTGATGCACGATCGGCGGCATACTATTCCCATCACCGTGGGCTTGATGGGCTAATTCAATAGTTTCTAGACCTAAGGAGGCGGCTGTTAGAGGGCTGCGCAGATCGTGCGCCAACATTGATAAAACCTGTTCCTTGAAGCGCAATTGCTCCAATAGTTTTTCCTTTTCTTGATTGAGCCGGAACACTTCATCGGAGAGCCGAATCATTTGGGAAGAATAGCCCAAGGCATCAATCCCGGCGATCGAAGTGGCATGACTGGGTGCAAGGTTGACACTATTGCTGGATTGATAAGCCAAAGATTCCTTTTGCCACTTGTCCCAACATTTTTGCAGTTGAGCCACTAAATTACTTCCTGTCAAAGTTTGCTTAGGGTCTGGATGAATTTTCACCAAAGTCGGCGTTGCTACCACCTTAAATAATTCCGCCAAGTAAGGCTGATCACCTACCTCAATTACCTGCAACTTAAATGTATGGTCAGCTTGGAGTATCTGCAAGTAATTCCTAATCTGTTGGATATCTTCCTTAAGACTGGGGCGTTTATCAATAAACAATAATAGGTGGAGAGGGACTTCTAGATCAGTCGGCTCTTGGGGAGCTAGAGGCATAGGATTAGTGTCTAGCGCTAGGGTAAAATATTAGCTAGCTAACATATTTTTACCATAATACTTCCTAATTTAAGATTTTTTTCGAGTTTCCCTAATCACTAATGAAATGGGTGGGCAATGCCCACCCTACGAGGACTACGAGAAGCAAAACTACCGCAAAATTAACGCTTCACCAGTTTCTTGGAAACCTTCCGTAACCGAATAGATTTAGGCGTTACTTCCACTAGTTCATCAGTGCCGATGTATTCCAGTGCCCGCTCCAAACTCATTTCTACCGGAGCTTGGAGTTGGACTAATTCATCTGCTCCTGCTGCGCGGTGGTTGGTGAGCTGCTTGGTTTTGCAGATATTCAATTCCAAATCCTGAGTCCGATTGTGTTCCCCAACAATCATTCCCTTATAAACCTTAGTTCCGGGAGTGATAAAGAACATACCTCGATCTTCAGCATTTTTCATGGCATAGAAAGTTGCGACACCTTCTTCAAAGGAAGTTAGGACTCCGTTGCGGCGGGTATCCAAATCTCCAATCAAGGGGCGGTAATCTAGGAAACTGTGGTTCATGATCCCAGCACCACGGGTCAGGCGCATAAATTCACCCCGGAAGCCGATTAAGCCCCGGGCAGGAATCACAAATTCTAGCTGAGTTCGGCTGCTGCCACCCATCTGCATATCCTTCATTTCTCCCTTGCGTTGACCTAGGCGCTCAATACAGCCACCCACGGCTTCTTCTGGTACATCCAATACTAGATACTCAAAAGGCTCACAGGGTTTGCTGTTGACTTCACGGTAGATAACTTGGGGTTGGGATACTTGAAACTCGTAACCTTCCCGACGCATGGTTTCAATCAGGATGCCTAAGTGGAGTTCTCCCCGTCCCGAAACCAGGAATTTATCAGCGGAGTCGGTTTCTTCAATTCTCAGGGCTACGTTGGTTTCTAGTTCTCGGTAGAGGCGATCGCGCACTTGGCGAGAGGTGACCAATTTGCCTTCCTGACCAGCAAAGGGAGAATCATTCACCGAGAAGGTCATTTGCAAGGTGGGTTCATCAACCTTGATTAACGGCAGGGCTTGGGGATCGTTAGGGCAGGTAATGGTTTCGCCAATGTTGGCATCGCTGAATCCAGCTACGGCAACAATATTTCCTGCACTAGCTTCGGTAATATCAATTCTCTTCAAGCCATCAAAGCCCATTAATTTTGAGACTTTGGTTTTGAAGATGCTGCCATCTTCTCTAATCAGCGCTGCTTGTTGACCAGTGGTAATAATCCCATTATGAATTTTGCCAATGATAATCCTGCCTAGGTATTCTGAATAGTCTAGGGTGGTGACTTGAAGTTGGAGGGGAGCATTGGGGTCGCCGACTGGGGGTGGAACGTGCTGGAGGATTGCCTCGAACAGGGGCTGCATATCCACACTTTCATCTTCAAGGTTATTTTTGGCAAAACCGGTCATACCAGAGGCGAAGAGGTAAGTGAAATCACATTGGTCTTCGTCGGCACCTAATTCTAGGAAGAGATCTAATACTTTGTCGATCGAGCCATAGGGGTCTGCTTGGGGGCGATCGATCTTGTTCACGACGACGATCGGGCGCAATCCTTTTTCGAGAGCTTTCTTCAACACAAATCTGGTCTGGGGCATGGGACCTTCGTTGGCATCCACAATCAAGATACAACCATCCACCATTCCCAACACCCGCTCCACTTCGCCACCAAAGTCGGCGTGTCCGGGAGTATCAATAATATTGATCAGGGTTTCACCGTAGGTAACGGCAGTATTCTTGGACAGGATCGTGATTCCCCGCTCCCGCTCTAGATCGTTGGAGTCCATAACACAAATTGGTACGTCTTCCCCTTCGCGGAAAATGCCGGACTGTTTGAGGAGTGCATCCACTAAGGTAGTTTTACCGTGGTCAACGTGGGCAATAATAGCGACATTACGAATTGGAATAGACATAGATTTGTGTCCGGAAAATTTTTAGCGAATAGATTAAAGAATAGTAAAGAATCCTTAGGTTTTCTTAATAATTATACTAGATACTACTACCTAAAAACCAGATTTCTATCAAAGTTATGGGTCTAGTTATCGATCGCTTGGTGCAGATCACCAGGAGCCATGTAGGGATGCAAAACTTCGCCGTCTTTGAAGTAGACAATTCGCTGAGTTTTCTTCGCTACATCTGGTTCATGGGTGACAAGGATGACCGTGATGCCATCTTGGTTCAGGTCGGTAAAAATCTGCATTACTTCTTCGGTAGTCCGAGAATCCAATGCCCCTGTAGGTTCATCAGCGAGGAGGAGGACTGGACGATTGACGATCGCCCGAGCGATCGCGACCCGTTGTTGCTGTCCCCCAGAAAGCTGATTGGGACGATTTTCCATCCGGTTGCCCAAACCCACTTTTGCTAAAGCATCCGCCGCCCGTTCTTCCCGTTCCTTAGCCCCAACTCCAGCATAAACCATCGGCAGCATCACATTCTCGATCGCACTCAACTGAGCCAAAAGATGAAACTGCTGAAAGACAAAGCCAATTTTCAAATTCCGAATATCTGCCAATTCATCATCAGATAAAGTGCCTACTTCGATGGCATCTAGATAATAATTACCATCAGTGGGGCGATCGAGGCAACCAATAATATTCATCATCGTAGATTTGCCAGAACCGGAAGTTCCCATAATTGAACAATATTCGCCTTCTTGAATAGTCAGATTTACTCCCTTCAAAACCTGAACTTCTGTATCTGCCATCCCATAGGTTTTGATAATATTTTCTAGCTGAATAACTACGGGAGTATTTAATTGGCGATCTAATAAATCAATAGTCGAACTTTCCATAAAATAAACTTGTTTTTAATATGAACAAACTAGGCGATTAAAACCGCATCTAAAAGAGCAAAGTCAACCATCATGGACTAATAACTTCTTTACCTTCTTTACCTTCTTTACCTTCTTTACCTTCTTTACCTTCTTTACCTTCTTTACCTTCTTTACCTTCTTTACCTTCTTTACCTTCTTTACCTTCTTTACCTTCTTTACCTTCTTTACCTTCTTTACC
>CALRPI020000004.1:0-119710 GCA_943370025.1 Phormidium lacuna HE10JO | reverse complement strand
ACAGATTTACGGTTATGTTTAGCATGATCGCGCTCAATCACTAAGAAAAACACGGTTAAGCAACTGGTTTCGTGAGGGAATGCCCCAATCTCATCAGACTTAGCCCGAAACTCGCGAAATAATCGCTCCAGATGATTCGTTGTCCGAATATGACGGTGCAAACTGCTGTCAAATTGATAGAACGTAAACGTCAGGGCTAAATCTCGTTGAAAGACTTGTACAGCTTTGGGTTCGAGCAGTTCCCAGTCAACGATGAACTGTTGTAACCTTTGCTGTGCTTGCTCCACACTATCAGCTTCGTAAATCTGATAAGCCTCAGACGTGATTTTAAAGCGCCGTTGCTGCTTGGCAACATCAGGTTTGAGCGGTTGTCCATTCGGCTCTACTGGAGGCAACTGAGCATAGCTCAAATAGCGTTCGAGTCCTCGCACCTTGTGAGTAATGCATCGTTGCTGTTGAGCGTTAGGCAAGTTCTTTTGTAAGGCTTTAGGCAAACCTAATGTACCGTCACTCACCACTAATTGCACAGTGTTTGCTTCTAATCCCCGCTCGATTAGATGCTCCAAAAATTGACTCCATTCTGTTTCCCCCTCCTCTCTGGCTATTTCATAATGCAGGACTTCATAAGAGCCATCTTCCCACACAGCCATTGCCGCCAAAACCACCCGTTCTTCTGCTTCACGACACTGACGCAAATGTCCAGAACGGTCTTCCTTAAATTCATCTCGTGGGTATTGAATACCCACCCATACCCCATCGACGATGATCATCTTAGGCGTTTTGATAAGTCGGCATAAACGATGGGTGTTTAACTGGGCTTGAACGGCAAGAGTAACTTGATTCACAGCAGTACGGGAGAGCACATGTCCTATAAGAAAATATAACGCTTCTTGTAGGTCTCGTAATGACAACCCCATCACATATAAGCAACACAACCAGTTCAACAGGTTGCCTAATCCTCTTTGGTAACGTTGCAATATTTGCCAATCCCGCTCTCCGTTGCGACGACGCAGTTTCGGCACTCGTAAATCGCTCACATGTCCATACTGTGTATCGAGTCCCCGTTGAAAATACCCTGAACGCCTTGGTCTGTCCGATGTCAACTTGGCAAGCTCGGCTGTCACTTCTTCCTCAAGAGCCGACTCTATTGCTGTCTTGACTGCTTCGAGCACTGCTGCTCGTATTTCTTTTTCTAACGCTTCATCCAGTTCTGGTTGAAAACTTGTGGCTTTGACTCGTAGTATTTGTTGTTCTCGTGCTGCTATGTTCATTGGAGGTTGCTTGGATCGCTTTATCCTCCTTACTTTCCCCTATTATTTATTAGTGGCGAATAAATAATGACACTAACTAGCATGAGACTGAATAGACATTAATTTTAGGGAGTATCAGGATGGCAAGGCGCTGGGTGAATCTGGTGGGGGTGGCTCCTTTGTTGCTGGGGATGATGGTTGCTGTACCGCAGATGGTGATGACTCCCTTAGTGTTGGCACAAAGTAGCCCCAGTAGCCAACAGATTGAGGCATTACGGTTATCTGAGGAAGGAGCACAACTCCGCTGGCGGGGCACAAGAGAATCTTTACAACAATCCTTAGAAAAATTTCAACAGGCTTTATTATTATTTCGGACAACAGGCGATTCTCCGGAGGAGAGGCTCCGCCAACGTACTCAAGAAGCTAGAACTTTAAATGACTTGGGGTTAGTGTACAGCTTCCTTGGCCAACCCCAAGAGGCGATCAGTTACTATCAACAAGCCTTACCAATTTTCCGAGAAGTGGGAGATACCCGTAGCGAAGCTGCGACATTGAATAATATTGGTGTGGTGTATGGCAAGATTGGACAACTTCAACAATCCTTAAATTATCATCAACAAGCCTTGCCACTTTTGCAACAAGTGGGGGAACGCCGGGGAGAAACGATCGCCCTGAATAGTCTTGGGGTTTTGTACAGCAGACTGGGACAACCCCAACAGTCACTAATTTACTATCAACAAGCCTTGTTAATTGCTAGAGAAGCAGGGGAAGCAAATTCTCGTGCTGGAGAGGCGACGATCCTCAACAATATTGGCGGAGCGTATAGTGATATCGGACAACTGCAAGCAGCACTAAGCTACTATCAACAAGCCTTACCAATTTTTCAGGAGTTAAGCTATCGTTCTGGAGAAGCTACAGTTTTAAATCTGATTGGGGCTGTATATAGCGAAATGGAACAACCCCAAGAGGCTCTCAGTTACTATCAACAGTCCTTGGGGATCTGGCGGGAAGTGGGTGATCGCTCTGGAGAAGCCGGAGTTCTCAATAGTATGGGGGTCGTATATGAAAAACTAGGACAAACGCAGCAGGCACTGACTTTATTCCAACAAGCCTTATCGATGCGAAGAGACGTAGGCGATCGCTCTGGGGAAGCAAATACTCTGAGTAATTTAGCTTCAGTGCAAAAGACCTTAAACGATCTATCCACAGCCCTGCAAAGTATTCAAGCTGCGATTGCTATCGTTGAAGATATCCGAGGGCAAATAATCGCCCCTGATTCCCGCACTTCCTACTTTGCCACTGTCCAGAAATACTACAAACTCCAAGTCGACCTCTTAATGGAGTTGCATCAGCAAAACCCCAACCAAGGCTACAACAGCCAAGCCTTTAATGTCACCGAGCGCTCGAAAGCCCGCACTTTACTGGAACTCCTCACCGAATCCAGAGCCGATATTCGCACCGGAGTCGATCCTCAACTTTTACAACAGGAACGGGAAATCCAGAGCCAACTAACTACCCTCAATAAACGCCGGATTTAACTTGCCAATTCCAGCAGAATCGATCACAAAGAACAAATAACCACCCTTGAAAACCAACGGGAAACCCTGCAAACCAAATACCGCGACCTGCAAACCCAAATCCGCATCACTAGCCCCAAATACTCCGCCCTCAAATATCCCCAACCCCTAAACCTTGAGCAAATCCAGCAACAAATCCTTGATGACAATACAGTTATTCTTTCCTATTCCTTGGGTGACTTTAGTTTGGACTAAATAGTTTCCAGCAGCTATCGATAAAAAAACAGCAGAGCATGACTCAGCCCTTGGACATGGCTGAGTTATCTTCAATCACAGCAACAGAAGCAGAAGTTAAGCAGTAGTTGAGTGAGATTGCTTCAGTGATGGTGCGGATTTCTTGCGTTTAGAGGCTCGTTTTTTTACCATTGGATAGCGTCTGCGGGGGGGGTGAAGTTGTCCGCTCTGACGACCGGGGGATTTTCCGCGAGGTTTTGGCGGTTGGGCTGGAGTACCAATTGCCAATAAAATGCTAGCAAACGCTTGAGCGACCCGACCTGGAGAGAGATTGTCTTGGGGTGCCTGCCAAGGCAAAGGGGAGTCGATGCACTCGGCACGAGCCAACCACAACTGCCAGGTGAGCAATGGCATCAGGTGGCTCCAGCGCTCAGAAGCAGGTGTAGAACTCAACTGAGGATGTGTCCAATATAACCGTTGCTTGGCAAGACGATACCAATGTTCTAGGGCAAAGCGTCGGAGGTATTTTTGCCACAAGGTTGTCAAGGGCGGCATCGTCTCTCCCAGCCAAGCTAACCATAACGGCTTCAACGGGCGCTTACCCCCCTTGGGGTCAATCACCTCGACTCGAATAATCTCCATCGGACGTTTTGCCGACTGACGAAAATGAAACCCACTCCAGCGCATCACTCTCACCCGACCCAACTTGGGGTCTTTCACCTCTAGGGTTTCTGTTGCCACCGGGTAGGTTTCAGGAGCATTCAACTTGAACTTGTGTCCATGTTTGTGGGGCGCACCCCGACCACTATAGGCCGGGGGATGACCCCATAAGCAACGGTTGGATGACAAGCGCAACAACAGGTCAGCTTCAATATCAGCCGTCTGGTTGACAAACTGGGCATTGCCATAGGCGCGGTCATACCCAGCCAGCGGTCGCACACTCAATTTTCGGCTCACTTGCTTGAGTTGGAAGGCGGCTTTACTCACCGGACTCTCAAAACTAGTGATCCGCTCATGGCGTAAGGGCAATGCCCAACTCCCTTCTGTCTCTGGTACCCATGCCAAGGTACTGTAACTGTGTCCTACCCCAATGCTCTCTTTACCCCCATACTGGTTGCAGCGATCTTGCAAGGTGGATGCTTGCGGTCTTAACCACACACTGCTATCTCCGGCTAAAAACGGTTGCCCCTCACTGCTAACCTCCTTGACCAAAACTCGCATCAACTGCGTACTGGAAACCCGACTGTCATGAATTGCTTCATAAACACTCGACCACTGGCGACGAAACACTGGACTTTGCGATAAACTCACAAAAGACGCAATGCTCGGACTCACCAGCACTGCATCCATCAACTCAAATACCGCGTCTTTTGCTTTGCCCAGGCTATCGTAGATCGTTTGGCGAAATTGCTGAAGTTGTTTGAAAATCATAATGTCAATGGAAAGTTTACATCATTGACATTACGGCAGTCGGTGCCTATCATTGACTGCCTTCCTACTCGTTTTTTAGTCCAAACTCAAGTCAATTAATCTACGGCGGGGGAAATGTAGGATTAATGGGTTTGGTTGCTGATGCAGCTTTAGCAGCAGGAGGAGAAGTTATTGGGGTCATCCCAGAATTTCTGGAAACAAAAGAAATTGCTCATCGGGGTTTAACTCGATTGGAAGTTGTAGATTCCATGCACGATCGCAAAAACCGGATGGCGGAACTAGCCGATGGTTTTATTGCTCTACCGGGAGGCTATGGAACTTTGGAAGAATTTTGTGAAATTCTAACTTGGGGACAGTTGGGCTTGCATAAAAAACCCTGCGGTTTGCTGAATATTGCAGGATACTACACACCCTTAATCCAACTATTTGATCAAGCTGTAACTGAAGCGTTTCTGAAACAGGAGTTGCGGTCTCTAGTTCTAGAGGCATTAACTCCTGTACAACTGCTGACAGCTTTTAGAAATTATCAGCCTCGGCTTGTTGATAAATGGATCAAGCCGCCTCAAGGTTAGCTAGTAGTCTGTCAAGTGTTTTTTGAGGGGTTTTCAACCCCTCAAAAAACACTTCCACAAAACTTTCTGTATACCCATCAACTAATCGTTGACGCACTACTAGTGGCGATGATTAAGCGATCGTCCGAGCTAGCAAAACAGGGCAAGTTGCATTAACCCGCACGTAATCTGATTGGGAGTTCCCCAAGAGACGGTCTAGATCCACCACTCCACGGGCAATGGAAGGACGGCGATCAGGCGAACCAATGATTAATAAATCGGCATTCACCTCTTCCGCCACCCGACAAATTTCCGGACCTGCCTTCCCAGAACTAGTTGTGCAGCGATAATTAATCCCCATTTGTTTTGCCAATGTAATAGCAGGAGCTAAAACTGGGTCTGCTTCAGGGTCGTTGACGGGAGTATTGGGGTTAACATGGGAGAGAATTAATTGCGCTCCCTTGATATCTTTAGCCAAGAAAATAGCTAGGTCTAGGCAATATTTCGAGGCGGGAGAACCATCAAGAGCTACCATAATTCGATTTAAGCGTTTAACATAAATGTCATCCTTGATCAGAAGCATAGGGCGAGAAGTAAGCTGAAAAACGTATTGACTGACGGAATTATCTAAAACTGCCTTCAGACCCCGTAGGCCACGGGACCCCATAATAATTAAATCGGAGCCTTCCTCATCAGCAACTTCACAGACAATATTTTTTGGATCCCCTTGCCGGAGTCTGACGTTTACTTGGTCTGGTGATAACTTGAGGGTTTTGACTGCCTCCGCCAAAATTTGCCCTCCCTTCTCCAGCTTCTCTGCCATATCTCCTGCCGAGGACTTGGCTGGAACTACGTGGAGGAGGGTGACGGAGGCTCTTTCTACAGAGGGAATTTCCAAGAGCATATTTAACATCTCTTCACATTTACCCAAGCCTGCTACTGCAATTAAAATCTTTCTAATCATAGATTTTCTCCGGATTGCTATCTAATTTTCACTCTCTTATTCCTTGATCCTACAACGATGCGTAAACGAACTTCTTTGTTAATTCTTACCTTTTGTATCGTATTAATATATATAGTAAAAATACCTACTGCGATCGCCCAAGATAATTCCCTCGAAACTCTCCAACAACGCCAAGAACGGCTCCAAAAAGAACGATCGCAGGTCACCGAAGAGAAAAAACGCCTTTCTGATGTGGAAAAGGGAGCGCAACGCTATCTAGAAGGATTGCAAAAGAATATTCAAACCACAAATCAAGCCACTAAAGACTTTGCCACAGCCCTGCAACAGGCAAATCAAGCCCTGCAAATGCTAGAAAAAGACCAAAAGTCGGCACGGCAATCCTATACAGAAAAGCGCCAAGCCACTGCGGCTAGGTTAAGACTACTCCAGCGGTCTTCTTTGTCTATTCAGGGCTGGGATATTCTCTTAGCTAGTAAAGACCTGAATGAGTTCTTCGATCGCCAAGCCCGTCTAGAGTTGATCTACCGAGCTGACCAAAGGACACTGTTTAAGCTCAGGTCGCAAGCCGAAATCCTAAATCGGCAAACCCAAGCGATCGCCGACCAGAAAAATCAAATCGCCATTCTCAACCAACAACTCCTAGGGCAGAAAACCCAGTTTCAAGAACAGCTCAAAGTTCAGAAGGAAATGATCGATCGTCTCAACCAAGACCGAGCCGCCCTTGAAGCCGCCGATGCCCAACTGCAAAAAGATTCCAATCAGATCGCCTCCATCATTCAACAGCGGATGCGAGAACTCGCCTTCCGCCAAAGCATCGGCACTGGCAGGTTCAAATCTCCCAACGATGGTGAATTATCCAGTAACTTTGGCTGGCGGATTCATCCCATCTGGGGCTATGAACGCTTCCATGCCGGAGTGGATTTTGCCGCAGATTACGGCAGCAATATTCGGGCGGCGGATACAGGAATTGTCATCTTAGCCGACTGGTATGGAGGCTATGGCAATACCGTCGTTATTGATCACGGGGCGGGATTAAGTAGCCTCTATGGTCATGCCAGCCAGCTATTAGTCAGCGTAGGGCAGATGGTCAAACAGGGGGATGTGATTGCTGCCGTAGGTTCAACGGGATTATCCACCGGACCTCATCTGCATTTTGAAGTTCGGGAATCGGGGGAGCCAGTGGATCCCATGAAATATTTAGTGAAATAGTTCACATAAGCAGGTGCACCGCACCTGCTTAGAGGTTATTTATAAAGTATAAAGTGGCTATAAAGTCTGATTTTGCGTCCCCTGCGGGGGCGCAAAATCAGACTTTATAAATAGCCTCTTATGGCATGAATGTTAACTTCCTAGGACAAAAATCAGCACAACTGATGGCATGGGGAGAATTGGCAATCTCTGGATGCACAGTACATTTGAGGCGATAATCATTGGTAAAAAATTGACACCCAGGGCAGGGAATACTGTGGAGATAATTAATTTCCTTGACTCCATTTTTGATGGTGCGATATACAGAAATGGCGGCAAGAGCGATCGCCCACCAAGTACACCCAAAGCAAAGTGGCACCAAGTAGGGGCGAATCAATTGAGTTAGATTATGGATGAGGATTAGCACAGCTTAATTTTCAGGAATATTTTGAGTGATCTTGATATAGATTAATATTTACTTCTATAGTTATCCTAAATGAATTTAGAATTTTAGAGGGTTGAGAACGGCTCCTCCTCCGGGGGAGCCGTTCTCAACCCATTTGGGATCGCTATAGAGACAATAGGGTGGCTAAATTGAAAGTTAGTCATAGAATTAAATTTAGCCTAGTTTATTTCATCAAGGGTAGGTAATACTTTGATTTTTGTTAAGTAGATAAGGTTCCTGACCAAACTCCCTGAGCAAAAACCAATTTCTATTTTTAAGTCCTTTCAGCATCTACTAAAATTCTGACCGGATTGAGAACTGCCAATTCTGAATCCTGATTATTTAGTAACCATTTAATGACTATTTAGTGACTAGACCTCTAGCATAAATACCCTCTTAGGGTGTGGATATTGTTAACAATCAAAGCTTGTCAACAATATCTACTAGAGGTCTCCTATTCAATCTATTGAATAACGCTAAAGTCAATTGGCTTCATGCTGGGGATGTATATGTCAGTTAGTTTTGCCACCGATGATAATATTGTTTCATTAGCTTCTTTAGGTTCTTACCATTCTCTAATCGAGACAAATAGATTAAGAGAGGAATATCCGAAGACTTCTGATGTCAATATTCATGCGGCTCCTAATCTTTTCCTCAATGATAGAGACTGGGAAGCCTTGGTAGGTTTACTAGAAAGTAACGATGCCCCAGAGATTATGGCGGATGTCCAAGAAGGTTTGCGCAGACTAAGCCCTGAACCAGATTGGGATGATTACCCAGAAAGTTTATTAGCCATATTTGACTTTTTATTTTGAAACTCTTCACTAAGTCTAATCAACCCAATTTTAAAGTCTCTCCCGGTATTCTCTATGCCCTCGGTGCCTGCATCCTCTTTGGCAGTAATGCACCCATGTCCAAAATCCTCCTCCAACAAATTTCTCCTCCTCTTCTAGCTGCCCTGCTCAACACCGGCGCATTTCTAGGCTTGCTAATAGTCTTTGGTTGGCAGCAATTTCAAAGCCCCAAGACTGCAATAAACTTTCCCCAAGGGCGTGACTGGCTTTGGTTTTTTTCCACTGTGATTTTGGGAGGAGTTGCCGCACCAATTTTATTTATCTATGGGGTAGACCATAGTTCGGCGGCGGCAGCCTCTTTGATGTTGAGCTTTGAGGGAGTGGCGACAGCAATGATCGCTTGGGTGGTGTTTAAGGAACGTTTTCACTGGCTGCTGGCAGTGGCGATCGCCATTATTCTCACCGGAACGATTATTCTCAATAGTTCTGGGGCAGCTCAACTTAGTAATCACCTTGCCACCTCAGCAGTGATGGTTGCTGGTCTTTGTTGGGCAACAGATAATAATCTGACCCGGCATATTTCCCATCGAGATCCAGTCCTCCTTGCCTTGGGGAAAAACTTAGTGGCAGCATTGGTGAATGGAATAATTGCTTTCAGTCTTGGTTCTAGTCTCCCTCCCATCCCTTGGCTTTTCTTTGCCTGTACTCTAGGGGTTTTCAGCTATGGATTGAGCTTTACTTGTTTAATTATGGCTTTGCGATTGTTGGGCGCATCTCGCACCGGGGCTTATTTTGCCATCACTCCCTTTGTGGGAGCGGGTTTGTCGATTATTTTATTCCGAGAAGTATTAACTCTTAATTTTATGATCGCAGCTCTACTAATCGCCGTGGGTGTGAGCTTATGTATTTATGAACAGTTAAGACATGTAGCAAAGTAATCGCTGGGCTTGTCTATTTTTCAGTTTTTAGTTTGTTTTTTTGGTAGTGGCGTTGGGCTTTGGATCGATTTCCACAACTTTCCATATCACACCAGCGACGGCGATGATTGCGGCTTATATCCACAAATATCCAACCACAATCGGGGGCTGCACAGGCACGAACTTTTGCGATGAATGGAGTAGTTAGTAGTTCGGCAGTCGATCTCACCACCAACCACAAAATCATTTCTAAGTGAATGCCCTTCCATTCCCAAATACAGCTTAAAGGATGAGAAATAAGAGGATTAGGAACTACCTGTAATTGTCTTAGGGATTTATGTAGATGGGAATTAAAAATAGCTAAATCTTCACTAGACAAGGGTTTCTGGGCAGCAATCGCCGTAAAGAGACGATGGATAGTTTCTCGCAGGGCGATCGCCTCTCTCCAGGCCTGAATCGCTAAATCTGGCTCTTGGTGAGCAAGGTCGAGGATTTGTCTGGCTGTATCTGGAGTAACTATTTGCACATATTGTCCCCAAGCTACAAGGGCAGTATAGTCAACTAACCAATCCTCGGTATAACCTTTCTGCGATCGGTCTACTGTATTCACGAAATCTAAACAGAGACTACCTCCCAGCAGTTTTAATTGTGTCCAATCTTGATCGATCGTTCCCATCACCCCATCACTCCCAAATTTTATAGTTGTCACCAAGCAGCTTATCCCAAGTCTTATTTTATTAGGTTCTCTATCCACGGCGGTTGAAACCGCTGCTACAAGAGCAAAGTCCGCCGTCGCAGACTCAGAAAATAGGGATATTATCTAACCCGGATTTGCCATTGTAACCATTATAGATGACTTGACTAGTTAGAATGACCTCTTCTATAATCTAACCAGTTTGTTTATTGATAATGGTTAGGTAAAAGCATGGACACTGGGAATAAAACCAGCAAAAAGGTCAATCGTCTTTCTGGAAAGAATTTCCGCCGAGATCACGCCTTGGGGATTATGGTTGGTTCTGTGGCAGCTTGGGGATTAGGGACAGTCATGAGTAAAGGGGGCTTAACCTACTTTCCTCCTTTGACTTTATTGGTGGTGCAACTAACTACCAGCGTTTGCTTCCTGTGGGTTTTAGTCTGGTTGGGGGGAGAAACCCAGCTATCTTGGTCTGGTTTATGGCGATCGATCCCCTTGGGACTGCCGGGATTATTAGAACCGGGGTTAGCCTACAGCTTTGCTTTAGTGGGATTATCTGGGACTACCGCCAGCGAAGCAGCTTTAATTGGCACCTTGGAACCAATTATGGTCATCGGGTTGGCGTGGATATTCCTGAAAGAGAAATTAAGTTTCTCCCTACTGTTCTTAGCTGGGGTAGCGATCGTGGGCATCGTCCTGACGATCGGCTTAGAGTTTAGCTTGAATCACAGTTCTTTAGGAGGAAATCTCTTGGTAGCAGTGGGAACCTTCTGCGCTGCCATATACGTGGTGCTTAGTCGTAAAAATGTAGAGCAATTAGCCCCCCTGCCCCTAGCTGCTATGCAACAAAGTATTGGTTTGTTAGGAGTTATGATTATTTGGCTGCTTTGGGGAAATCCAGACCTATCTGCCGTGGCTAGTTTATCCTTATTAACATGGGTGATGGCGATGATCTCCGGTATCGTTAACTATGCCCTAGGGTTTTGGCTATATCTGATGGCACTCCAAGGTATCCCAGCCAATATTGCTGCCCAATTCCTCTGTCTCATTCCGGTTTTTAGCGTGGGGGGAGCTTATCTATTTTTGGGAGAGCAATTAAACATCAGCCAAGGATTAGGGATGCTTTTGACTCTCAGTGCCATGTTTTTTCTGGTTCAGGGACAGGCTCAGGAACAGCCTACTGATAAAATTCAGTAGCTTTTTAATGCAGAAATTATTTTTTGAGAATTACTAAGAGTACTCCACTAAAAATCATTGCCAGACCCAATAAACGAGGGAGAGAAATTGCTTCTCGGAACCAAAAGTAGCCAATTATCACCGAAAAAATGTAGCCCATGGCGATCGATGGCCCCACTACACTCAAGGGAACCTTAGTTAATAAAGCCACATAGCCCACAGAACCCAATCCATAACACAACAAACCAAATAATAATTCGGGGATAGTGAAGATGCCCCAGACTTTACCAATAACATCCGTTGCTGCGATCGCTGGGATCTTGATTGCCCCGGCCTTCAGAAAAAACTGTCCCACTGCCCCCACGGCCGCCGTCATAATCAACAAAAATATTTGTGTTGGAGTCATATATATTCAAAACCCTAAAAATAATGGTAGTTCTAAGGTAATGATTTCTAGGTAAGGATGTCCCCCGCAATACGGCGGACATCCTTACTTCGGCACTACCAAATTAATAAGGGACGGATATACGCCGTCCCTAGGGAATAAATTAGTCTTGTCTAGACCAATTAGTCTTCAGCATTACCTAAAGACCAAGTAAGATGCTGCATCCCGACATTGATCGCAGATTTGATCGTGGATACATCAGACACAACCATTTTCAGATAAGTCATGATTGGCTCAGGTCGGAAAGCCCATTGCCGGAATGCCTCTTTCTGCCAATACAGTAGACGTTCAGCCGGGAGGTCTGGGTAATCAAGGACGGTACCTTTATCCATATCCACCTGTTCCCAACGAGTGCCGGGGCGGAACCAACCGTTTTTCACCACTTCAAAGAAGAAGGGAGTGCCGGGATAGGGGGCTGCCACATGGAATAGGGCAATATCTACGGGTAATTTCTTTGAGAAGGCGATCGTTTCCTTGATCGTAGTTTCTGTTTCACCGGGTAAACCGATAATAAAATACCCCCAGTTTTTGATGCCTACTCTTCTCGCAATGCTTAAGGAGTTAGCCGCTTTCTCTGGATAAGCACCCTTACGAGCATGTTTTAGGATCTGTTCATTGCCGCTTTCTAAGCCCCAAGAAATTAACCAGCAGCCCGCTTGAGCCATCAAAGTCAGCATTTCTTCATCAACGTAATCTACCCGACTATTGCAAGTCCAGCGGAGGTTGATCTTCTGCTCGATCATCAGCTTACAAAGACTGATTACCTGCTCCCGGTTGACGGTAAACAAGTCAGCATACATGTGAATATTGTTGATCCCCAGTTTCTTGAGGAGCCACAATTCCTGCATGATATTTTCTGGGGTGCGGATCCGGGCACTGAACTGGTAGCTCACATGCTTAATGCAGTAGGTGCAGGCAGCAGGACAACCCCGGCTAGTCACAATAAAGGTAAAAGCTCCTTTGATTAAAGGCATCCGATACTTTTGCAAGGGCAGAAGCTCATGGAGAGGCAGGGGGAGATCACTCAGGTTATGGATGAAGGGGCGGCTGATATTAATCACCGCTTCTCCATCTTTGCGCCAAGCTAATCCTTTGACCTCAGAAAAGTCTAGGGGGCTATCTGCTTCTCTGATAGAAGGCTTATAGCTAGGATCGTGTTCTGCAAATAGTTTCTTGATATTATCGGGGCGTTGCTCATACTTCTGGTCAACATAGTCCATCAAATCCCGGATGGTAAGGTCTGGTTCCCCTACTAACACAAAATCGAGGGAGGGAAAACTGCGTAAAGTTTCCTTTGGGATGGGAGTAACGTGGGTACCGAAGGCGATCGTATAGGCTCCCCGTGCCTTAGCCAAAAAAGCCCCGTACATATCATTTTCTAGGGTAGGAGCAGTGACTTGGGTTAGATAGAAGCGGGGTTGATATTTATCAAGAATCTTGGTAAATTCTGGCCAACCCATTCGTTCTGCGATCGCATCAACAATTTTCACGGAATAGGTCGGATGTAACAACGCCGCCATTTGAGCCAAGGAGACTTGGGGCCAGATCATATTTTCTCTAGTGCGTCGCCCCACCCTGTGTTGGCTGCGAATCCAGATATCTCCATCGGGAGAAGGTGGGTTTACCAACAAAATATCCACCATTTCCACGTGTTGTTGGTCTTCTAGGAGTCCCTGCCGCACAATCTCATCAGCATTGGGAAACATTGGCGGTGGAACTTTCAGAGTTGCACCTTTACCACGATTTTGTTTGGATAGATCTTTAACTGCCATCTTTTTCATCCTCCCTATTGCGAATAGGTTGCTAATAGTTGAATTGAGTAGATTTAAAAGCTCTTGGGAACCCCTTATCCCATCCTTTCATTATGACACTGAATCTAGGGGAAGGTTGCTAACAATCCTCAAGCTTCAGTACTTCCTAAATCTTTCTGGGTTAATATTTCCCGTTGTCCTAATTCATCCAAAACTCGAAGTATTGACCAGTAGATAATTAACTGGACTCCTAGGAGAATTAGCATGGAACTACTGATCAAATAAAGCCAGATTCTATTAATTGACCAGGTATTCATTCCCATCGCGACAGTGGAGATCCCAGCAACTAAACCAATGAGAACGGCTAAGGCTCCAATCCAGCCGAATTGTTGATCTAAGGGTTGCTTAAAGATCATCCGCCCAAATAATCCATGGCGGACTGGTTGCTTCACAAATAGGGATACTAGATAGTTAAAAGCTACACCGAGGATAAAAATATTTAGCCCCGTAACTCCTGCTACCATCCCCACACAAAGTTGGACAACCTGCCAGTTCTGGATATTGGTATTGCCAGAGAATCGACCTAAGGTAAAGTGGGCTGCTAAAGCTAGGGCGATCGCAATCCCCACTAAACCAATCATTCCCAAAATCCGCACAGGATTATAGGTTAAGGCAGTCCAGACCATGGATTGAAGAAAAATCCGGCCATCTTTGACTACACTCAGTTTCGATCGTCCCACCCGGACGCTATAGGGAATAGGGACTTCTGCTATTTTTACTCCTTCATGGATAGCTCGTGTACTCATTACTGGAGTTAGATTTAAGCCATCCGGCAAGGGAAATATGCGAGAAATCACATCCCGGCGAAACACCCGCATTCCACTAGCACTGTCAGTTACTTTTTGGCGACTAATCAGCGTCAGCAATCCAGCAAAGAAGATATTGCCGATTCTGCGAATAGCTGGCATTTGACTCTTTTCCCCTGCCAAGCGAGAACCAATTACTAGTTCTGCATCCTTCATTGCCACTTGGCAAAGTTGGGGAAAGTATTCGGGAGGGTAAGTGCCATCGGCATCAAGGAACCCGACTAGATCTCCTGTTGCATTGGAGAAGCCGGTCTTGAGTGCCCCGCCATAGCCTTTATTAACTGGATGGTTAATTAGTCTCACGCCGGGAATGCTCCCAGCGACCTCCGCAGTGCGGTCTTTAGAAGCATCGTTAACAACAATGAGTTCTAGGTGATCCACTCCCACCTCCGCTAGGGCAGGCTGGATTTTGAGGACTCGCTCAACGATCTCGGCAATGCCGTTTTCTTCGTTGTAAGCAGGAATAACAACTGAAAGTGTAGTCATGGCTTTAGGTAAGTTTATGGTAGTCCTAGAGTAATATTTTTTGGTAATTAATATTGGTAATAATTTACCCTACACTGCAAGGTAAATGATTACCTCCCTAAGCACTCCCAAGTTTATTTATCCATGTAGATGATCTTTGATTGGTCGTGACCAGAGTCACCTGTGATTTCTTTGATTGGTTTAGCGGGAACACCAGCCACTACCGTATGTGGAGGGACATTTTTTGTGACCACCGCTCCGGCTGCAACTACAGCACCTTTGCCAATTCTGACCCCATCAGTAATAATTGCCCCTGCCCCAATCCAAACATCATCTTCGATGACAATCCCTTCGGCAGTGATCCCTTGCTCCACAAAAGAACGATCAGGATCACTAAAAACATGATTGACTGCCAAAATCTGTGTAAAGGGAGACGTATAGACTCGATCGCCGATAGTTACGCCCCCCTGGCCTCGAATAACGGTATATTCGCCAATTAGGCTTTGGCAACCAATTTTGATTTGAGATTGGGGCAGATTCCGAAAATTATAGACATGCAAGATTGCACCGTGCATAACGATCGATTCCGCACCAATATCTATGCCTTGGGGACAGGCGTGGAGATAAACACCTTGGTCGAGGTAAACCCCAGAACCAAGGCGAATATTGCTACACATCCTTAACCTTACTCCATTTTCTATGGCGGCCAATCCATCCATTTTTAAAATAAATCTATAGACTAAGGCTCTGATTCCCACTCCCAAAAGGGTAGGAATCCAACCAACTAAAGCTATAGTTAATTGCTCTAGCAAATAGTGACCCCAGCTTGTGGCTTGGCGATCGAGATAAAGGTTGATACTTTGTAAAGCAGATGGTTTTGCTTTCATCCTTAGCTAGTTAATTTATAAAAGGATTAAGGGTTTTAATTAGGTAGCGATGCAAAGGAATTGCTTGAGAAATAAGGTTTGGGGTACCCTATTCCCTGTTCCCATCCATGAATACCTTGCAATAAACCCTTCAGGTCTGGCAAGTAATTTCTTTAGAGAAGAAATTTTTAATCTCACCCAACCTAGGATTTGAAACCTTTGGGTGGATAATATTATCTTTAATCATAGAAGCAGAAGTATCTAAAATTATAATGCTTTAGTGAAATTACTTAAAAGTCATGTAAAATTTCTGTGAAGTTATATGAAAAGCTCATAGTCCACCTAAAGATAATCTAGAATTATCAAAAAACACCTAAACTCCAGTGAATAAGTCTTTATTTCGTATTTTGGCATTTGCCTTTGTGCTCAGGCTTGGGTTGCCTATCTTGGCTTGGATTCTTCATCCCCAGAGTCCAGAAATCTTCCATGCAGCAGATACTAATTCCTACGTTAGACCTGCAGTAGAACTGGCTACTACGGGCAAGTTCAATGGTTACTATGATGGCTTGCCAGAGTTATTTCGGACTCCGGGCTACCCTCTATTTTTAGTTCCTAGTGTTTGGTTGGGCAATGTGGAGGCGGTAACGATATTGCTTCAAGTAGCTTTGAGTTGTCTCACGGGCTACTTCATCTATCAAACTGCCTTGTTGTTGTATAAAAAGGAACGGGTGGCTTTGCTGTGTGTTGGTATTTATACGATCGAACCCATCTCAGTTCTCTTTACTAGCAAAATCCTCACGGAAACTTTATTCTCGACAATTTTTACGATATTTCTCTACTATTTCTTGCGCTATGTAGACAATAAGAAATTTCTAGATTTAGTGATCGCGGGGATCACCCTAGTGATTTCTGCCTATGTTAGACCGATTAGTTATTACCTGCCTGTGTTGATATTTCTGGGGATGGTAATCTGGGTGATCTGGCAAGAGCCGAATAAAAAAAATCTCCTGCTCCACGCCGTCGGCTTCTTTTTAATTTCTGTGAGTCTCTTGGGAATTTGGCATTGGCGCAATCTTCGAGTTGCCAATTATCCGGCCTTTTCTTCGGTAAATGCAGTTAATCTCTACTACTGGACAGCTCCAGCGATCGAAGCTAATAAAACTGGTCGCAATTTTAATGACATTCAACTAGCCATGGATAAGAATGATCCCAAGGTCATGTGTTTTAACCAAAGCCTCCATGGACCTAAGATTGCTCCAGACAAAATTACCTGCAATAAGAGCCAAGTTTTTCAGAGTATGGAAAAGGAGGGTTCTCGCACTATCAAGGATAATCTGCCCCGTTACACTTTAATGCATTTTGATGGAGTGATCAGAACTCTGCTAGGACCTGCTGTCAGTGATTATCAAATCCTCTTTGGCAGTCCCATCGACTTCCCCGCCCGCACGGGGACAACCTTTCAAGATGGGATATTAGTCCATTTAAAAAATATGGTTGTCAAAGCTCCAGACCTCTTAGCCATGTATTTAATTTTGGGAGTGTTGTCTTGGTCTTTTATAATTCTGTCTATAGTCGGTCTCTGGGGAAGATTACCCGTAGGCGGTCTGCAACTATTTACGATTTTGAGCGTAGGCGCTTATTTTATCGTTGTTGGTGGCGGCACCGTAGGGCAGGGTAGGTATCGCCATCCCCTGATGCCGATCGTCTGTTTAGTAGCAGGCTATGGCTTATCTCTAGTTCTCGATAAGATCCAAAAGAGGCAACAGCCTGAGCTAGACCCATGATTATAGCTATTCTCAAGTCTGTTGTCCGACTTCAGCTAGGAAAAGAAACGTTAACAAATACGCACTGCCAATGAATTATAAATAGTTGTGGAAGTTTTTGCGGGTGCTCCGCACCCGCAAAAACCAAGACCCTTTGGATAATTCTTCGGCAGTGCGTAAGTCTTATTTACAGCACTTTGCGTTCAAATGAGACACACTACAAATATTGCAAGTCCTATCCATGTTGGTTTTGAGAGTGGGTGGCTGTAGCCACCCACTCTCAAACTGCTGTAACAAACTTTAATAGAGGTAGTTGAACCCCTGCTAAGCAATACCCCAAAGGGAATCTGCTCTGAGTGGGGTAAGTTAGCATCAAGTTGCTTTATTTCTAAAATACAAGAATGGTGGGTTTGACCTACATGATATGGGATATGCAAGAAACATCAGCATTACCAAAGTGGATGCTCAAGCCAACATTGAGATTTTCCAAGGATTTTACTAACCAAGGCACGCCATCTTTAGAAGAGGTTTCGTAGTGATTAAATAAGATGGCAAATCTTTTTTCCAGATAGGGCTTAACCTTGCTGCAAATCATGAGAATTTTTAGGAGTAAGCCGATCGTATAGGTGGAACCTAGATTGGTAATCAAATCCACAAATACAAAGTGTTGGGGCTTTTGCACACTCTCAACGACCAGATAGTTTAATACTTGGCTACAGGTGCGGATGATCATAAACTCATCGGGTTTTTTACTATCATTTTGAGGAGAAATATTTAGTACATAGTCATACAAACTATCATTAAACCGACGCTTGCCAAAGGCAGGGTCGATTGCCATGGTCAGGTATTGATAGAAGTCCTGCTTAAAGGCTTTGTAATTGGATAGGTGTTGACTGTGGGAGATGAAACTATCGGCAATATCTCGGTGAGTTTTGCCACTTTGGACTTTACCTACATACTGCTTCAGGGCAGAGCCTAGTTCACGATCGCTCAAAAGGGTAGGATTTTCGACAACTTCAATCCCTCGATCGGAGCCGGCTTTTAAACGTTGCGCCAACCGGACTTGATAGGTAACGTAATGGGACAGATCGGTTTCAAATTTCTGCTGGCTCCGTTCTTGAATATTTCGGATAGTCCGTTTTTGCTGGTAGTCGCTCTCCTCACTCAGAAGACAATGACCATAAAGATAGGGGTAGCGCTGAATTAAATTGCCTACGGGTGAACTCCCTTCGATCGGCTCCTGAGCCTTAAATACCTGACCAAGGCGGCGCAAGGTCAAAGATTGATCTGTTTCATGAAAGAGATTCATCATTTCCCGCACTCGCCGCACCCCACGGGAATTAGTACTCCCTAAAATCACTGGTTCTTCAAGTAAAGCTACTAATTCAGGAATAGCCGCTTGGAACTGGGGTTGTACCTGCCAAGTATTCACCAAAATGTAGAAACAGCGATTAATAATAAACCGGAAATCTTCCTCAGCCTGTTTTGAGAGAGCTAGTTCTTGAAGCGCACTAGAAACTTCCGGGTGATCATAGCCTGTGGTTTCTAAAAAAAGATGGCGAAAGCGCCCAATCATTTCCGAGGGAGGGACAGATTGAGCCAAGCGCAGCAGATGGTCGTAGAGTTGCTGTGCTTGAGGGTTAGTTGATTTAGAGTTGGAATCTGTAGGAGTATTCACCCTGTTGACCTCTGCACGTTATAGTCGCTATTAGCCATTTAAAGTAAAATCTTAATGCCATAGCCTTCCACTACAACATTACATCAAAATTCTTATTTGTGGTAATTGAGCTTCAAAAATATATCAAATTTCTGACAAAATGAAATATTGGGATCAGTGATCTTAATTTTGATTTCATCTATTCTTTGTTAGTCCTTAAAGATCAATGTCCATAGCCCTGTTGGGATAAGAGATTGACAAGTCCGTTAGGGTTACTAATTTCTCAAATTTACTATACACAGTCTACATACAATTTTCCTGAAATCCATACAAAATCTATATATATAATTAGCAAAAACATGCAATGCCAAATTAATTTAGCTCAATTAAGGGAGTTACTAAATGCCCAACCCTACTATCTGTCTCCAGAGAATTCCTCAACACTAAGCGCGATCGCGAGTACAGGCATTACTACTGATACTCGCAAGATATTTCCGGGGGAGATTTTCGTGGCTTTACGAGGGGCAAATTTTGATGGGCATGGATTTGGTGAGCAGGCAGTCAGCCAAGGGGCTATCTTGGTCATTGTCGACCATCTCCTGCCGGCAAAAATTCCCCAATTAGTCGTGCCTGATACCCTTGTTGCCTACCAAAAAATTGCCCAATGGTGGCGGCAACAGTTTAATATCCCCGTGATTGGGGTGACGGGTTCCTTTGGCAAAACTACGACAAAGGAATTAATTGCGGCAATTCTCAGCCATCATGGTCGGGTCTTAAAAACCCAGTTCAACTACAACAACGAGATTGGTGTACCGAAGACGCTTCTGGAACTAGAGCCGGAGCATAAATTTGCCGTAATTGAAATGGGAATGCGGGGGGCGGGGGAAATTGCCCTCTTAACCAAGATTGCTCAACCCACGGTGGGATTGATCACCATTGCTGGCAGTGCCCATGTGGGCAGGCTGGGTTCTCTAGAGGCGATCGCGGCGGCTAAGTGCGAGCTTTTAGAATTTATGCCCCCATCTGGAACCGCAATTCTTAACTACGATAGCTCAAGGTTAAATGAATGTGCTCCCCAAATCTGGTCTGGAAAAACCATTACCTATGGTTTGACTGGGGGGGATTTCCAAGGAGAATTGGTGGGAGAAAATACCCTGCTAGTTCGAGGTAAATCCTTGCCTCTGCCCCTGCCGGGTCGCCATAATGCAGTGAATTTTCTGGGGTCGATCGCTGTTGCTGATTCCCTAGGCTTAGACTGGAGTTTTCTCAGCCAAGGCTTAGCTGTGCAACTCCCGGCGGGTAGGGCACAGCGTTATCAGTTAGCAAATGATATTTTGTTTTTGGATGAAACCTATAATGCTGGGCTGGAATCTATGGCGGCGGCACTGCAATTATTAGCCAGTACACCGGGGCAGCGGCGGATTGCGGTGTTGGGAACCATGAAGGAGTTGGGGGAGAAATCATTAGAGTTTCACCTGCAAGTGGGGCAGATGACCAAGGAGTTGCACCTAGATGGGGTGTTTGTCTTGGTGGATGATGGGGAGGCAGAGGCGATCGCTCAGGGAGCTGCCCCCCTGAAAGCAGAATGTTTCTCCACCCACATTGATCTGACCCAGAGATTACAAAACCTGATCCAGCCGGGAGATACGCTCTTATTTAAAGCCTCGCGATCGGTCAAATTAGATTTGGTAGTAGATCAGTTGCGGGAATTATTTGCAGGAAAATTATCTGATTGCTAAGTTGATTCCTTCTAGCCCCCTGAAAAAAGGGGCAGAATATATCTTAATTTCCCCTTACAGCACTTTGCGTTCAAATGAGACACGCTACAAATATTGAAAGTCTTATCAATGTTGGGTTTGAGAGTGGGTAGCTGTAGCCACCCACTCTCAAACTGCTGTAAAACGGAGAATTTTCAATTCAAGTTCCCCTTCTTTGGCAGGGGAATTTAGGAAGTTCAAGAGAAAAATTATCTATAGGACTTGAGCACTGCCAACGAATTATTTAGTTTTTCTGACGTTGTTACGGGCTTCGGCTCCGCTCAGCCCGCAACAACGTCACAATGCTTAAGCCCTAAGAAAAATTACGGAAAAAATTACGGAACTGTAATTGATGTCAGGGGTATTGCGTCATTTTCTGAAGATTAGATCTAGTTCATACAGGTATTGTAAAAATCCTCATCCTTATGAAACTAATCAAAAAATTGGGTATCGCCTTAATTACTTGCTTTTTAGCGATCGCCTTTAACTTATACACGCAATCTATAGTATCTGCCACTCCGGGGGAGATGCTTGCTTCTAGTCCTAGAGAGTTGGCTCAAGCTACCCAAGACTACCGCCAAGATTCACTTTTGGCAGACTTTGCCGATCGGGTAGTCATCCCCACCTATACACAGTTGGCTGCAAAAACCCAAACTTTAGCCATGGCGATCCAGATTCTTCGTCAGACTCCCAATGCTGAAAACATCAAATTTGCTCAGGATGCATGGCTTGATGCCCGGATCCCTTTGAAACAGGGCGTAGGCTTTGCCCTAGGCAGAGCAAGATCATGGGGTTTGGATGGAACTTTGGATACACTACCCATTGATAAAACCGATTTGGGCAAGATTCTTAATAGTGAAATCTCTTTAACCCCAGAGTATATCAGTAGCCAAAGAGATAGCCTCAAGGGCTTTCGGACTATTGAATTCCTCTTGTTTGGAGAAAATAGCCGGAATGCGAACCTCAGTCGCCGGGAGTTGGCTTATCTCCAAGCAACTGCCACGGTACTCGATCGCGATGCCCATAGACTTTTAGCGGCTTGGATAACTGGTGAAGAAGGAAAGCCAGCTTTTCGGGAAGTATTCTCCACCGCAGGAGAACCGAATAATGCAGTTTATCCCTTAGTTGCGATCGCCCATCAAGAAATTATTGAAGGGCTGCTGGAAACTACAGAGGTTTTAGAAGATAGTATTGCCGATCCTTTTCAGGCTCAAGACCCCAAAAAAATTGATGCCCAGTATGCGATCGCCAGCTCTCTCCCAGATTTTCACCACACCCTAGTCGGAGTCCAAAATGCCTATCTGGGCAGTTTTAATAACCCTGTTTCTGGTAGGGCAGGATTAAGTAGCTTTGTTGCCCAAACTAATCCCCAACTTAATAACAAGGTGACTTCAGAATTACAAATAGCGATCGCCGCCGTAGATAGCATTCCCAGTCCTTTCTCTCTAGCCATTACCGATCCCCAATCTAAGCCAAAGATTGAACAGGCGATCACAGCCATTGGCAAGCTGAAAGGCACTTTGGAAGAAGAAGTTAAGCCTTTGATTTTTTAATTCAAGGAGGTAAAGGAGGTAAAGGAGGTAGAGAATTTCAGGAATAAGTCTTTCTGACTTTATCTAAATTTCTCTAAATCTCTCTAAGTTTCTCAACTACTCCCATTCCTGTCCCTTTCTGTACTTTCCTATACCCTGCAAATTCCTGTACCTTCCTATACCTTCCTGTGCCTCTCCCTAACTCCCCATACCTCCCCCAGAACCATGCAAAAATTCTTCTTAACTCTCAACAAACACTATTTTAAGCTCTTGATCGCCGCTGCTATCTTTGCCTGTATTGCCTTGCCATTACAGGCAGTGATGGAGCCTAGCCATCCTGATTTATTAATAGGAGGACAGACTTCGATCGTTAATCGCACCTCCCGTGCTTTTGATAATGGAGCTGGCAATCTTACCGAAGAAGAGCGCGATCGGCATAGCGAAGCTAATGCCACATTTAATGATATTTTTGTCGCTGCCCCCGCCGACACTAATCCGGGGTTGGGTCCTTTGTTCAACAACTCATCTTGTAATGGTTGCCATCTCTTTAATGGCAGAGGAATGCCAGTGATTGGGAATGAAACTTCCCTGAAATCACAAATGCTTGTAAGAGTAAGCTTACCCAAGGGTCAACCCGGAGTGCCGGGGGGCGCAGTTCCAGTGCCGGGCATTGGCGAACAAATTCGTGATCATGCTGTATTTGGGGCTGTCCCCGATGCTCAAGTAGCAGTGCAGTGGCAGGAAGTCTCTGGGAACTATGCTGATGGGACTGAGTATAAATTGCGATCGCCACAAACTAGCATTACCCTGCCCAATGGTCAGGCTTTACCCACAGAGGTGATGACTTCTTTACGCCAATCGCCCCCAGTGATCGGGTTGGGATTATTGGAAGCTGTGGATGAGGCGACGATTATGGCAATAGCTGATCCCGACGATCGGAATGGTGATGGAATTTCCGGTAAGCCTAACCGAGTCTGGGATGTACAGAAAAAAACTACCGCCTTGGGGCGTTTTGGGCTGAAAGCTAACCAACCCAATCTCCGCCAACAGTCTGCTGCCGCCTATTTCAACGATATGGGGATTTCTAACCCCGTATTTCCTGACCCCGATGGTTCCACAGATATTGATGACAAAGAGCTAAAATCGGCGACCTTTTATACCCAGAGTCTAACGGTTCCTGCCCGCTCTGTTGCAGCCCTTCAGGATGCCGAAGTTATCAAAGGCGATCGCCTATTTCGGGGGGCAAACTGTGCTGCTTGTCATATTCAAACTCTGAAAACAGGTAACCATGAATTAGTGGCTCTAGCTAATCAAACTATCCATCCCTATACCGACCTTTTACTACATAATATGGGTGAAGGTTTAGCCGATCACCGTCCTGATTTTCAGGCTACTGGCAATGAATGGCGTACTGCTCCCCTGTGGGCGATCGGTCTGACCCATACCGTCTTGGCGGATGCCGGATTTTTGCATGATGCCCGCGCCCGGACGATCGAAGAGGCAATTCTCTGGCATGGTGGGGAAGCTGAAAAATCAAAAGAGGCATTTCGGACTATGAGTTCTAGCGATCGACGAGCGTTATTAAAATTCCTCAATTCTCTCTAAAAGGTTATTTATAAGGTCTAATTTTTCGCCCCCGCAGGGGGCGAAAAATTAGACCTTATTACTTTGATATTTTCCATTCTGAGAGGGGGCGATCGACGGCATTTTGAAAGTTTAAGGGAACTAAGAAAACCTGTTTGGGGGAAGTTTTATTATTGCCATTATTGCCGATGCCTTTAGTAGCATAGACAGAATTTTTATCAAAAGTTTGTTTGCCGAGAATTAACTGAAAAGTTTGCTGATTTTGGAGTTTGATGTCTATAGTTGCCAGAGGTAAATTCAAACCATATTCAATAAACTGGTTATCTGTAATCACTAAAGGCGGATTAGTTCTAGTTTCCACCAATAAGCCCACCAAAAAATCCACCACCGCATCATTGGCAGGAGAATTTTCTGGCTGTTGCATTTGCCAGAGGGATTTTTTTTGATCTCCTCTAACTAGGTCAATTACTTGGGGCTGATTATCAATCACCTGACTAATACTCAAGCCAATAATTTCTGACTCATTAAAATCAAATAGTTTTTGTTGATTAGCTTGATTAGTAATTGGTTGATTTGCTCGTTGTATTTCCAAAAAATAGACCCCGATCGCTAGAATGAGAGCCACCACCATCAACACTAAAGTAGTTTTTTGTAATTTCATGATTGCTACTTAGTAGTTCTGAGAGGGTAAGAATTTCCCCCGCAGCGCGGGGGAAATTCTTACCTCATAGATTATCTCCGTCGCCACCACAGCACCCCAGCAGTGATAAATCCTACCATAGGAATAATCGCCAATGCTGTCCAACCAATTACCAAAGATAGCACCGGATTCAGATTAAGGCGACGGTTAGCGACATTTTTCGGGCGAATCGATAGGGTGCGGGTATTTTGCTGCCCCAACCAACCGATCGCATTCAAGACTAAATCTCCATTCAACTGCTGATCAAACCAACCATTAGTGGCAAAACTGGCATTGCCAATCACCACCAACCGGGACTCCTTGCCAGTATTAGCTTTACTAGGGCGACTGAGGGCAGCTCCCAAGGTGATCGGACCTTGACGATCGCTGGCCGGATCAAAAGCTAAGGGCTGCTTATCGGGGTTTGCCTCCGCCCAACTTTTGCTATTTGTAATAATTAGGGGAGTTTGGGTGACCCCAGAAATGGGTTTCAGCTCGATCGCCCTCGGCAGGGGAAACAGGGAAATTCCGTTACCCAAATCCTTGGTAATGGGGTGATCGCCGTATTGAGTTACCAGAGATGTAGCCGGACCTAACCCAACTAACTTGCCATTGCCCGACCCATCAATCACCACCCGCTCATCCAAAACCACGCCCCAATCTTGGAGCAAATTATTCAAACCCAGATTAGTTCTTGGTTCCAGCAGCAGGAGTAAACCGCCGCCATTATTGACATAATCAGTAATAGCCTTAGCTTCTGGTTCTAATAAATTGCGTTTTGCGCCAGCAATAACAATTACTGCCGCCTCCTTGGGAATGGCAGTTTCTGTTGCCAAAGCCAAGGGCTTAACTTCATAGTTTTTTTGCCCCAAGGCATCATTAAGTTGAGATAAGCCCTTTTCTGCCGCCGTGAGGCTGCCCTCTCCATGCCCTTGGAGAAAGTAGATTTGTAAGAGACGATCGCTTTGAATTGCTTCAATGCCATTTGTTAGGGTAGATTCGGAGAGCCGCTGGCGATCGTTCACCACTTGCAGGAGCTTTCGTCTTGTCCCCGCCTCCACATGCACTTCGCCAATGGATTGCACCTTAAATTGTTCCGCCACACTTAATCGCAACTGAGGATCAACAAATTCGTAGCTAAATTGAGTTCCTTGACGGCGATAGTTTTCTAATAGCTCTCGATCGGCGGGGTTAGGGCTACTTTCAAATACCCAAATTTTGATCGGTTGCTGGAGTTTTTGGACGACGCTTTGGGATTGGGGAGAGAGGGAGAAAATTTGATTTTCTGTCAGATCCACACGCCAGCTATAACGAAACCCCAAGAAATTAATTAAAAACAAAATTGCCAGCACCGAAATAGTTGCCACCAGTGCATTTTTGCCAACTCCAAAACCATCGGATTTCTGCTCAGATTTGGCAGCAGCGACCAGACTAGAAATAATTAGCCAACTTCCGATAATTCCCACTCCGGCAATGACCAAACCGAAGGGAACTGGCAGCCAGTTATTGCTGACTACTCCTGCGGAAATTCCGACAATTAATAACATGATCCCAATCCAGAGGGAATGTTTTAGATACTGCCAATAACTAATAATTTGCTTCATCACTATTACATTTCATTTATCAAGGGGGGGAAGTTTAATCTCTTCAGCTTGAAGGATAGGAAAAATCAAATTCAATCAATATTTAGCGCCTAGAGAAACGTAATGCTTCAATGGACTGAGCTGTGAGAAATATCCCCAGCACAATATAGCTAGAAAATAAGATCAAGCTACTGGTATCCAAGACTCCTTGGACTAGGTTTGTGTAGTGTTTCATTAAAGATAAATGCTCTAGCGCCACGCCGATCGAACCCCCGATACTTTTCGCTAAAAGCTCCACCAAAGACAAAGAAAATATCAAGGCAAAGGTGAGAATCGCTGCCACGATCGTTTTATCGGTCAGAGAAGAAATAAACATCCCCAGAGAAAGCACTGCCCCCGCCATCAGGAATAAACCCAAATGCCCTAACAGGGGAACCATGATGGGGATGGGGGGATTGGCGGCACCAAGGACGATCGCTTCTAAACCCAAGAGGGGAGCAATCATCACCGAGAAAAAAGCCATCACTCCCAATAACTTACCCACTGCCACCGCCCAATTAGTAATCGGTGAAGTTGCCAAGAGTTCTAGGGTTCCCCACTTGCGTTCTTCGGCATACAAACCCATGGAGAGAATTGGCAGCACAAACATCGCCAAAGAACCCATCACCCCTAGGAAAAATCTTAAAAACTCATAAGCCACATCCACTGGTGGAGTGGGAACACCAAGTTGATCTCGTTGGGCAACTTGGCTAATAATTCCCTCTGGACTTAGCAGGATTGCCACAAGGAAAAATCCTGCCAATAGCCAAAAAATCCCCATGACTATATAGGCAAAAGATGAGGCAAAATAGCCTTGTAATTCTTTTCTAAAAATGGCAATTATATTTTGAAAAATAATCATACAGCACTTTTCCTATAAATGGAATCCGGGACATTTTCTGAAATACTTACTAGGTTTGGGTTTGTGTGTGGGCTGAGCGTAGTCGAAGTCCACACACAAACTGCTGTATCGCTACAAAGACAATTCCTTGGTGGTTAATTCTAAGAATACATCCTCCAAACTAGCACGGGTGCGGCGCATCTCGTATAAACCCCGGTTTGCTGCCACCACTACCGCAGCAATATCTCGACCGGGTTCGGCTCCGGGGCTACAGACCATGCGCAATAGCGATCGCTCCCCCGGTAAGCCATAGCTACTCACCACCTCCACAAGGCAAATACCGGGCATAATTTGCAGCATTTTTTGAATTTCGGCTGGGTTGCCATCGATTTCTATTTCATAGCCATTGCCTCCAGCCAGTTCCGCCATCAGGGTTTCTGGAGTATTGGTGGTGACTACCCTACCTTTGTTGATGATGGTGACCCGATCGCAGGTCATGCTCACCTCTGGCAGGATATGGGTAGACAAGATCACTGTATGATCTCCCGCCAAGCTTTTGATCAGGTGGCGCATATCGATGATTTGCTTGGGGTCTAAGCCCACCGTTGGTTCATCCAGGATAATCACTGGCGGGTCGTGGACGATCGCTTGGGCAATCCCCACCCGTTGCTTCATCCCCTTCGAGAGTTTGCGAATGGGCGATCGTTGGTATTCCCCTAGGTTACAACGCTCCACCACTTCCCCCACTCTCCCAGCTTGCTGGGCACGGCTCACTCCCTTGATTTTCGCCACAAAATAGAGAAAATCCTCCACCGTCATTTCTGGGTATAGAGGTGGATGCTCCGGCAAATAGCCAATGTGCTGCCGCACTGCCATCGAATCTGTATGAACATCATAACCAGCAATTTTGGCTGTCCCGGTGGAAGCGGGTAAATAACCCGCCAGAATCCGCATGGTCGTCGTTTTCCCAGCTCCATTTGGTCCCAGGAAGCCGAGAATCTCTCCGGTTTGCACGGTGAAAGAAATATCTTTAATGGCGGATTTCGTACCGTAGATCTTGCTTAAGCCTTCAACTTCAATCATTACTGGGAAATTCTTCTAGAAAATAAGGGATTTTAGGATCAAGGATAGTGCAATGCATGACACCCCCTTAGAGGTTATTTATAAAGTGGCTAGAAGGTCTGAATTTCCGCCCCCGCCGGGGGCGGAAATTCGGATTTTATAAATAGACTCTTATGTATTTAAGATTACTATTAATTTTTGATACAAAGGAGGCAGTAATAGCAATCCGGCCACAAAGACAGAGGCTAGGGCAGAAACTAAAACTGCTCCGGCAGCACAGTCTTTGGCAATTTTAGCTAATTCATGGTAGGACTGCTTAACGAGGAGATCCACCACGGATTCGATCGCTGTATTCAGTAGCTCCATAGCTAATACTAGAGCAATAGTTAAGCCAATTACGGCAATTTCTAGTAAAGGAAGTTGTAGCCATGCACTCAGACCGATGGCGATCGTGCCAATAATTGTATGAATCCGGAGATTTCTCTGGGTAGAAAAAGCATACACTACACCCATCCAAGCATAGCGAAAGCTCAAGAACACATTAGGGGCAATCTGCCAAGCTAGTTGACGCTGATGCGATGAAGGCACTGGGCTACTAGGGACTGGGGTGGTGGTAGTCGCATCAATAATTAGATTAGGTTTAAGACTAGGTTTGGGACTAGAGCTTATGTCGCCATTAGTATTGGAGGTAGATGTAAAACGTTCCCCCACATCTTCCCCTACTTCAGAAGCAAGTAGAGCATCGGAACTTAAAGATTCTGAACTTAAATATTCTGATGATTGTGGGACAGAACTGCTCGATCGACGGTTGGAGTCCATAGCCGTAGTTACCCAATGGGCTAGAGTCTAATAATTATCACTGGGCTAGCTTCTAAATATTATCAATAAATATAATCAGTAAATTCACATACTTTAAGATTTGCGTAAGTGGTCATTTGTAAAGTGGCTAGAAGGTCTGGTTTTGCGCCCCCTCCGGAGGCGCAAAACCAGACTTTATAAATAGCCTCTAAGTCCTATGGATCTCCAAAGCTTAAATTCACACTATGAAGTAGAACTTCCTGCTGTTTTAACATAATTTCTAAGCTTTCGTCATCAGGGTGATCCCAACCCAAAAGATGTAAAACACCATGAGCCGCTAACCAAGCTAACTCTAGCTCCAAAGTATGCTCCCGCTCGATCGCCTGACGTTGAGCAGTATCCACAGAAATTACGACATCTCCTAGATAAAGGGGTTCTTCAGCCATTGCTGCTGCCATTAAAGGATCATTTCCTTCTAGGGCTGCAAATGCCAAGACATCTGTAGGCTGGTCTTTCTGACGGTACTGATAATTAAGTTGTTGAATTTCTTGATCGTTAGTTAGCCTCAGGCTGAGTTCATAGCCAATTGCTTCCGGCAATTCCTCTTGCATGATTTCCAGCCATCGCTCTATCCATTCCGTCCACTGAGTTGAGGTAATGCTGGCAAGCCCCATCTCTGGAGAAAAATAATGGTCTTGAATAATAATTTCTACAGGCAAACCCACAACTACTCCTTTGTCTATCACTGTTATCGAGTTAGGTAGGCAAGCCCCACCAGAAAAGCCAAAAGACCGATCGTAGTTAAGAAGAAGTGTTGTAGAGAGAGTCCCCGCTTTTTGACCATATTCCGCATTGCTAGTTTGACATAGCTGGGTTTCGGTTCAGTAGAGGTAGGAGTGTCGATTTGGGTGATCGCCTCTGTTGTCTTCTCTTGATCAGGAATCACCGGCTCAACAACTGAGGTGTCAGGGATCGATCGCTCAACTTCTGATCCTGTTTTCTCCGTTGAGATTATAGTCTGAGCCTCATTTTCTGGAATATCTAAATTCATAAGATACTTGGGGTTTAAAAACTATCCTTAACAACTATAACGATCCTAATTGAGTTTAGAATTTTAGAGGGTTGAGAACGTCTTCCCCGGAGGGGAAGACGTTCTCAACCCATTTAGGATTGCCATAGTAACACAAATCTTTGCAAAACAAATCCCCTAATAACTGGGGGGTAGTTATGAGGGGATTTTGTTACTTTTGAGAAATCTGATATGGAGTCTGAAAGTGTGAGGAAGCAGACCAGTAGGAAATAGTTAGACAGAAAAATCAAAGGTTGACTCTCCGTAAAACCTAGCTAAATAAAACCCTAGTCTTCATAAAGACGGCACTCGGCTGCTTCAGGATTGTCATCACAATACTGTTGCAAGGAGTTTTTCTTAGGTTCTTGTTGTCTTTGGTGAGAGGCTTCTGCTTGTAACTCTTCTACTGCATCCCAAGCAGCCGCACAGGCTCCAGAAGTTGCACCACTAACGTCACACACCTCTCTAGCTGCCTCTAATTCCTGCTCGATCTTCTCTTCTATTTTGACGTTGCTCATTGATTCTAAATCTCCCTGTTTCTTGATTTTAGGTGGGAAACACTATTTACACACATTCCCACCTTAACCGATTTATGGAGGAATTTCCACCAGCCAATTGTTAGGAATTTATAATGAATTAGCAGTGGGAGGAACACAGCCGATCGAAATTTCCTGAGTTTTGGGCATGATTTGATACCAAGCAAGAAAATACTCATAGTCAAAACTCCGGGGATCAATGCGCTGTCCAGAGCGATCGACTTCCCGATGAGTAGTGATCCGGTTTTCCGGAACTCCAGTCTTAGCCACTAGCCAAGCCAGCGATCGATACTGCGCCTGAGTATAACCACTGTGGGTACGCCGGTTATTCAAGCCATCATCAGGGCTTTCTAGAGAAATATGGTAGGCAAAATTATTCACAGAAGGCGGGTAGTTAGGATTAGTCTGCACTGCATCTTCCCCGTCTTGGCTGGCGAAAATAGAATTACCCGCCCCAAAAGCCCGCTTATCTGGTGGGACAATATAAATTACCTCCCCCTCTAAACTAATCAAGGTGTGATAGCTGGCTTGTTCATCTTCGTCTCGATGGGGAGTTTGAAAGAAATTCAAAGTTTGGCTAACGGTGGCTACGGTTTCATGGAGAACTACGACCGGGGGACGATAGCCGGAATTTCCGTAGAGGTCTAAAAAGACGCGATCGCCATAATTAGTCGGATTAGCTGCGGCAATTCTCTCTGGTGGATCGGCAGTATTCTCACTACTAAGCCCATCTACTAAGTCACCCAAACCTCGGCGAAATCTACTAGCCGAAAAATCTTCCTGACGAATATCAACGATTTCTGGGGGGTCTGTGGCTAAATGTGGGCGCACTGCACAGGTTGTCGAGGTTTCCGGACGCAGACTTGAGGCAACTTCCAGCATGGTTGGCTGCCCAAGTTTGGTGGGGGAATTTGCCAGAGCATTAGGCGATCGCCAAGCTAGCAGCAATCCCCAGCAGCAAAGCAAGCAGAATATCCTAGTGATTTTAGAACTAAACTTTCCCATAAGGTCACTATCAGTAAAAAAAACTATCTCTCGCACAATATAGCCGTCGCCAGGATGATTAGAGTAGTGGAACCCCCACGAAGCAGGGGTTCCACTACTCTAATCATCCTAACCCCCTTGGCGGTTGCTATTTGGCGGTTGCTATACAGTGGTTGCTATACATAGTAGAACTTACCCACTGCCAACGAATTATCAAGAATTGTGGAAGTTGTTATGGGCTGAGCGTAGCCGAAGCCCATAACAACTTCCACATGCGTAAGTCCTGCACAGGATATTCTTGCAAAAACGTCTAAATGCCTAATTCCTGAACTCTAACGATGATTAGAATTTACTTTCGTATACATGGGTAAATGATTATAAAGAAATTATAAGTAATTATTTACAAAGTTTAGTATAATGACTACATTCAACCCAAATAAGTATTTCTTCTTATTGTTATGATAGCGGATCAATTTCCCTGGCTAACCGCAATCGTCCTGCTACCTCTAATTGCTGCCTTTCTTATCCCCGTATTGCCTGACAAAGATGGCAAAAATGTCCGGTGGTATGCTCTGGGCGTAGGTATCGCAGACTTTTTGCTGATGTGCTACGTTTTTTGGCGGCATTACGATGCTAGCAGTGCGAATTTTCAATTGATGGAAAAATATGCCTGGGTACCTCAGTTAGGTCTGAACTGGGCTGTTTCGGTAGATGGTTTATCTATGCCTCTAGTGCTTTTAGCAGGGCTAGTCACAACCTTAGCGATTTTTGCAGCGTGGGGGGTCGATCGCAAACCCCGCCTGTTCTATTTCTTAATGCTGTTGTTGTACTCGGCTCAGGTAGGGGTATTTGTTGCCCAAGACACTCTACTTTTTTTCATTATGTGGGAGCTAGAATTAGTTCCTGTATATCTTCTCGTTTCTATTTGGGGTGGTCAAAAACGGCAGTACGCCGCCACCAAATTCTTGCTTTATACCGCTGCTGCCTCCATCTTTATCTTGGTAGCTGCTCTGGGTATGGCTTTCTACGGTGACAATATCACCTTCGACATGGCTGAATTGGGGCTGAAAGAATTTCCCCTAGCCCTAGAGTTATTGCTCTATGCCGGCTTAATGATCGCCTTTGGCGTGAAATTGGCCATATTCCCTCTCCATACTTGGCTCCCGGATGCCCACGGTGAGGCATCGTCTCCAGTATCGATGATTTTGGCTGGAGTTCTCCTGAAAATGGGGGGTTATGGATTAATTCGTTTTAATCTAGAACTCTTTCCCAATGCCCATGTGTATTTTGCCCCCATCTTGGCAATCTTGGGAGTAGTGAACATTATCTACGGTGGATTCAACTCCTTTGGGCAGACGAATATGAAGCGTCGTCTTGCCTACTCCTCGGTTTCCCACATGGGGTTTGTGCTACTGGGGATTGCCTCCTTTACTGATATTGGGGTCAATGGAGCTTTATTACAAATGCTCTCCCATGGTCTAATTGCTTCCGTATTGTTCTTCTTGGCTGGGGTGACCTACGATCGAACCCACACTATGATGCTGGATGAGATGGGAGAAATTGGTAAAGTGATGCCTAAGGTATTTGCTCTGTTTACTGCTGGTGCTATGGCATCCCTAGCCCTGCCCGGCATGAGTGGCTTTGCTGGTGAACTGTCTGTGTTTGTTGGCATATCTACCAGTGATCTATACAGTCCTACTTTCCGTGCTGTGACTGTAGTTTTAGCGGCAGTAGGTTTGATTCTCACGCCGATTTATCTCCTCTCCATGCTGCGTCAGATGTTCTACAGTTCTGGGGTTGCTCCAACTTGTGATGTCAATGGCATCGTCTTGGAGGCTGGGGATCAGGAAGCAGTATGTTTTGGAAATAGTTGTGTGATGCCGGCAGATGCCAAGTTCTTTGATGCTAACTGGAGAGAAGTTTTGATTGCTTTCTGCTTCTTAGTTCCCATCATCGGGATTGGCTTATATCCCAAAATGGCAACCCAATTGTATGATGCCAAAACCGTGGCAGTAAATGCCGAAGTTCGCCAGTCCTACATCCAAATCGCCCAGAAGAATCCCCAAATTTATGCTAAAGGATTCCTCGCACCGAAGATTCCTAGCTCTGAAGTATCAACGGTTTTGGGTACTGTTAAATAACCTAGCTATTCTTCTACGTTTAAGGGCGCAAAGCCTTGTGCCCCTGCTATATCTACAGCAGTTTGTATAGCAGGGTCAAAATAGGTTATGTTGTGGTAAACCTTGATCTGCAAGGGCTACCACCAAAATCATCTCAACTCCCTTGGCGGTTACTATATCTAGAATTTCGGATGCTTTTGCGAGTGCTCTGCGCTCGCAAAAGCATCCGATTCCGATTTAGTAATTCCTGATTAGTTTACCCCTTCAATTGGGAATAATTGTAAGAGGAGCCATAGAAACTTAACTGGCTATTTCCCTCCCAAGACAACAACTCTCCTCATCTGTTTAAGAAAACCTTTCATGATGAAAGAAAAGCTTTATTCTTATCGTCACTTTCATGCTGGCTTAACTCGGCGGCAGATGATCTGGCTGTCATTAAGCACATTGACAGCTGCTTGTACAGCAAAAGCTCCAACTAGCAATCCATCTGATGCCAATCCGTCGAGTCAAACGCTTGAAATTTGGTGGACGAAGGGGCTGATATTGACTGAAGATGAAGCGATTCAGAAAATTGCCAAGGATTGGCAAGGGCAAAGTAATATTCCCCTCAACCTTTCGTTCCACAAACAAGATGATATTCTACAAAAGTTAGAGCGTGCCTATCAGTCTGGTAATCCGCCGGATATTTTGTATGCTTATAAGGGAGATATAGCCCTCAATCCACGCTTTGCTTGGCAAGGTAAGCTGGTAGATATCTCAGACATTGTAGAACCTGTGAAGGCAGCTTATATTACCACAGCCCTAGAAGCGGTCTCCTTCTATAACAATGTAGAGAAAAAACGGAGTTATTATGCGCTACCCCTGAGTCAGGAAGCCACGTATATTTTCTATTTGCGCGATCTAATAGAGAAGTCAGGATTGAGCGATCGCAACATTCCCAGCAACTGGGATGCATTCTGGAACTTTTGGAAGACCGTACAAGATGCTTTCCGTCCACAGAATCCAGACTTCTATGGACTTGGCATTCCGACTTCAGCCGGGAACTCAGACACTTATGTATTCTTTGAGCATATCTTGCAAGCCTACAACGTGCAATTGCTGGATGCACAGGGCAAGTTGCAACTAGATACCACTGACGTGCGCCAGGGCATCATTCGCTGTTTGGAATGGTACACCCGGTTTTACCAGCAGAGATATGTGCCACCCACCGCAACCAAGTGGTTAACGCCAGATAACAATCGGGCATTGCTCAATAAGCAGGTCGGGATGACGGTCAATCCTTCGATGTCAATTCCAGTTTCCCAAAAGAACAATAAAGACGTATATCTAAAGGAGCTGGGCACGGTTGATTTTCCTAACAAACCGGACGGCAACCCCCTGGAACATCTGGTTTCAGTTAATCAGGTAGTGCTTCTTTCTTCATCCAAGAAACAGAAAGCAGCGAAGATGTTCCTGTCTTATTTAACTCAACCTCAGGTATTGCAAGACTTTGTAAAAAGTTCGGGAGGTCGCTTCTTCCCAGTCATGCCAGAGGCTTGGCGAGATTCCTTCTGGACGGATGCAACCGATCCGCATATTCCTATTTTGGCAAAGACACTGAGCGATCGCCCCACCCGACTTTTTTACTCTGCACAAACCCCTGCCTACAGTCAGATATTCCAACAGGATGTGTGGGGAAACATTATCAGTCGGATTGCGACTAATACTCTAACTGCTGAACAAGGGGCGGATGAAGCGATCCAGCAGATGAAGGAGATATTTGCAAAATGGCAGTAGCATTTAATTGTTTGCTAAAGGTGAAACCTCTGAAATGGTGGAAGCAACATCTCACTATTCGAATGTCTGGATACTTCTTGTTACTGTCTCTGGTGTCAGTCAGCATCACTTCAGGAGCAACCTTCTATCAAGCGCAAGCCTCCTTGCAAAAGTCTGCGTTCGATCAACTGAGTGTGGCAGCAACCCTGAAGGAGAATGAAATTAACCGTTGGTTTGAAGATCAACAACGCATTTTTCTATCGATTGCTCAGTTGCCAATTGTGGAAAACCAAAGTCGAATCCTCCTGGATCTAGAAACGAGTTTTGCTGATCGCGTCAAAGCTCGTGCCTTACTCGTGAAATACCTCTCCTCTTTAGACTCTAGCCAGAGTAGTTTTACAGATGTATCGATCCTAGATCGGGGCGATCGCGTCATTATTTCAACTCATCAAAGCCGAGATGGAGAGTACGAATCCTCTGCTGACCTCACCTATTTTGAGGAGGTCGAGCCTGGAAAGCCGACAACACCCATCTTCTACACGTCCTTAGTGTCCAACAAGTTGATTGCCACATTTGCAACCCCCTTACGGGGAACCAAGGGTGAACGGATTGGTGTTTTAATAGCACACCTAAACCTCGAACGATTGAGTCAGATTGTGAAGGCAGGGGCAGATTTAGGACAGTCTGTTGACGCTTACCTAGTTGGCAGCGTTGAGGGAACCAATACACTAGTTTCCAGCACGCTGAGTAACACTTTGATCGGGCAGGCCGTTTCTAGTGAAGGGATTCACGCAGCGATGCGTGGATTAAATGATCGCAGACTATATCAAAACTATGAGCAGGTAACTGTAATTGGGGTCTACCATAGTTTAAGTAACATCGGGCTTGTCCTGATGGTTGAGCAGCGCGAGGATATTGCCAATTTACCAGCCCAAAAATTAGCCCGACAAACTATGTTAGTAGGGCTTGTCCTGACTGGGGCTATTTCTCTGGTATTGTACGTCTTAGTCCGTCAGATTGTGCGTCCAGTTTTAGAAATTGCGCATACGGCAACTCAAGTTGGGGCTGGAGATCTTGAGCAACGTGCTCCTGTCTTGACTGATGATGAAATTGGTTTGTTGGCTCGGAAATTTAACTACATGGTCGAGCAACTCCAATTTTCGCGCAATCAGTCTGAGATCTATAGTCGTAGCCTAGAGCAAAAAGCGCAGGAGTTGCAAACTGCGTTACAAGAAGTTAGTTCAGCCCAAGCCCAACTGGTGCAAAGTGAAAAAATGTCATCCTTGGGTCAACTGGTCGCAGGGGTAGCCCACGAAATCAACAACCCCGTCAACTTTATTCATGGCAATCTGGGCTACCTTGAGGGCTATACCCAGAATTTAGTCAAACTTGTGCAAGTTTACCAGCAGTCTTGCCCAGATATTTCTCCTGCGTTGCAAGCGATACTCAATGATATCGAGTTAGACTTCTTGGTCGAAGATGTCGCAAAGATATTGAATTCCATGAAAGTGGGTACCGATCGGATTCGTGAAATTGTGTTGTCGTTACGCAATTTCTCCCGACTGGATGAATCTGAGTGCAAAGCCGTTGATATTCATGAGGGCATTGATAGCACGTTGATGATTTTGCAACATCGGCTCAAAGCAACGGCAAAGCGCCCGGAAATTCAGATTCTGAAGCAATATGCTCAGTTACCCCTGGTTGAATGCTATCCGGGACAACTCAATCAGGTGTTGATGAATTTGCTTGCCAATGCCATTGATGCACTGGAAGAATCTAATCAAGGGCGTTCTTTTCAAGAGATAGCCACTCGACCCAATACAATCACGATTCAAACGCAACTGAGCCAGTCAGATTGGATCAGAATTGCGATCGCTGATAATGGCATGGGTATTTCAGAGGCAGTTCGATCGCGTTTATTTGATCCCTTCTTTACAACAAAGGTAGTAGGTCAAGGCACAGGGTTGGGCTTATCCATCAGCTACCAAATTGTGACGGAAAAACACGGCGGGAACATATGGTGTGATTCTACCCTTGGGCAAGGAACGAAATTTGTGATTGAAATTCCTGTCATTCAGCTTAAAGGGTGACAACCAAGCGACAAGGTTTGCTATAGCAACTGCCAAGGGGGTTGAGATGATTTAGGTTGTGGTAACCCTCGCGGAGCGAGGGTTACCACACTGGTGTTTAGACTAATTAATCCATAAACCGAAGGCTAGACGCACGATTTCACGTTGTCTGAGGTTAGTTTTAGTTGAGTTTCCGACTTATTGAGGGGTTAGTTGCAGGTGCAATTCTGCTCAAAACCTTCAATAACTCTTGATGATTCCCCTGCGATCGGTGATAGTTGTTACTACAATGTCTCTTTCATCAGCTTTTTGAGGATTGCTCAATGGTGTGAAGCAGACAAACTAGTTCCCACGTCAGTTTAATTGATAAATTTTTATATAATTCATGGCTTACAGTAAAGTTCGGGGTGTAGAGCATTATTACGAGTGGATTCCAGCGGTGAGAACCCAAGGGAAACCTGTGATGGTGTTTATTCATGGTTGGGGTGGTTCTGCTAGATATTGGCAAAGTACGGCAGAAGCTTTGAGTGCTGAGTTTGATTGCCTATTGTATGATCTGCGGGGATTTGGTAGATCTAAGTTGCCCACGGATCAATCATCTAGCGGTGAATTATCTCCAGATCAACTTCCAGAAGTTGCTGAGAAAATTAGTTATGACTTAGAGGAGTATGCGATCGACCTGAATATCCTCTTAGATAATCTAGGAATTGACAAAATTTATCTCAATGGTCATTCCGTAGGGGCTTCGATTGCCACTTTTTTTATTAATCTTTATAGTCAACGCATCGAAAAAGCCATCCTCACCTGTAGCGGCATATTTCCCTACGAAGCCAAATCCTTTGCTGCTTTCCATAGATTTGGCGGCTATGTAGTTAAATTCCGCCCTCAATGGTTTCTCTTGATTCCCTTTGCTGGGCAGATGTTTATGGCAAGATTCCTCCACCAACCCCTGCCGGAAAAAGTAGCAAAAGAATTCCTCGCTGATTTCCTCGCCGCAGATTATGAAGCTGCCCTAGGCACTATCTACACTTCTGTCAGTAAACACGCTGCGGAAGTCATGCCCCAAGAGTTTGCCAAAATTCCCCTACCAACTTTATTAATAGCTGGGGAAAAAGATATTATTATCCCCGCCGTCATGGGTAAAAATGCTGCCAGTCTCAGCCCCAAGATAGAATATTACGAAATTCCTGCCACTGCTCATTTTCCTATGCTCGAAGCTCCCGAAATTTATCTAACAAAAGTCAGGGAGTTTCTGGGTATTTCATCAAACTAATCAGCATGATTTACTTGATGATACTGTGCGATCGTATTCCTAAAATCCTCCTTAACTAAAACTACAACTAATCACTAATTTACCTATCTTGGGAACCACGTAATTCCGTGATTTCTATCATTCCGTAGTTTCTGACATTGAGAAATCTTGCAATAGCTTTTGCGTGTTCTTTACTTTTGCGAATACTCTTATAATAATCTCTGCGAACACTGTTATAATAATCGCTCAAACGAACTTTTTTTTGACCTTCATCTAATATGAGCCAAATGCTCAGTATCATCCCATTATAACCTTGGTATTTTTCTATTTTTACTCCGTTAATTGTTTCAAGAGGATATTTTTGGACTCCTTCTTTCTTAAAAGGTTTCCATCTTTTTACTTGAAAATATCCAAGATTTCTATCAAAGAGAAATGTATCAACTCTTGGCAATATTGCTAATATTACAAGACTTGGTGTTATATAAAATACTCCCCAAAGAAATGCACTAAAGAAACTATTAGCACTGGAAAGAACTAGAAACAATCCAATTGGCAGGAAACTGGATCCAAAAAACAATCCAAATGTTAATCTGAACCAGAAGTTAGGGAAATCTCTAATCACAAGCTGCGTCGATGTTTCTTTGATGATTTCCATGCTTTGTGCTTTTGTGACTTTATTCCCATTTAATAAGATATTCCTGAATAATAGATTGCTGGGTTCAGCCTAATTCAAGTCTATTTGCCACCACTAATCTTAGCTTTGTAGCCCAGCTTAGTCATGATTTCTAATATTTTTTGGGACTGATCGCCTTGAATTTCTATGGTATTTTCCTTGAGGGTTCCCCCACTACCACACTGGTTTTTCAGTTGTTTCAGGAGAGTATTCAGGCTATCTGGGGTTAGTTGCAGACCAGATACGATCGTCACAGTTTTGCCCTTACGCCCTGATCGACTAGCTTGAATTCGCACCTGTTGCTGTTGGGGGGGAATATCTAGGGGTGTATCTTCTTCAGGAGAAGCAGAGTTCCCAAACTCAGAATAAACCACACGATGATTAGATTTCGCCATAAAAATTGAAGATTCAGTAAATCTAGTTTTCGCTAATATTCTCTAAGCAGAAACATAATAATTTAAGGTTAATACCTGATTTCTTAGACAGGAAGACTAGCCATTTCTAAAGATCGATCGAACAAAGTTGATTTATGATCTGGCAATAAAATCTCTGTATCTATCAATTCTTTAACCTGCTCAAATATCAAAACTTCTTCTTCTTTTTGATCAGTTAGCTTGTCATAAAAATAAGGATCGAGAAACCATTGATCAAACGCAACTTCTAACAAACCATTCGGATGAATTTTCAACCTCCAATAGACAGACATTCTATTATCAACCACCTCAAATAACGGCGCAGGACTCCGCATTGGATAATACATGTAATTATCCTCACAGATATAGTACCAAACTTGTGATTCCTTAACAGAGAAAGCATAGACAGGATATTCTTTGCCAACTGTTAGGGGAAACTCCATTTCTTTTCTGTAACCTCTTCTTAAATCGAGGTAACTTTCAGGAAGAGAATATCCAGTATTGGCGATACAGCGAATTTTCATAATCAAACTTTTTACAGATTTTTAGAGGCTATTTTAGGATACTGGCGTTTAAACTTGAATTCAAAATCTTGAACAGTTTTACTGTTATGAAACCAATGAACTTGTACAGATGCGCCATTAATTTCAAAAGCTTGGTTACTTGTCATTTTATCCCAATCTTCAGGATTGCCACCATAAATAGCGACCAATCTTGGTGCATCTCCCAGTATTTTATCTACCCCAACTTGAATGGGTCTATAATTACCAGCTTGAGCGTCTTGTAGGAGGAGTTGCTCTTGTAAGTTTTGGGGAACTTCATTGGGAATTGCACCTATGATCACGACGGTTTAGTTGAGGAAAACTGACTTGACAAGTCCTGAAAATGGGAGAAAATCTGATATTGCAAAGGTAAGCAAAGTTGCTTATCTGTCGTAAGTATTGAAATTAAGAAAAGGGCAAAACCCTTTTCTTAATTTGTTATCAGTAGCTAGTTTCTCATCGTTTAGGAACTTAGATAAGTGTAGCTTCCGAGACTCCGCTGGTAGTTTTGCTGGAGCAATTGGGATTCAGCCAGAGTAATCCGGTTTTCTCCCAGCGCCTGTTCTGCCCGACGACGGATAGATTCTGCCAAGTCCTCGGCATCGTATTGCATGTAACCCAAAACTTCCGTAATCGTATCTCCCTTGACTACCTGCTCGATGCGATAGCCCTTGGGAGTTAGTTGAATATGGACAATATTCGTATCGCCAAACAGGTTATGGAGATTGCCCATGATTTCTTGGTAAGCTCCCGCTAAAAATAGCCCTAGATAGTACGGCTGGTGAGAATTTTCCCCGACTTGCTTCAGGGGATGGAGTTCTAGCACAGGTTTCACATCTCGAAGGTCTATAAATTGGTTAATCTTGCCATCACTATCGCAGGTGAGGTCTGCCAAGATGCCCCGCTCAGTGGGTTCTTCATTCAGGCGATGAATGGGCATGATCGGGAATAGCTGATCGATCGCCCAAGAATCGGGAACCGATTGGAACACCGAGAGGTTTACATAGTAAATAGAGGCAAGGTCTTTTTCTAGGTCTTCTAAATCATCAGGAACGTAATCCTTAGTCCGGGCGATCGCCAAGATTTTTTGACAACAAGCCCAGTATATCCGCTCTGCCTTAGCCCGCTCAGTCAGAGATAAATACCCCAAAGTAAATCTATTGGTGGCATCTTCCTTAGATTGGGCAGCATCATGGAACATTTCTTGATAATTATCAGAATTGATCGATTCATAAGTCTCCCAAAGACTACGCAGGGTAATATGTTCCGTATCCGATACGACGATTTCTGGATCCCGGCTCTGGGGGACATTACTAACACTGAGGACATCAAAAATTAATACCGATTGGTGGGAAGCGATCGCCCTGCCACTTTCACTCACCAAGGTCGGCACGGGTAAACCCGCCTCGGTACAGGCATCCTTGACTTCCGCCACTACATCATTGGCGTAGTTTTGCAGTGTGTAGTTGGTAGAAGCATGGAAATTAGTTTTGGAGCCATCATAATCTACCCCTAAACCACCACCCACATCGAGGAATTGCATATTTGCCCCCAAGTTTGCCAAACCTACATAGATTTTGCTGGCTTCGCGAATGGCATCTTTGACAACGTTAATGGAGGAAATTTGGGAGCCAATGTGGAAATGTAGGAGTTGGAGAGAACCCAGCAAATCTGCCGCCCGGAGTTGATCCACCGTCTGGAGAATTTCTGGAATAGTCAATCCAAACTTAGCTCGATCGCCGGAAGATTCTCCCCATCTGCCAATCCCCTTGGCACTTAATTTAGCTCGGACTCCCACTACAGGCTTGATTTTAAGTTTTTGGGCTACTTCAATGACGACTGCAACTTCTTCAATTTGCTCTAGAACAATAATCACCTGTTGCCCGATTTTCTGAGCCAGCAGGGCTGTTTCGATGTATTCCCGATCTTTGTAGCCATTGCAAATTAGCAAGGAACCGGGAGTATCTAACAAAGCTAGGGCAATCATCAACTCTGGTTTAGAGCCTGCTTCTAAGCCAAATTGGTAGGGTTTGCCAAAGCGGACTAAATCTTCCACTAAATGGCGATGTTGGTTGCATTTAACAGGGAACACACCCCGATACTTGCCTTGGTAGTTGTAGCGGGCGATCGCTCTAGAAAAAGAGGCATTCAAAAGTTCGATCCGGTCTTCAAGGATATCAGAAAACCTAATCAGCAAAGGCAATTGGATATTTCGCAGGCGCAGGGATTCTACCAATTCGTACAAATCTAAGGAAGCACCCCGATCGCCCTTAGGAGATACGGTAATATTTCCAGCAGTATTAATCGAAAAATAGGGTTCGCCCCAGCCCTGAATCCGGTACAATCTCTCACTATCTTCGATCGTCCAAGGTTCCTTGACTAACAACGACGCGGGTAACGATGCGGGTAACGATGCGGGAACCTCCAGATTCAGTTCCTTAACCAAAGCAGCAGCAATGTTTTTTACCATTTCTTAACTTTTATAACAAATTCCTTAGTCACTCTAACGTATTCTGAGACAAGTGTTGCATCTCCTGAATTGAAAGATTCTTTTTCATAAATCATCTCAATTTAATAACCACAAAATCTTTGCCCAGCCTTGATCAGCAGGAAGGTAAATACCCGCCTTATTCTCCTACAGCACTTTGCGCTCAAATGAGACACAATACAAATATTGAAAGTCCTATCCATATTGGGTTTGAGAGTGGGTGGCTGTAGCCACTCACTCTCACACTGCTGTAACTAATTTTAAGACTAGACTTTATAGTATGCACGATTTTTCTTAAGGGTTAAGACTATCCAGGAAATAATTTATACAGGAAGTCGTCTATTGTTGTTCTTCATGAACCATTTTTTGCCACCAGAAATTGAGAGGCAGATAAACTGCTGGAGTCCACAAACTAGTCAGGATGGCTGAGGTGAGGGCAATGCGTTGATGATCTAGCCAAGTGTTGGCGAGGGTACGATCGCTCCAGAAGCTATACTGAATTGCCATGATAGTCTCATTAAGAATCACCGTCCCAAAGACGATTAACGCTACGGAAACAATATCTTCTTGAACATATTTATGCTTCTGAATTCTGGCTGTTAAAATCCCCGCCACCATAAATCCCCACACATGGCTAGGATCGGGGTTAGTTAAACCATCTTGAATTAAGCCGAGGAAAAAGCCGGCGATCGCTCCTTGGGCTGGTGTCCGCTTCACACTCCAAGCCACCACCCAGATCAACAGCCAATTCGGTGCGATCCCCAACATTTCCATCCCCGGCCAGCGGACAAGGAGAAGAAAAGAACAAATTAAAACGGAGCCAACATTAACAGACCACTTCCAAGCTTCTCGTTGCCAATTAAATCGCTGGGCTGTAGATTTCATAGGGATGGGGGGAGGAAGGAGGTACAGGGAGGTAAAGAAGGTAAGGGGAGGTAAAGAAGGTAAACAAGTATTTACTGCTTCAAGTATGGAGGATTTTTTTAGTTAGCTGGATTAGGTGAGTTAGCTGGGTTTGCAGGGATTGGTGCAGGGGGAGATTCGGGCATGACAATTACCCACTCTAGAGAATTGATGGGGGCGGTGATTTCAATTATGGCTTCAGGGGCGGGGGTTTTGTCTAAGTTGATCGATCGTACCCTGCCCACAGAAATCCCCGGACCAAATAGCTGACTAACATTAGAGGTCATCACCACATCTCCCGGTTTCACATCCGGTAATTTATCAAAGAACTGCATCACCGTTTGGTTAGAACCCTGTCCCTTCAAAATTCCCATGTGGCGAGTCCGGCTAATTAAGACTCCCACTCGACTGCTAGAGTCGCTAATTAGCAAAACCTTACTAGTATTAGGAGTCACGCTCACTACCCTGCCGACTAAACCACCCAAACCAAGCACCACACCATTCGGTTTTATTCCTTGGTTTGCACCCCTACCTAGGGTCACAAATTGCCACCAGTGGTCAGCTCCACGCCCAATCACTGGAGCCACCACACCATCTTTTGTGGCTTGCTCCTTGCTATAACTAAGCAACGATTGTAGCTGTTGATTCTGTTTTTCTGTTTCCAGCAATTTTTGCTGGAGTTCTAGTACCCGCGCATTAATTAAACGTTCTTCTTGGGGGTTCGGAGCATTTAGAGGGTTAGCAATCATCTGGTAAAGTTCCAAGATAAAAGCTCCTTGAGTTTGTCGCAGCCCCCAAACAGTAATCAGGGTAATTACAACCATCAACATCTTGCTGCCGTGCTGTTCCCACCAACGTCGTAATGTAAACATCTTGAACTATAAACTAGGGTGACTAACTACGAGAACGACCACTAAATACCCGCTCTAATTGCTTGAAGTTTTCTAGCACCCGACCAGTACCAAGAACTACGCAACTAAGAGGATCCGCCGCTATATGGGTAACAATTCCGGTTTCATGGCTGATTAGGGTGTCGATACCTTTGAGCAAAGCCCCACCACCAGCTAACATAATGCCCCGGTCGATAATATCCGCCGCTAGTTCTGGGGGAGTGCGCTCTAGGGTGCGTTTAACCGCATCCACAATCACCGATAGCGGTTCAGACATACTTTCCCGAATTTCTCCACCCTTAACTACGACGGTTCTGGGTAAGCCAGAAAGCAGGTGCAAGCCCCGGACTTCCTGCATAATTTCCCCGTCATTAGGCACAGGATAGGCAGAACCGATTTGAATCTTAATTTCTTCGGCGGTGCGTTCCCCAATGACTAGGTTATGAACTTTTTTCATGTAACCCATAATTGATTCACTCAATTCATCACCAGCAATCCGGACAGATTCACTCAGTACGGTACCTTGCAAGCTGAGAACTGCCACTTCTGTGGTTCCCCCACCAATATCAATAATCATGTTGCCGGTGGGTTCCGCAACGGGTAATCCTGCCCCGATCGCAGCGGCGATCGGTTCATCAATTAAATAGACTTCCCTTGCCCCGGCTTGGGAGGCAGCTTCCATGACTGCTCTACGCTCCACTCCTGTGACTCCACTAGGAATCCCAATCACAATCCTTGGAGAAACCAAAGTTCTACCTTCGTGGACACGGCGAATAAAATGCTTCAGCATCAGTTCTGCGGTGTCAAAATCAGCAATTACTCCGTCTCTCAGGGGACGCATCGCAATTACATTACCGGGAGTTCTGCCCAGCATTTTCTTAGCATCTTCACCGACGGCGAGGGGCATTTTTGTATCTTGATCGATCGCTACCACCGATGGTTCCTGTAGCACAATGCCTTTGCCTGAAACATAGACTAGGGTGTTTGCAGTCCCTAGGTCTATGCCCATATCCCGTGATAAAGAAAAACGATCCATGAATCCCATTTGCCTCTACGCCCCCATCATCGACTGCTTGTGTGAATAACTGTAGTTGAATAACTATAATCGAGTTGTGATTTTATTACCTTTTGTCCCCTAAGTCTAGCTCAAGTTGCTCTAGTTACTGACATATATAATAAATACCAACCTCGGCCATGCCCGATTATTCAAGGGGTAGATAGCTATTTCAGGATCAATTTTTGGAGAAGTTTGCTTTGACCCAAATAGTATTTGCGTACTATCTAAATAGTCAAAAGGGCAGGTTTTAGGGGATAATTAGTTAATAACAGGACTTACATTTGGACATTTTTGCAGGCTGAGCGTAGTCGAAGCCTGCAAAAATGTCCCTAACTCTTGATAATTTGTTGACAGTGCGTAAGTCCTAAATAACTCAAGAATAATTTGGTAAAACGCTGGAGGAGAAAGTTATGACGCTGAATGCAGTCTGTCTAGTAGGGCGAGTTGGTCAGGATCCGGAAGTCAAATATTTTGAATCGGGCAGCGTAAAGTGCAACCTTACTCTAGCGGTTAACCGACCTACTAAAAATAAAGAGACTGACTGGTTTAACTTAGAAATTTGGGGCAAAACCGCAGAAATTGCCGCTAACTATGTGCGGAAAGGAAGCCAAATCGGGATTGAAGGCTCTCTACATATGGACTCTTGGAGCGATCGCTCCACAGGAGTTAGTCGCTCTAAACCAGTAATTCGGGTGAGTAAGCTAGACCTGCTGGGTTCCAAGCGGGATACCGAGGGTGGCGGTGGTTATAACGACATGGAAATGTAGGGATTGAGCAGATGAGTTAAAAACTGCGCACTCTCTAGGTGTAGCGTTTTTTTGATTTCACTAGAGTAGCGAATCAGTTAGGCTGGACTTATGCAAAAACTGACGGGCTTAGTAGGGGGGCAAGGCCTTGCCCCCCTACTAATGAAATGACGGCTAAAACCGGAATTTGCGTAAGTCCTATCAGGATTGCTGTGCATTCAGGCTATGATGGGAGAAGCTTGTTAAGCCAAAGGTTAATCCAAATATTTGTGTGCTAATTAGCAAATGCTGCCAACTTCAAGCTCTGCTGTTAATTCTTCTGTTAGTTCCTCTGCAAGTTCATTGGTAGCCCTGCCTACCCATACATCCCGGAACCCTGTGACACGGATTCTGGAGAAGGCTTTGGCGGGGATCGATATTTCTCCTGCTGAGGCGGTGGTTTTATTGCAGCAAGACCATCCGGAAATTATTGAGGAGATTCGTGTCACAGCTGATCGCTTGCGTCAGGAGCAAGTAGGCGATCTCGTTACCTACGTCATCAACCGGAATGTTAATTTCACCAATATTTGTGAGCAGCATTGTAGCTTTTGTGCTTTTCGGCGGGATGCCCAGCAACCGGGGGCATTTTGGCTAGATTTTGAGGATATTCTGGTCAAAGCTACCGCAGCAGTGGAGCGGGGAGCGACAGAAATTTGTATGCAGGGGGGACTAAACCTCGAAGCCAAGATTGATGGCAGTAGTTTGGCTTACTATCAAAAAGTGGTGGCAACCATCAAAGGTAATTTTCCCCACCTCCATCTCCATGCCTTTTCTCCCCAAGAAATTCAGTTTATTGCTAGAGAAGATCACTTAAGCTATGCCGAAGTAATTCAAGCTTTCCAAGCAGCAGGAGTTGGATCTATGCCCGGTACGGCGGCAGAAATATTGGACGATCGCCTCCGGCAAATCCTCTGCCCCGAAAAAATCAATAGTGCCACTTGGCGAGAAATTGTCAGTACCGCCCATAGCTTGGGGATGTTCACCACCAGCACCATGCTCTCAGGGCATATTGAGAGCCACCACCATCAGGCGAATCATCTGAATCAGTTACGAGAGATGCAACAGGAAGCGATCGCCAAAAATTACCCCGCCAGAATTACAGAATTTATTATTCTGCCCTTTGTCGGCGAATCTGCCCCCAAGCCATTGCGGAGCCGAGTCGGACGAGATCAACCCATCTTGGCAGACAATCTTTTGCTTACCGCAGTGGCGAGAATTTTCTTAGGGAAATGGATTCCCAATCAGCAACCAAGTTGGGTAAAATTGGGGCTAGAGGGAGCAACCACTGCCCTGATGTGGGGTTGTAATGACTTAGGGGGAACCTTAATGGAAGAGCATATTACAACGATGGCGGGGGCAAAAGGTGGCACTTGCCTAGAACCAGAACAACTCAGGCAGGCAATTAAATCTCTAAATCGTCCTTATCAACAACGAGATACTCTGTATAACTTAATAACTTAGTGTTTACTTATTAATTTAATGTCTTCTTAACCTTGATAAATTAATCTCCATAGATTAACTTCTATGCAAAATGTGTTTAATCTAGATGAATTAACTTCTCAAGCTTGATTTTCTACTCGCCTCAGAACTCAATGCTAGAAACCGATGTTATTGATAAAGCCAAAAGTTGCAGAATCTAAAAACCCAACTTATTACTAAGCTTTTACTAAACCTTTATTAACCTAATTATTAACTGCCTTAACTATCACCCATGTCCATACTACAAAAAACTAAGCCTATTTGGTTAATCGCGACAGTCACCTCCCTAGTCATAGTTGGTGGAGCAGGAGCTTTCTGGTTGACACAAAATAATTTTTTGATGGGTTATAATCCACCGGGAGCGAAACTAATCCCCCAACAAGCTTTAGCAACTTTGTCGGTATCGACGGATCCCCAACAATGGCAAAAACTCCAACAAACGGGCACTCCAGAAACGAAGGCAGTGATCGCCCAACAGATCCAAAATCTACAACAAAATTTCCTCACCGCCAATGGCTTTGACTATGGACGAGATATTCAACCTTGGATTGGCAGCGAGGCAATGCTTGCTTACCTGCCCCTACCCACAGAAACTACTGCTACCCCGGAAAAAGCCAAAGCTCCGAAAGTTGAAGATGCGTTGATTCTTGTCCTGCCAGTTAATCAGCCCCTGTTAACTTCTCAAATTGCGAACCAAATCAACTCTGGAAAAAATAACCTCGTAGGTCGTACCTACCAGGGAGTAACAATCCAAGAAAGTCCTCAGGGAACGAAAAGCCCGATTTCAGTCACCGTTCTAGATAATGCGGTGGTGGTCACCAATAACCCCAAGGCGATCGAACAGGTGGTGGATGCCTACCAAGGTAATAATACGATCGCCAGACTTCCCGGTTATAGTCAGGCTCTAGGAAAACTAAACTCTGGACAATCGGCGGCTCGGCTTTATCTGAATCTGCCCGCTATTAGTACCATGATTGGCTCAGAAACTACTAAGCCCGTTAGCACTAATAGTCCTAATAGTCCTAAACCCCTCAGTACTCAACCCACCCTGAATCAACAACAATACCAAGGTGTGGCGACAAATGTGATCCTTGAACCCCAAGGGCTACGCTTCCAAGGTGTATCTTGGCTAAAGCCCGATAGCAAGCAAAAATTTCTGCCCAAGAATGATGTGAAGATTATGCCCCAGCGCCTGCCAGCCGATACATTTTTGATGTTTTCTGGTAGTAGTCTGCAACAGTTTTGGCTGGATTATATTGATGGCCAAGGCAACCCCCTATTACCCATTTCTCCAGAGGCGGTGCGATCGGGCTTAAAGTCTTTTACCAACCTAGACCTAGATGAGGACTTACTTTCTTGGATGCAGGGGGAATTTACGGTGGCATTACTGCCTTCGGCGGCGAATGTGACTTCTCGCTTGAAGGCGGGGGTGGTGATTATGGTGCAAGCCAGCGATCGCCCCAAGGCCGAAAAAACCCTAAAACGATTGGATGAAATTGCGGCCAATAACTATCAATTCCAAGTGGAATCCAACCAACTGAATGGGCAACCTGTGACTAATTGGGTTTCACCCTTGGTGGGGTTGAATATTAGCCATGGCTGGCTCGATGGCAATGTGGCATTTCTGACCTTTGGAGCCCCGATCGCCACCGGAATTGTCCCTCAACCAAGGGAAGCTCTAGCCACAAATTCCCAGTTCCAACAGACTTTGCCGGGGATGGGTCAAGCCCATAATGGCAAACTATTCATCAATGTAGATACCGCCATCAACGCCAATAATCTGCCCCTGCCTCAACTACCCAAGGATTGGCGGGCTGCGTCTAAGTCGATTTCTGCCATTGGCATGACAACTCAAGTAGATAGCGATCGCCTGCTGCGCTTTGATTTATCTATTCAACTCCAGCCGGGCAAATAATATAGGTCAGCTAACTCATGAATGCTCAAAATCCCGAACTAACTACCCTAGATATTGATCAACCAGAACTAGGGGATCAAGACCGTTACAAACAGAAAATGCAGCGGCGCAAAGAAGTCCAAGACCAGCGGATTGCCAAAGCATCGCCAGATAAAGGGTTGATTATTGTCAATACAGGAAATGGCAAGGGGAAAACTACTGCTGCCTTGGGGATGGTCTTGCGATCGCTCGGTCATGGCTATCGGGTGGCAATTATTCAATTTATTAAAGGTGCTTGGGAACCCGCCGAGAAAGCCGTATTTCAGCCCTGGACAGTTGCCCCTACCCCAGAAACTCCTCCCCAGCTAATTTTTGAGGCTATGGGTGAGGGTTTCACATGGGAAACCCAAGACAGGGAGCGAGATATTGCTACTGCTAACACCGCATGGCAAACTGCCCTAACCTTTATTCAGAATCCAGAGTTTCGGCTAGTTTTGCTGGATGAGGTGAATATTGCCCTGAAGTTGGGTTATCTGGATCCGGCTCAAATAATCGAGGCGGTGACGACCAAGCCCCCTCAAACCCATGTGATCTTAACTGGTCGAGGCGCACCTCAGGAGTTGATTGATCGCGCGGACTTGGTGACAGAAATGACCCTAATCAAGCATCCCTTCCGGGAGCAAGGGATCAAAGCTCAACCGGGTATAGAATTCTAGTTCAAGCTACTTTTTCTAAATAAGCTGCCAGTTGGGTTTCACACTGCTGAAAAATATAATTTATGACAGCAAATAATTTATCTAGGTCAAAAATACTACAGGGGGCTGGGTGATGGGTAAAACCTTGGTTTTCTAGTTTGCCAAATTCCCAAGTTATGCCATTGGTAACGATGCCCCAAATAGTTAAATCAACTTCGCCATGTAATCGATCGGCAGCGACCATTTCGGCTAAACATTGCCCCCAACCCCAATCAAAATTATCTTGTTTAGCTTCAACAATTAGCAAATAAGGCTTGTCAAAAACAACTTTGCCGAAGGGCGATCGTCTCGCCAAAATATATTCAGGAAACCCAGACAGAGTATCATCACAGGTCAATAATTGATGACTCCATAGCGTAAATTTATCGCTAGAGGATTTCCATACTTCTTTCAAAACTGGATAAATCAAATTCTCGCAAATAGCAAATTCTGAATTGTTCACCACTCCTTCCCGCATCACATACTCTAAATCCTGACGAAAATAATCGGACACCGGAAATGTCACCTGAGAAATAATGTCTACTTCTTGATAAATAATTTCCAGCTCTTTGACGGTTATTCCCAGACTTTTAAAATTGCTAAAAGGCATATAAATACCAAGAATGAATTTGTGATTATTTTAAGATTAAGTTAGTACAAAAATCTTATATCTATAGTTTGAGAGTAGGTGGCTACAGCCACCCACTCTCAAACCCAACATTGATAGGACTTTCAATATTTAGGGTGTGTCTCATTTGAACGCAAAGTACTGTAAATTAAAATCTACTCTAACTTTTGTAAGGGTAAAATCACTGTATGCCGTGATAGTTAGTGCCTCTAATTTCTCTAGATAAATTCAATTAGATCATAGATTTCCGAGAGGGGAATTTGGAGGGCGATCGCTATCTAACTACCCAATTTAGCCACTACTTCAACTAACCTAGCTCCTAATTGTTCTACCGCACTTTGTTGATCTGCATCTTGCAGATTTCCTTCTGGAGTAAAAGCCGAATAAGCATTACCGATCGCTCTTTGTTCTGGCAAAACAATCATACTCAAATTGTCAAGGATCGATCGAATATGCACTAAGCCCCGCAATCCTCCCAAAGCACCCGGAGAAGCACTCATCAATACCGCCACTTTCCCCTTAAAGCAAGCCAAGGGAGCCTCACCGGGTTGGGGGCGAGAAGCCCAGTCGATCGTATTTTTCAACACCGCACTAATGGAGCTATTGTATTCCGGTGAGGCAATTAAAAAGCCCTGATGAGCAATCATTAATTCCTTGAGTTTCTTGGCATTTAAGGGGATTCCTTCCCGCGCTTCTAGGTCTTCATCAAACAGGGGTAGAGGTAAATCCCGCAGGTCAAGATAGGTGACATCCGCCCCGGCATGACTAGCTCCTTGGGCAGCGATTTGCACGAGTTTTTTATTAAAAGAATCTTGGCGAGTACTGCCAGCGAAAGCAAGGATAGTGGGATTACTGCTCATAGGTTTATCTAAAGTTGATGGGACTTCATGAACTTATATTAATATAGCGATCCTAAATAATTTGTGGGTTTTTGAGGATTGAGAGAGACGCACCCGGAGGGTGCGTCTCTCTCAATCCATTTAGGATTGCTATAGATACTGTCATTAAACACGATATGGGTAGGGGCACCACGCCTTGCGCCCCTACAATATTCCTACTCACCCCAGCTCTTAAAATTTTTAGTTGGAGCCTCTAGGGATGGTTCTATTTTTTTACCGGGAAGTTGGGGGTTCATTCCGGCACTGGGCAGAGCCTTGTTGTCTTTGGTGATTAGATGCCCCACAAAACCCGCCCCGGCTGCAATATCGATCGCACTAGCCACCACATCTCCCTCAACTCTAGCAGTAGAAGTAATCGTCACTTTGCCCGTGGCTTGAATCTGCGCTTTAATGATCCCTTGACTAACTATATTGTTGGCATGGATTTCTGCCCCTTCAATTCTGCCAGTTGTGGCTATTTCTAGGTCGCCCTTCACATCAACATTCCCCAAAATTACCCCATCAACCCGCAGACTCCCTTCACTTTTAATCGAGCCGTGGACTTCTGTGCCATTGGCTAAATAGTTCATGGTGTTGCTGTTGGTGGACTTGGAGCGATTAAAAAACATAAATGGTTCCTCAAGGTTCGGAGTCATTACTTAATTTCTGGAATTCTGCTGCTGTCAATTTCAGGTAGGGTTGGGGGTCGATCGCCTTTTCTCCCTGATAGATACTGTAGTGGAGGTGGGGTCCTGTTGATCGACCACTATTCCCCAAATAGCCAATTAACTGCCCCCGCTTTACCCGTGTATCCTGTTTCACAGCCAATCCAGAAAGGTGGGCATAGAGGGTACTATAGCCATAACTATGGCTAATTGTCACGACCAAACCGTAACCACCATCAAATCCTGCCGAAGTGACTATCCCCGGAGCAGTAGCATAGACAGGGCTAGCGTAGGCATCCACAAAATCCATCCCATTATGGACTTCGCTGCCAAAGCCAAAGGGATTGGGGCGATTGCCAAATAGGGAGGTAATTTCTAAATTCTCCCCTTGCATCGGCATCCCCAAGGGAGTCACTTCTTCTCGGTTCAGGGTAGCCTCTAGGCTGGGGTTCAAATCTCGGATCTGGCTCCAAAGAGAATTGAGGCGGCTTTGGTTTTTGTGGATTAACTGGTCTGGGTTACTAGCCCCACCCCGCCCTCTAGAACTATTATTTTGTTCTTGATTTTGCTCTTTAGAAACAGCATTAGGAGAAATAGCTTTAGGTAATCCCAGATTATTGGGGTCTGAGGTTGAGGAGGGAGTAGTTTCAGTTTTAGGTAATCCGGCTCGTTCTCGCAGGCGATCGATCTCCTGCTGCAATTGCTCTTGCTCTACTTGTAACTGCTCTTGACGCTGTTGTAGTGCCACTCTTTCTTCCAGATACTGGCTATTGCGCTGTTGTTCAGCCCACCAAGTACTACCAGCCCAAGCAAAAGGGAGAGATAGAAAACCTAAGCAGTAGAGGAGCCTAATCGCCAAAATGCGGGGACTCATGTGTAAAACTAGGGGTGGTTTGCCGGTACGGGTTAGGAAGATAGTGTACTTGGCGGGTAGACGACGATTGGACATAATAATTGGTCAATTAACTGGTCAATTAACTTACTCTAAAAAATATTTACAGCACTTTTTACGTGAATGGAATACGCTATATTTTCTGAAATATTGACTGGGTTTGAGTTTTAGTATGGGTACTGCCAGTCACCCAAACTAAAACGGCTGCGTCCAAAAACTTAGTCAATTATTACTCCCAAATTCACCTTGCAGGGAATAAGATAATTCTTCGACAAGTATTGACACTACATGATCCCCGCCAGTTTAGTCAATAGTAAACAGGCTAATTCTAACCATCTTAGAGACGCGGAAACAGGCAGAAGAATATTGCCTATCCTAGGAAAATCAGCACTCTCAATTTTGATCCATCCATAATTTAAGCTTTTTTATATATCAAAAGATTTTCCTGAGATATACGCAAATTGGATAGTCATGAATAGTAATGGATCCCGGGGCGCGGTCTCCGATTCCATCACTCAAACATAGAACTTACGTTAATTTGGTATTACTCTAACCAACGATCGAAGAATCCCTCTTCCTGCCTATCGAGATTAAAAGGTAATTCCTGAATTATGGGATCAACCGCCTGTAGTTGGGCTGATAAGCTGTCGGGGTCTACAGAGGTTGGGGAAGCCAGCATATTCAGGAGGGCATACTCTATGTTTAAGCGATCGCCAACTCGCGATCGCATTTTTTGCTGAGGATAGGCAAAACTACGATAACTTGTGGGATCGCAAGGACTATCGAGGGAGATTTGGGCAGATTGACAAGAATATTCCCGCTCCGGCAGCACAACTAGAGGAGTCTCCGCCGGAAAAATTTCTAAGGGGGTCACGATCGCTTCCCCGGCATCTAGAGCATAGGGCTGGAGAATATTTGGTAATCTGACAGTAGTTTCTAAGTTGAATTTGCCGATATTTTTACTACTAAATGCTGCATATAATTTCACAAGCTCTTGATTTGTCGCGTCAATCCCTTTACCTAGATAGGATAGATAATTTAGATTGTTAGTTGTTTGGGAATGAGCTAATAAAATCTCACTTGGAGGGATATAGTTAGTAATCGCATCACCCATATACCGACTAGATTTACTAAAAATATAATTGAAATTATTTAAATTATCTGGCTCTAATTGAATCGGGATCATGATTTTATCTCCTAGGCAAATATTGGGATAAAAAAATGATTGATTGACGAGTAACCTAGCGCAACTGCGATCGCCAACACTGATTGGATATTCACGATCGCTATAACTTCCAAGCTGATTAGAGAATTTATACCTAACTGTGAATCTACCCTTAGTTTTGGGCTGGAGAGTTACTAACCAATAGGTTTTTCCTTCCTTGATGGCAACTTCATCTTTGACCATCTGCCAATCAGAACTAAATGTGCGATCGAAGTCTTGACGCAAATTATCAATCGGAACTTTTAAGGATGAACTGATGGTTTGGAGCAGATAGTTTTTCTCTGGAAAAACAGAGGCAGCCATAGATATTTTTAGATTATGAATCTCTAGTTGCCCTAGCAAACTAGACAAAAACAGGATAATTATAAGTACTGATATTTTTCGGTGCATTATTAATCAAGGATGTTTTTACAAAGATTCCTGTAAAGCTGAAGTCCGCTCCAGTCCTTGGCGATCCCACTGTCCTAAATTTGCTGCTGCTTCATAGGTACTTTGGAAAAAAGCAAGGAGCATCGTATCTGGATCCTCAGCCTGTCTAATAGCTTCGTAGGGCAGGATAAACTCCTGCATCTCTGAGCTATAAAATGCCGCCTTGGGTAGGATGGGGTAATCTCGAAATCCTTCTGGTGTAGGGTAGGCATAAGCATAAAAAACAGGTTCGGCGATAGAACCACCACCGGGCCAGAACCCACAGCTACTAACTTCGTGGGAGTAAGCCTCTCTAGTGACCCAATCTGCCATATTAGGAACTCCACCCGGATGTTCTGGCGCACGACGACCAGAGAAGCGGGTTACAGCAAGGTCACAGCTACCCCAGAAGAAATGTACGGGGCTGGATTTACCAATGAACTGGCAACGAAAAGCTGTCATAACTCGATCGGTTTGGACAAGGATTCGCCAAAATCTTTGTGCATATTCTGGGTTATAAGCCGCATGTTGATGATCTTGGTCGAACGGAATTGGGGCGATCACTTCTTGGGGCATTGTCCAAATTTGGACTTCGATCCCAATCTCTCTCAATGTGCCTATGACCGATCGATAAAAATCCGCAACCGATCGCGGTTCAAGCACAATTATTTTGGTAGTGCCATCATTGGTAGCAATTTTTAGTTGATGATCGAGAAAATCAAAGCTGATCTGCAAACTGCGGGTTTTGTAGGGGATTGAAGCGGTTGTTAATCCACGGGGTGTTACATAGAGCGTAGATTGCCACCAGTGGTTGAGATGGGGAGACAGTGCTAGGCGAATTTTGCCAATAATCTGAAGCCATAGATGGAGTGTGATGTAGGTATCCTGCCAAGCTGCTAGCGGGAGGCTAGGCCAGATAGCTTCGATCGGCTTACCTTGAATAGTTGTTGTCACAAGAAACCTCCATTTCGGGAAACTACATCAGAACTTGCGCAAACCCTAGACAATTAGATGCTATTTATTAAAGTATGATTTTTCGCCCCCAGCGGGGGCGAAAAATCATAACCCCTAGCCACTTTATCAATAATCATTTAGGGAGTATGGGTTACACAATCCAACTCATCCTAATCTCCTTCGCGATAGAATTAGCCCCAGCTTAATATTCTTTTGCTTGATTATGCACAAAGCACCACAGCCACTGTTCTCCCAATTCAGCCGAGCTAATTACTGAATGTCCTGTTTCATTGTAATGCCCGCGAGCATGTTGATGCTGAGAAGAGTCACAACACAACATTTTTCCACAGGTTTGGCAAATACGCAGATGCACCCAGCGGCTATTAATTTTAATACACTCTTCACAGCGAAATACTGGGTAGTTAGCTTTAGAAATTAGGGTTTCCGTCGTTAGATTGTCGAGGTCTTGACAGCTCATAGGATTTTGGAAAGATAAATAATAGCCTACTATTTTACCCCGCCAACCATATTTTGACACACAATCCAATGTTTCCCACACCCTATTCTAGCTATAGCTGGCACCATTTTGATTAGGACGTTTCTGAGGGCTGAGCGTAGTCGAAGCCCGCAAAAATGTTCCCGTCCTAACTAGAATGGTGCTGGCTTGGCTATAGTAACAGCGATAGAAGCCGTTTAGGTATCTATCCTTGAGTTTTTAGGCTGATCTCTTGACCTCGGAATTTGGGTTTGCTACCAGAGCGTCCAGCTTCGGAACGGTGATCTCCGCCACCACTGCGACCATAGCGATCGCCTCGGTCATTGCGATCATTGCGACCATGACCCCGATCGTAGCGATCGTTGTGTTGACCTCCCTTGAGCATAGGTTTGCCAGAATCCATGGGGATATCCAAGTCTTCGGTATTACCCCAGCTAGGTTGGGTTTCATCGTAGAACATTTGCAGAGCCGCCGCTGCGATCGCGTGGGCATCATACTCTTCACTCAATTCGCGGATGATGGGCAAGAAGGAAGCCATTCTTTCACCAGTCAGAGCTTCTTTGAGTTGCGACTGGAGTTTATCTAGGCGCTTGGCTTCAATCTGCGATCGGCTAGGAATCTTCACAACTTCCAACCCTTGACGTACCCGCCGCTCAATCAGTTGCAACTTACGACGCTCCATGGAGCCAATCAGAGAAATTGCTACCCCAGTTTTACCAGCTCTACCAGTTCTGCCGATCCGGTGAATATAGGTTTCCACGCTATCGGGCAAATCGTAGTTAATTACATGGGTCAAGTGATCCACATCTAGACCACGAGCGGCTATATCTGTCGCCACCACCCAGCGGACTTGGCACTGGCGGAATCTTTGCAACAGGCGTTCCCGCTGTCCTTGGCTGAGGTCGCCGTGGTATTCATCGGCACTGTGGCCGGCTGCTTGGAGTTGGCTAGTTAGTTCTGCTGCGGCAGCCCTTGTCCGGACAAAGATTAAAGCTGCTTCTGGATCTTCTAGTTCCAAGATGGGCTGTAAGGCTCTGCTCTTTGTCCAACCTCTAGGGATCATGTAGACTTTTTGGTCAATCTTGGTCGGAGCCGCCTTTGGTTGATCGACGGTGACAGTGGTGGGAGATTTGAGGAATCTATTTACCAAGTCACGAATCTGCCGAGGCATGGTGGCACTGAAGCAGGCTGTTTGACGACTAGAGGGAGAGCTTTCGAGGATTGTCTGCACATCGTCGATAAAGCCCATACTGAGCATCTCATCGGCTTCATCCAAGACGACAAAGCGGACTTGATCTAGTTTTAGGTTCCCTCGGTTGATCAGGTCAATCACCCGTCCCGGTGTGCCAACTACGATCTGGACACCCTTTTGTAGGGGACGAGTCTGGCGTTCCATGGATTGACCACCACAGACGGTAAGTATCTGTAGGCGGCGGAAATCTTTGCTGGGGCGATCGCTAATTCCGCTGAAATCCTTGATGGCTTGAGTTACCTGTTGTGCCAATTCTCTAGTGGGGGTGAGAATCAGAGCTTGGACATCTTTGCTATCTACATCAATCTGCTCCAAAATCGGCAGAGAGAAAGCAGCGGTTTTGCCTGTGCCGGTTTGGGATTGGCCGACTACATCTCGACCAGATAATAACTGAGGAATTGCTTGAGCCTGGATATGGGTAGGTGTAGAGAAACCCAAAGCTTCTATTTGTTGAACAAGAGTGTCTGAGAGACCAAGGCTAGAAAATGAAAGGGTCATAATTTGTTGATTTAGTTTTGTGAAGTTGATTTACTCATGATTTACCCAAGATTTACTCATGGGGGATGGTCTGACCGTAGAGGTCATAGACATCAGCATCAGTGATTTTTACCCTAGTGATTGTGCCTAGGTGAGCTTCCCCTTGCACATAAACTAACCCATCCACTTCTGGCGAAAAATTAGGCGATCGCCCAATCAGTTCACCGGTCTCTGGATTTTCCTGCTCGATTAGCACATCCACTACCTTGCCCACGTAGGCTTGATTTTTTTTGAAAGCGATGGGCTGTTGGGCAGCCATCAGGGTATCACGCCGGATATCCATTACTTCCTGAGAAATCTGGTGGGGCAAGTTGAAGGCGGGAGTTCCTTCTTCACGGGAAAAAGTAAACACGCCTGCATGGTCAAATTCATGACGCTTTACGAATTGTAACAAATGTTGGAAGTGTTCATCCGTTTCTCCGGGAAATCCCACAATAAATGTGGTTCGCATCACCGCTTCAGGAATCGCTGTCTTAATTTGTTCAATAATTTTGTCGTTAACTCTCCCATGCCAAGGACGATTCATCGCCCGGAGCATATCAGGATGGGAGTGTTGCAAGGGCAAATCTAGGTAGGGGAGGATATTGGGAGTTTCTCGAATGGCAGTAATGACCGCGCTCGTCAAACCCGTAGGGTAGGCGTAGTGCATTCTAATCCATGGGATATCCACTTTGCCCAAAGCCCTGATTAGTTCGGCTAACTTAGGCTCCCCATACAAGTCTAGTCCATAATTGGTCGTTATTTGGGAAATCAGAATAATTTCTTGCACTCCCTGCTCAGCTAATTGTTGCGCTTCCGTAACAATAGACTCGATGGTTCTCGATCGCTGATTGCCCCGCAGGTGAGGAATAATACAAAAAGCACAGCGATAATCACAGCCCTCGGCCACCCGGAGATAAGCCACCCCTTCAGAGGTGGTGCGGTAGCGGGGGATGGTTTCATCGGCAATATAGGTAGGTTCCTGGGTGATCTGGGTGACGCGATCGCCCTGCTCTACTCGTTCGATCACTTGAACAATTTTCTGGTAATCGCCGGTGCCAACCACTGCTACAGCCTCAGGAATTTCTTCTAACAATTGCTCCTGAAAATGCTGCGCCATACAGCCGGTAATCACAATTTTTTTGTCTGCTTCTGCCAGCTCTACCAGAGTCCGCACCGACTCTTGGCGAGCAGATTCAATAAAACTACAGGTATTAACAATTACGTAGTCTGCCAATTCTTCGTTGGCATCCACCCCATAGCCAGCTTCCACCAGTAGACCCAGCATATGCTCAGTGTCAATGCGGTTTTTTTCACAGCCGAGGTGGGAGATGGCGATCGTAGGCTTATTAGTCATAGGATTTTTATAGCGATGATTAGGGAACTCTAGATCCATGGTTTGTGTAGAGTAGTTAGGTATCCCCTAGGAAACAATTATTGGTTGATCCGCAAATAGAGATACAATTTTGGTTGAAATTCTAGAAGTGCATGAACTTTTATTAAAACATTTTATCGGCAGCATAACGCTGCTCTAGTTAGGAATATCTGTGAGTCTCAAGCAAATCTTTAAAAACCCAAATCCAATTATTGGCGTGGTACATTTGTTGCCCCTGCCTAGTTCTGCCCGTTGGGGAGGGAGTCTGCAATCAGTGATCGATCGCGCCGAGCAGGAAGCCACAGCATTGGCTGCGGGGGGTGTGGATGGGATCATTATCGAGAACTTTTTCGACGCGCCTTTTGTGAAGGATCAAGTAGATGGGGCGGTGATTAGTGCCATGACCTTGATTATGCACCGCCTGAAAAATATTATTACCCTACCTATGGGGATCAATGTTTTACGCAATGATGCTCTGAGTGCGATGGCGATCGCGGCTTGCACTGGAGCACAGTTTATCCGGGTGAATGTCCTGACTGGGGTGATGGCGACAGATCAGGGCTTCATTGAGGGCAAAGCCAATGAGCTATTGCGCTATCGTCGGGAGTTGGGTTGTGATGTGCAGATTTTCGCGGATGTGTTGGTAAAACATGCCCGCCCCTTGAGCAATACTAATTTAACTATTGCTGTCCAGGAAGCGATCGAGCGGGGTTTGGCGGATGCTGTAATCCTCAGCGGCTGGGTGACTGGGGATCCACCTAATTTTGCAGACTTGGAATTAGCTATGGCTGCCGCTAAGGGAACTCCAGTGTTGATCGGCAGTGGGGCAACTTGGGAAAATATTGGTACTCTGATCAAAGCTGCTGATGGGGTAATTGTCTCTAGCTCCCTGAAGCGCCGGGGTAAGATTGAGGAGCCGATCGATCCCAACCGGGTCAGTCAGTTCGTCGAAGTTGCCCGGATGGGAACTGAACTAAAATCTGCCCCTAGTCCCCTGCCCCCTTTTAAGATCAAATGATCCGAGCTCAAAGGACAACTAGATGATGGGATTTTTTTAGAAACTTCTAGGAATTATTAGATTTGGTCGATTGCGCTTCTTCTGGTTGCTGGATAATAAATGACGTACTGGCAGTTTGTTCTGGGGTCAAGCTCGGTTGATCTCCGGCTAGTTTTTTTTGTGACTTCACTTTTCTATTATTGTCTTTTCGGTTTATTAGATTATTAGCAGCTTTCCAAGTAATAAAGCCTGCACTCAAGCTGAGAAAGATAATTAATATGAACGTAGTTAAGGCACTAAAATTAAATGGCTTATTAATGTCTATGACTCCTGGTTCCTGCTTAATCCAGTATGGGGTGCTAGTTGCTACTACACCTGCTGCACCTATACCAAAGCCTACAGATTGGACGGTTTTTTGGAGGTTGCGATCAATCTCTGCTTGTTCTATCTCCACCCGTCCTCGGATAGCATCTAACGCTGTTTCTAGTAAATCCGATCCATTAGCAAAATAGTCCAAGTCTGCTTGAATTTGCTGTACAAAAATATGGGCTTTTTCATCTGCAAAATATTCGAGAAACCTTAAATCTTCTTGTGGATATTTCTTTTGTACCAGCTTAATCTCTCTTTCATAATTTTGAAGATTAATTTTAAGAGGGAGGCGGTAGTTATCCAAGTCTCTGATTAACTCAATGTAACTAAAATTAAGGCTAGGAATGTTCTTAAGTGCCTTTTTCAATTCTTCTAATTCGCTCGAATCTAAGGTCTCCTCATCTGGTAACCTTTCAACAATAGCTATTTTTGATTTTATTTCTTTATAGCTATGGGAGAGAACTTTATAAATAGATCGACTTAATTCATATGCATGGATGATTTTATGACGATAGCAAAAAATATCAACTAAATTAGGATATTCTTCTTGTAATTTCGTGTCGGTTTCAGGAGTTACGAATATCCAAACTAAAATGTGACAATGATTTTCTAACCCATCGGGAATACCATACTCAAAAATTGGACTACCAAATAGTTCGCTCGATCGGTAAAATGGAGGCGTGTCTAACTTTTTAGGAATAAAAGATCGCAAGCATTTATCAGCCAAAGATTTCAGCTTTTCTTGATCTTCTCTTGAGTTCCAAAATCGCCAAGTTTTCTCTGGAGTGTACCAAAGAGTTAACAATAAAGTTTGACCAATAGAAGCATTAACTTCGTTTGGTATCCAGCAGTCGCTGGGATGCAATCGTTTAAAGAAGTCGATATCTACATCAGAGGTTTTAAGTCCCTGTTCATTTTTTTCGGGACGGCGGACATTCAATGCTAAGGCAAATGTATCGTGAATTCGGATGGGATAAGCAATACCTGTGATGGGGGAATCCGACCATTTTTCAAAGAAAATAGAGGCATTATCTTCGCTTTGTCTAGCCAAAAGTTCAACTCGATATCCGGGTTTATCTTGGATATCAATTGTTTGATTAATCCCGAATTGTCTTAAGATATTTCCACCTTCCTCAAATAGTTTTTCTTGAGGTTCAGATTCTTTTCGCAATTGATAGGCAAACAAATGAACATTCGGGGCATAGATTTTGGTAGGAGACATAAAATTTATCTCCCCTTGTTAGTCTCTTTTTCGATCTCTTCGAGTTTTTCTTTCACTGCTGTGCGTAATTCCTGAAAGACGTTACCGACTCCTGTTTTGGGTTGTTGAGCTTTGACCTTGGTAATTTCTTTATTATTTGGTGAAAACTTTCTAAGCTGTTCTCTAATATCTTTGTGGTTGCGTAACCATTCATTCAGAGTTTCCTCTGTATTTGGCAAAGGTTCGCTGCTGAAGGATTCTAAGGCTCGATCTAAGTCCCTTAAAATGTCTATTTCAATGGTTTCTTTTTCTACAAAGCTTGGGAAAGCCAATAAGAGAGGATTTGTAGTCATAATTTTTATTTCCCTATAGCGCAAAATGCAGCCCAGTAAAACGGGCTATCAAATGGTGTTTCGTCAGAACCATAACTTTCAAGGAAACCTTTGATACCTTGGGTTGACTCTGAATCTAATTTTAATTTACCTATCCATTCTAGCAATTTAGATTGGGTAGCATCTCGCAGCCAAAGTTGGGCTGTATTCAGGGCTACTGCCATATCAGATGTTCCCAGATTTTCGTAGCATTTAATCATTAAATAGGCGGTGGCGATATCATCCACTGACCACAAACTAGAGAGTACTCCCTGACTACCAGCATACAAAAAGCCTGTCGCCAAGCCAATACAGTCATCACTTTGTTTGGTTGTGTCTGTCAACCCCGTTTCGCAAGCGGAGAGGGTGACGAGGCGACATTTAGGTAAGTTCAGTGTAGCAAAGATGTCTTGCAGAGTTAGGCATTTGGCGGGATTGGCTTGTCCCCCGGAACGCAATCGGAGAGATTTTGTCCCGTTGGGAGTGGGTGAGTCTATTGATTCTATGGCTCCTGCTAGGATTAGGGATGAAATTAGGGGTGTCTGGAAATCAAAGGAACCGTGACAGGAGAAGTGGATGTAGTGGGCTTGGGCGATCGTTTCTAGGTTGTCAAGGAGGGCAGTTTTGGTGGCTTGTTGTTTGCTTAAAATGTCGGCGGGTGAAAAGTCACGTTTGATGACTTCTACTTCTATATCTGTGTAGGCAAGGTCTTCGGTAGGGTTTTGGATGGCGAACAGGGTGCGGCGATCGGCAGATGGGCGTTCTCGCTGTTGTACCCGTTGCAGGAGTTGGCAACTGGGGGCGTATCGCACACCTTTTTTGAAGCAATCTAGCAGACAAGGGTTGGCGGGGGGTTCCAGATAGGGAGTTTCTGGGTTAAATCGCTTCCAAGTTTGTTGGCTAACCGATAAGGCATGAAGCGGGAATAGATGCAGGTAGCGGTGGGGAACTAAAATTAGGGAGTCACAATTGGCTAGGGCGGGATGATTGAGAATTGCATCGAGGCGCAATATCTGGGAAAGACTATTCAGCGACTCGGAAAGATTATTTCGCCAGGTTTCGGTGTTGTTAAATAATGCTTCGAGATACGTTTTATTCCACGCTTCTAGCTTTTCTAATTCGGCTTTGTCAAACGGCACAACTTCCAACTTTGACTGGGTGACGATGAATATTTGGAAACTGTCTGTGCCAATATACCACTCTAAAATAGCAGTGTGGGGGTCTATCAAATCACGGATTTCGGCAACGGTAATAGGTTTAACTTGTTGAGTGAGAGTGAAGGCGGGATCTATTTGTTGACACTGGGCGAAAACTTGATCGAGTTGGTGCTGATATTCTTGCAGGAGTTCACGCTGTTGGGCGATATACTCACGGGTCTGGGTAGATATTTCGCTGCTCCGAAGTCCCTGAAAACTATCACGATTAAATGTGCTGTTATTATCTGAGTCGGCTAGTAATTGCCGTATTGCTGAAATGGTGCTTCTTAAGTTGCGTAATTCCTGTTTGAGTGAATCATCAGCGCCTTTGGGATAAAGTTCGGAATTTGCCAGCAATTCAACGAAGTTGCGGGATTTGCTGCGTTCGACGTATTCTATCGCTTCGCTGTACTTTTTTAGATCCAAGCAAAGTTTTACCATATCTTGATAAAGCCCATTCCATTTTTCTATTAACTTATCTTTGCTTTCATCTTTAACATAATTAATTTCATTTCGCAGTAATTCTACAGTGTCAATAGCAGCAGCAAAGGCACTGTAAGCATCAGATAATTTATTGCTTTTTTGATATAGTTGGCCTATTTCATATTGAACCTCAAGGTGATTGTGGGGAAAAGATTGTTGAGTAAATCCTTTTAATGCTTCTTTATAAGAGGCAATAGCTAACTCTTGGTTCTCCAGTAAATCTTCTAGGCATAAATAAGCATAAGCCAAATTAATGTTATTTTCTCCCCAAATTAGAGGATGATCTTGAAAATTTATTGTATCCAGAGATTGACTTAAATATTCTATTCCCCTTTCTATTGTAATATTCTTAGCTATTTTTTCTATTGCTAAAGGTTGCAATGATGTTTCTAAACTCCGTGCAGATGGCATTTCATCTAGAATTGCATAGTTTCTCGTTTGTTTCAGTCTTTGCCATAGATAATTTGCTATAACATAGACAGTCCCAAGAACATTAAGAGATTCCGCTCTTTCTATAGGATATTTATCAGGAGTTCTTACTTCCAAAGATGCCAAGAGATTTTCAATTGCCTCACTTATTTTAGGATATATGAGTACATATGCCAATCCCTCTGAACACACAGATGAAACAAAAATATTTGGGTGTGCTACTTCTGCAAAATTATTTAAATAGTCCAAATACAAAACACCTATATTGTACTTAATCCTCGACCACTCTTCTGGTGAGCTTTCGGGGGTACGTACTTTTAAAGCATCCTCATAACAACTGAGAGCTAATTTAAAGTTTTCGGCTTTATTACCTTCAGTTAGATAACGGTAGGCATTTGCAAGAGTATTTTGGGTATTAGCCCACTTTTCTGGAGAGTTCTCAAAGGTACGGACTTTTGATGCTTCTGATAAATGGTGAATAGCTAGTGCTAGATTTTTTGCGCTTTCTCCCCAGATTCGTTCACAATATGTATTTCCTAGATTATGGTTAGTTTCAGCCCAATCTTCAGAGCTGGTTTCAAAAGTGCGTCCTTTAAGAGCTTCTTGATAACATTTAATTGCTGTTTCCAGATTTTCGGCTTTACTTCCTTTGATTCGATCTTCATAAATACAGCCCATACTATGTTGAATGTCTGCTCTTTTTTGAGCCGATATTTTAGTGGATTGTACTTCTAGTACAGCTTTATAGCAGCCAATTGCTAATTCCAAATTGTCAGATTTATTTCCTTCAATTCGTTCACGGTAAGTGCGACCAAGACTATGTTGAGTGTCTGCAAATTCTTTAGCATAAACTTCAATATTATTATATACTTCTAATGATTCTTTATAGTAGCAAATAGCTAATTCTAAATTACTAGCCTTATCTTCTCTAATTCTATCACGATAAGTATTGCCAAGATTGCATTTAGTCTGCGCCCATCCGCTTATAAAAGCTTCGCGAGTGCGAATATTTAAAGCAGCCTTGTAATAAAAAATAGCGTCTTCTAAATTTTGCTCCTTGTCTCCTTCGATACGCCAATAGTATGTAAGACCCAAGTTATTAAGAGCTTCTCCCCGCCAATTTTCACCAGGAGTTTCAGGAGTAGATACTTCCAGCGCTAATTTATAGCAGTTGATTGCCAATTCTAAATTTTTTGCCTTCTCCCCTCGAATGCGCTCACGAAAACCATTACCTAAATTATACAAAGCACTTGCCCAATGATTAGGAAACTCATCACGAATGAAGGCTGTGGCCGCAACTTCATGAGCAGCTATGGAAATTTCTAAATTATTGGCACGATTACCTCCTCCAAAATCCATCATCCAACCACCAAATTCATTGATAGATAATCCAAGGTGCATCCGTGCTATTGAATCGAAGTTTTTGATACCAGAACACGTGTCTTCCAATACATAAGCTAATCCTTCGTCCAGCAAATTTAAATGATTTGAGAGAAACTCATGCACAGTTTCTGGATTGGTTTGACTATTTAGCAAAGCTTCAGGTAGTGTCACACTAAGAAACTCACTGTAAGCTCTCAACTTTGGTTCGAGATATTTTATAACTAGCGGATTGAGAATATTTTGTAACCAACTAGCCTTGTTAAGATGACCTTGAGCGTTTAATTGTGCTACTTCCACATTAATTGCTTTTACTAACCCTACGTCAACAAAATCTAAGCTAGTATTCAAAACCTCTGGTTCTTCCCCACTTGGGCAACTCAGAAGCGATTTAATTAGATTTCGGTAAGCTTTAGTACGACTATCAACCATTGGGAATCACCTTCAAATTTATAAAACTTGATTGTAGCCTCACTAGAGATCACTTTTCCTGAATTTCAAAATCATTTAATCTAGATCACAAAAGAGGTTGTGAGTTACCCTCTAGATCGATGGCTGAAACCACAATTATACAAATGAGGTATGGCTACCTAGATTAAGAAATTGAGATATTATTTAAGTTGGATTTAGGAGCAAAAACTTGTTTGCCTTACCAAATTGTCTGAATAGTAGTTAAGGCTTGAATTTTTCGATCGCGAGTGACTAAGGGAAGACCCAAAGATAGAGCAGTAGCAGCAATAATCCTGTCTGGCATATCAGGAACCGTTGCCCTGTCAATCTGTTGAATAGCTGCCGAGATATTGCGATCCAAAGGTGCCAGTAAAATCCCCATATTTGGATCATCCGCAGCATTCAAAACTCGTATCAGCACCTCTCCTGCCAAACGTCCTCGCTCAATTAAGTAAGAAATTTCAACAATTGTAATTGCGGAAAAGTAAATAAAATCTCCCTCATTAACCGCTTGTTCTAATGCTGTTAATGCTGCTGTTGACAATCTTGGCAGTTCAAAAATGTACCAAATCAGGGTATGGGTATCTGCTACAACTGAGGGCATCAAACAATCTCCCTAGGAAAATTTCCCCACATTTCCTGCCGGGCTTGGGCGATATCTTCTTCCGTAATATCTACTTTTAAGTCAGCACATAACCCTTTGACACTCCTTAGCGATCGCTTAGCCATATTTTTTTGTTGCAGAAACTCAGCAAAATCCAAAACTTCCTGTTGCTGAACCGGAGGCAAAGTCCGCAACTTATCTAAAACTGCTTGCGCTAAATTCATCATTAGTTTTCCTCTTAATTACTCCAGAATCATCTTATCAACCCACCACACCCATATTTTCAATACGATGGGCATTACATAGAATTTCCTAATCCATAACTTAGTTGCTTTCATTGTAGACCGAAATTACTAGATGCTCGATGATCGTGGATGATATTGGGGATGTTTTTTCTGTAAATAATTTGCGATCGCTTTTTTCCAATTTACCCGTTCTGATAAATCCGGCAGGTGTAGGAATAGAAGCACTGATTTCATACCTCTTAGGGATTAACTGAACCGTATCAATTTCTACCTAATCCCGAACAAGTAATTGAAATTCCCGTCTCCCACAGATTTTTTAAGCGTATTCATGATTTTTATTCCATCATCGTAAGGCCCTTCAACATAACAAGGTTTTCCATTGCGACCAAATTTCAAGCTGATTTCGCTGGTTAATTCTCCTAAATGAGCCTTCGACTGCTCAAAATCGCGATGCGGTTCAAAGCCTAATGTTTTGGCATAAGCGATCGCGCCCCAAACTAAGGCTTGTGCTTGTTCTAAACTAATCTCCTCGTACCCTTGCGGGAACTGTGAGTAAGCATGCCGAACGAAATTTTTATATTGGCTATCGTTGCAGTTACGTGGCGGGATGGCATCCTTGACTCCCAAACACCAGTAGTCGATCAAATAAGTGGCTGTCACAAAACGATTGTATCCCTTGGAACGGGTAACCACCACTAAACCCAAACCGCCCGCTTCAGAGGTTTCCTTACCCAACAATACCTTCGCAAAATTTACATCCACGAGACATTGAGCAACTGGTAATAACTCTCCTTTTTCGGCACTAGCGAGGGCTGTTTGTTCTGCCTGAGATATCAGAAAGGTACTGACTTCAGATGCTTTCAATCCTAATTTTCGGGCAATTTGTTTGGGCGTTAATTCGCGATCGCGCAGGCTAAGAATTTCTTGTTCTTGTTCAGGTTGCATGGTTTGTCTATTGCTGCTATCAGGGCTGGGTTTGAACTAAGCAAATAATTATACCGCGATCGCTCTTGATCGATTGCGAAAGTGCAGAGTAATACTCGCTGTTTGTTGACATCCTTGTTCTTTTGACATACTCCCCGACCTGTTGCTTGCCGCCGAAGGCTAGGTAAGGGGATTCTAATTCATTGTTCCCAGAAGTCGGCTTGCTATATCAGGCTTACCTTTTATAGTAGAGGCAGTCTTCTCCCCATGCTTTCCCTCTTCTGAGGCAGATTCCTAATGTCCTTAGGTACTGTTGGATTTAGATTATTGTTTTTGTTGTTTTGGGTACTTACTTATTTCCCCTAGCTATGTTTTTCTTGGTTTTCGCTACCCAATACTTTGCAGATCTAAACTCTACTTTCTGGTGCAAGGAGTCTTAACAAGCCACCACCACGGGATTTCCAACCAATATAAATATACCAGAAAGCTGTCCTATAAGGCTTGTATTGAGCTTGTCGAAGTGACGGGGCTTTAGACCCAATTTTTCGGTAAAATCTGACTATAATTCTATCTGCTATATTGAGATCCTAATTGATTTACGAACTGTGAAGGGCTTAAAATGGCGCACCCTCTGGGTATGCCATTCTAAGCTCAGATAGGAATGCTATATCAGGAACCGTCTTAATCTGAATCCAAATTGCTGTAATCCTAAAATTTATGTTAGAACCTACCCCAGAATCTCCGGCCGAACCTACTTTAGAACCAACCCTGAAGCCAAAAGAGGTATTACCCAGTCCCTTAAGCTCCCTCACCGGGGCATTGATTGCTGGAACCTTTGCTATGGCGTTGTATAAACTGACCCAAACGATCGCCACTAATTTTGCCACTAAGCCCATTGCTTCCACAAATCCCCTCGCCTTAAGCATCTCTGCGGCTGTGCGGACTTTGGTAGTAGGGGCAAGCACCATGGCCACGGGGATTTTTGCGATCGCTGCCTTTAGCCTCGTCTTGCTGGCACTCCAAGTAGCATTCCAATCCCAAAAGACAAAATCAATATCCTAGATTTTGAATTCCAGATTTTTGCCTACGGCAGCGGAGAGATTAGGCAAACTATATAGCTCTAGTTGTTGCTGCAAACTAAGGAGAATTTCCCGCACCATACCCGGTCCTTGGTAAGCCCATCCGGTATAGATTTGTACTAAGCTGGCTCCCGCATTAATTTTTTGCCAAGCATCCGCCGCCGTGAAAATACCCCCGACTCCAATAATCGGTAATTTGCCTTGGGTTTGCTGGTAGATGTAGCGAATAATCTGTGTGGATTTCTCCCGGACAGGGGCACCACTGATGCCTCCAGCTTCTTCTGTGACCAGGCTACCAGTCGCAGGGATTATTTGAGTTGTTAACCCTTGGCGGCTGATGGTGGTATTGGTGGCAATAATTCCCCCTAGATGATACTGGATAGCTAGGCGGGTAATTTCTGCAATCTCTAATTCCTCTAAGTCTGGAGCAATTTTTACTAACAGAGGTTTGCCTGTAGTGTTTTCCTGCTGGAGGGCGGAGAGGAGGGGGGCAAGAAATTCGCCAGATTGGAGCGATCGCAACCCTTGGGTATTGGGGGAACTGACATTAATTACAAAATAATCTCCATAATCTTTCAGAAGCCGGAAACTTGCCACATAATCCCCCACAGCTTCTTCTAGAGGCGTAATTTTTGATTTGCCTAGATTGATCCCCAAGGGAATTAGCCGGGGTTGGGTTCCTAGGGCAGCTAACCGAGCCGCAAGGGCGGCACTGCCTTGATTATTAAACCCCATCCGGTTCAGGGCAGCGCGATCGCTAGGCAACCGAAACAAGCGGGGCTGAGGATTTCCCGGTTGAGGATGGTAGGTCACCGTCCCCAGTTCGGCAAACCCAAACCCCAAGCTACTCCACATATTCGCTGCCACCCCATCCTTATCAAAACCAGCCGCCAAACCCACAGGATTAGGAAAAGTTAAGCCCCAAAGGTTTTGCTGGAGCTGTGGCGGCGGGGCATCTCCGGAGAGTTTATTGGTTATACCCTTGGCTCGATCGACTTCTAGATTGCTTGTTAAACAGTAAGATTGTCGTAGTTGTTTTTGTAGTCTTAAATGAATCGGGGTTGGGGGGGATTGCCCCAGCCAATGTAACGTCCCTAGTAATCTCTGATGCAACCATTCAGGATCGATTTTTAAGCCAGAAATTAAAATTGGACTGATAATAGATTGATAAATGTTCATTACTGAGTTTTAATCGTTAGTCTTAGATCATGGCACTCCCAAACAAGCTCAGAGCCAACTCATATACATTAGAGCAGATTTGGTTCTCCCAAGGGTATCACTCACCCCTTTGAATATTCTTTAATCAATTAGGATTACTAGTAAGTTAGCTACATTTAGCTGGTTATTTAGTAACTCCCTCGACTACCTCCGTACAACCACTATGGGTCAACCAATACCAAATCCCTACGATGATAGACAAACAGTTGCCCTAGAGCGAGTCCTGCAAACTCTGAGGGAAGAAGAAAATGCTGAGGTATTAATTGAAACTACCCTTAATTATTTGCAGGCAGAATACGATTATCGACTGATTTGGATTGGTTTGTACGATCGCCTAGACCACCGCCTTTTTGGCAAAGGAGGCGTGATTCCGACGGGGGATATGAGTTTTTTGAAGCAGCGCTTCAACCTCAATCCCGGCGATATTTTGGAGCAGGTGGTGATCCAGCAGCGTCCCGTAGGTGTCCCAGACCTACAACAGGAACCCCGTGCCGGAGAATGGCAGCGGGTGGCTCAATCCTGCGGGGTTCAGGGCACTTTGTTGTTTCCGATTCGCTGCAAGGATCGTTGCTTTGGGGTAGTACTCTTAGGCTCTCAAACTTGGGGCATCTCCCCTCGTCAAGGCGAGAAGGCAGCTTTTTCCATAGTTTTTGGTGGTTTGGCGGCTGCTTTATATCAAATTGAGAGTGATTGGCAGAGATCGTCCACCAAGCGGGCAGACCAGCCCTTATTTAATCTCCTTGAACAGTTACTCCAGTTACCGACCTTGACGGCTCGCCTCGAATCGATCGTCGCCATGACCCAAAGCTTTATTACTCCTACCCGGACAAATATTTACTGGTATTCTCCAGAAAAGCGCTATTTTTGGCACCGAGTCGGCAATCGGCAGATGGCGAGGGGCTTAGAAACCCGCCATGTAAATGCTGCTGGCATCACGGTTAGCGAGGCAACGGATTTTTATCAAACCCTAGCTCAGGGCAGTATGGTAGCGATCGGTGCCAACCGTAGCCCCCTCAAGGCTGAAAGTACCGGCAAGATTCTCTCCCGGCTCAAAGCCCGATCGCTCTTGGCAGCCCCTATTCTGGCTAATTCTGATCTTTTGGGATTCCTCGCCGTAGAAGATAACCAACCCCGCATCTGGGAAGAAGCGGAACGGAACTATATTCGGGCGATATCCAAATTAGTGGCGATTATTTCTGTGAATGAAGACCTCGAAGCCACCCTCGAACAAAGCCAGCAGGATACAATCTTTAGCCAAACCATTGCCCAAATTATTTTTAATAGTAGTAACAGCCATGACGCGCGATCGCAAGCCACTAGCCTCTTAAATAAACGCCTCGAAACTGATTATGTCCTAGTCCTCCAAGAAGAGCCGGGAGGAGCCTTAAAGCTAATTCATCAGGCTCATCCCCCCGATCGGCATCCCCTGACCACACCCTTAGAAAGACTAATGCCTAGCGATCGAGAGATGATTTTCCAAAAGGATCGGGAAACTTTTGAAGTGGAAGATATCCAAGCCAGCAGCCATCTCCGAAATTGGCTACCCACCCTCAATAACCTAGGGCTAAGGAGTCTGATCATCTCCGTGATTAATACTCCCAGCACGGGTGAAGAACCAGCTCTATTGATTTTTGCTCAGAGTAATCCCCGGACTTGGAACTCCTTGGAACGCAGTTTAATTAGTATTGTCGCTGGGCAGTTACGAATGTTGAATACTTTTTTTGCTGCCCGGGAACAAGTAAATAAGAGTGAATTGATTTCTCAAACCCTAGAAGAAGGACTCCAAGCTCTCTGGTCACTACCCAAAAACCCCAAGAAATTTGCCCCTAGATGGCTAGAGTATTTAGCTACTGCCTCTACTTGTCCTCTAGTATCCATGTGGCAATGGGGGAGTGGGGAAGTCAGTAAACCTAATCTGGAATTGGGCTTTTTTAAGTTGACCGACTTGTTTGTTGCTCCCGGATTGAACCTGCCCAAAAATCTGGCAATTCCCGCCGCAGACCCGCTGATCCAGACAATCCTCAAGCAGGACTCGGTATTTGTCTATCTGACCACGGCAGATTTATCGGTGACGATGCGGAATGTATTCCATAGTGCTGGCTTGGAGCAGTTGTTGTTTATTTCCCTGCCGAGGTCAAAATCTAGGCGAAAATCCTCATCTTTATTAAATCAATTAGATCAATCTGCATCAAATCAGCTAGAGCCATTAAATTCCCTAGATAAGAAAGAAGTATCATCTCGGATAATTTTCTTGTTTGCCGATCAACAAAAAATCCCCGCCTACCTATGGGCGGGGCCGTCTCCTGTTTTGTTAATGCTGCTGCAGCAATTTGTCCTAACCTTAAATTATCAACAAAAGCAGTTTGTCGATAGCCAAGAGCGATCGAATCTCCAAGTCTTGAACTGGTATAAGCACTGTAGTTTATCTCTACTACACCAATCGATGATCGAGAGGATCACCAGTCTTCTACAGGTGGATCCCAAAGCCACTCTAGGAGTAGGAGAAGGAGGTCTGGGAGGGGTGCGAACTACTCAAGTTTTGCATCAGTTAGAAGGTATATTAAATGCTCTCAACCCACTATTAACACAAGAATTATGGGAGCTAAAAACAGATTTGAGTTCTGTTCCTTTGGCAAGTTTGATTAAGCGATCGCTGCGGAATCTCGAAACTATCTGTCAGCAGCGGCAAGTGATTCCGGTAATATTAAATAATCTAGGCGGCAATGCCTATGCCGATCGCTGGAAATTGGAATGTATTATTTTTGAAGTGCTATTAACCTGTATTTTCCAAACAGCCCCGGGGAACCGATTGACTATTCTCACGAAGGCTGCTGCCAGTTCTCAGGAGCCGCGATCGACAGCACAACTTTTGGAACTAATCATTGTCGAAAGAGTAGCAACTAATGAAGAATCCTCAGCAAATCTTCCAGCTCCTGCGACTAACAATCAGCAGAGCATATTTAACCAACTCCCCCCAACTCTCCATGGTCAAATCTGTCAACAAATTCTCAAGTCTTGGGGTGGCGACTTACAATTTGGCAAGTCTTCCGAAGGGAATTTCTTTACTCGGTTATTATTAGTGGCGACTCAATAGAAGTCAATAACTCCATCGGTACTTTTCCTCCCACAACTGACTCAAACTCTTTTATTTGTTCTGGCTTTTGGAAGTAATTTGGTTCAAAAGCTAGAATCGTACTAGCATAACTAAGAATGCATCTTTTTTCAATTGTCTCCACATCTACCGACACTAGTTGGGTGACGGGCAGATTAAAAGAACTAATGGTTTCTCCAGCCTCGTTTTGTAGGGAACCAGATTGGGCGATCGCCTTGAGCACTTGGTGTAATTTAACATTAGATATTTCGGGATTATGTTGCAATCGATGCGCCAAGAGTGCCTTGATTTCTGTCAAGGTTAGGGGCGCAGTTAGCTCGGAAATCAATTTAATTAATTCCTCGATTATTTGAGGGCGTTCTTCAGGTAGGGGACGAAGATTTTGTCTTCTCAGAAAAGTCAATAGTTTCCCCGGTGGAATATCGAAGGAAGAAGCCTCTCTATTAGCATTAGGATTAGCTGATAGATTAGTAACTCCCAAAAATAGCTTGGGGTAATCCACTAAATTATGAGGTTTTAATTCTAGTGCCGATGGTAAAATTAGATTGAGATTTGCACTGATTTGATTCAAGAAATTATCCCGGTTAACGACTGTAATATCCCAGAGATTTGTGAGGTCAATAGTTTGACTTTCACTAATATCTAGAATTACCAAAAAAGATCTTTCTTTGGTAATACCTAGGGATTTACGATGGTTAGAATATCGCTCAAGAAAAGCTGTGTAATCTTGACCAGTTTTACATTCGATCCACAGGGGTTCCTGTTCTGCCAAAAAAAGTAGATCCAATCCAAATTTATTTGTATTTGGCAGGACTACGTCAGGATTGATTAGATATTCATATTGCCAATCATTAGCAGTTAGTAGATCGCTAACTTTTCGATAGACAAATCTTTCAAACCAATCACCATTGAAAAAGTTGGTAAAGGTGCGTTGGGGGGCGGCTTGAATTACCTTGTCTAGGGGTGAGTAGTAATAGTAGGAAAGGAAAGAATCATCCTTGAGCATCCGGCAGAACTGGGTGCAATTAGCAATATCAGTCTGGGTGCGATCGGCTAAACTCAGGCGGAATCGACTCCCGGTTTGGATGGCAACTTTGATTTTTTTCAGTAGGGGAGCCAGACTGCCGTAGCGTTCCCCCAGAAACAGGGCGAGGCGATCGAAGACTACATCTACCTCCGCTGGTTGTCGGTAGGTTGTCACCTGAACTTGGTTATGGCTCAGCCAATTTAATAGCTCTGAAATTTGTGGCACTTGGGGTGGAGTTGACACTGCCTCTTCTGACCTAGGAAAATCCGACTTGGGAGAGTTTGCGGTAAAATTAGGAGGTCTGGGCGTAGTGCGATGAGTGGGAAAGCTGATTAAGGGGGATGACTCCAGAGTAGGATCGCGCCAACGTTGTTGAGTTTCTGAAAGTTGGGTGAGCAACTGCTGCAACTGGCTAATAGTATCAGCAGTAATTTGTTGAGACTGCTGAGAAATGATAATTTGACTTTGCAGTTGTTGAATTTGATCTTGAAAAGTAGCTAGAGTTTCTACCTCTGATCCTTGATTAATTTGTGACTCGATCTCATCTACTGCTTTAGCCACCCGCCGAACTTCTTGGAGGATTTCTGCCTTAGATTGGTTTTCTTGGCGCTTGCTCAAGAACGCAGCCGCGATCGCTCCCACTGTCCCCCCGGCTAGGGCAATCCCCGAACCACCGCTAGGCATCACCAAAGACATAGTTGCCCCCACAATTAATGTCATGGCGCCGACTAATAAACCATTCGTGATCCACTTCCGCATTGTCAACCTCACTTGCCCTATGGTCTACCTATCTCCTAGTTTACAATCTCGTCTTGCTACCCCGCTGCAAATTGGTAATCTTGCTGTCCAGAGTCGGGTTTTACAATCGCCCTTGTCAGGGGTGACGGATCTGGTTTTCCGCCGCTTAGTGCGCCGCTATGCGCCAGATTCCATGATGTACACAGAAATGGTTAACGCCACAGGACTACACTACGTCCGGGAACTACCCAAAATCATGGAGCTAGATGAACAGGAACGCCCCATTAGTATCCAGCTTTTTGACTGCCGCCCAGATTTCCTAGCGGAGGCAGCGGTGATGGCAGTGGAAGAAGGGGCGGATACTATAGATATTAATATGGGTTGCCCTGTAAATAAGATTACCAAGAACGGTGGCGGCTCTTCTTTGTTGCGAGAACCAGAAACTGCTGAGGCGATCGTCCGGGCTGTCGTAGATGCAGTGGCGGTGCCAGTGACGGTGAAAACTCGGATTGGCTGGACAGACAAGGAAATTAATATTCTGGATTTTGCCCAGCGGATGGAAGCCGCCGGGGCAAAAATGATTACTGTGCATGGGCGGACTCGCTCCCAAGGCTACAACGGCAATGCCAAGTGGGAATGGATTGCCAAGGTGAAGGAAATTCTGAAGATCCCGGTGATTGCCAATGGGGATATTTTCTCGGTGGAGGCAGCGGTAAAATGCCTTGAACAGACTGGGGCAGATGGGGTGATGTGTTCTCGGGGAACCTTGGGTTATCCGTTTTTGGTGGGAGAGATTGATCACTTCTTAAAAACAGGGCAGGAGAGGGCAACACCTACGCCGATCGAACGTCTTGCCTGTGCTAGGGAACATCTTTTGGCACTCTATGAATACAAGGGCGATCGGGGAGTTCGCCAAGCTAGAAAGCACATGACTTGGTATGCCAAAGGATTCACGGGAGCTGCCCAATTACGCGGGGAATTATGCCTCATTGATACTGTGCAACAGGGAGTAGATTTTATTGATCAAGCGATTGAGTTGCTCCAAAAAGAAACCCCTAGAGTTGTCACGATTGCCTAACATAGCGTTGCCTTGTAGCCTATTGCTCAAAATCCAGAATATGCTAAATTTAAAACAGCGAGAGTTATGTTCGGTTGTAGATGTTTGTGTTGAGTTACAGGCGGCTGTCCGGATTTAAATCTCTAAATTATTGGCGGTGTCTAAAAAAGTAAGGATATTCCGTGGTCACACGGCAGATCCTCAACAAAAAATCATTACTTTATTTAGAACCACTACATTGTTTATTTCTGGAGAAGTTGTTATGTCGATTTATATTGGGAACCTATCCTATTCTGTTACCGAAGAAGAGTTAACTAATGTTTTCTCTGATTACGGTACGGTAAAAAGAGTCCAATTACCTACGGATAGGGAAACTGGTAGACCAAGGGGTTTCGGGTTTGTAGAAATGGAAACCGATGCCCAAGAAACCGCCGCGATCGAAGTCCTCGACGGGGCAGACTGGATGGGACGGACGCTCAAAGTCAATAAAGCCAAGCCCAAGCCCGAAGGTGGTGGGGGCGTGAGAAGACGTGGCGGCGGGGGCGATGGCTATCAAAACTCTAGATACTAACTTCTATGACAATTCCATATTTTATATCTAGCAGTCGCTAGGGAAGTTGGGTAGTGAACCCACCGCAAAGCTGGGATGACACTGCTTGAGTTATTCTAACCCTCTGGGTGATTGCTGAAATTTTTTGTGTGGTCTTGATGCCGTAATATCACGGAAATTTGAGGGTGGGTGGCAATAGCCGCCTACCCTCAGATTTAACCTTGATAACCTGAGTTTGGGTTAAGCAAAATCTCTAACCCGAAGCCTAGAGACGTTCCCTGAGCGCTTGCCCTGAGAGAAGTCGAAGGGAACATTTCCGCAATACATGAGGATAAGAGATCGAAGATTTGTCGTGGGGTTTGGCTTCGACTTCGCTCAGCTACCGAGATCCAAGTCGTGGGGTTTGGCTACTTCGGCGACCCTCAGTATAAATTCGACGACCCTCAGCCAGCGGCAATGGTTTTGGTTTTCGTAAAATGGTATTAGGGGTGTTTCTTATGCCGAACTCAGGTCTTGATATGGCTTTCAACATCTGTAATGTGTTTCATTTGAACGCAAGGTTTGTAGTATAATTGTACTATCAAGCTAATATTACTTTGGTTCAAGGAGGGCATACCGATGCGAATGATCGAGGTAGACTCTAGTATGTTGAAGGCAGTTGGCTACAATCCGGCTACCCAAACTCTCCGGGCAGTATTTAATGGTGGCAGAACCTACGATTATTTTGAGGTTTCTCGAAAAGTTTATGAGCAATTGCTGGATGACAACTCTAAAGGTAGTTATATGCGATCGCTAATCATCAGTCAGTATCCTTATCAGGAAGTAAAAAAAAGAAGGAAACGCAATAGTTCTAAAAAGGTAAGGGTTTTGGGATAAGGATTTCCTCAGTGCTGCGGAAGATTCTTGCGTACCACAGAAAACCTTAGAGTTATTATTTGACGATGCCAACTAAGATACGGAGCAACTCTTCCATATCTGTGGGGACACGATACAAAACTAAGTCTTGGGTAATCTGTTTCTTGGTACGATCGAGGACTCCAAATTGCCAAATATTCCCAGTAGATACGGCTCCAGATAATTGAGGTGTATCTGGGGTGATTTCTAGCAGGCGATCGAGGGCAATTAATTCAACGGCTAATTGAGTGAAACCTTTTTGCAGATCGGCATTTTTGGCTTCGATTACCAACAAATTATGCTGAGACTGAATATAGTAATCTAACTCCCCTTTTAACTGGCTACTAGCATTAATAGTATATGCAACTCGGAGCTTTGCTTGGGTATAATGGCTGAGGTCAATCAGGATCGGGGCAATCAGAAATTCCCGCCTTGCCATTTCGCTAGTCAGACTGATATAGGGGAGGCTTTCTTCAATCCGCTGTTGCAGACTCTGGAGGCGATCGAGTTCCCCTGCATATCTAGGTAAAGCTAAATTTTGTAGTTGTAATTCATAGCCAAAATAGCCCAGAATATCTTCCGGCTCGTAATTAAGTTTGAAATAATCAGCAAAGTTATAATTTTGCTCAAGCTGAAAGTTGGTTTTCATATTTATCCAGCCCAATGGTGCTAAATAGGTAATGATTTTTTTCGTAGGAAATGTCGCACGCAGTGCGGCACTTCCTACTTTTTTAGACTTAAAAGCCTAAATCTGCCCTAGCACTTTCTGCTAAGGTAAATAATTCTTTATCAGGCATTTCTTGCCAATCAGGGTCGGCAATTTCGCTGTAGAACTGAGCGTCGTAGGGACGGGTTCGCACGACTACGGGCATGGGGACGGCATGACCGAGGACTAGTGCCTGTTGCTTGGAATCTAGCTTGGCTAAGACCGATCGCAGGCTGCTCCCCCCAGAAACTCCAGTAAAGATAGCTTCAATATCTTTGTCATCATTGAGTAACGCAGTGATCCGAGTGCCAATTTGGGACATAACTTCATTGTCAATTCCTGAAGGTCTTTGATCCACAACTAGCAGGGTGACAAAGTATTTCCGCATCTCTCTAGCAATAATTCCAAAAATAGTATGTTTGACGATCGCAGGATCCAGGAATCTATGAGCTTCTTCAATGGTAATCACTAACTGGGTGGGGCGATCAACGGGATTTTTGCTCTGCAAGAAAATTTCTGACTTCTTGACGTAGGCTTTATGGATCCGCCGAGTAATCATATTGGTCACCAGCATATAGGACAACATATCTGACTGGGAACCAAATTCGATTACCACATTTTTTCTAGCCTCTAAGGATTTGAGAATCCGCTCCACATAATTATGGGGGCAAGCACTGCGGATATATTTGAGGTTTTCCAGACGCATTAACTTTCTTTGTAATGCCATGATCGAGCCTTTGTGACCTCGTTTCTCATCACAAAACTCCGTAATATCTTCATTGGTCATGGCAATTAATCTGGTAATCCAATGCTTGCCAAATTCTCCATACAAAATGTTGGCATTATCTAAACTTGCCTCAGAAAGATTCAACTCTCCTCGAACTAAATTAATATCTTCAATTTCAATTTGATCGAAACTCAAATACAATTCTTGAGCATCTTTAATGCCCCTTCTTCTGGCAGATTCTGGATCAAGGGTATAAACTTCCACTTGATGGGGGAATAGCTGTCTCAAACCCTTGACAGTTTGACAACTTTTCCCTTCAGAAACTGCTTCCCAACCATATTCTGAGTGCATATCAAAAATCAAATTCACCGCTGCTTGGCGACGGATAATTCCTGATAGTAATAATCTAGTTAAAAAAGATTTTCCCGTCCCAGATTTGCCGAATACTCCATTACTCCGCTCCACAAACCTATCTAGATCCAAACATACGGGAACATCCATATCTAGAGGTTGCCCGATCGCAAAGTTGCGCCGGGTTGGATCATCTTCCCAACCAAACACGCTGCGAAAATCATGCTCGGTCGCCTCAAAAACTGGACTAAAGTGGCTGGGAATAGTCTTGACTGGCAGGAGCTGCATTTCTGAGCTACTTTGGGTTTCCATGGAAGCAAGAGGAGCTTTGCTACTCCCGTTGAGGGATTTTTGCTTGCCTTTCTTGCCATTTTGATTGCTATTCCCATTAGCATCCCCATTAGTGACAAACAACTGATTTTCTAATTCTAAGGCAGGAATAAACATCAACATCGGGGTGAGATTGATCGTGCCATAGGTGCCGCTACCCGCCAGAACTTCCCGTAAAAAATCATCATCCGGCTCTGGAGGATTGGCAATAATTCGCAGGCTCGAAGTCCCCAAAGAAACATCCGTCAGCATACAAAAGAAACGAGCTTTTCTGCCCCGCACAACTAAGAATTTACCGACTCGCATTTCTTCCACAGAAATATCCGCATGGAGGCGAATTTCTAAACCTTGGGTGAGGGAGCCTTGAATAACTGAACCAAGTGGTTTTTCTAGAAGTCTTCCGGGAATTTTTTCAAAGTATCTTTCTGGAGTCATGACATTTTGGTAATTCTAGGGTAATAATTGCTTGTCAAAAATGTCCTGCAAGTTACGCAAGACATTCTTTATTAACTTGGATGTTTTTAAGCTGTTTTTAAGCTGTTTTTGACTTTGCCAAAGCATCTTTAACTGCGGAGGGTAGTTGGCGGAGAATTTTGCCTTTGCTACTTTCGATCGCCACTAAGGTCACTTGGGCTGTCAGATACAAAACTTCCCCATTGGGGGATTGAATTTGATAGTCACAAATAATTCGTACCCCTTTAGTATTCTGCATTCTCGTCTTAATTACCACATCCATGCCCAATTTTACGGGCAGATGATAGCGCAGTGCCATCTCCACCACAGGCAATTCATAGCCGAGGTTAACTAAATAGTTATAATCTACGCCCAGCGATCGCAAATATTCCACCCGTGCTTCCTCTAGCCAGGCGACATAAGCCCCGTGCCAAACAACGCCACCATAATCTGTTTGGTGGGGAAAGGCGTGGGCAGGATAGCTAAACCAGTCGATAGTACTAGAGTTAGGGATTGATTTAGTAATAGGATCTATGGCTAGATCAGGATTAGGTTCCGGATGAACAGGAGATTGATCGAACATGGGTAAATATTTAAGTAAATGTGATGTAAATATTCAGTAAATCTTTGGTAAATATCCCCTGATACTTACTAGAAGAATCTTGCTTCAGTGATTACACCAAGGTGATTTGAGAGGTGGTTAACAGAGAAGAAATTTCAAATATATCTTCCCCGAACAAACTGAAAAACCATGATATAGTACCAAGAATTGTAAAGATAGCCAAGTGCCTGTCTCTGAAAGCCTTTCCTCATCTCTACTTATGTTGACTAAGATTCCCTCCTCCAACCTCGGCAAAATCCCTCGCAAATCATCCCTCCGCACTGTGTTGATTGTGCCTTTTGTGCTGCAAACCTTTAGTATTGTTGGGTTAATTGGCTATCTCTCTTTTAAAAATGGTCAGCAAGCGATTAACAACGTCGCCATGCAACTAAGAGAAGAAATTACCAACCGGATCGATTCAAACCTCAAATCCTATTTGACAATTCCCCATCAAGTAAATCAAACTAATGCGGTTGCTTTAGATTTAGGACAACTGAAATTACAGGATTTAGAGGGGGTGGAACGTCATTTTTGGAAGCAAATTCAAGTTTTTGATAGTTTAACCTTTGCTGGAATTGGGTTAGAGAATCAGGAAAATTTAGGGGCAGAACGTGCTGATGACGGTTCTTTAACCGTCAGGGTTTCCACGATCGAGAGTAAATTTAATTTTCGCACCTACGCTACTAATCAAAAAGGCGATCGAACCAATCTCCTCAATAACAAACCCAACTTTGATCCTCGCACTCGTCCGTGGTATAAAGCAGCGGTTGCAGCGGGGAAACCAACTTGGAGTCAAATCTATCCCCACACCAAAGGCATCACCTCTTATTTAGGGGCAGCCATGCCTTATAAAAACGCTTCAGGGCAACTACAAGGAGTCCTGCTCACCAATATTAACCTCTCCCAAATTGGCAAATTCTTACAAAGCCTGAAGATTGGTAAAACCGGACAAAGTTTTATTATCGAACGCGATGGAATGCTAGTGGCAACTTCAACGACTGAAAAACCGATTCGCACGGTTGCCAATAAGGATTTTGGTGCCGAACGTATCAAAGCCATTGATAGTAGCGATCCCCTGACCCAAGCCACAGCAGTATTTATAGCTAATAATTCCATCTCCCAAAATCGCAGTATCCAGCAACTAGAATTTAAATTCCAAGAAAAGCGACATTTTCTCCAAGTCTTACCCTTTACCGATGACAAGGGCTTAGATTGGTCGATCGTTGTAGTAATTCCTGAAGCCGATTTCATGGCAGAAATTGATGCCAACAACCACTCAACAATTTTGTTGTGCATAGCAGCTTTAATCCTATCAACAGTAATTGGAATTTTGACAGCTAGGTGGGTCACCAAACCAATTTTGCAATTAAATGAAACTGCCAAAGATATTGCTCAAGGAAACTGGCATCAACCAGAAGTAATCGATCGTACCGATGAAGTTGGCCAACTTGCTAAATCATTCAATAGTATGGCTCTCCAGTTGCAAGATTTTTTGACAACTCTAGAACAAAAAGTTACAGAGCGTACTGCAGAATTAGCCACATCGAACCAACAATTAGAAATGGCGAAGGAAAAAGCCGAAGTAGCCAACCAAGCCAAAAGTACATTTCTGGCTAATATGAGCCACGAATTGCGATCGCCCTTGAATGCAATTTTAGGCTTTGCCCAAATTATGCTCAGGAGTCGATCGCTCCCCGCCGAACACTTCGATAATGTTGGCATTATCACCCGCAGTGGTGAGCATTTACTAACATTAATCAACCAAGTATTAGACCTTTCAAAAATTGAGGCAGGACGCACAACCATCAATGAGAAAAACTTCGATCTCTATCGCCTCCTCGATGATGTAGAAGATATGTTTCTCCTGAAAGTTAATGATGCTAGATTGCAATTGATATTTGAGCGGGGTGAAGATGTTCCCCATTATATCCGCACCGACCAAGTTAAGCTCCGGCAAATCTTGATTAATCTACTCAATAATGCCATCAAATTCACCACGGAAGGAGGTGTCTCTGTTCGGGTTTATACAGATAGTGGATTAATGAATAAATTAGTGCATAAATCAATTGATAAATCAATAAATATGCATGAAGAGAGAAAAGATAACTATCAAGAAAATGTGGAAACTAAGCAACAGATTCATTTTGAGGTTGAAGATACCGGTGAGGGAATCGCACCAGAAGAGTTAGATAAATTATTTCAAGCTTTCATTCAAACTTCTTCCGGCAAAAATGCCAAAGAAGGTACAGGATTGGGTTTAGTAATTAGCCGTCAATTTGTCCAACTTATGGGTGGCGATATCACAGTTAGTAGTACGGTAGGTGTTGGAACAAACTTCAAATTTGATATCACAGCTCAGATTGTTGATACAGCAGAGGAGGAATTGCAACCAAATCAACCTCGCGTTATTGCCCTCGCGCCAAACCAACCCCGCTGTCGCCTGCTGATTGTAGATGACAAACCACTCAATCGTCAGTTGTTAGTTCAACTACTTAATCCTCTTGGGTTTGAATTGCAAGAGGCAAATAATGGTCAAGAAGCAGTAGATATTTGGCGCGAATGGGAACCTCATTTGATCTGGATGGATATGCGAATGCCAGTTATGGATGGCTATACCGCAACCCAACAAATTAAGTCAACAACCAAGGGACAAGCTACTAAAATCATTGCCCTCACTGCCAGTGTACTGGAGGAAGAAGTGTCAGTAGTTTTATCAGTTGGTTGTGACGATATTTTGCGGAAACCATTTCGAGATCAAGAAATTTTTGCAGCGATGCATAAACATATCGGGGTACGTTATATTTACGAAGAACCAACGAATAAAGTAGTTCAATCTGTGTCAAAAACTGATCTGAAGGAAGCACTTTCACCAGCAGTTCTTGCTACCTTACCACCAGAATTACTAACGAATTTAGCTAGTTCAGCAAAAAGTTCAGATATCGTTGAGGTCGATCGGCTGATTCAGGAAATTAAAATAATAAATGAGGTAATCTCAGAGGCATTTGTCACCTTAGCTAGCGAGTTTGAATATGGCAAAATTACAGCATTGATTGAAGCTGCCATCAAATATAGCAATTCTAGCCGATCGCACTTATCTTCAGCAAGTGTGATCGGCTCTTAGAAGCAAATCAATTTGGTAACTATTAGCAAATGATTTAGGGCTGCTGTAGATTACATTTAATATAGAAATGCCAATGTAGAAATACTTAATTACCCATGAATAAACTTGATATTAACTGCCTACAATCTAATATTTTAGTTGTTGATGACACCCTAGCAAATCTACAACTACTGGTCGGGATTTTAACTGACCATGGCTATAAAGTTCGACCAGCAAAAGATGGACTACAGGCTCTATCAGCTACTCAAAGTGCCTCGATCAATTTGATTTTGCTAGATATTAATATGCCCCAAATGGATGGCTATGAAGTTTGCACTAGGCTCAAAGCTGATGCCAAAACCCGGGACATTCCAGTTATTTTTATCAGTGCCCTCAGTGATGTTCTTGATAAGGTTAAAGCCTTTGAAGTAGGTGGTGTGGACTACGTAACTAAACCCTTTCAGGTGGAAGAAGTTCTAGCCCGTGTTGAAACCCACTTAGCATTGCAGCAACTCCAAAATAATTTCCAATCAAGTAATACAGAACTTGCTCAAGCAAATCAGGAATTAGCTAATACATTAAAGCAACTACAATCTGCTCAGCAAGAATTGATCCAATCTGAGAAAATGGCAGCACTGGGACAACTAATTTCTGGGGTTGCTCACGAAATCAATACACCTTTAGGGGCTATTCGATCTTCTGTAAGTAACATTTTCAAGTATCTACAGGAGATATTTGATGAGCTGCCACGTATTCTCAATACACTTTCTTCTGAAGAAATTCAACTACTTCTGAAAATAGTCTTATCTTCTATTAATAATAAGGAATTTATTTCATTTAAAGATAACCGCAGGTTGAAACGAGCTTTAACCCGCGAGTTGGAAGAGATGGGAGTCGCGGATGTAGATACTGTTGCTGATACTTTAGCAGATATGAAAATCTACGAAGGTGTTGATATATTTTCGCCGATACTGACTCATTCAGATAACCAGAAGTTACTGGAGTTTGCTTATAATCTTTCTGGATTGCAACGAGGTAGTAATACGATCAATACTGCCGCTGAACGAGCAGCTAAAGTTGTATTTGCCTTAAAAACTTATGCCCATAGTGATCAGAAGAATGAGCCACTGAAAACTAGCTTGACAGACGGAATTGATATTGTTCTAACCCTCTACCAAGGCTCTATTAAACAAGGCATCAAAATTATTCAAGAATATGCGGAGATACCCTTAATTTATTGTTACCCAGATGAACTTAATCAAGTTTGGACGAATTTGATCCATAATGCTATCCAAGCAATGGAGAATAAAGGAACTCTGGCAATCAAGGTTGAACAAGAAGGAGGATTTGCTAAAGTCAGAATTACAGATAGTGGAGGAGGTATTCCCGAAGAGATTAAGTCACGAATTTTTGAACCTTTTTTTACTACTAAACCACCCGGTGAAGGTAGTGGTCTTGGGTTGGATATCGTTAGCAAAATCGTCAAGAAACATCAAGGAGCTATTGAAGTTGAATCTGTTCCCGGTAAAACAACCTTTACAGTTTCTTTAAGTATGAATCTTCAACCTAATTATGTCGCCTAGTACAATATTCGGGTGTTGTCGACTGACTGACTCCCTTTGAAATTAACTATTAAATCCTTACCTTTTTAACTGCGAATTTTACTGTAACTATATAATTATCATTGAAGTTAATGGAAAAATCAATAATAAAGCCAATATAACTAACTCCTTAAAAAACAAAATTATCTTTTAACCATTATGCCTAAATCTGTTATTTTATGTGTTGATGATGAAACTGTTATCTTAGAAAGTCTAAAAGCCCAATTAAGAAAATCATTGGGTAAGTCTTATGCCTACGAACTTGCTCAAAATGCTGAGGAAGCTTTAGATATTATTGATGAATTGAATGCAGATGAGATAAGCATTTTATTGATTGTTTCTGATTGGCTGATGCCGGGAATGAAAGGTGATGAATTTTTGATTCATGTTCATCATAAATTTCCTAAAATTGTCAATATTTTATTGACAGGACAGGCGGATCAAGCCGCGATCGATCGAGCCTATGCCTCAGCCAATCTTCATAGATGCTTATTTAAGCCTTGGTCAGAAAATGAGTTGATCGAAGCCGTTAAATCTGGATTAGGAAAACTATGACACAACTTACTGAAGCCATCACAAAACTTGCCAAGAAGCCAGTCATTGTTTGTGTCGATGATGAAGTTACTATTTTAACGAGTTTAAAATCAGAATTGAGGAAAGCCTTTGGAGAAGACTACCTAATTGAAATTGCTGAAGGAGGGCAGGATGCCCTAGAGCTGCTTGCAGAACTAATTGAAGAAGGTTATGAAATTCCTTTAATTATTTCTGATTATATTATGCCGGATATGATGGGAGATGAACTCTTGCGCCTTGTGCATGAACTTTCCCCCAAAACCATTAAAATAATGTTGACCGCCCAAGCTACTATTGAAGCGGTAGCTAATGCTGTCAAATATGCTAAGCTTTATCGCTACATCAGTAAGCCTTGGCAGAATGAAGACCTAAGACTAACCGTTACAGAAGCAGTATATAGTTATAGTCAAGAGAAGAAACTTGCAGAAAAAAATGCCAAACTTCTAGAAATAAATCAAGAATTAGAATCCCTCACTAATCAGCAAGCCCAACTAATTGCAGAGCTACAAGAACAAGAAAGTCATTTGCAAGCTCTCAACGAATCTTTCTTACGCTTCGTTCCTCGCCAGTTCCTTCAGCTATTAAAGAAAAATAGCTTTCTTGATATTAAGTTGGGCGAACAAATTCAACAAGAAATATCGGTTTTGTTCTCAGATATTCGAGATTTTACGAACTTATCAGAAACGATGACTCCAGATGATAATTTTAAGTTTATCAATGGCTATCTATCGCGGATGGAACCGTCAATTATTGAAAATCATGGCTTTATCGATAAGTATATTGGCGATGCCATCATGGCGTTGTTTAGTGGAGATGCTGATCAAGCGGTCACAGGTGGTATTGCTATGCTCGAAAGACTAGCAGAATATAATACTACCCGCACCAGACCCGAACGCCCACCAATTAAGATCGGTATTGGAATTAATACGGGAACATTAATACTGGGAACGGTGGGGGGAGCATCTCGGATGGATGGAACTGTGATTGGTGATGCGGTGAATTTAGCATCTCGTTTAGAGGGTTTAACCAAACAGTATGGTGTGCCATTGTTGATCAGTAATCGGACATTTATGGCTTTAAAACATCCGGAAAACTATCATATTCGTTTGATCGATCGCGTTCAAGTCAAAGGAAAATCTGAACAGGTAGCGGTGTATGAAGTTTTCGATGCCGATCCACCAGAATTACGCGAGAGGAAGCTAGCTATGCAAAGCAATTTTGAACAGGCGATTATTTCCTATCATGCGGCAGATCGGGAAGCTGCCTTAGAACTTTTGGAGCAATGTCTGCAAGCAAATCCCGGAGATTGGTTAGCAAGTATGTATTTACAACGCTGCTTATAATTTGCATTTAGCGGTAATATTTTATCAATCATCCTTCTGGATTATTTATCTGGTTTATTTATTATGTCTGCCCCCAAATCTCCCCCTGCATCTCCCACGGAAACCCTGCGTAGTCTGCGAAAATTCAGTAATTTACTCGATAATGCCATTGGAGTTCCCGGTACTCCGTATAGTTTTGGTCTTGATCCAATTATTGGACTGATTCCCGGTGGCGGAGATTTAGTTACGGGATTACTTTCTTTCTATATCGTCTTTACCGCTGCTCGATTAGGGTTGCCACGGGAAACCTTAGTCCGCCTAGTTAGCAATATTCTAATTGATGTTTTTGTCGGGACATTTCCCCTATTTGGAGATTTTTTCGATGTGGCATGGAAGGCAAACAGCCGGAATATGGATTTACTAGAAAAACATTTTTCGGTTCCTCGGACTGCCAAGAAAGCTGATCGCCTATTTGTCTTCCTCATCTTGGGAGGATTATTAGTAATTATTCTCACGGTTTCTTCTTTGCTGATTTTTGCGATCGCTAGTCTATTTAGAGTTCTGAACTTCTAACTATCATGTTTGTTACTACTATCCATCGCTTTCCTAGCGTCGCCTCGACTAATCAAACCCTCTGGGAACTCTTGGATCAAGGTGCTGCTGCCGGGACTGTGGTAATTGGGGCGGAACAAACCGCTGGAAGGGGACAGTGGGGCAGGCAATGGGAATCTAATGTGGGAGGGTTGTATCTCTCCCTTGCCATCAAGCCAAACTGGCCAGCTAAAGATAGTGGCGATTTGACGATCGCCACCGCTTGGGGCATCGCCACCACGTTACGAAATCAACGTATTCCTCTCCAACTAAAGCCCCCAAATGATCTTTTTTTATCAGGATATAAACTCGGCGGTATCCTCACCGAAACCCGTATTCAGCAGGGTATTATTACCTCTGCGGTAATCGGAGTGGGCATCAACTGGAAAAATCCAGTTCCCAGCGTAGGTATCAATCTTCAATCCTACTGGCAACAACAAAATATTCCCCCCCATATCTCCTCTCTTGATATCTTGGAAAAGCTCACCCTAGAAGGAATTTACCTAGGCTATGATCAGCTACTTACTAATGGCTTGGAGAGTCTATTACCGCATTATCAAAACCTGCTTATAAAATAAGCTAAGCTTATACTTGAGATTAAAAATCCTGAAGTAAATTCCAAAAATGTATTAAAATATAGCAATCCTCGATCATGTATTACATCAATAGCGATCCTAAATGGGTTGAGAACGGCTTCCCCAGAGGGGGAGCCGTTCTCAACCCTCTAAAATTCTAAATTCATTTAGGATAACTAAATATACTTCTGGTAGACAATTTTACTCGCCTTTAGCAAGTAAAATTATTTAGAGTTGGTAGATATCTAACAATGCGATATCTATCCATGACCACCTAATACAGCACTTTTCATGTAAATGGAATAAGTTGCACTTTCTAAAATATTAACTAAGTTTGGGTTTATATGGGGGCGGCCGTCGCAGATTACACTTAAATCATGGTATCTTTATTTGCATTTTGTATGTTATTCAATCAATTCAACTAATTCATACAAAAAGTCAAACAATAGCCTGTGATAGTAATTATGGCAGTTAGTTTTATGACAATCCTAAGTGATTTCCTAGATCAAAGTGCCTTTTGTAAATGATTTAGGACTGTTATAATCAACATTTTCTTTTGCTGTGATCTACTAGGTAGTTAATATGATGAAAATAAAGAAAACTCTCTCTGTAATGAATTCTGTAAATATTTCCCTAGGGTTATTAGATCAAGCGATCGCTTCCAGTAGCGTTGGGGTGGTTATTGCTGATGTTAATCAACCAAATCAGCCATTAATTTACTGTAATCCCGCCTTTGAAAAAATCACTGGCTACAGTCGAGAAGAAGTAATTGGCTACAACTGTAAGTTTCTCCAAGGGGCTGATACCGATCCTCAATCAGTAGAAATCATCAGACAAGCTATCCGCTCTCAAACTAGTTGTTGTGTGGTGCTGAAAAATTACCGCAAAGATGGCACTCCTTTTTGGAATGAACTAACTATTTCTCCAGTATTTAATGATCAAAATCAGCTCACCCATTTCATTGGTGTGCAGTCAGATATTACTGAAAAGATTGAGGTGATGAAAGCTCTGAAAGAATCTGAAGCCAACTATCGTAAACTGAATGAGCAGTTAGAAAAAACTCTGACTGAGTTGACCCAAACCCAGAGCCAAATGATCCAAACTGAAAAGATGTCTAGTCTTGGCCAAATGGTAGCGGGAATAGCTCATGAGATTAACAATCCAGTGGGTTTTATTCATGGCAACTTAGAATTTGTGAATCAATATACTCAGGAATTATTGAAGTTAGTAGAGCTTCAGCAAGAATTGTTGGTAAACAAAACTCCTGAATTGGAAGCCGAAGTCGCAGAAACGGAGATAGAGTTTATTAAAGAAGACCTGCCTCAGGTTTTGCAATCTATGCGAGCAGGGACAGACAGGATTAAGCAAATTATTTTATCTCTCAGAAATTTCTCCCGTCTTGATGAAGCAGATATGAAGCCAGTTGATATTCATCAAGGAATTGATAACACGCTATTATTGGTGCAACATCGTTTCCAACGTCAGCCCCAACGTCCAGAAATTAGTATTGTCAAAAATTATGCAGAATTGCCTTTAGTAGAATGCTATCCCGGTCAACTTAATCAAGTATTTCTGAATGTCTTGAATAATGCGATCGATGCCTTAGAAGAAGGCTATCTGTTTACTAGCAGTGCCGCCATGGAAAAGGAGAATTTTTCTAGTTTAGGAAGACCTAATCAGGAAAAGAAACTCCAAATTGTGATTGATACAGACCTAATTACTCCAGATATCGTGAGTATTAGTATTCAAGATAATGGTTGTGGAATGACAGAAGATATTAGAAAGGATATGTTCAATCCATTTTTTACCACCAAACCAGTAGGTAAAGGAACTGGTTTGGGGTTAGCAACCAGCTATCAAATTATTGTAGATAAGCACCAAGGTAAACTGAGTTGTAATTCTCTACTAGGTAAGGGCACAGAAATTAGAATTGAAATCCCCATTAAAACGCGGCAGCAAAATATATTAATTCCTAGTCAGAAGTCACTTATAAAGTAAAGTGAATTGAGAATAAGAGGCTATTTATAAAGTAAGATTTTCCGTCCCCACTGGGGGCGGAAAATCTTACTTTATAGCCACTTTGTAAATGACTTCTAACGCACGCGATCGGGTGCGCTATTTTCAACTCAATCTACAGTTTAGAAATAATTATTTAGGGTTTTTGAGATTGCTGGCTGAGAGTAGTTGAAGTCCCCAACAACCTCAAAATGTGTAAATCCTATACTAGAACTAGGTTTCTGAAGAAGGGGAAGATTGACTTAATAAAGGGGAGAGAAAAGCCACTGCACCGCCTAGGAGGAATCCAAGGATATTTCTAAATATAGGTAACCATTCGGTAGTTCTAGTTAGCACGGGACCTAAGCCAAAGGCAATGAATAGAATGCCCCATAGAGGAGAAAATATTAAAGCCCATTGCCAAGCAAAAACTTGACCTTTTTTTCTGGGAATTGCCGCGAAACCACAAATAATCCCACCAACTACTGAGGTGATCAGGGTGAGAATCCATTGCTCTCTGGGAAGACCGGGGACGACTCGACAGCCTCCTCGTTGCAGACAGGTTTTGATTGATTCCAATGCCTCGACGATCGAACCATTCTCGCCATTTTCTCGCACAAAATAGAGATTGCCAAAACGGGTTTGGAGTTCTACCCAGAAAGTTCGGGGCAGGAGCTTATAAACTTCATCTCCCACATTGAAATTGAGAATATTTCCCCCACGAGGATCGGCTACTAGCAATACGCTCTTGTCGTTTAAGTCCCAAAATTTCCGTAATGATAAGCCGGGAGTTCGATCGAACTGGGTCAACACTCGGAGCTTCCAGCCAGTTTCTGCCTCAAAATCTGCCAAGTTCTGAATCAAATTCTCTTCTTGCACTTTGGGTAAGAAGTTCGCTAGGTCAATAACTGGAGTGTTTTGATCTGGTAGTAAATCTGGATTATCAAAAGCATAGGCAGCCGGCGCGATCGAAGCAACAGCAATAATTGTTACTACCAATGCCATGACTAGTCGCTGCCTGAGGGCTTGCCAAAGTTGTTGAGGAGTTACAGAATCTGCGAAAATTTGTGAGGAAAACTTAGATAACATTGCTGATTTTAATAAATAATACTAATTAATCTTTACATTTCTTTACTTTAATCTAAAAATAGCCACAAAGTAGCTAAATAAGTAGCTAAATATTACATGGTTCTCTAATTTACCAAGTATTTTCATTTTTAGTAAATCAAAATATGATCCAAAACATGACTCCCCAACTACCAAATCAAGAAGACCTATCTTTATCTCAACTAGTGGCTCAAATGATTGTAGTCCGGGCATCTGGTTATTTATTTGATCACCAGATTCAATACCCAGCTTGGGAACCCCCACGGCAGAAATTGCGGCATTTGGTACAAGAACTAGGAGTAGGAGGTGTGATTTTTCTGGGGGGCAGTGCGGCGGAACTTGCTATGCGGACAGAGGAGTTGCAATCTTGGTCGCCAATTCCCCTCTTGATGGCGGCGGATATTGAAGAAGGTGTGGGACAGCGGTTTAGTGGGGCAACCTGGTTTCCACCACCGATGGCTTTAGGGGCAATTGCCCAAACAAACCCAACCCTAGCGGCAGATTATGCTTACCAAATGGGGGCAGTCATTGCCCAAGAAGCACAGGCGATCGGTCTGAATTGGGTGCTGGCTCCTGTAGTTGATGTGAATAACAATCCCGACAACCCAGTGATTAATATCCGAGCGTTTGGGGAAGATGTAGCTACGGTGACTCAGCTAACTAAGGCATTTATCCACGGCAGCCAAGGGTATCCAGTTCTCACCACCGCCAAACACTTTCCGGGTCATGGAGACACCGCAGTAGATTCCCATTTGGAACTCCCTGTTCTAAACCATAGCCCTGAGCGACTAGAAAGTATAGAACTAGAGCCATTTCGGGGAGCGATCGCCGCTGGAGTGGATAGCATTATGTCGGCACACCTCCTCATTCCCAGTTGGGATGCCCAGTACCCCGCCACCCTATCTCCCCAGATTCTTACTGGGAAATTGCGGCAGGAGTTGGGGTTTGCGGGCTTAATAGTTACCGATGCTTTGATTATGGGCGGAATTACCAATAGCTATGGCACGGCAGAATCCTCGGTGCTTGCAGTAGAGGCGGGGGCAGATATTTTACTAATGCCTGTAGACCCGGAAGAGGCGATCGCTGCCGTGGTGCAAGCCGTCACCTCTGGCAGAATATCCCTAGCGAGGATCCAACAAAGTGTTCAACGGATTTGGGAGGCAAAACAAAAGGTTTGTTTCCAGCAAATTACTGCCTCTAGTCATCCAGACGGGGAAACTTTTCTAACAACTCACCTTGCCCAAACCCATAGTTTTGCTACGGTAGAGAGGATTATTCGTGATTCTTTGGTAGTTGAGGCAGGGGTTGAAGAGGTTATGGGGGAAGATTTGTCAAGAAATCTTGATATACATAACTTAAAATTTCGCAATCTTATCTACGTAGATGACGCGATCGATTGTGACTTTCTCCGGCGAAATTCCCCAGCGATTGCTATGCTCCAAGAGATGAATTATCGGCTGCAAATCCTCGATAAAAACAGTGCGGGAATAATCGACAACCCTGATCCAACAGGGAGTTTAGCCCCTCAACAACAAACCTTGGTGCAGCTATTTATCAGGGGAAATCCCTTTCGAGGCAGTGCCGGAGTGACAGACTACGTCCAAAATTTAGTAAAGATATTGTTACAGAATGGAGAGTTACAAGCTTTGGTCGTTTACGGTAGTCCCTACACCTATCAGAGGCTAAGGGAGATGATCCCCATGGGTGTCTTCAGTATATTCACTTACGCGCAAATACCTATGGCTCAAGCGATTGCCCTCCATGCTCTATTTAAGTTATTAGTAAATACAAGTACGCCAAAAAATCAAGGATAGAGGATCACAATTTGCAATCTATCTCATTATTTTGTAAAGCAAGATACTGAACATATTTATTGTTCACGCTAGGGAATATTGCTTTATACTACTCATTAAGGCTAAAGGCTAGTTAATAAAGGTTAAATTTTATGAATACACCGACACTATCCGCTAAACCAACTGTATCTGCTCCATTTATGTCATCCACTATCTCTATCCCTTCTACATCCACCGTGCAGTATTCGATCAATGTACTCCAAGACGAAGCTCGTGACCTAGTAGAAAGAGGCATAATCAGCCGCCAGCAACCAATCTACGTTCTCTGTCAGTACATCCCAGCCCGGGATTGGGTATGTGTAGAGTGTGAACTAGAGCGTTCTAATTTTCTCCTTCGCGATCGCATTGCTGACCTGATGGGTTCTGAAGTTTGGGACAATGATTAGTAGCTGACAACTGTCAGTTAAGACTTAATAGTTAATGATTGCTAACAATTATTAACTATTTCTGTTGATCAGTATTCCTGAGGTTCTCTAGTTCAGACCGGAGATCGGCAATCTTGTCGGTGAGTTCTTCTAAGGATTGCTGGGTATCGGTTTGTCCGGGTTCTTCTGGGTTATCTGTTGGGTTAGGATTGTTGCTTCCCTGTTGCCGAAGGATAGAATCAATGAAATTACGTGCTTCCTGTTCGGTCATTTCCCCCTTGGCAACCCATTCTTGGACGCGATCGTGGAGTTCTGCTTGGAGGGTACTAAGACTTTCTTGACGTTTTTGGGGGTCTTGCAGGGTTTCCAAAATACTGGCGGTGGCTCCTAAGGAAACCCGCAAGCCAGTTTGGATCGATTGCCAAAGAGAATCAGTGTTCATAGGATTAGTTTTATAGGATTGGTTTTATAGTTAGTATTTCGAGTTTATTATAATCGATCGCTAATTTTCCTATGAACCCCACCGCAGTATTATTAGTTTCTTGTCCAGACCAAAAAGGTCTAGTTGCCAAAATTGCCAATTTTATCTACGCTAACGGCGGCAATGTGATCCATGCAGACCAACACACCGATGCTGCGGCTGGTTTGTTTTTAATGCGAATTGAGTGGGAGTTGGTGGGGTTTAATTTGCCTCAGGAGGTAATTGCTCCAGCTTTTCAGGCGATCGCTCAACCCCTAGAGGCAACTTGGCAATTACATTTTTCCAATACCCTACCTCGCATGGCAATCTGGGTCAGCAAGCAGGATCACTGCCTCTACGATCTCCTCTGGCGGTACAAAGCTCAGGAGTTGACCGCCAAAATTCCTGTAATCATCAGCAATCATCCAAATTTAGAAGAGGTTGCCACCCAATTTGGCATTGACTACCACTACTTACCAATTACTAAAGAGAACAAACTAGAGCAAGAGTTAAAGCAATTGGCATTACTTCAAAAATATGATGTTGATGTAGTGGTATTGGCAAAATATATGCAGATTATTAGCGAGGATTTTATTAATAAATTCTCGAAACCAATTATCAATATCCACCATTCTTTCTTGCCGGCTTTTGTAGGGGCAAATCCTTACCAGCAGGCTTACGATCGCGGGGTGAAGATCATTGGGGCAACGGCGCATTATGTCACGGAAGAATTAGATGCGGGTCCGATTATTGAACAAGATGTGGAGCGGGTCAGCCATCGAGATCAAGTAGTAGACCTAGTCCGCAAGGGCAAAGATTTGGAGCGAGTGGTCTTAGCCAGAGCGGTGCGATCGCACCTCCAGAACCGAGTCTTGGTCTATGGCAATCGCACTGTAGTTTTTGAATGATGTTTATGTATGGGCGGCGACAGCCGCTCATACATAAACAAACTATATATAATTAAGGCAGCTTGGCGTGTGCTCCATCGCAGAAAGGAGGCTTACCTGTATGTTTGCATTGACACAAAGCGACGGTTTTCTTTTCAGTTAGTTCAAAGGCTAGGGGCACAAATTCTGTACCTTTATGGGCGCCATTACAGAAGGGTTGATTTGCCGATTGGCCGCAGGTACACCAATAGTAGGTACCGGGTTCTAATTCCATTACAGAAGGGCTTTTACTAGCGATCGTTGGTTCAGCCATAGTATCCTCTCTTGGGTATTAAAATTTAATATAGAAATCCTAAATTGTTTACCAGATCAACATGCTTCTGATGAAGAATTTTACTCATCTTCGGCTAGTGAAATCCTGTAGGATCGCTATATTTGAGTAGAACTAAATTTAGCTCTAACTTAATTCCTAAATTACCCTCTAAAACTCATAGTTACAAGTAGGTACTTAAGAGTAAGTAGCTAACTATCAAGATACTGGAAAAGCATTAAGGAAATAGGTGTGACTAATGAATTGGCAATGTACAGAGGCTTTTGTGGCTTTGGGATCGATCGCCCTAGAGCCGTTAGTAAATTTCTACTCTCAACTCCTAGGGCAAAAACCTCATCCTTACCAACCGGGAGTTTATGCAGAATTTCAACTGCCCGGACTACGTTTGGCAATTTTTTTGCCCAAGCCCAATCATCAATCAGAATTTGACCAATCAAGCACTGGAGATAAGATTGAAGACCGGGCTGGAAGTGATAAGGGAAACAAGATTGAAAATAACTTGAGCAATAAATCTGGAAGTATGAGTATTTGCCTGCAAGTCCCAAATTTACCTGAAGTAATTAGAGAGTTGCAAGCCATCAACTATCCTGTAGGTAATATAATTACAGCTAGTCATGGGCAGGAATTATATATTTATGATCCTGATGGCAATCGATTGATTTTCTATGCGCCGAGGCGGGATATCTCTTAAGTCCCTATGGGTAAGAACGCAAAGCCTTGACCCCTACTAGAACTAAATTGTTGATAAGAATGCCTAAAACTAAAAGTAATAAACCGCAAAAAGCTAAGCCAGAAAAGAAAGCGAAACAGCCTAAGTTGAAGGATCAGGGGCAGGGGAATTTTTTTGAGGCATTGGTTTTACTATTCCCCTCTGGGCTGTGGTTGGGTTTGTTGCTAGTATTACCAACTTTTGTCATCTTCGAGTTGAGTTTAGTGCCCAATATCAAGCCGGGGATGGTGGTAATACCCAGTGGGATTGATAATTACCTGACTGCTTTTACCGATGTGTATTTGTGGGTGATTTTGCGATCGCTCCTTCTCGCCTTGGCAACAACCTTAAACTGTCTAGTGTTGGGGTTTCCGGTTGCCTATTGGTTGGGACAGATGCTGCCCAAGGGCTGGCGAAATTTATGCCTCTTGGCATTCATTCTGCCCCTCTGGACTTCATCCCTGCTGCGTTCCTATGCTTGGATTTCGATCCTCCGCCCGACGGGATTATTAAATTCCTTCTTGGGTTATCTGGATTTGCCCCCGGTGCAATTGCTCAACCAAACGGCGGCGGTATTAATTGGTATGACCTATAATTATCTGCCCTTTATGGTGCTGATTCTCTATGCTTCGATCGAAAAGCTGGATCTCCGGGTGTTAGAAGCAGCGGCAGATTTGGGGGCAAAACCTTCGGTAATTTTTGAGAAAATCACTATTCCCCAGACGATGCCGGGGATCCTTGCCGGTTGTTTGGTGGTATTTATTGGTTGCTTAGGAGATTTTGTCGATCCAGAATTATTGGGGGGAGCTTCCAGCATGACGGTGGCAAGGTTAATCTATAACCAATTCCTCGGGGCAACTCAAAACTGGGGCTTTGGTTCTGCCTTGAGTATGCTGTTAATTATTGCCGTCAGTATGGCGATCGCTCTTCTACTCAAATACGGCGATAAATCTGCCACGGAAGCATAGGTAAGTTATTAGATGAATTTTAGAGACTGCCTCAATTCTCGCTACTGGTTAAGAAGATTTCAGAAATTGCCGCAGTTTCTAGCTAGTTTGCTGCCCGTCCTGGGGCTGATTTTAGTGATCTGGCTGGGGATGAATTGGTGGCGGTTGCAGACTGCGGCATCCGGCAAGGTTGATGCTTTTTTGGTTTTAGGAGGCGGCATTCATCGAGAAATCTATGCGGCTCAAGTAGCGATCGCCAACCCCACCACGCCAATTTTGATTTCCCAAGGTTCCGCCGATCCTTGTATCTGGATGATGTTTCAGATCCAACAAGCACCGACAGAAAAAGTTTGGCTAGAAAAATGCGCTCGATCGACCTTTGATAATTTCTATTTTAGTATTCCTACTCTGAAGCAATGGGGAGCTAGGAAAATCAAACTCATTACCTCCCAAAGCCACACCCCCAGAGCTATCTGGATGGCAAAAATTCTCCTCGGCTCCCAAGGAATTTGGGTAGAGCCAGATATTATTCCTGATGTGGTAGCACCGGGGAATAAAGAAGAAGCCTGGAAAACCGCGATCGATCTAGGCAGGAGTTTGGGCTGGGCAGTATTGAGCCATTTCTACAATCCTGTCTGTAGGGAAATTATTCCCCTAGCAGAGGTGAAATTTATGGACTGGCAAGAAATGGGATTTAGGTGCGAACGCTCAAGGGTTGACAGAGAGGCTATCAAGCTTACTGTATAGAGCGAAGATCAGCATAGCTTCTTAACCAGCTAGCTGATCAGTTTTGGCTATTTGAGTATTAGTGGTAACTATTTTTAGGGCAGCTTGGTATTGAGTATCTTCAGGAGTAGCAACTTGGCTGAAAGTTAGTAGCTGGGAAGGAACCACTCGATCGGGCGTAATCCCCAACTTGTTTATATCCCGATGCTTAGGAGTTTCATACTTGGCAACCGTTACTGCTAAACCTGAACCACCCTCTAGGTCAAACAGAGATTGAATTAAACCCTTGCCAAAGGTAGTTTCTCCCACCAACTGCGCCCTGCCATTGTCTTGCAATGCTCCGGCGAGGATTTCACTAGAGCTAGCTGTGCCTTGGTTGACCAAAACGGTCATGGGAGCTTGGGTGAGAGCCTTATCTGTAGAAGTAAAGCTGCCCATCATCCCTTGACGATTCACGGTATAAACCACCGTGGCATCATCTAACCACAGCCGGGCAATATCAATCCCAGCTTGTAACAAGCCACCGGGGTTATTTCGCAAATCTAAAATGTATCCAGTTGCTCCTTGCGTTTCTAGGTCGGCGATCGCATGGGCAACCTCCTTTGGGGCATTGGCACTAAACTGGGTGAGGCGAATATAACCAACAGGCTGCCCCGTACTAGTATCCAGTTGGGCATAGACTGGGTTGAGGGTAATGCGATCGCGCTGCAATTCGATCTCTACAGCCCCTTTTCCCGGAGTTTTCACCTTTAGAGTTACCTTCGTGCCAATCCGTCCCCGCATCCTTGTGGCTGCCTCGTCTAGGGTCAAGGTCGAACTAAGCACCCCATCAATTTCCAGAATACTATCCTTGGGCTGAATTCCTGCTTTCGCTGCTGGGGAACCATCTAGGGGAGAAATTACCTCTAGAGCCTTAGTTTCTGGGTTGATCATAATTTGCAAACCCACCCCAGATAGCTCCCCAGAAGTGTTGACCTTCAAGCCCCGATACTGGTCTGGAGGCAGGAAACGAGTAAAGGGATCCCCCAAGGTCGCCAGCATCTCTTTAATCGCTGTGTAGGTGGATTCTTGGCTATCTAATTCTCCCTTGATGGTTTTTTCCCTAATCTGCCACCAATTTTGATGATTAAAACTATCGTCTATGTAAGCTTGGTTAACAATTTTCCAGACCTCCCCCACCAAATTTTGGTTAGTGCGGACAGTGATATTGCTAGACAAGGGCGAGGCCAACGCTGCCGGCATTGCTCTCACCCCAGACCAGAGTAACTGGCAAAATAGGAACAACCCTACTAGAAGAATTTTTGCGTACATAACTAATTTTTGTTAATGGTATTGGATTTGGAGTTAGGACTTACACATGTGGAAGTTTTTGTGGGCTGAGGGTCGTCGAAGCCCGCAAAAACTTCCAAAACCTAGATAATTTATTAGCCGTGTCTTAAGCCCTAGGAGGATCAGATTTGCCTAAGTTTAACAAACTCAGAGAAAAAACTCAGGGAAACCGGGGGCAGAAGCTAGAAAATATTTAGTTTGTTTTTTACTAGGGAGTTTTTGCCCATACTTCTTGCAGCTATGTTACATTTCGTATGGTGACAAATTAAGAAATCTCAGTTAAAAATTTTAAAGTTTGTCTTCTGATCTCAAGCGGCATACCATCCTATTGTGGGTATTGCCCTCAAAAATAGCAATAATTCTAGGAGTTCCAACTTCATGTTTACAAAGGAAGTAAGAGAATCAAAGCTCTTCAACTGGTTTGAGGAACGGCTAGAGATTCAGGCGATCGCCGATGATATCTCTAGCAAGTACGTTCCCCCCCACGTCAATATTTTTTACTGTCTGGGTGGTATTACTCTAGTGTGTTTTGTCATTCAATTTGCCACCGGCTTTGCCATGACTTTCTACTACAAGCCCACTGTAGCTGAGGCTTTCACCTCTGTGCAGTACTTAATGAATGAAGTTAACTTCGGCTGGTTAATTCGCTCTGTGCATCGCTGGTCTGCCAGTATGATGGTGTTGATGATGATCCTGCACGTCTTCCGGGTTTATCTTACCGGCGGCTTCAAAAAACCCAGAGAACTAACTTGGGTCACAGGCGTAATCCTAGCTGTAATCACCGTCAGCTTTGGCGTAACTGGCTACTCCCTGCCTTGGGATCAAGTAGGCTACTGGGCTGTGAAAATCGTTTCCGGCGTTCCTGCGGCTATTCCTGTGGTGGGTAATGCCATGGTAGAACTACTGCGTGGTGATGTTAGCGTTGGTCAGGCGACTTTGACTCGATTCTATAGCCTGCATACGTTTGTCTTACCTTGGTTTATCGTCGTTTTCATGTTGCTGCACTTTATTATGATTCGCAAGCAAGGCATTTCTGGTCCCTTGTAAATTTATTTGTAAATCATTAGATTAAGTCATTGGTTAAGCATAAATTACCCATTAATTCAAGTTAATTTAAGCGTTAATCTAGCAAACATCAATAAAAATCATCCGGGGTAATTCCAGCCCTTCTTGTAATCAACTGTTATTTTCAGGAGAACACTATGGCGACTATCAAAAAGCCAGATCTAAGCGATCCCGCTCTGAGAGCAAAACTTGCTCAAGGTATGGGGCACAACTACTACGGGGAGCCAGCTTGGCCCAATGACCTCCTCTATATCTTCCCTGTCGTGATCATGGGGACGATCGCCCTTTGTATTGGTCTAGCAGTGCTAGAACCAGCTATGATTGGTGAGCCTTCTAATCCCTTTGCTACTCCCCTAGAAATTTTGCCTGAGTGGTATCTCTATCCTAGTTTCCAACTACTCCGGGTGCTGCCTAATAAACTATTGGGTATTGCAGCTACTGGAGCAATTCCGTTGGGTTTAATCTTGATTCCTTTTATTGAGAGTGTTAATAAATTCCAAAATCCTTTCCGTCGCCCGATCGCTACTAGTATTTTCTTATTTGGAACTGCGGTAACTCTCTGGTTAGGAATTGGTGCCACATTCCCGATCGATAAGTCTTTCACCCTTGGCTTGTTCTAGAGCTATAGCAGTGTGTGGGCGGCTGTCGCCGCCCACACACAAAATCAAGCCTTCTAGATTTAACTCTTGAATGAATTTAATTTTTATACCTTCTAGCCCCTCAAACCATAAAAATGAGGGGTTATTTTTTTGGGCAAATTTTAGTGAAAGTTTTTGCGGGCTGAGCGGAGTCGAAGCCCGCAAAAACTTCCAAAGGCTTAAGTCCTGTCTAGTACGGACTACCATCTTTGTGGGTTAAATGCCATAGACCATTGGCTAGTTGAGTGGCTTTAAGATCATCATTGGGGTATTCTACTTCGTCTCCAGAAGTGCGATCGCCAATCTCTAGGTAAGATACATTTTCTTCAGACCGATTCACCAGTTGATGAGCTATGCTTGTGCCAGCCTTAAATCCATAGCAATCACCCGGACTTAACGTAAATTCCTCCCGCTCAAGAATTAGTGTCGGGGTTCCTTCTAGAATAAAGATAAATTCCTCCTGCTTCGAGTGACTGTGGGCTAGAGCAGATACTGCACCCGGTGCAAGATGAGTTAAATTGACTCCAAAGTTACTCAACCCAAAAAACTCACCCAATTTGTGTTTTCTTCGCCCCTCAACGAGAGCGGCATAGGGTGCTGGATATATTGTCTTGCCCATGATTGCCGGAATTGATTTTGCCGAAACTGGAAATTGCTTCATGATTAGGCTCCTTGAAGTGGGTGATACAGAACACATACAAACTTGTTGTTAGTTCGTAATATCTGAAGAAGTCATTTATAAAATGGCTGGAGGGTATGATTTTTCGCTCCCAGCGGGGGCAAAAAATCTTATAAATACAGCACTTTCCATGTAAATGAAATACATTGCATTTCCTGAAATATCAACTAGTTCGGTTTTGTGTGTGGGCTGAGCGTAGTCGAAACCCACACACAAACTGCTGTAAATAGCCTCTTAACAAATAATAAAGACTCGGGCAAAAAGGTTAAGCAAATAGTGAGGTTATTAATGTATGAGCATAGCTATTAATTTATTAGGTTATCAAATTACTGAAGAACTCTATACAGGTACTCGAACCTTAGTTTACCAAGGAGTTCGAGAGAGTGATCAGCAACCTGTAGTTATTAAACTACTCCGCAATGAATATCCTAGCTTTAATGAATTAGTTCAATTTCGCAATCAATATACCATTGCCAAAAACCTCGATTCCTCCAGCATTATCACTACCTATAGTCTAGAACCCTACAATAATGGCTATGCCTTAGTTATGGAAGACTTCGGAGGGATTTCCTTGAAGCAATGGACAGACAAAGAATCTGGTTTAGCTTTGGGAGATTTTTTGCAGATAGCGATCGCCCTCTGTCATACCCTACATATCTTATGCCAAGAACGCATCATTCATAAAGATATCAAACCCGCCAATATTCTGATCAATCCCGAAACGAAACAAATCAAACTAATCGATTTTAGTATTGCCTCGCTGTTACCACGGGAAACCCAAGAAATTGAAAATGCTAATTCCCTAGAAGGGACACTAGCTTATATTTCTCCAGAGCAAACGGGAAGGATGAATCGAGGGATTGATTATCGTAGTGATTTCTATTCTTTGGGGGTAACTTTCTATGAATTACTCACAGGGCAGTTACCATTTATCTCCAACGATCCGATGGAATTGGTGCATTATCATTTGGCACAAACTCCTATCCCCATTCATGAAGTTAATCTAGAAATTCCCTTGGTTTTATCTAAAATCATCAGCAAGTTGATGTCGAAAAATGCTGAGGATCGCTATCAGAGTGCTTTGGGAATTAAGTATGATTTTGAGCTTTGCCTAAGTCAATTGCAAGAGAGTGGAGAAATTAAAATCTTTGAAATTGGGGAAAGGGATTTGAGCGATCGCTTCACCATTCCTGAAAAACTCTATGGTCGAGAACAAGAAGTTCAAGCACTGCTGACTGCGTTTGATCGCATAGCAGGAATATCCCCCCACCCCCCCTTACAAAGGGGGGCTTTAGAAGAGGATTCTCTCTTAAGAAGGGGAGCTTTAGAAGAGGATTCCGTCTTAGAAAGGAGGGCTTTAGCAGAAAACTTTCCTCTCAAGCAAAAGGCTTTAACAGAAAACTCTCCCCTTAATAAGGGGGGCGGGAGAGGATCGCTTTTATCTGGTAGTGAATTAATGCTGGTGGCTGGTTTTTCTGGTATTGGTAAAACCGCAGTTATTAATGAGGTTCATAAGCCGATCGCTCGGCAACGGGGCTACTTTATCAAAGGCAAATATGATCAGTTTCAACGGAATATTCCCTTCAGTGCCTTTGTTCAAGCCTTTCGGGATTTAATGGGGCAATTACTCTCAGAAAGTGATGTTCAACTACAAATATGGAAAGCTAAAATTCTGGAAGTTGTGGGTGACAATGGACAAGTTTTGGTTGATGTAATTCCTGAATTGGAATTGATTATTGGTAAACAACCAACTGCTACAGAACTATCAGGAACAGCGGCACAAAATCGCTTCAACTTACTAATTCAGAACTTTGTCAAAGTATTTACTAGTCAAGAACATCCTTTGGTGATGTTTATTGATGATTTGCAGTGGTCTGATTCTGCTTCTCAAAACTTGCTAAAATTGTTGATGCAAGATACAAAATATTTATTGATACTAGGAGCTTATCGAGATAATGAAGTTTCCCCAGTACATCCATTTATGCTCACCGTTGATGAGATTGTTAAATCTGGAGCAGTAGTCAATACAATTACTTTACAATCTTTAAGTTTATTAGATACAAATTATTTGGTGGCGGATACTCTGCATTGTGAGTTGTCGATCGCTCAACCTTTGACGAAATTAATATATCAGAAAACCATCGGCAATCCTTTTTTTACTACTCAATTTCTCAAGTCTTTGTATGAAGATAAGCTAATCAGCTTTGATACAAAAGAACGGTATTGGCAGTGTGATATTGTCAAGGTGCAAGCGTTGGCAATTACTGATGATGTGGTGGAGTTTATGGCTCTGCAATTGCAGAAGTTGCCGAGGGAGACTCAGAATGCTCTTAAGTTAGCAGCTTGTATTGGGGCGCAGTTTGATTTGCAGGCGTTGGTGATTATTAGTGAGAATTCTCCGTTAATGATAGCTACGGTTTTATGGAGAGCCTTGCAAGAAGGTTTCGTAATTCCCATTACCAAAACCTATAAATTCTTTACTGAAGCAGATAATGAGGAGACTTTCTTTAGTTCAGCAAACCCGACTTATCGGTTTCTGCACGATCGGGTTCAACAAGCCGCTTATTCCTTGATTCCAGAAGATCAAAGGCTCTTCATCCACTGGCAAATCGGAAAGCTCTTATTGGATAATATTCCTCCCCAAAAACAGGATGAACATCTGTTCGAGATTGTCAATCATTTGAATATTGGCAAGAAATTCACTACGGATCTAGTTGAGCAGATTCAACTAGTGCAACTGAACTTGAATGCAGGGATAAAAGCCAAGACTGCTAATGCTTATGTCGCCGCATTGACCTATTTCCTCACAGGCATAGAGGAATTACCACAGGAAACTTGGCAAAGCCATTATGAGTTAACTCTTTCATTGTATACATCAGCAACAGAAGCACTCTATCTCAGTGGTGATTTTGAACAGATGGAAGTTTACGCAGAAACAACGTTAAGCCATACCCATGATTTACTGGAGAAAGTACCTGTATATAACATAAAAATTCAGGCGTACATGGCACAAAGCCACCATCTTGAGGCATTAAAACTGGCGCTAAAAGTACTTCGTTTATTAGATGTAGAATTACCCGATCAGCCGACTCAGGATGATGTTAGAGACAACTTAGAGCGCACAAAATTTCTGTTGAGCGATAAAACAGCTACAGATATTCTGGAACTCCCTGTAATGTCTGATCGTAAAATGCAAGCAGCCATGCAGATACTAACCAATATTATTTCGGCAGCTTATCAAGCTGCACCTGTGTTGTTTCGGATCATTGTACTCCAACAAGTTCAACTGTCGATCGCTTATGGCAATACCCCCGAATCAACCTATGCATATGCCACCTATGGACTATTACTCTGTGGAGTGTTGGGAGATATCAATGCTGGATATGAGTTAGGGCAAATGTCTCTGCAATTGGTGAGTCGTTTGAATGCAATCAAACTGAAGTCAAAAACTCTATTTGCAGTCAATTGTTTTATTCGCCATTGGAAAGATCATGTCAGAGACACACTATCACCCTTAGTGGAAGCCTATACCTGTGGGCTAGAAACTGGAGACATTGAATATGCCATGATGTCAGCCTATGTTTTTGGCCGATATGCCTATTTAAGCGGTCAAGAGCTGGGAGAATTGTCTCAAGCAATGATGCAATACAGTTCCATTATGAGTCAGTTCAAGCAAACCACTTACTTGAACTTCAATGGTATCTATCATCAATCTGTTCTAAATTTATTAGAACCGACTGCTAGTCCTTGCGCCTTGGTTGGAGAAAGCTATGATGAGGTGAAAATGCTTCCACTTCACCAGGCTGCCAATCAGGTGAGCATTATTTGTCAACTGCATTTCTGTAAACTGACGCTCTCTTATCTATTCCATGAATATAATCAGGCATTAGACAATGCTGAGATCGTAGAGAAATATTTAGCCAGCGTAACTGGACTAGTTGTTATTCCAGTATTCTATTTCTACAAATCTTTAACGCAACTTGCTCTCTTCCCGAATACACCAATTTCAGAACAGTCTTCTATCCTCAAGGAAGTCACAGCAAGTCAGGAAAAACTAAATACATGGTCACAATTCGCACCTCAGAACTACACTCATAAAGTTGACTTGATTCAAGCTGAGCAGCATCGAATTTTAAAGCAGAATTCAGAAGCGGTTGATGCCTACGATCGCGCGATCTCTGGAGCCAAAGCCAACGAATATATTCAAGAAGAGGCTTTAGCCAATGAACTTGCCGCTAAATTCTACCTTGACTGGGGCAAAGAAAAAGTGGCTGCTGGCTATATGCAGGAGGCTTATTATTGTTATTCTCGTTGGGGGGCAAAAGCGAAAGTTGTCGATCTAGAAACCCGCTATCCCCAACTGCTTCAGTCAATCTTACAACAACCTAAATCCAGTTTTCATGTCCTAGAAACCCTGACAAATATTACTCACTCAGCCACTAAAGTTTCTAGCACCAGCATTTCTGATTCCTTAGATTTTGCCTCGGTAATCAAAGCTGCCCAAGCTCTTTCTAGTGCGATCGAACTTGATGAACTGCTGAAGCAACTAACTCAAATTATTCTCCAAAACTCTGGGGGTAGCAAGTGTATATTAGTCTTGCCTCAAGATAATATTTGGCAGGTAAGAGCTATTTCTACCCTCGAAACTACAGAACTTTGTTCCGAACCCTTAGACAATTATCCTGATATACCGATCAAATTAATTCAGTATGTGAAACGTACTCAATCTGTGGTGGTAATCGATAATTTGCAAACAGATTTACCAGTCATTGATGATTATTTAATCCAACGCAATCCTAAGAGTATTCTGTGTTTGCCAATTCTGAATCAAGGGAATTTAGCGGGGATTCTTTACCTGAAAAATCAAGCTACTGCGGGGGTTTTTAATAGCGATCGCCTGACCATCATTAACTTCCTCTGTACCCAAGCTGCAATTTCCCTAGAAAATGCTCAACTCTATCAACAGTCTCAAGCCTATGCTCAAGAGCTTCAGCAAACCCAGTTGCAAATGATTCAAACCGAGAAAATGTCCGCCTTGGGCAATTTAGTCGCTGGGGTTGCCCACGAAATTAATAACCCAGTGGGCTTCTTGAATGGCAATATTACCCCTGCCTTAGATTACATCAATGATTTATTTGAATTAGTTGACTTGTATCAACAAAAATATCCCCAACCCGATGCCGATATTCAAGAAGAAATAGAAACGATCGATCTCGAATATATCCGAGAAGATCTACCCAAATTAGTTGGCTCCATGCGGGAAGGAGTAAAACGGATTGCGGATATTAGCACTAGCCTGAGAACCTTCTCCCGTGCTGATACAGATCATCCTGTAGCTTGCAATATCCATGATGGAATTGATAGCACCATCATGATCCTGAAACATCGCCTCAAAGCTAACGAATTTCGCCCAGAAATCCAAGTAATCAAAAGTTATGAGAATTTGCCTCAGATAGAATGCTATGCCGGACAGATGAATCAGGTATTTATGAATATCTTGGCGAATGCGATCGATGCCCTAGATGAAAGCAGTCAAGACCGCACCTTTGCCGATATTAAAGCTAAACCTAACTGCATTACCATTACAACTTCAGTAGAAAATAATCGGGTGAAAATTGCGATCACTGATAACGGTAAAGGGATGAGTGAAGAGGTCAAAGCAAAAGTATTTGATCACTTGTTTACTACCAAAGAAGTAGGTAAAGGTACGGGGTTGGGACTGGCGATCGCTCAACAGATTGTTGTCGAGAAACATGGAGGAGCGATCGCCATAAATTCGACCCTCGGACAAGGCACAGAATTTGTGATCTCTTTACCAATTAAATGATTCAGAAAGCTAAGATACCATAAGGGCTACCCTAACTATTGCTGAATATCCCCACCTTCCTTTTCTGCCAGACTAGCTTTGTATGCTGCCCATCCTCCATAGTCAGAAATATCCAGCCAGTTATGTTGTTCAATCAACTCCTTGGGATACAAAAATGCCGTCAACACGATGCCATCTTCCAAGACAATATCGCTAGGATACATATCTGGTGGTTCGTTGGCTGCTAAGTTGTTAAAATCTTCGATGGTTAATTCATAGACCTCACCGGGAATGGCAATGCCCCCAGCCTCGACTTCATAGATGGCTGGATGCCAAGCTACATGGGCAGCATGGAGGCGATAGGTCGATCGAGTTTTGGCAGCCCGGATAAATCTGGCATCTCCAAGGTTGCCGTGGTCTGGTTGTCCTCGGAGGGCGGAACCACAAATAAATATGAGTTTAGTGGCTGGTAGTTCTGTCGGTAGGCTGCTAATTACGTCGGTTTGAGTCATGGTTAAATCACAATTAAATTGCATACAATGATTGCATACTATATTTGTATGTAAAAACTAGCAAAAAGACAAGTCTTCTGAATCAGATCGGCTCGGAATCATCCTAGCCTGAGAGTGATCGAATTTCCATCAAAACACCCATAACACCCATGAAAATCAAGGTCATCAACCCCAATACCACCACCACCATGACAGCAAAAATTGGTGCAGCAGCGATCGCCGTTGCCAGCCCCGGCACCGAGATTATTGCCTGCAACCCGGCATCGGGATTGCCGTCGATCGAAGGTCATTATGACGAAGCGATGAGCGTGATCGGGATTCTCGAAGAAATTCGTCAGGGAGAAGCGATCGGCATTGACGGCTATGTGATTGCTTGCTTTGGGGATCCGGGATTGCTGGCAGCACGGGAGTTGGCGAAGGGACCTGTGTTGGGCATCGCCGAGGCGGCAATGCACGCAGCTAGTTTTATTGCCACGGGGTTCTCGATCGTTACCACCCTTGGCAGGACGAGGATCATTGCCCAACATCTGGTGGATAACTATGGTATGACTAAAGCTTGCCGCAAAGTCCGGGCGATCGACCTCCCGGTATTAAGCCTAGAAACCCCTGATGCCAAGGCAGCAATTTTGCAGGAATGTCGTTTAGCCTTCCAAGAAGACCATTGTGGGGCGATCGTCCTTGGTTGTGGAGGGATGGCAGACCTATCAACCCAGTTAAGTAAAGAACTGGGGATTCCTGTTATTGATGGCGTGAGTGCGGCGGTGAAACTAGTGGAAGCACTGGTGGGCATGGGCTTAGGCACCAGCAAGGTAGGTGATCTAGCATACCCAATCCCGAAGAAATCCAATCTTTAAATCGTTCAAAAGTAAATTAACAATGAAACTGAAAACCATAGATTTATTTGCGGGAATTGGGGGGATTCGTTTGGGTTTTCAGGACTTTGGTTGTGAGAATGTTTTTACTTCTGAATGGGATCAAGATGCTCAAAAAATGTACGCGGCTAATTTTGGTGAAAAACCCTTTGGTGATATAACTCAAATTATACCACAAGACATTCCTGACCATGATATTCTCCTGGCGGGATTTCCTTGCCAGCCTTTTTCTATTATCGGCAGTATGCAAGGCTTTGCTGACACTAGAGGTACATTGTTTTTCAATATTGAAGAGATACTGAGAGTCAAAGAACCCTACGCTTTCTTACTGGAAAATGTTAAACAACTCCGGACGCACGATCGAGGCAAAACCTTGCAAATAATTCTAGAGAAGCTACAAGACTTAGGTTATTTCGTCCACTATGATATTTTGAATGCCTTAGATTTTAATTTGCCTCAGAAAAGAGAACGAATTATTATTGTTGGCTTTAGAGAAAATATTCAATTCAAATTTCCAACACCACAGCAATTAGATAAATCATTGGTGGAAATATTAGAACCAGAGTCAGAAATCGATCCAAAACTTTTTGCTTCTCAAAATATTGTTGAGAAACGTCAAAGTCGATTGAAAACTACACCTTTTTATCCTTCAGTGTGGCATGAAAATAAAGGAGGGAATATTTCTGTGTTGCCTTTTTCCTGTGCTTTACGGGCTGGTGGTTCCTACAATTATTTGTTGGTGAATGGCAAACGGCGACTATCCTCAAGGGAAATGTTGCGATTACAAGGATTTCCTGAAGATTTCAAAATTGTGGTGTCCTATGCCGCCATGCGAAAACTGACCGGAAATAGCGTTGCAGTCCCAGTGATCAAAGCTGTGGCAGAAGAAATGATGGTATCAATCAACCAGAGAAGTCCTATCTCCTAGGCAAACAATTTTGCTCTAGATGTTTGGTTACTCAGGAAGATTTTTCCGCAAATGCTACGCCCTGCTTGGTTTCATCGCTGGTCGATTTCATGGTTGATCGATCGCCCAAAAGAGGGCAAAGCATTTGCTTCAGAGCGTTGTCATTAATTCTAAAATAGTTGAGCAAATGCTTTGCCCCTACCCATAAAATCTAAATCCTTAAATAATTGGGGCGACTTGTATAATTATTGAAAATAATTCTCAATACACTTGACATGGAGTGGCATTAAGCTTATAGTTAATTTCAGTGTTCTTCTCTTAATTTAGCGATCGATGGGCGGCATCCTCTAGTAATTTACTGGCTGATTCTGCCCTCTTTTTTTGGGGAAAATCCTCAGGAGTCTGGGGCAAAATCCTGATAACAGGGTAAACTAGGGAAAAATTTAACATACTGTTACATGAACACCTCTTTACCAACATCCTCGACTGCTCAAAAAAACTCTCCCGAATTTGATGCTATTGTCATTGGCTCTGGGATTGGGGGCTTAGTCACCGCCACCCAGTTAGCCGCCAAAAAAGTAAAAGTTCTGGTGCTGGAAAGTTATCTGATCCCCGGCGGGAGTTCTGGGTATTTTGAACGCGAGGGCTATCGCTTTGATGTGGGAGCCTCCATGATCTTTGGCTTTGGCGATCGCGGCACTACAAATCTCCTCACCCGTGCCTTAGCCGCCGTGGATATGCACATCGAAACCATCCCCGATCCAGTGCAAGTCCACTACCACTTGCCGGGCAATTTAGAATTAAAAGTCCATCGAGATTATAAGAACTTTTTGCAAGAACTTATCAATAAGTTCCCTAAAGAAGAGGTCGGGATTCGCAAATTCTACGGCGAGTGCTGGAAAGTATTCAACTGCCTCAACTCCATGGAATTGCTCTCCCTAGAAGAATTGGGCTATCTAACTAGGGTATTTTTCAAAAATCCCCTAGCCTGCTTGGGTTTAGCCCGCTATCTACCCCAGAACGTGGGAGATGTGGCTCGAAAATACATCAAAGACCCCCAGTTGCTGCAATTTATTGATATGGAGTGCTACATCTGGTCAGTAGTCCCTGCCGACCAGACCCCAATGATCAATGCCGGGATGGTCTTCGCCGATCGCCATTACGGCGGAATTAACTATCCCCAAGGGGGTGTGGGGACGATCGCCCAGAAATTAGTAGAAGGTTTAGAAAAAGCTGGCGGCAAGATTCAATACAAAGCCAAGGTAGAGAAAATCATCCTTGAAAACAATCAAGCCGTAGGCGTGAAACTAGTTTCTGGGCAAGAATATCGGGCAAAAAGAATTATCTCCAATGCCACTCGCTGGGATACTTTTGAAAAATTATTGCCCGCCGAGGAAATGCCCAAAGCCGAAAAGCAATGGCAAACCAGATACCAGAAATCCCCCAGTTTCCTGAGTGTTCACTTGGGTGTGAAGGCAGAAGTATTGCCACCGGGGACGGATTGCCACCATGTGCTGTTGGAGGATTGGAACGACATGGAGAAATCCCAAGGCACAATCTTTGTCTCGATTCCCACCCTGCTGGATCCCAGTTTGGCTCCACCGGGACAGCATATTATCCATACCTTTACCCCTAGTTGGGTGGAAGAATGGCAGGGGTTGCCGCCCACGGAGTATGCCCAGAAGAAGGAAGCCGCCGCCGAGAAATTAATCGATCGCCTAGAGCAGATATTCCCCGGCTTAGATCAGGGCTTAGATTTTATGGAAGTGGGGACTCCGCGATCGCACCGCCGCTTTTTGGGCAGGGAAGATGGCACCTATGGACCTATTCCTCGGAAGAAACTTCTAGGATTACTGGGGATGCCCTTCAATCGCACGGCTGTTCCCGGTCTATACTGCGTTGGTGATAGTACCTTCCCAGGGCAGGGACTAAACGCTGTGGCTTTTTCTGGCTTTGCCTGCGCCCATCGAGTAGCCGTGGATTTGGGTTATTAAGGCTTTACGTAGGTAACCCAATTCCGTTAAACTATGGTTTGGTTAATCGCATTAGAGAAGTAACATGGAAATTGGTCAGAAAGTAAAAGTTGTTCGGGTACGCGATCGAGTCTCAGGAGAAATAGCTAGTAAACTGGGACAGGTGGGAATTATCAAAAACTATAAAATGGTTGATGGCAGTGGCGTGGGTTTAGTAGTGGAATTTGCCGATAAATCTAGTACTTGGTTTTTCGCCGATGAATTAAAACCTGCTTAATTAATCTCAGTTTAAGAAAAGCAAGATATTTTTCTGAGTCCGCAGGTGCGGACTTTATTCTTATAGGCGCAGTTTCACGCCAGCTCAGTTATATTGTGGGAACCCCTGCGAAGTGGTGGTTCCCACAACCAAAATCATCTCAACCCCCTTGGCGGTTGCTATAAGTTCAGATATAAATTTAGAAAATCAGGTGCAACACGCCCCTAGGAGTATTTCATGGCATTGATCATCACTTTTTTGGGTAAGGGAGGAACTGGAAAAACTACCGTCGCGATCGCTGCGGCAAAAAAACTAGCTCGTCAAGGGCAGCGAGTTCTATTGTTGACCCAAGATACCAGCCCTGCGTTTCCTTTATTGCTGGGAGTCAAGTTAGATAATCCTGCCCCCACCACTGTGGAGCCAAACCTTGTCGCCTTGCAGTTACAGATTGCTGATCTCCTCTCCAAAAGCTGGGAAGATGCAAAAACCCTCGAAGCAAAGTATCTGCGGAGTCCGATTCTAAAAAATGTCTATGGGGAAGAGCTAAGTATTTTCCCCGGCATGGATAGTGTGCTGGCGTTGAATGCCCTGCGGGAGTATGAGCAGAGTGGTGATTATGATGCGATCGTCTATGACGGCTCTGGCGACCAATCAACTATTCGCTCCCTCGGTCTGCCAGAAACCGTAAGCTGGTACGTCCGCCGTTTCCGCCAAGTATTTCTAACTTCGGAATTGGGTAAAACCGTTGCCCCCTTTGTGGCTCCGGTCACCAGTGCGGTGTTGAATGTGACTTGGAGCTTGGATAATTTTGCTCCAGAACCTACCCTGGAGGCGAATAATCTCTTGGAGCGGGGCAAGGCAGCGATCGCCGACCCCAAAAAATTTGTCGCCTACTTAGTTACTACCGGAGATGCCGTAGCCATCTCTACGGCTCAATACCTGTGGGGAGCCGCCCAGCAGGTGGGGATTACGGTAGCGGGGGTGCTACTCAACCAATCTCAGCAATACCTCAGCGATGAATTTCTCTCTCTGCCCGTGGTGAATTTACCTTCTAAAACCAGCAGTCAAGATGCTAGTTGGGATAGCCTGATCAATGCTCTGCCAGATTTCACCCAAGCAACCAATGTGCCTAAACCCATTACAATTGATGTGGCAAATCGTCAGGTGAGTTTGTATCTGCCCAACTTTGATAAAAAACAAGTGAAGCTGACTCAATCGGGACCTGAGGTGACGATCGAAGCGGGAGATCAGCGCCGGAACCTAGAACTACCCCCCCAATTGAGTGGTCAACCAGTCAAGGGAGCAAAGTTCCAAGATAACTACTTGATCATCTCTTTTTAATCATTCGTTTTCATGGGTTATCTTTGGATGCGATCGCTTATTTTCCTGTATTTTAAGATCGTGTTTTAGACCCTATCCTTAGGAGTTTGGCTTTGAGTTGTCGAGGAGAAATAACTCCATTGAGATAGCCAACTAGTCCACCCGCTAGTATGACTGCAAGTAAACTCCAAAAAATACTAGTGATAGCAGGATGAATTTGAGCACCTTCTTTTGGCATGACTAGAGGTTTGTCAATATGACCAGCAACGGCAGAGGCAGCAATGCCCCCTGCACCTAATCCTGCGCCTAAAATTTGAATTGTGCGTTCTAGGGATCGATCGCTCTCCGCCTGTTTAATCTCGACAATACCCCGAATCGTATTCGTAAATTCACCAATTAAATCTTTACCGGGTCGGATATATTCCAGATGGGTTTCTAGTTGATTGAGGTAGCGCTGACAGGTGATTTCTCCAAATTCTTGCCAAAAAGGAATATCGCCGGGTTGCCAAAAGTGTTTGAGATAATTTTGATAGTTGGTCTGGTTGGTTTTGATAGTGGTGTAGTGGGCTTGGAGGTTGCGGAGTTGGAGTTGGTAGTCCATTGATATCTGGGGCAAAGATTCTAGCAGTTTTTGCAGTTCTTCCAGAGATTGATCTTGCTTAAAGTCTTTTATCTTTGTTTCTAGCTGACTATAAAACTCCCTAGCTTGGCGATAGCTTTCCTGCCCTTGTTGATAGACATATTCAATTTTGTGATAAAGCCCCAGGGAACCAAATAAATAGTCATAAACGGGAGTAATTTCTAGAGATGTAGTTGTATTGTTTAACCAAACTAGAATCCGGTATTCTTTGGAACTTTGTTTTTTATTACTATCACTAATTTGATATTCAAAAACAGGAGCTTTTAGTAATTTCCCCTGACCAACTAGCTGGGCTGTAAATTTAGTATTTTCTAAGAAATCTTTAATTAATCTATCCGCGAGGATTTGGCATTGACCATCTTTTTCTCCCACTTCTCCGTAGAGCCAAATAGTTTCCCCTAGGGTATTTTCTGTATTCTCTAAGAATAGGTCACTAGGGTTGAAATCTTTAATTTCTATCAGGGTAACATCTTGTACAAACTCAATAGTTAAGTCAAAAGCATAGGTATCATGAAAAATAAATGGTTGTAAAGTCCCTTTTAGGTGCAAATTATTGTGTTCAATAGGCGTTAACGAGATTGCCTTTTGATCTGTAGTTAACCATTGATTAACTAAATTTAATGCTTTTGTTTGATAACGATAAGTATTTGAGCTTTTATCAAGTTCGTAGCAGGCAAGATAAGATTTTAGGTTGTTTAATTCAGGAAAAGGAAATGTTTTACTCAGGTTAATTAGATTTTCCCAAATTAAATCCGCTTTAGGGGAAAGTTCATCAATAGATTCCGCTAAGGTTTGATTGAGATGGAAATAACAAATACTGATACTAAAGTTTTTCATGAAGCGGGGGCGATTCTTCCTTGGGTTTCGCAGGTTTTGGGGCAGCGATCAGATTAGCTATAGTTTCTGGTAGGGTTTTATTTGCTTGTCCCGGTTTTGTAGATGATTGCCCACCACCGCCTAATTTTGGAGAGTTTAATTTATAGTCTTCGTATTCTGCAAGAATACTATTTTTCTGATCTTCTGGCAGTTCCTTAATCCATGCTTCAATAACTTGGATATTGTTGTCATCACTAGGGGTGAGGTTTTTCTGAAGGGCGGTTAATTCTTCTGTGAGATTGATAAATAAGTCTGCTTGTTGAAATAGTTGCTGAAAGATGGCGACTTTGTTGATATTGCCCATAGTTTGCTCTCCTTTGCCAGCCGCACAGAAGCCAGCCCAGTGATAAGGATTTTCGTATATTCTAGCATCAGCTCCCGAATTACCTAAAGCCCTATTGAAACTACGTTGTAGAATCCCTTTATGCTCATCGCTGAGGTAGGGGCATTGGTTTGTCCAGTTTAGGAAGCCTTGGATAGTGGTGTCTCGGAGCCAGATTTGGGCTTGGGTGAGAGAGAGGGCAAATTTGCCGGGGTTTTGGGTGAGGTTTTCATAGGTTTTGATTAATAAAATGGCGGTGGAGAGGGCATTTACTGACCAGAGGGTAACGTAGAGGGTGGGGCTACCTGCAAGGAGAAACCCACTGGTGAGGCTGATGTATTCATCGGTGTTGTCTAGTTGGACTTGTCCGGTTTCGCAGGCAGAGAGGGTGACGAGGCTACAGTCTTTGAGATCGAAGTAGCGGAAGATTTCTTCGAGGGTGAGAGTGCCATCAGCTAGTTCTAGCCCAGATTTTAGGGAGTCATTGGGGTCAAAGAAGCCATGACAGGAGAAGAAAAGATGATGACTATTTTTAACTTTTTCGGCGAGTTCTAGGGTTTCTGGTGATTGGTTCCCTTTTTTTGCATCGGTTTTGACTAGGGTTTGAGCGTTGGCAAAAAGTTTCTGGATGGTTTCTACTTCGATATCGGCAGCACGCAGATCATCTGTGGGGTTTTGCAGCCCGAAGAAGTTCTCAAATTTGCCCCGTGGGTATTTCTGGACTTGGTGGAGGATTTGGCAACTGGGGGCGTAGTGAATTCCAGCCTCGAAGCAGTCTAGGAGGTGGGGATGGGGGGGAAGGTTTTGATTGTCGGGGTAAAAGTGTTGCCATGTTTCGGTGCGGACGGGGAGGGCGTGGAGGGGGAAGAGGTGGAGATAGCGATGGGGAACTAGGGTTAGTTGTTGGGTGTTCCGGGGTAGAGTTTGGAGGATGTCATCAACGTGGAGAATTTGGGCGAGGTTGGCTAGTTTGGTATCTAGGCTGTTTTGCCATGTTTCACGAGCGGTGTAATAGTCTGTTAGATATTCCCTAGTCCAATTAACTAGTTGTTCTTGGTCTTGGGGTGTGGATTGAAGGAGTTGGATCCCCCCTGTAACTAGGAAGGTACAAAACCTATCAGTCAAAATGTACCACTCAACTAGAGCAGTGGAGGCGGAGGCTAGTTCTTGGATTTCAGGGAATTTTAGGGGAGTGTAGGGATAGAGGGCGGCGTATTGCTGCCGGAGTTGGGTGATCAGGTCGTAGTTTTTTTCCGGGGCTTGCTTCAGGCGCTGGTCTTCGGCATAAATGCGATCCTTGAGGCTCTGCAACTCTTGACGCACCTCTGGGGGAATTTCCCCTTTGGGATACAAATCTTTTACCGACAGCAACTCAATCAAGTTCTGACCCTTGGAGCGCTCGGCATACTCCACTGCTTCAGCATAAAGCTCTAGGGCAATACAAACCTCTACCATACCCAGATAGAGCCTATTCCACTCTTCCGCTAATTTCTGCCGATTGTCATCCGTAGATTCTTCTCTCCGCAAAAGCTCCACCGTGTCAATAGCGGCGGCGAAAGTATCGTAGGCATTTTGCCATTGTTGCTCTTCTTTGTAGAGTTTCCCTAAATTCCAGAGGGTTTCTACATGATTAATGGGGAAAGCTCGCCGAGTTCTGACAGTTAAAGCCTCTTTATAAAGACGGATCGCTAGTGATCGATTCTCGGCACGGGAACCGTTTATTTTATTCCAGTAGGCACTAGCTAGGTTATTTTGAGTCATTGCCCATTGTTCTGGGAAGTCCTCATTTTTATACACAGTTAAGGCTGCTTGAAAATACTTGATTGCCCGTTCTAGATTCTCGGCACGGAAACCTTTGATTCTATTCCAGTAGGCATTAGCTAGGTTATTTTGAGTCATTGCCCACTGTTCTGGGAAGTCCTCACAGGTACGCACAGTTAAGGCTGCTTGATAAGACTCAATCGCCCGTTCTAGATTCTCGGCACGGGAACCTTTGATTCTATTCCAGTAGGCATTAGCTAGGTTATTTTGAGTCTCTGCCCATTTTTCTGGGAAGTTCTCACAAGTACGCACAGTTAAGGCTGCTTGATAAGACTCGATCGCCCGTTCTAGATTTTCGGCACGAGAACCGTTGATTCTTTCGCAGTAGACATTAGCTAGGTTATTTTGAGTCTCTGCCCATTTTTCTGGGAAGTTCTCACAAGTACGCACAGTTAGGGCTGCTTGATAAGACTCGATCGCCCATTCTAGATTCTCGGCACGGGAGCCTTTGATTCTACTCCAGTAGGTATTAGCTAGGTTATTTTGAGTCATTGCCCAATTTTCTGGGAAGTCCTCAAGTTTATATACAGTTAAGGCTGCTTGAAAATGATTGATCGCCCGTTCCAGATTCTCGGCACGGGAACCGTTGATTCTATATAAGTAGGCACTAGCTAAGTTATTTTGAATCATTGCCCAATTTTCTGGGAAGTCCTCAAGTTTATATACAGTTAAAGCTGCTTGAAAATGATTGATCGCCCGTTCCAGATTCTCGGCACGGGAACCGTTGATTCTACATAAGTAGGCATTAGCTAGGTTATTTTGAGTCATTGCCCAATCTTCTGGGAAGTCCTCGCAAGTACGCACAGTTAAGGCTGCTTGAAAATACTTGATCGCCCGTTCTAGATTCTCGGCACGGGAACCTTTGATTCTATTCCAGTAGGCATTAGCTAGGTTATTTTGAGTCTCTGCCCACTGTTCTGGGAAGTCCTCACAAGTACGCACAGTTAAGGCTGCTTGAAAATACTTGATCGCCCGTTCTAGATTTTCGGCACGAGAACCGTTGATTCTTTCGCAGTAGGCATTAGCTAGGTTATTTTGAGTCTGGGCATATTTTTTACTCCCCGGCTGGCGATGACTAAGGACTATTTCATAACCTGCAATGGCAACCTCTAAATTATTCGCCCGATTACCAAGGGGAAATTCTGTTAAATCAATACAGAAATTTCCTAAAGTTCCTACTAAAAAATCTGTAGCACTAGGATCCGAGGTGATTAATCTCTCCATTACTTGTTGCAAAACTGGGATAAGTTGTAGGTTAAGTTTGTCTCTCTGTCTTGCCAAGATAGGAAATACTACTTTCGGATCACTCCCACTTTCTGCCTCTGCCTGTAAAACTTCTTGGAGAAATGCTAAATAACTTTGTTCATTTCTGGCTCTATCTCCACCACTTTCTTCACTTCTTATCTCCAGTGCCTCTGCCAACTGCTCCGCCAAACTCAATAAAAACCCTGCCCCACTCTGCCCATCCTTCTGCCTCAAAGCCGCCACCCCCCGCAACACCAACACAAAATCTTTATCCCACAGTTCCCGGTGCGCCTGCAAAATTCCCGACTCCTCCCCACTGAGACAGCTAAGGAGCTTCTCAATCAACTCTAGGTATAGCCCAATCCGTGCTTCATTCATCCGTGGCAACCTCCCCTCTTAAACTTATAGACCCTCTAGAAACTTGCCTAGTGTAAAATCTCAGTCTACCCAGTTTTCAACTATCAAACCCTCAATACGACTAAATTCCCTAACATTGTTAGTCACCAAAGTCAGGCTACGACTCAGAGCTTGAGCCGCAATCAATAGATCGTAACTACCGATCGGCTGTCCTCGCCTTTCCAGATCAGCCCGAATATTACCCAAAATCCTAGCATCCTCCTCACTCAAACCCACTATTTCAAAAGGAGCGCAGAATGTAGTTAGAATTTGCCGATTCCGCTCAGGATTCTGGCTTTTTGCTGCCCCATATTCAAGTTCAGCCAAAGTAACTATGAAAATACCTATATCTGAAGAGTCGATCGCTTGCAGTCTTTGCTTTACCGAGCTTGGCTTTTGTTTAATCACATAGATACAAATATTCGTATCCAGCAGAAACCTCATGGGAATAGCTCCTCGCGATGGGAAAGTTCAGGCTGGTTGCGATCATTAACCCAAGTTGCTACCCATAGCGATAACAAAAAAATGCTGCTACAAAGGACAAAAGCCAAGTAGCAGTAAAAAAATGAATAATGAGATTGTAGCAATTTATTGCCTGTGTGATGACATTCTCCGAGCCATGAATCATCAGGGCGATA
>CALRPI020000003.1:0-129358 GCA_943370025.1 Phormidium lacuna HE10JO | reverse complement strand
TTGAGGTAGTTTAAGAAATCTTTGTAAGTTTCTTCTTCTGCTTTCAAAGGTGATGGTTTGGGTGAATAAGGCGGCTAGTTTCTCTAATTGGACTGTGCGGTAACTTACTAGAAGTTGAACTATGATTTCCAAGGTTAAATATTGGGTAGAACTGAGGTTTGCTTGAAGGCAGGTCTGATAGAATAATGGGAGCATTTTTTAGGTGGTTGTGAATACAACTACCTTATTTCTTTTTGGGCTACTTTGCTCTATATTCCCATTCCTCTATAGCTTTCAACCCCTTTGTCACCCCTTGAGGTTCTAGAATTGAAGGAATCTTATTCAATTCATTGATGATCGCATCGGCTCTTTTCGCTTCTGTCCACAATGAATTATGCTTACAGATCGTCTTCATCATTGCACCTTTCGCTCCAGCGATATCGGCTTCAGGGTGATCGGCAACAAAAATACTATAGCAACACGATCGATCTCTAGGGTCAGGTCAAGATTGCGATAGACTTGCTCGATCGCAAAGCTGAGATTGATACTTTTGAGTTCTATGGTATCGCCTTCTTGGTAGTTAATAATCACCCATAAAGATTAATGTTTTTGCCAGATCAAAGAGTAACGCCAAAATAGATGTCTTTGCAGGCGGAAACCCGGAATCAAAGTGTTTGCTGCTGCCTTGATTTGCTGAAGTGACAATTGAGGAGGGCGGGTGAGAGCAATGCTAGTTGGGTTCACAATTGATGGACGATGCCAGTTTGCATAAAAAATGTTGAGGGGAATTGAGATCAGGCTATAAATATAATCTAAAATCGTCCTTTCTTGGTATAGCCCCAGAATGATTAACTTTCCCGATGGTCGCAGCAGCATCTTGATCTTTTTCAAGGCAGTTTCTAAATCCATATGGTGTAAGGATGCAATAAAAACGATCGCATCATAGGCATCTTCGGGTAAATCGGCTTCCAGAAAGTCGACATTTTGATAAAAAATATTGGCAGCATGATGATAAGTCGATGCCTCATTGAGGATCATATGATCGCTATCAATAGCGTCGACATGCTGTGATCGCTCGGCAAGTTTTAAGGCAAAAACCCCCAGCCCACATCCAATATCCAAGGCGCGATCGATCTGGCTGGGCAACTGGCGCAGCAGGTAATTATGAAAATGAGAGTTGTGATTCCACATTTATTGAGCTGGAGCTAGTCGAGAAGATACTAACAGACAAGGAATCGTTCCTAGACAGGCGATCGCAATCCAGACCACTGCTGCTGCTGGGGTAAATCCCGGCGAGAACTTGAGCAGCAGAGAAGCGATCGCCGAGGCTGCCCCCATGCCACCGAAGTATAAGCCTGTGCCCAAACCCGCATGGATCGGTGGCACTCGGCTGAGACAGAAGGGAATTTGATTGATGAAAATTCCTCCCAAGGCAATACTGATGCCTAGGGTAAAAATACTCCCGAAAACCGAGTTGGGCAGGACAAGAATTAATCCCATCAAGAGGGCGATCGCTCCTAAACTTATACCCATTGCCAATACCACTCCCAATTTAGCGGTAAATCTGGCTAAGGGAACTGCGGCAATCGCGGAGAGGAGCAAAATTGCGGAAGTAATGAACTCTGGGGCAATCCTGCCAGCCCATTGAGAGGCGGTCATGGCAGGCAAGATGCTCAACAGGAGGTTAATTTCCAAACCAGCCCCCAAACCAGTGAGAAAAATTGCCCCTAAGAGAAAAATCGATCCCGGCGATCGCCTCTCCGCTGGCGGCAGGATCAAGGTATGCCTAGGAGTGGTGGAGAATAGGTAAGTTGCGCCTAAAACTAGGGCGATCGCTCCCAAGATAAAAGTGATGGAAGCTCCGGCAGTTTTCAGCAAAATATTCATCACAGGTCCCAAAGCACCGACTAATCCCATAACTAGGACAATTACTCCCCCGGCTTGGGGGAGTTTTTCTAGGGGGGCAAATTGAATTAATAAAGCGATCGCGGGTCCCCGAAAGATAATCATCGCCATCACCCAAATAGTCATCATCACCGGAACTAACCACCGCAATCCTGTGGGTAGGTTTCCTTCGATAATTAGCCCCAAAATCACAAAGATCAAGGCGGCAATGGTAGTGCCGATACTAATCATGGGCAGGCGACTACCAAAGTGGCGAAGGATACGATCGGAGGCTCCACCCACCAGAGGTTCCAGAACAGCTCCTAAAAATCCTTGGGCGATCCCCAGCCAAGCTGCCAAACCAGTAAACCCCAAATTCTTCAGAATAATCGGCTGGTAGAGTCCATAAGCCATAAAGCTAAACAAAATCACTGCTAGTAGAGCTGCAATTCCCCACACCTGCCGCCATAGGATATTTTGTGAGCCGACTGGTGCCATGTCTTCTTCAAATACCATAGAAATTCCTCCTGAATTAAGGGTTGTCGTGTCTACACAAGTTGCCCTAACTACATTTTGGGTTTGACCCCCCTAGCCCCCTTAAAAAGGGGGGAGAATTAATTTAGATAAGTTTCGGGGTTTGATTCCCCCCAGCCCCCCTAACCCTCGGGAAGACAAAGCCAACAAAAGGGAGGAGAATTACAGCAGTTTGAGAGTGGGCTGAGGGTCGTTGAAGCCCACTCTCAAACCCAACATTGATAGGAATTTCAATATTTGTGGCGTGTCTCATTTGAACGCAAAGTGCTGTAATTATTAATTTGCAATGGATGAGGTGATTAGACTATCTAGACCACTTTGGGTTTTGGGGGAGTCGGGACAAACTCGTTTTTGATAGTCACATTTATAGACGTGGGGTTCCTGCCAACTGAGGGGAATTTCTAGCAAATCCCTTGCTCCAGTCATGCCCTGCCCTAGGAATAACAACAACGCGAGGCAGTTCAAAATAATATGTACCGTGCGCCAGCGTTGTGATCGATCTTGGTAGATATCTTGGACGATCGCTAGGGAGAAAATCATCAATAAAGCCGCCCCAATCCCATAGTAATAATGGGAAACAAACCATTCATCATCCCGACGAAACACCCCGTTTTGAAAGCCTAAAATAATTAATCCCATACCGCTGAGGGTGGCAAATACGCCTTTCCAGAGTTTCTCTCTAGCTTTGTAGAGAAACACCAAAGCGGCGATCGTCCCCCCATAGATCAGGACAATAAATAGCACCTGAAAAGGGGCTGTAGTCCAAACTTGTTTTTTAAAGATTTCTGCAAAAATTGGTCTGGTCATGCCCAATAATGCAATCCCGACTACGGAACCAGTTAACCAGCGTCCCAGTTGGACATGTTCTTGACCGACGATCGGCGGGATTTTACTCTTGCCGCCCTCCGCAGTTTGGAGACGGCGCTGGCGAGTTTGCCAAGCTTTATTGACGACAACGCCAATGATCGGAAAAACAATTGTGATGGCTAATACTGGATGAAGCAATAAAATAATATCTTTGAGTTCCATGGCATACCTCTTCTGCAAGACTATTCGGACTTACCCACTCCTGATTATCTTTTAGAACTTACGCAATGCCAACGAATTATCGAAAGTTTTGGACATTGCTGCGGGCTGAGCGTAGTCGAAGCCGCAACAACGTAAACGTGTAAGTCCTGTCTTGATCGATCGCAGGGGTCGGCATCGAAGCAAGACCCCTACTAATCTGCCTAAACTGGCAAAATCCAAGCACGACGACTTCCCTGACTAATAAAGGGATCAGGGACAATTTCAATTCCCACACCCAGAGCCTTAAAGGTAGCTCGGATAGCTGCGGCATGAGCTGCTTCTGTTGAGCCAATGGTAGCTCCAGCAGTAACTAGGGCTGGGGTTTTTAATTTTGCTACTTCGTTGGTGTAGGCGATCGCTGCATCTACTTCCAGAGCCAGAGCGAGCTTGGCAATGTTGACATCAGAATCTATATTTCCTTCCTTGGCGGTGATATAGCTAGAAACATCGTAGCTAGCCACGGCGGCAACTGGAGTTCCCCCTAGGCTGGATACGGCTGATGCCAATAGATCCCGGTGGCCTTTATGGTCGTTTTGGTTGCGTAGTGCCAGAGCTAGCACTGCCTTGCCCACATCGGTACTAGAGAGCTTGCCAGCCGCAAAGCTATAAGCCCAAATAGCCTGATGTTCGTAGAATAAGGCATTATTGAGAATCTCAATATCATTTCTCTTGTCTGCATCGGTGGCGGCAAAACTGGCGATCGCTGGCATTGCCAAAGCTCCTGCCACACCAGCCATCACGCCACCGGCTAACACACCCCGACGGGACATCATTTGGGAATTGGGACGAAGTAGTTTACTCACAATGGTTCTCCTGCTTAATTTTGATATAACAATCATTCTTTGCGAACTTTGCGAATACATTCTTTGCCATTACCTACAGCACTTTTCGTTCCCATAAGGCAGACTCCGACTGTTGAAGTGCCTATCAAGGTTAGGTTTGAGAGTGGGGAGCGACAGTTACCCACTCTCAAACTGCTGTAATTGCGATCGATACCGACATTAGGGAAACTGGCAGTTCTGTTTCAGCTTGTTCTGGATATTCATACGCTGACTTTTTGAGATTGGATCTCTTTGACGGCAGTTCGAGTTTTGTGAAAACTGTTAGTATGGCAGGACATAAATTAATCAATACAATGCAGCACGACGATCCAATAGACCTACTACTCTGTCAAGCTTTTGCAGTTTCCGATCCGTTGACATCCCCGCCCATTCCAGCCTTAGAAAGCTCAGACCTAGAATCAGAGTTGAGCCAGTGGCAGGATGTAGTGCATAGTCTTACCTACGATGCGCCGCCTCTACCTATGGCGCATCTTCAGGAGCGGATTTTGCAAAGGATTAATAATAAATATGTTGATAACCAAGATGTTGATAATCATTGTGTTGAGATAGAGGCAATTAATCAAGAAGCGATCGAGGCAGATGGGATCAAGGTAGAGGCGATCGAGATAAATGCGATCGACCAAAATCATCAAAATCTTGCTCTTCCCCTTTCTAAAACCATCTCTGCTTGGCGAAAACAAGCCGCAACAGCAACTTGGTCACCCTACGTAGATGGCATTATCATCAGTCGTCTTGATCTAAATTTAATCTCTAGACAAATTTATTGTTTTGTCCGCTTAGAACCCGGAGCAAAATTCCCTCGCCATCGGCATACTGCCCCCGAAGAAATCCTGATGCTAGAAGGAGATTTAATTATCGATGGTCAAACCTATCGTCCCGGTGATTATATTTATTCTCAACCCGGATCGATTCATCAACCGAGAACTGATGATGGTTGTTTAGTAATTGTCCGAGCATCAATTGATGATCAAATCGTTGATGATGAAATCTTAGTTTGAGGTTGTTGCCCATGTCCTTAAATTCTCAGACAACTCAACAACTTTTGGAAGAAGCATTTCTTTTAGTGAGGATTTCTCAGCAAGATCAAGCTGCTTTGAGTAAACTGTACGATCGCTATGCCCGAATTATCTATGCTTTTGCTTTCAAGAGTTTAGAAAATGTCGAAGAGAGTGAAGAGGTTGTCATTGATGTGTTTGCTCAGGTTTGGCGCACTGCCCATAGTTACAACCCAGAGAAAAGTCGAGTTGATACTTGGTTATTCATGATTGCCCGAAGTCGGATTCTCGATCGATTACGCAAGCTCCAGCGATCGAGCAAAAAACAAACCGCCTCTAAGGAGGCATATCTTCAATCCCCTAATACTAGCCCAGACCCCATTGAAGATGTGGTGATCTCTGAGCGCAGATCCGTAGTCCTTGCTGCCCTTGAGCAATTAAATCCGAAAAACCGCCAAATCCTAGAATTATCCTACTATAAAGGTTTATCCCATCAACAAATTGCTGAGGTAATGAATCTGCCTTTAGGCACTGTCAAAAGTTGTATTCGCCTGAGTTTAAATAAACTGCGATCGACCCTAGGCGAAAAATAATTCACGCTCCAAAACTAGCGATCGCGCCGCTTATTTTCTAGAATAAATGCCTCGATATCTTCCTTTGCTTCCTTCAGTCCTGCCCCAGTTTCTTGGCGATATAATTTGATAGCGGCAATTTTTGTTTTAGGATTAAGAGCTAATTCTTTTACCTGTACTGAGAGCAATTCAGGCATGGGAATTTCCATTCTATCAAGGATTAAATCTAAATAAAGCTCCATCCGCTTCATTCTTTTTGCTAGTCCCTTAACTGTTTCGGCAATGCCCAAAAATATGACCACAAAGACAATAGTTAAACCGCCATAGATAATTAGACTTAACGGATTTGACATAGGAATTATCTTCTCCTAAATATGCTTACAGCAGTTTGAGAGTGGGCTGAGCGGAGTCGAAGCCCCACTCTCAAACCCAATATTGATAGGACTTTCAATATTTGTGATTTGTCTCATTTGAACGTAAAGTGCTGCAAGTTATTTTACTTCTAAAGCGATCGCATTCATCCCATAGCATCGCCAGCTCTTTCGCAACTCGCCAAGGATTGCGCCTCTGAACAGGAGCAGCAATAATTGCTTCGTAGGGATTCCTGCCAGTCTTTTTGACGGCGGCGATCGCTTCCTGATGAGTAAATCCCCGTCCAGCCACCAACCAAGCAGTTAATATCTGCCCTGTCCGCCCCACACCCCCAGCGCAATGCACCACAACCCGCTGCTGATTTTGATCAGCCATGACTAGAAAGGGAAGAATTTGTTGGCTCAAAACTTCTAGATCAACAAGACAAAAATCCTCGATCGGTGCCCAACAAATTTGAGTAGATCCAAAATTTTGTTGATAAATTTCCAGCAAATTTGAGTAACTATTTAGTTGAGATTTAGATAATAAACAGCAGACACGCCTAATCCCTTGATTCTGCATAAATTCAACCCATTCCTGCACTTGTTTGTCACTAGATCCGGGTCTAGAAGAGCCAAATACGATGGTTTCAGTTTGAGAAGCTGAAGCAAACTTATACATTGAAAATTAAAGGTCATTTATAAAGTATGATTTTTCGCCCCCAGCGGGGGCGAAAAATCATACTTTATAAATAGCATCTTATGTTTATTGAAATTACAGCAGTTTGTGTATGGGCGGCGATAACTGCCCACACGCAAACCCACAAATTGAAGAGTATGCCAATTTCAGGTAGGGGTGTAAAAAGATCAGCGCAGCTAAAAGCCTCTACCTAATACTATTTTGTCAAATATAGCAGTCCTAAATCATTTTCTAACAGTTGCCAAGTCAACTTGCTTCTAGTAAATGGTTTCACCCGCCTTCGGCGGGTGAAACCATTTAGGATCGCTATAGTTGATACAAAATAATAGTTTCAGGGATTTTCATTGAACGCCTAAGAAACAACTTTTTGAGTAAAGCCTAAAACCTAGCCTATTCAATACTTTTGTTTCTTTCACCCTTCCCGGAGGTTTGCCTCTGTTGGAGACTCACGTGTTCAATAGTTCTAGTTGCCTGATATCTGGAACTATTTCAATAGAATTGCCTAGCATGATTTTCTGATAAATCAAATTAAGCTCATTGTCTTTTGTATCATCTGGCATAAAACGGAAAGATGACGTTGCTAGGTATTGAATTTCATTTTCAAAAGCTAACCAATAACGAGATTCCCGTTCTGCTACAAAACCTGTCGTATTGGAACCAGCAAATATATCAACCACAAGATCACCGGGTTCTGTCAGGAAACGAATAAAAAATTCTGGCAGCTTACTAGGGAATCTTGCTGGATGTGCTTTTAAGCCTAGAGCTTTGCAGCCTCGAAGATATTGACCATTTGAGTCAGAGTTGGGGATCTGAAGAAGATTAGATGGAATTGCCCCGCCATTATCTTTACTAAATGCTTTGCTAATATCATGTCCCGAAGGGCGCTTTTTCGGATCATAAAACTTATCTGGATCCTCAAGAAGTTTCTTCATACGATCGCTATACTCTGTTAAAACTTTGGTGACATCTGATTTAGGAAATTCTGACTTACTAAACCACCACACAGTGTTAACAGAATCTTTTGCCCTGATTTTACGTTTATTTACCCACTCAATTGGGCTAGGCAACTTTGAAGGGTTAAACCAGTAAAAATCCTCCGCTAAGAAAAATCCAAGTTTGTCACAGAGATAAATAGGTACTCTAAAGTTATACAGACTTCTCACGGGTTTACCCTTTTCATAAGCACCACCCAAATCTAAAACAAAACTACCATCATCTGTTAACTTGCGATAGACGATCGCGGCAAACTGTGCCAACCACTCAACATATTCATCTTGAGATTTATTTCCATACTCTTTTTCTCTCTGAAGTGCAAACGGGGGACTAGTTAAAACGAGGTTGATGCTTTGATCAGGAAGTTGAGCTAAAAGTTCAAGAGAATCTCCCCAAAATGCTGCCCCCAATCTAGTTTGATAGCTAGGTGAGGAACTCATTCTTTCTATGTTCACGGGAAATCTCGTTTGCTGTAGTGGCATGTCCCCTCCGAAATGCTACTTATAGTCTGTAGATTTATAGTCATCATTTTCCTATTGTAAACCCTACATCAACTTCTAAAAACTGTTTCTAAAAATTGTGTCGTCTATTGCTAGAAGAGTCTTTGCCCAACGATTACGGCAAATTCGTCAAATCAAGATGCTTTCACAAGAGGAGCTTGCCGACCTAGCAGGCTTACATCGAACCTATGTTGGCTCTGTAGAGCGCAGTGAGCGCAACATTTCAATTGATAATATGGAACGTCTTGCCAAAGCTCTAGAGGTTGATATTATTGAACTTCTGAGGGAAGAACTAGAATGATCCCCCATCCAGATAAAACAATTCTTGACAACTTATTTCCATACATTCAGCAATATCAAGATTTAGCATCTCGGCACGGCATTAATGATATTTTTCAAGATAATGGTGGAAAAATCTTACAAGTACTTCTAGTAACTGGGTTAGTGATTATACCCGGCAGAGAAGGAAATGATGCTAAAGATTTTGATGGCAAGGAGTTTGAGTTGAAATCAGTAAATATAGCCCTTACCAAAAGCTTTTCTACTCATCACCACATTAATCCTCGAATTATTGAAAAATATAGGCAAGTGGATTGGATATTTGCTGTTTATAGAGGCACAAATTTGTTATTCATCTACAAACTTACACCATTAGCTTTGGAGTGTTTTTATACACAATGGGAGAACAAATGGCACAGCAAAGGAGGTAAAGATATTAATAATCCCAAAATTCCTTTAAAGTATGTAATGGAACATGGAGAGCTACTTTATTCTTATGAATCCGATGCGGTGTAATCTCTAAATTTGTTCTGATCTATGAAACCATTTCTTAGCGATCGAATTACGGCAATCTATACTCGTCTTGCTGACCAAATGACCACCCTTGGATTATTGGGATTAGCCTTCTGTTTCTTGGCAATAACAGTTCTGGGTTGGCTATGTCACGAAGTCTGGAAAAAAGAGACATTCCGTTTTGATACAGATATTTTATTGGCATTGCATCGATCGCATAATCCTCTACTCGATCGCCTGATGTTGGGTATTACTCAGCTCGGAAATCCAGCGTTTATAGTAGGAACTGTAGTTGTTGGTTTAGTGTTGCTACTCTGGCGACAGAAGCGATTAGAATTCTGGGTATTCGCGATCGCCAGCCTCGGCGCACTCATCTTTAATCAAGGCATGAAATTGCTATTTACCCGTCCCCGTCCAACCCTATGGCAGTCATTGATTCAAGAAACATCCTATAGCTTTCCCAGTGGTCACGCCTTGGGTGCATCGGTGGTGTATGGGTTTCTGGCGTATCTATTGATCCGGCGTTATCCCCGGCGATCGCACCTAGTCTCCGGGATTGCCATCACGATCATTGGGCTAATTGGTCTGAGTCGCTTATATTTGGGGGTACATTATCCAACTGATATTCTCGCTGGATATATAGTAGGATTACTCTGGCTTGGTATTTGTATTGCTCTGCTTAGGCATTTCGACTTAGGACTTAAGCGTTTGGAGGTTGTTGCGGGCGCGGAGTGCCTGCAACAACCTCCAGAATCCTAAATAGTTTTGTTCACAGTGCGTAAGTCTAGCATCTTATTAAGTGGGGGGGCGAAGCACCCCCCCACTTATTCCAACTGTGTTTCCTTAGAAGAATGGGTAACCTGGGACTCGAACCCAGAACCAACGGATTAAGAGTCCGATGCTCTACCATTGAGCTAGTCACCCTTGCTAGATCAGCTTAGGCATTATATCATAGCAAACTTAGCCTAAAAAATTAATTCCTTGGCAAAAAAAAGATTAGACATTCTCCTTGTAGAACAAGAACTTTGTACCTCCCGGCAAATTGCCCAGAGGTTAATTCGGGCTGGAGAAGTGCGGGTGAATCAGCAATTGGTGGATCAGCCAGCAACGGAAGTATCTCTGGAATCAGTAATTGAGATTAAGGCTCGATCGCTCTTTGTCTCCCGTGGCGGAGAGAAACTGGCAAAGGCTCTGGAAGTTTTCCCGGTGGTGGTGAGCGATCGCATTTGTCTGGATGGGGGCATTTCCACTGGTGGATTTACTGATTGTTTGTTGCAAGCAGGGGCAAAACTAGTCTACGGGATTGATGTGGGCTATGGGCAGGTGGATTGGGGCTTACGCAACGATCCTAGGGTGATCCTCAAGGAAAGAACTAATCTGCGTCATCTCATTCCAGAGGAGCTTTATCCTCCTGAAGTTATGGCTGATCAGCAACTCCCTACCCTAGGCGTGGTAGATGTTTCCTTTATTTCTCTGACCAAAATTTTGCCAGCCTTGCAGAGATTGCTGCAAACCCCACAGGAATTAATTCTCTTGGTCAAACCCCAGTTTGAAGTGGGGCGCGATCGCGTGGGCAAAAAAGGATTAGTCAAGGATCCCGTAGCTCAAGCAGAAGCTATCTGGCAAGTAATTCTTACGGCGCAGGATCTGGGCTGGAGCTATGCCGGACTCCATGTTTCACCAATCCGGGGAGAGAAAAGCGGCAATATTGAATACTTGCTATGGCTCAAGGTGGAAAATAATCGGGAGGCGATCGCCAATCAAGATGACCCCGCGATTACCTTGGCAACCATTAAGGATCTAACTAGACACGAGATTGAGCTAATCCCAAATTAAAGCACTTTGCGTTCAAATGAGACACGCCACAAATATTGAAAGTCCTATCAATATTGGGTTTGAGAGTGGGCTGAGGGTCGTCGAAGCCCACTCTCAAACTGCTGTAGGACTAACTATTTTTGTGCTAACGCCCTTGGATGGAATCCCAAATACTGCGCCAGAAGGGAACCGGCTCTGTGGAGATTTGAGGGAGATTGCGGCGAATATCGTTGATATCCCAGTTAGTTAAGCGGGCGAGGGTTTGAGCTTCTCGATCGAGGCGAGTGACTAAACCGCGTCGATACTGTTGACCCGCCTCACAGCTTGCTTCCCCTTTGAAGGGATGGCGGAGAATATAGCGCCCTTGAAACTGCTGTTGATTAGAAGTTTCTTGGAACATCAGGTCTTCGGGGAATTTGTCACGGGTATAGCGGACATGGATCCGCGTAATAAAGACATTATTATTTGGGTTAGGAGGTCTTCTGATGCCTCGTCCATCGCTGGGGTTTTGATTCAGCCAGAATACTCCTGCTCCCCGGAGTTCTTCTGGAGTCAGCGGGGTGGCAGAACAGGGATCGCAGTTAGACATATTCCATGCGTATTCCACAAAAGCCACATTTTTGTTTTCTCGATCGTAGGCAGTCTGGAACATAGATTTATAAAAGTCCCCAAACTTTTCCTTCACATAGACCGGGATTTCTGCATCTGTCGGCACTTTCACCGTTCGGTAGTTGGTAATCTCCGCTTGCCCCTTAGAAGAAAGCACGTAGGCAATGAGATCCTGCTCATTGGTGGAATTGATCATCCCCAAGCGAATGGGCAGCATGAACCGGGGCGATTCGTAAGCCATCATCAAAGGTCTGAGGAATTGGGAACTGCTGCGTTGAAATTCTGCAAGGTTGACCTTTGCCACAAAGAACTTCAGGTTTTGTTGAATATAAGGACGCAACAAAGCTGAAGCTCCCGCTGGCATTTTGTAGCCATTTTGGTTCAACCAGTTTTCTAAACCATCGGATTCTGTAGCACTGAGGATCAAGATATCGTATTCCCCAACGGAAAATTGAGATTCGATCGTCACCCCATCCGCCTGTTCCCGCCGGAGATTGTCTTCTACTCTGCCCCTTGCTGCACCACCAGATAAGCTAGGAGCCGCCGGATAAACCTGTTGGCAGGGGTCGCTATCAAAATATTCCACCAATCTGGGCGCACTGAAGGCATCTAGGCGCTGGATAATTTTGGCATCCCCCAACCGGACTTGGTCTTGCTGGAGGATAGTCGGCACGGGAACCACCATGGCAAAATCCTTGACCTCCCCTTGGAAATCATTAGCCATGGTCAAAATATTGCGATTACCATCTCTGGCAATCACCACTTGGGAGGCTTTGTTATACAAGGTGACATCGGCTTTTGCCACGTAGAAGCCACAAAAGGCGATCGCTTTGGGGACAAAACAAATCAGAGCCAGAAAACTAATTAATAAAACCGTAAATATTCGCCGAATTTGCATACTTTTACCTCTAGAGATAGCTTTGTTGAGTAGGTTGCTCAGTCATGGCAGTCAAGGTTTTCAGCCAAGAGAATTGGGGGGAAGACCAGAGCCAATCGAGAATAATGGTCAAAGGAGAAAGGGCAAACAACGCCCAAAAAACTGCGGGGGCGACAAAGAAATAATTCCGCAAAATATAGGTGAGCAGGGCGATCGCCACCCCCCAAATTAATCGACTTGCTTGAGCGTTGGGGGTCGATCGAGGATCCGTAATCATAAAAAAAGTAAACAACAACAGGGAACCACTCATTAAGCGGTGGCTATACACATCCCAAGTCCAACCTAGATACAGATTCCGCATCGCCTCCAAAAAGGCATAGCTACCCAAAAAAGTCATGGCGGTATCTAAACGCCCCACTTGGCTAAGTACCATCCCGCCGCACCCCAGAAATAGCAGAGCATACCACCAACTCTCTCCCCACTGACCGGGGGAAACCCAAGCGTCTTGGCTGAGGGCAAGGGCAGAAATAATCCCAAAATTGGCGGGGTTGAAAAAGTGTTTTTGGTTGATTTGCAAAATGAATTTGCTGAAAATCGCTAGGGAAGCAGCTAAAACCATTGTGGAATAATGATCCACCCTGAGCAATAAACACAGGCTCAAGGCTGTGATGGTGGCACTTTTCAGGGCAGACCATTGCCAAGTACTCATGAAAATTTTGGTAGCTAAAAGCTGAACAACCAGACAGGTGGCGATCGCAACTGCCATGATATCTAGTCTCAAGGTCCAGTCTCTGGTGACCAGACCTAATCCGAGGAAAGTAGACAGAAATAAAATTTGATAGTCACGGGCATCTTTAAATAGCATGACTTACTTGGGAAAAATAAATGGAAAGCACTAAACGTTCCCAATGTAGATAAAAACTCCCTCGGAATAGTTCCTATGTAACGAATTTGTGATAACTGGAGCATCCTAATCTGGTAAAGACCCAAAGTGCTGGCGGTATCGTTCTAGTTCGAGTTGAGCTTTTTCTTCTGGGGTCAGGTGGCGCTGTCCTCGATCGTCAAACCAGTACAATACTTCTCTCTCTAGCCGTCCATTTTGGTATCTGCCCCTGCCAATCCCCAGCCCCACTTCTGGCATCCAGTAGGGTTCACCAATTTGTTGTTGATAGATTCCTTGCTCTAGGCGATACACCTCAAAGGGTTGATGCCCGTCCCGCCGCCAAAATAGGGGATTATAAATGACATAGTAGAGGACTCCCAGCTTGGCGTAGAGGAGCATTTTATCTTCATACTCTTCCCCGTAGCTATGGGATACCACTTCTAAAACTAGTGTGGGCACTACCCAATCTTCTTCCCAAACCACATAGCTGCGGCGAAAGGTGTCGCCTTTGATTCTGGGCACACCTAAACTCAAAAAACCATCGGGAACTACGGGAACCTTGGGGCTGACTCCGGTGGTGTGATAAATAGCCATGTCGGCAGCAAAATACCAATCGGTGCGATCGCTCCACAGCGACAGCAGGGCAAACAACAACAAGTTGGGCAAAAAATTCTGGTCTTCGTTATCGACAGGTGTATCATCGGAACTGGGGAGTTGGTCACCAGTGGGTAAGGATAGTAAGTCTATATCTGGGCTATATACCATCACTGCACCATCTCAGCAAGTTAACTAATTATCTGATTAGTCTAGCACTGCCTAAACATCTATGTTGCACCGATCATCTGGATTGCGATCGCTGTAGAGATCGGTGTGTTTCTGTTTGAGGCGAGTGAAGAGAGGATGATCGCTCTGGGAAACCCTTAAATTGCTTCTAAAGCATTCTCCGAAGAATCATCTACTAAAATAGATTTATTAAGACTTACGCACTGCCAACGAATTATAAAGAGTTGTGGATGTTGTTGCCGGCAACAACATCCAAATGCGTAAGTCTTGGTTGAATAATTTATAGTTATGGCAGTGTTTACATTAATGGTTAGTAACTCCTATGTCCCTTGAACTTCAGCCCCTTGACGAATATAATCTCAAGCTCCAAGCTAATGTCCATCCAGTGGATTGGGTGAATCCTGCCCCAGCGCAGATATATGATTTGGTGGTGCTGGGGGGCGGGACGGCTGGCTTGGTCGTGGCAGCAGGGGCTGCGGGTTTGGGGCTGGGGCTGAAGGTGGCGCTAGTGGAGAAGAATCTGCTGGGGGGAGATTGCCTGAATGTGGGGTGTGTGCCTTCTAAGTGCTTGATTCGATCGTCCAGAGTTGCCGCCGAAATGCGGGATGCTGGGGCTTGGGGAGTGCGATCGCCCGATTCGGTAGAGGTAGATTTTGCTGCCGTGATGCAGAGAATGCGGCGGATTCGATCGGGCATCAGCCACCATGATTCCGCTGCTCGGTTTCGAGGCTTGGGTATTGATGTATTTCTGGGGACTGCTCGGTTTCAAAATTCTCAAACCATTGAAGTCACGGGGCAGAATTTGAAATTCAAGAAGGCGGTGATTGCTACCGGAGCTAGGGCTACTCGCCCATCTATTCCCGGCTTGGCTGAGGCGGGATATCTGACCAATGAAACGGTATTTTCCCTAACTCAATCTCCCCAAAGATTAGCTGTGATTGGCGGGGGACCGATCGGCTGTGAATTGGCTCAGGCTTTCCAGCGCTTGGGTTCTCAGGTGACCCTGTTTCATAAGCATAGCCATTTGCTCGACAAGGAAGATCCAGAGGCAGCAGAGATTATCCAATCAGAATTTATCCGGGAAGGCATGGAGGTGATTCTCAGCAGCAATCTAGAAAAAGTAGAAAAAACTGCCACAGGAAAAACTATCTATTACCAACAAGCCGGGGTGATGAAAACCCTTGAGGTGGATGAGATTTTGGTGGGGGCTGGTCGATCGCCCAATGTAGAAGGCTTGAACCTCGAAGCCGTGGGGGTAAAGTTTAACCAGAGAGGAGTGGTGGTGAATGATTATTTGCAAACTACAAATCCGAAGATTTATGGGGCGGGGGATATCTGCATGAACTGGCAATTCACCCATGCTGCCGATGCTGCGGCGAGGATTGTGATTAAAAATACTCTATTCTCGCCCTTTGGCTTGGGACGGAGTAAGTTAAGTAATCTAGTTATGCCTTGGGTGACGTATACAGATCCAGAGATTGCCCATGTGGGACTGTCTGCCCACGAAGCTCAAGCGCAGGGATTAGCCGCAGATACCATCAAAATTCCCTTCTCGGCGGTTGATCGCGCCATTACCGACGGGGAAACTCAGGGTTTTATTAAAATATTGCATCAACGGGGCAGCGATCGCATCTTGGGGGCAACCATTGTCGCCCGTCATGCGGGAGAGATGATTAGCGAGGTAACTTTGGCGATCGTTACCAAACAGGGACTAAATGCCCTCTCTGGGGTAATTCATCCCTACCCGACCCAAGCCGAGGCAATTAAAAAAGCAGCCGATGCCTACCGGAAAACCCTCCTCACTCCCCGAACTCAGGCATTATTAAAGTTATTAACTAAATTCAGCTAGTGCATAAACAAAAATCCGCCCTCACCTCATACCTCTTCCGTGGGCTACGGTGTACACACAAGTCCACTCTGAATGAGTTTCAGGGGTTGATCCCCCCCAGTTCCCCTATGTCCTTTGGACAGGCTACGCCAACAAAAGGGGGGAGAATTAATTTAAGTCCCCTGCTTGTGGTGATCGCCCTCATCACCATCTCGATCGCTACCTTTTTCCTCCCTGCCCCAGCCTTTGCCCAAGCTCTCAATAATTCGCCGGGCTTTAATCCCCAAAGTCTGATCCGGAGTTCCCTAGAATGGGTAGCCAGCCTAGGTATCTGGGGCGGGGTGGCGTTTATGGGAATTTATATTTTGGCTACTATTGCCTTTTTGCCTGCTTCCCTGCTGACTTTGGCAGCCGGAGTGGTGTTTGGGGTGGGGTGGGGTTCGGTGTATGTATTTGTGGGGGCAACCTTGGGGGCGATCGCAGCTTTCTTGGTGGGGCGCTATCTAGTCCGGGGCTGGGTTAGTAAGAAGATTGCTGAAAATCAGAAATTCACAGCGATCGACAATGCCGTAGCCGAAGAAGGCTTCAAGATTGTCCTCCTGACTCGCCTCTCCCCAGTGTTTCCCTTTAACCTGCTCAACTATGCCTTTGGGGTCACAGGGGTGACTCTCTGGGATTATAGTATCGGATCGATCGGCATGATTCCCGGTACAATCATGTATGTTTATATTGGTTCTCTCGCTGGAGATATTGCTAAAATCGGCACAGCCAGCCAACCAACAGATTTCACCCTCAAATGGATCATTAATATTGTTGGTCTTGCCGCTACGATCGCCGTTACAGTTTTCGTCACCCGGATTGCCAATAAAGCCTTGAGGACGAAAATTGAGTAGAGGAGGTAGAGGAGGTAGAGGAGGTAAAGAAGCTTAGTAAATAACTACTTATTTTTTTCCTTTGCTGTTCTTTCAACTTAAACTAGAATAATTTTTTATTCTCTTATCTCCCTGTACCTCCTTCCCCTCTCCTCCCCTTACCTCCCTCTACATCCCCCTGCCTTCCAGTACCTCCTCTATACACATAACCCCAACCCCCATGTCTAGCCCCCTTGCAACCGTTTCTCTGCAACAACGTCGATCGCTTCTCGCTGACCCCCAAACCCAAATTGATCTAGTCAACAAAGTCGACCTATCGCATCTGCCAGAGAATGGTAACTTTGCTGCCACTCTGAAAACCAATGCCTGGGAATCCCTGACTCCGGCAAAATTAGAGATTTTTCAAATTAATCTAGGCAAACTCTGCAATATGACCTGCCGCCATTGCCATGTAGATGCCGGACCCGATCGTAAGGAAATGATGGATCGTGCCACCATTGATGCCTGCCTAGCCGCCCTAGACCAAACTGAGGCTCACACCGTGGATATCACTGGCGGTGCGCCGGAACTAAATCCCCATTTTCGCTATTTAGTCGAGCAGTGCGTGATCCGAGGGAAGCAGGTGATCGATCGCTGCAACCTCACTGTTCTGCTGTTGCCCACCATGACCGACCTACCAGAATGGCTGGGGGAGAGGGGTGTGGAGATCGTCTGTTCCCTGCCCCATTTCCGGCAACCCAATACCGATAGCCAACGGGGAGATGGCACCTTTGAGCAATCGATACAAGCCCTCACTCGCCTCAATGCCGTGGGCTACGGTCAGGGCAATCCTCAAAAGCAACTTACCCTAGTCAGCAATCCGCCGGGAGCTTCGCTTTCTTGCAATCAAGCTGCCCTTCTAGAAAAAATGTGGAAGGAGGGTTTGCTAGCCGAGCAGAATATTACCTTCGATCGCCTAATTGCCATTAACAATATGCCCATCGCCCGCCATCTAGAATGGCTAGAAGCATCGGGAGAACTACAGGCTTATCTAGAACTGCTAGTTAATTCCTTCAACCCCGCCACTATTTCTGGGTTGATGTGCCGGAATACAATTTCCGTCTCTTGGGATGGTCGCCTGTTTGATTGTGATTTTAACCAAATGCTGGATCTAGAAATTCAATCACCAGATACCCAAAGGCTGCACATCCGAGATTTTGACCCCCAATTCCTCGCTCAACGGCAGATTATTATCGATCGCCATTGTTTTGGCTGTACCGCTGGCAAGGGTAGTTCCTGCGGGGGAGCGATCGCCTCCTAAATCTCTATAATTAAGGGTAATATTTATCCTAAAGACGATAATTTATGTCTCTTTTATCTGAACAAATTTTTCAAACAGTGGAAATTTTGCCCACAGAAGACCAACAACAGGTTTTGAGTTTTGTGGAATTTCTCTGGGCAAAAAGACAGGAAACTAGATTAGCAGATATACAAACTACTCCTCAATCTTTTTTTGAGGTTGCTGAGAGTTTGATTGGTAGCGGGGAGGGCAGTGGAGATGTCTCTACTAATCCTGATTATATGCAGGGCTATGATCAATAAATGCACAATCAAGTAATTGTTGATACGGGAGTTTTGATCGCTTTACTATACATCTGAGATAGCTACTGAGGCTAAGATTCCTTTCCTAAAAGATTCATGGGCTGACATAGCATTGAGGAGTTCAGGGTTGATAGCAGATGAGGCTAAGATTCCTTTCCTAAAAGATTCATGGACTGACATAGCATTGAGGAGTTCAGGGTTGATAGCAGATGAGGCTAAGATTCCTATCCTAGAAGATTCATGGGCTGACATAGCATTGGCTGCTGAAGATGCCCAGACTGACATTGCTTTCATCAAAGAATCAGATTGGATAGCTTCCGAGGCTAACATGAACGCCTTATTAAAATCGATAGCAATAAGGCTTTTCATGATATTTACCGTTGGTTGAATTTCTTCAAGTTCTACATCTGACAGATTAGGTTTTGCTGAATCAAGTAAGTGCTTCATTTCATTTCTACATTCTTCGAGCTTCTGCAAGTCATGGCGACGAATTAGGCGATGATGCATGACTCTATTACGAGTAGGAATTACCTTTTCATTAATATTTCTCTCGAGTTGAATCCAAGCATTTTTGTCATCAAAATAACCTAAAAAAATATCATCCCAAAAAGATATAGTCCTTCTACGGTTATTAACCTCCTGTTTTATATCTTCGAGGGAATTACATTTAGATAGCAATTCAGAAAAGTCATTGACGGTAATTGTTTGATTGTCAGTCCAATCTTGAAATTTAGCGGTAATGATTACTATTAGGTCGTCAAAAAAAGTAAACTCAATTGGATGATGAAGCTCGACTTGATCCTCTTTTTCTTTCTTCTCTATCTTGCTGACTTTATCTTTAAGATTTCCAGGAATAAATGATTTCCACCAATCAAACCCAAACACCTCAATCATCGCCTGACTGATAAAGCTTCTAAGTCGTAATTCGATCTCTGCTAAAATAGGATATGCTTCCGATCTTAATGAATCGGCCAGTTCATCCTTGGCTCGAAAAGACCATTCTCGCTGAAAACCTAGTGCTTTATAACAACGACAAATACCTTTTTCAGTTGAGACAATATGTACAAAAAAATACTTTGCCTTTTCTTCAACCTCAAGTTTTGTATCTGGGAGAAATTTACTTAACTTCTTTTCAATATGTTTTACCAACTCTTCCTTAGAGGGAAATTGTGTTGCTTCTATCCAGTATTCAACTGCATAGGTTATCTCACTAGCTTTAGGAGCGGCGATCTGAACTTTTATATCTACATCAAGCTTTTTGCGAAGAACATTGATAATAGTAGTCAAATTATCCATCGTTGGATTGCCTTTTGCAGATAGCATTCGGTGTAAGCTTTTACTTGGTTTAGAGGTTTCGATCGCTAGTTCTTCAAAACCAATGGTTGAATTGATTATATCTCGCAATATTAGCCTTGTAGTTTCAGGTTCTCCGTTGAGAAAAAGAGATATAGCTTCATTCAATAAAGCTGTAGCAAAGGTAGAATCTTTTTGAACACGGGCATTAACTGTCTCTTTGAAATCTCTTGTTAATGGCATTATCTTCACCTATTTTTCTTCCTCTTTCTTCTAGTTTGATCATTCTCGTCTAAACCAGATTCTTGCTTACGTTTTTTGTACTCTTGGTAGAGAAACTTCGCTTGTTCAATATCTGCCTGCTGACCTTTCTTAGTTCCACCCCCAAACAAAACAATAAGTTCATTTCCATCCTGAGCTAAATAAATTCGATATCCTGAACCCCAGTCAATTTTGTATTCACCAATCTCGCTAAACCATTTAATGTTTGAGGTATTACCTAACTCTAAACGAAACTTAGCAACAGTTACCTTCGCCGCTGCTATAGGATCAAGAGCATCAAACCACTCTTTGTAAGGATTTACACCATCTTCTCTAATATATTCTTGGATTTCCATGTCATCTACTATGGTAACTTATATGTTACTTGAAATCAATATCTCTGAGAAATAGAAAATAATTTTGATTGCTTGTTCAACCCCAAAAAGATCAGCTCCATACAATCGCTCAACTCCCCACAACGAGAAGCAATAATCCTGCATTATGCTAGACTGCCCGATAGTTTTATGGCATATACTAAAGATTGTACTAAAAAGTAAGAGGTAGGGCAGATGACACAGGCGATCGCCCCACCAAATAATCAGCAACCCAGTCTCTATATCAGGTTAATAATCAGGCAAACTTAGCTATGGGAACCTTTCAACTTCGATCGCCCTTTCAGCCCAAGGGAGACCAACCCACTGCGATCGCTCAACTCACCACCTCTCTCCAAGAGCAAAATCGCTTCCAGACTCTCTTAGGGGCTACGGGAACCGGGAAGACTTTTACGATGGCTTCGGTAATTGCCCAGCTCGATCGCCCCACCTTGGTGCTGGCACATAATAAAACCCTTGCTGCCCAGTTGTGCAATGAATTGCGAGATTTCTTTCCCCACAATGCCGTGGAATATTTCGTCAGTTACTACGATTATTACCAGCCAGAGGCATATATTCCCGTTACTGATACTTATATTGAAAAAACTGCGGCGATTAATGATGAAATTGATATGCTGCGCCACTCCGCCACGCGATCGCTCTTTGAACGGCGGGATGTGATTGTGGTTGCTTCTATTAGTTGTATTTATGGCTTGGGAACTCCCACAGAATATCTAGAAGCTGCTATTTCTTTGAAAGTCGGCGAAGAGATTAATCAACAACAACTATTGCGGGATTTAGTTGATGTCCAATACACCAGAAATGATGTGGAAATGGGGCGGGGAAAATTTCGGGTTAAGGGAGATATTATCGAAGTGGGGCCTGCCTACGAAGACCGAATTATTCGGATTGAATTATTTGGGGATGAGGTCGATCGCCTGTGTTTTATTGACCCGATTACTGGCGAAGTTACTGAAAAATTGGAATATGTTAATATCTATCCTGCTCGCCACTTTGTAACTGCCGATGATAAATTAGAAGCGGCTCATTTAGCTATTAGCCAAGAACTTAAAGCCCAACTAGATATCTTGGAATCCCAAGGTAAATTGCTAGAAGCACAGCGCCTAGAACAGCGCACCCGCTACGACCTGGAAATGCTCCAAGAAGTAGGCTATTGCAATGGTGTGGAAAATTACTCTCGCCATTTAACTGGCAGAGAACCGGGTTCACCGCCGGAATGTTTAATTGATTATTTCCCTGAAGATTGGCTGTTGGTGGTGGATGAATCCCATGTAACAGTGCCGCAGATTCGCGGGATGTATAACGGCGATCAGGCACGGAAAAAAGTATTGATTGATCATGGCTTCCGTTTACCTAGTGCGGCGGATAATCGTCCCTTAAAAGCTGATGAATTTTGGGAAAATGTCAATCAATGTGTCTTTGTTTCGGCAACTCCGGGTAATTGGGAATTGGAACTATCTGGAGATCAGATTGCCCAGCAGGTAATTCGCCCTACGGGAGTAATTGATCCGGAAATTTCTGTGCGTCCGACCATGGGGCAAATTGATGATCTGTGGGGAGAAATTAAGGAACGGGTGGAGCGTCAAGAAAGGGTATTAATTACTACCTTAACTAAACGCATGGCAGAGGATTTAACTGAATATTTCCAAGAACGAGATGTGAAAGTTCGTTATCTGCATTCGGAGATTAAATCGATCGAGAGAATCGAAATTCTTCAATCCCTACAGAATGGAGAATTTGATGTTTTGATTGGGGTAAATTTGCTCCGGGAAGGGTTGGATTTGCCAGAGGTTTCTCTAGTGGCAATTATGGATGCGGATAAGGAGGGTTTCCTGCGCTCGGAGCGATCGCTAATCCAAACCATCGGCAGGGCGGCTCGCCACATTCGGGGACAGGCAATTCTCTACGCCGATAACTTGACCGATAGTATGAAAAAAGCCATTGATGAAACCGATCGCCGCCGGGGCATCCAAATGGCTTATAACAAACTGCACGGCATTACTCCCGTTTCCATCAAGACACGATCGACCAACTCTATTCTTTCTTTCCTCGAAACTTCCCGCCGCCTGAATGCGCAACAACTAGATGAGGTGTTTGAAAATATCCATGAACTATCTCTAGAAGATATTCCTGTCCTGATTAAGAATTTGGAAATGGAAATGAAGGAAGCAGCAAAGGCACTGGAGTTTGAGAAAGCTGCCCAGTTGCGCGATCGCATCCAGCGCTTAAGAGATAAACTTTTGGGACATTAATTAATTAGGAACAGAATGCAGTTAATCGATACCCATGTACATATTAATTTTCAAGTCTTCCAAGCAGATTTGGCGGCTCTCCGATCGCGCTGGCAGGAAGCTGGAGTGGTGAAATTAGTCCATTCCTGTGTGGAACCATCGGAATTTACGGCGATCTCGGCGATCGCTGACCAGTTCCCGGAGGTTTCTTTTGCTGTAGGTTTGCATCCCCTTGATGCTGATAAATGGCAACCGGAGATGGCAGGGGAAATTCTCGAAAAAGCTCAGAGCGATCGGCGGGTGGTGGCGATCGGGGAAATTGGCTTAGATTTTTTCAAGGCAGATAACCAAGCTTTGCAGCATCAAGTATTGCAGGCACAGCTAGAAATCGCCCATAGTCTGCAAAAACCGATCATTGTCCACTGTCGGGATGCGGCTCCGGCGCTGCGGGAAGTCCTAGAAAAATTCCAGCAAAACTACGGCCAAATCACGGGAGTAATGCATTGCTGGGGCGGTACGCCAGAAGAAACCCAATGGTTTCTAGATTTGGGTTTTTATATTAGTTTTAGTGGCATTGTCAGCTTCAAAAATGCCAAGCAAGTTCACGCTTCTGCCCAGATGGTGCCAAGCGATCGCCTGTTAGTGGAAACCGATTGCCCTTTCCTCGCCCCTGTTCCCCAACGGGGCAAACGCAACGAACCTGCCTATGTACTCCATGTGGCGGAGGCTGTAGCCAAGTTAAGGGGTGTGGAGTTAGAAATTCTAGCTGAGGAGACTACAGCTAATGCCTGCCGATTATTTCAGCTTTAGTTTCTGGGTTAGCATGAAATAAACTCACCTAGGTATTTGGTTATGAAACGTCGGCATTTTTGTAGCTATTTCATGTTAGGAACTCTGTTAGGGGGATTTTTGCCTGAGCAATTTCGCTCCTCAATGCTCAAACCAGCGATCGCCCAAACCTCTGCCCAACTTCACTATCGTTGGCTAGTTCTCTACTGGATGCCCTACGACAATGACTTATCCCGCTTTGGGGAACCGATCGTAGATATGCTCACCCGTGGCATGGATAGCCTCAATACTAGTAATCTTCCCCTTGAAGCTGCCTATAATTCTCCCGATAACTCCAGCACTACAAATGATCCAGATATAGCTTCTGATATAGCAGTAATCTTGCAATCAGATTACCGTAAAGATAGACAAATGCGACGGCGAGTATTTTCCCAAGATCAAGTGCAGGAGATCGCAATTGCCGGGGAAGATAGCAGTGATGTCAATGCTTTAACTAACTATCTTGACTGGGCAAGGCAAAACTTTATTGCTGATCATTGGGCAGTGATTGTAGTCGGACACGGAGGCAAAATTAACGAAATTAGCCCTGATTATCATGGCGATTCTCTATTGGAGAGTCTGCACCCGTCCCACACTTGGATGGGAGTTGATCAATTTACTCGTGCAGTGGCTAACTTTAACCAATCTGTTGGGGAGCGAGTGGAGTTGCTATTTTTCCAAAATTGCCACAAAGCTACTCTAGAGGTTATTTATGAAGCTAGGAACTGTGCTAGATATACCCTCGCTTCTCAACTAGAACTAGGCGCACCAAATTATTATTACGAGGAGTTTCTACAGAAGCTCAAAGATATGGCTGGAGTTGGCTGGAGTCAGGAATCCCCATCTGGTCGGCAGGCGGCTATGGCAATTATCAACGCAGAACGGGCTGATATGTACCATACTTTTACCCTGATTGAAAACCGTTTTGTTGAGCAGATTCCAGAGAAATTAGCCAAGGTTGTGGCATCAATTCCTGAAGGAGCCACGGTGGGTCGATCGCCCTTAGCTTTACGTCGCAATATTGATACTTATGAATATTTTGGAGAACGGCATTGTGATGTCCTCGTTTTACTAAACTATCTGTTTCGGAATCATCGTACTAATGATCAGAAAGCACTAAAGGAATTTTCCGAATTTTTATTTTCCTCGGTAATCAGCCATTATCAAATAGGAGGTTTGTTCTACGGGCGACGGCTTTTGCAGTTCGCAAGGGAGTCCTGCGGCTTAAGTTTGTATTTTCCAGAAACGATCGATACCATAAACCGCTACGAAAATCTAGGACTATATTCCCAAGGAAATTTACTAGGCTTGTATCAGAAAATGTTTGCTTCCTGATTTTTTAATCTCCCGGTTGCCAAAATTTGTAGGCAGCGTAGGCAAGGGTGACGACCCCGGTGACGATCGCGGCTTCATCCACATGAAATTGGGGGTGGTGCAGGGGATAGTTGGGGCGATCGCTAAAACCCACACCGAGGCGAAACATGGTTCCCGGTGCGTGGTCTAGGTAAATAGAGAAATCTTCTGCCCCCAAGGAAGGTTCCAAAAGGATTTGGACGCGATCGTTCCCCCATGCTTCCCGTGCGGCACTTTCGACAATATTCGTTAAGAAAATATCATTTTGTACCGAAGGCACTCCCCGCTGATAGTTGACCACACAGGTCGCCCCATAGGTTTGACAGATTCCCGTGACGATATTTTCAATCCATTGGGGCAGGTGGGCGTGGGTGTCGGGGTGGAGCGATCGGACTGTTCCCACCAGTTGTACCTGATCAGCAATCACGTTGGGCGCTCGACCGCCGTTAATTTTGCCAATGGTGAGAACCACTGGGCGGAGGGGGTTTTGGGTGCGGCTAATTGCCTGTTGCAGGGTGGTGATCACTTGGGCGGCAATCCAGATGGCATCGATCGCCTCGTGGGGTCTGGCTCCGTGACCCGATTCCCCCTTGATGATAATTTCTAGATCGTCAGCAGCGGCGGTCAAAGCTCCATAGCGCAAACCGACAGAACCACCGGGAATGGAAGGAAACACATGAACTCCCAAAATCCCCGACACATCTTGCATCACGCCGTCTTTTACCATCCAAGTTGCCCCTTGGGCTATCTCTTCGGCGGGTTGAAATAAAAACCGCACCTTGCCGGGCAGGGCATCCTGTAATTGCGCCAAAACCATTGCTGTGCCCAAGCCGACCGTAGTGTGAACATCGTGACCACAGGCGTGCATCACTCCCGGATTCCGGGACGCAAAATCTAAATCTGCACGCTCGGTAATCGGTAGGGCATCCATATCTGTGCGGATTGCCAAAATCCGGTCATCTGTCCCCTTCCCAGCCAGTTCCCCCACTACTCCGGTTTTGCCGATCGCCTCCCGCACCTTCACGCCACTGGAAGAAAGCACCCCAGCCACGTAGGCAGCGGTTTGTTGTTCTTGACCACTCAGTTCGGGGTGGGCATGAATATGGCGGCGAATTTCAATTAAACGGGGAGCAAGGGTAGCAGCGAGTTCTTTTATCTGGGAAAGCATGGATTCAGTTAACAGTGAGCAGTTATCAGTTAATCAGTTACTTGTGTTGAGCAGTTCGACAGTCTCACTGTAAGACTTGTCGAAGCATCAGTTATCAGTAAAGGGGCGATTAAAATCGCAGCTACAAGAACAAAGTTGCGCCAGTAGTGGATAGACACGTCTAAAAATAGTGAAATGGAATTCTGGCTGTATGCCTCATTAAATCGGTTTTACCCATTTTCTAATGCACTAAATTGGCTGTGTCTGTCCAGCAGTCCAGTAGGGTGTGTTAGCAAAGCGTAACGCATCAACAAAAATATTGTCGTCAAATAGGTGCGTTTCATTTTATTGAACGCATCCTACTGGTTTATTTGCTATACCAGTTGGCAACCATATCTTAATGTTAACTGTTCACTGTTAACTGCTCACTGTTAACTGAATCTTAACTATTCACTTCTCGTGATTAACTGCTCACTGTTAACAGTCATGGTATGGTCTGTTAACAGTCATGGTATGGTGGGGGCTGAAGAATCTACCTATGGATTTCCCCCATGAATGACCTGCAAATCAATCTCCAGAGTAATCTAGCCATTGACCTAAACAGCGATATTAAGCCCGATATTAAACGAGATATTAAACTATTAGTGCTGGACATCGATGGGACGATCGCTGGACACTCCAACCAAGTCCGCCCAGCGGTGTTAGAAGCAGTCAAGGCAGCCCAAGCCCAAGAGGTACGGGTGGCGATCGCCACAGGCAGGATGTATCGCTCTGCCCTCAGGTTCCATGAAAAAATCGGTGCCGATCTGCCGATCGTTGCTTACCAAGGGGCATGGATTCAGGATCCCGTTACTAATCAGCGGCATTTGCATCAACCCGTTCCCATCACTATGGCTGCTGCCCTATTAGATTACCTAGAGCAGCCAGAATTCAAATCCCGGCTCTCGATCCATTTTTATATCAATGATGAGTTGTACGTGCGGGAAGTGATTGGTGATACAAAAGAATATGCTGCGCGATCGGGCATCCCTCCCAATGCGGTCGGTGATTTACGCACAACCCTAAACCCGGCTCTAGACCAATCTCCCACAAAAATATTAGCTCTGAGTGAAGATACCCAATTAATTGATGAATTATTGGTGAATGTCCGCCAGTTGTACCGCCCGGAGGAATTGTATTTAACTAAATCTGTGGCGACTTTTTTTGAGATGGCGCATCCTTTAGTTAATAAAGGTTTGGCGGTGGATTATCTTGTCCGGGAAGTATTGCAGATTGCTCCAGAGCAGGTGATGACGATCGGGGATAATTTTAATGATGTGGAGATGCTCCAGTATGCGGGGATCGGTGTGGCGATGGGAGATGCCCCGCCGGAGGTGCAGGCGATCGCCAATTGGGTTGCCCCCAGTGTGGAAGAGGACGGGGCGGCAGTGGCGATCGAGAAATTTATCCTGTCGTAATGGCGATCGATTAATCACTAAGCTAAGAAGGGCGTAGCATTTGCGGAAAAATCTTCCTAATCAATAAAACCTCTAGAGCAAATGCTACGCCCCTACGCTAGAAACCATTGAAGCTAGAAATTCCATAATTCTGCAAGAGGTCTATTTTCTATCGCAACTAAAAATTTCGGTCAAAGTGCTAAAGCATCTATGCTTCATAATAGATACAGATTCTATATAGTGACAGGTACATGACTAATTCTCAATTTCTTCCTCATCTCCAACAGGCATCTAACCAGCTCGATCGACCGTTGCATCAAGATTCAGATCAATCTCGAAGCTCTGATTCTGCTGCTCCACCCCAATATTCTTTGATTATTCCAGTTTTTAATGAGGAGAAGAGTATTCCAGAGCTGTATCGGCGGATGGGAGAGGTGATGGATTGCTTGGGAGAGGGAGTGGAATTAATCTTGGTCAATGATGGTAGTAGCGATCGCACCCTGGAGATGCTGCGAGATTTGCAAGCCAAAGATAGCCGCATTTGCTATCTCAGTTTTGCCCGGAACTTTGGGCATCAGGTGGCGGTGAGTGCAGGGTTGAACTATGCTCGTGGTCAGGTGGTGGTGATTTTGGATGCGGATCTGCAAGACCCGCCAGAATTGATCCCGGAATTGATCGACAAATGGCGGCAGGGCTACCAAGTGGTCTATGCTCAGCGCACAAGACGACATAAGGAAAAATGGTCAAAGCGGCTGCCAGCTTATGTTTTCTATCGAGTTCTCAAGCAACTGGCGGATGTGGATATTCCGACGGATACGGGGGATTTTTGTCTGCTCGATCGCCTTGTGGTGGATGTCTTGAACGAAATGCCAGAACGCGATCGCTACCTGCGGGGGCTGCGCTCTTGGGTAGGGTTTCGGCAAACTGCGGTGTATTACGAACGGGATCCCCGTTTTGCTGGAGATGTGAAGTATACCTTCGGCAAGTCCTTGGGTTTGGCGGTGAATGGGTTGGTCTCTTTCTCTAAGGTTCCCCTGCGTCTGTCTACCTATGTGGGGCTGTTGGCTTCGATCGCCGCAGTATTCATGGGGATATTGATCCTCTACTGGCGGATTCAGACTCCCGGCTCTCCCCTGACTGGGTTTGCCACGATCATGATTGGCATCTTCTTTTTGGGAGCAGTACAATTAGTCAGCATTGGCATTTTGGGGGAATACGTGGGCAGAATCTATGAGCAGGTCAAGGGTAGACCGCTATACATTTTGTCGGAAGTAGCAGGTTTCCGTAACCTGAAAAAACAATCTCAGCAGCCTCCTCAGTAGAGATGCCATGTTGACCTTGGGATCAAATTAATGTCAAAGATAGTAATGCTGGTGGACTACTAAACCTTGATCCCCCCTACCCTAACGGGAAGGCAAAGCCAACATAAAAGGGGGAAAAGAATTTTCTTAAGCTAAGGGGGAGCTTGGCAACCAGTTTGGTAGTTTTGTTAGACTGAGAAAAAAGTAGTGAGTATTTTTCCTCGGTGTGGGGAAATACTTGCCTTTTGAGGACTACGAAAAAATAAACCAAGGTGATACTTATGATCTTGACAACAACGGATGGTGTGGGAGAGCAGAAGATTGTTGCCCACTTGGGAATTGTTAGCGGTGAAGCAATTTTGGGGGCAAATATATTTAAGGATTTCTTTGCCGGGATTCGGGATATCGTGGGCGGGCGATCGGGCGCCTATGAGAAATCTCTCCGGGAAGCGAAGGATACGGCGCTGAAGGAAATGACCGATCAGGCAAGAGCTTTGGGGGCAAATGCGGTGATCGGGATTGATCTAGATTATGAAACTATCAGTCTAAGTGGTGGGGGCAGTATGTTGATGGTGGCAGCCAGTGGTACGGCAGTGAAGTTGGCACCGTAGCGATCGCCCCCAGCCCCCCTACCCTTATACCATTTTTCTAAATACTTGATACAAATCAAATTCTGAACAACTTGCTGTGTAAGGGTTTAAATCAAGAAAATGGTTTCATCATTTTCTTGATTTGGTATTACGGGAAGGCAAAGCTTATATCTAGGATTATGGAGATTTTTGCGGGCTTCGACTGCGCTCAGCCCGCAAAAACGTTCAAAGGTAAGTCCTAACTGAGATTGTCCTAATGGGGAATTATGGGGGCGCGATCGCGCCCCATATGCCCTTTAGAAATCGGTTCTATTTCTATTATGCACACTCCGAGCGCCTACCCCCGCGCCGATCAAGGCAGCAGCTAACCCTAGAAGAGTACCAAAGGTAAATCCCCAACTAGCCTTAGCTCCACTTCCCGCCACCTCACGAGTTTGTTGGGCACTCAGAGTTGGTGCTGGGCTAGGAGATGTAGTAGGGGAGACTCCGGGAATATTCGCAGCTACATTAGGCAGAGTGCCACCATTTTGTTGCACCTGATTGGCAATATTGCCCGCATTAGCAGCCACCAGACCAAAAGTCCCGGAAACCCCACTAGCCAAGAGCCAAGAGCTGATAGTCAGGGTAGTTGCCCAGAGAATCACCCCATTCAAAAAAGCAGTACCCCGATTTATGGAACCCGCTGCCCGTGCTGTCACCCAACCACCGATAAACAGCGAGATAAAAACACTGAGAATAGTCCAGACTCCTACAGCTTGGGCAACACCACCCGATTCTGTCCGGGGTGCTTCAGAGCCAGCAATATTGCTGAATCCTAGGGCAGCCCCCAAGGAACTCAGTAATATTTGGGAACTAATGGCTACTACTAAGCCAGAAATAATTGCCCCCCAATGGACGCGATCGCCAAATTCAGCGATATTTGCATTATGAATCCGGGTATCTGGGGAAGTTTCTAAGGGTCGATTAGATGAATAAGCCATGATCTTTGCTCCTAATTTGTAATTTGTTAATACAGCACTTTGCGTTCAAATGAGCACACCACAAATATTGAAAGTCTTGTCAATGTTGGGTTTGAGAGTGGGTGGCTGTAGCCACCCACTCTCAAACTGCTGTAAGTGTTAGGACGTTTTTGTAGTGCGTAAGTCCTGTAGATTAAAGACAAAATCTATTTTCCATTTTTTGTAGATCAAACTGAGGATTGGGCAACCGCATTACTTTTGCCCAAGCATAGTAAACATCTGGGATGAGTTTTACGCCCAAAATGATCCAATACTTGGAACCAGTATTGCTATCACAATTAACTAATAGCCATTGTTGCCGCTGATATTGTTCAGGTTCCGTAGCAAAAATAAAACAAGTATTGTCTAGATAGCTATCGACATAGCTCAGGTTATATAAAGAACCTTTCCATCCGGCATTTCCTTTCCTAGCTATAGCGATCGCCGTTGCCTCTAGGTCATTTTTTGGCATGAAAATATAAGCATTCGATTCTTTTGCCTCAAGTTGAGCTTGAGTTGCCTGCTCTTTGTCTAGCTTCAATAGCTTCAGATAGGGTCTTTGAGAATTGATTTTTTGAGGTGCGACTGGATTTCTATTCATGCTAATAACTCCAACTAAGTTACATATAGGGCTGAAAGCAAAAAAGATGTCCCCCAACCCCCTACCCTAACGGGAAGGCAAAGCCTACAAAAAAAGGGGCTTTAATTAATGGTTTCCACCCTTTTTAAGGGAGGCTAGGGGGGATCGTCCAAGGTGTAAGCTATCCACCTAGAAGGTATTATTTTCCTCCGGGGGTGGAAAATAATACTTTAATAAATGGCCTCTAAGCAGCAACCACTAGGCGCTGATCTTGAATTTGGCTCTTAGCAGTCTTAAACTCTGCGCCCAACTGTTTTTGTTGGTCTTCAGTAAAATTATGCTGAATGCAGTAGAACAGATAATCTTCCTCTTCTTCCACATGGGCAATCACCGCCGCCTTCAAATGGACTACCGCGCCCTTAAATGCCACCACATCTCTAGAATTCATGGCTTTAATCTGATCAAGCATCTGCTTTGCTTCTGCCTGTTCGTCGTATAGCTTCTGAATGTTGTTGTAGTAGGGACGGAGAGCGGGATAGACAACCTGCTCTTCGGCTTCAGAATGGGTAGATAAATCTTGGTAAATCTGACCAAAATATTCACCGATTTTCTCAGGATCATTAGTAGCTTGAATTTGTTCAAACAATGTATTGACCTTCGCATGATCTAGGCGGAGAACATCACGGATATTCATTTCATGGTCAGCACGGCTCATGATCCCCCCAGCGATCCCACTTAGGGCAGCTACGGCATCCTGTACCCTTGCCCATAGTCCTTGGTCGGCCTCTTGCCCGGTCAATTCTCTGGTGCTCAGCACTTCCATCATCCCCTTGAGTTGCTCTTGATGGCTGCGGTTCTCGAAGTTGACAGTGTTCAGAGGGGCGATCGCCACAGCCACATCAGCCCCAACAACTTGGGCGGCTTTATGAACCAAAATTCCTGCTATCGCCTGACTATGCTTGAGGAGTTCATGCTCGGCTACTTTTTCAAATAAACTCAGTTCTGAGCCTTCCATCGCTTCTTTAACTGTTTCAATCATCTTCTGGACTATGGGCTTTGGCATTGCCTTAATTCCATACTGCACAATGACTGTATCCAGAATCTCTAAATTCTTCTGATCATCCCGCAGGAAATCCTCTAAGCGATGAGCTATTTCTTGATCGAGACAAGCTTTAATTAAAGCTCTATCGTTGGCAATTAACAGATTTTGAGTTGCTTTCATATCTGCTAGTTTTACAGCGATCGCAGTTCGTTTCGTGTCTTCTAAGGTTACCGGCATTTGATTGCTCCTGTTACAAAATTAGTTGCGGAATTAGTTGATTACTTCAGATATTCTAGATATCTCTAAATATCTAAGAGGTCATTTATAAAGTGGCTTGAAGGTCTGATTTTGCGCCCCCGGAGGGGGCGCAAAATCAGACTTTATAAATAGCCTCTAATATATTCGGAGAATCTAAAGAGGTCATCTATAAAGTAGCTAAAGAGTATAATTTATAGATAGCCTCCAAAAGCTCTCCTCATCACTTCTCTCTGAGGCTAATTTGACAGGGCAATGATTGATTTATTGGTTGAATTGATTAATTTGATTTATTCTGAAATAAAGTGTAACGAAGTCGTAAAGAAGCCTACAGATAATGTATATGTTAATGCTTGGATTGTATAAGTTATGCTAAAACATTCAAAAGATAGAGGCTAGATTAAATAGATTATGACAACATTTAATTAACTAATCAATCACAACTCTGGCTTTATTTCCTTGGCAACAGCCATATCTTGAAAGATACTAGAGTTTTACTAAAGGAGACTACTATGCTGAATTTCATTTCCAAAGCGATTAGTAAAATTGGCTTTTTCCTTAATAGGCTACAAACTAAAAATTTTGTATCTTTAGCTCTTATTGGGTTTCTATTCCTAACTACTAATGTTGATCGGCGTACTGGGAACCCAGTTGCTGATCTGTATGACAAGATAGTTCATCAAGATAATTCGCAGCATGATTCTCAAAGACCAAAAACAATGGGAGAATGGAATAAACAAGCTAGTGAAACCAAAGGAGATCCGGGAGAACAACTAAAGAGAATTGGTGAGCAATCTATAGAGGCAGTCAAGGATATGGGAGCCGTCTATCCAGATACAGTTAAAAGAAGTGCTACCAGTTTACAGAATGATAGGAACAAATAAATTATTTTCACCTATCTAAAATTCAATAAATCTTCCCAGGAAGCCATAAGTTTCGCTTCTAAGGTGATAATTTCTTGGGAAGAATTTATCTGAATAAACCATTCCATATTAAATGCAAACTGGCTGATTGCTACTGTACCCTGAACTCGATATTCATTCAGTAAGCCTTGTTTGAGATTTTCTCCCCACTTTGGGTAGGAAACTACTTCCTGAGCTTCTTTCTCTAAATATTCAGCGATCGCTCTTCTCCCTTGTACCAATTGATCAAATGGAGGAGTCAAGCATCCCTGCTCTGTAAATAGCTCGGCGGTCGCTACGAATTCACGATTGTTTAATCTGATGAAATATTCATAAATAGTAGGGTCAGAAATGCTCTGAATATTTATGAGTTGGTTACCATTGACTGAAGAAACATTTGTCATACTTGTGATTAGAAAATATTTACTAACAGGACTTATTTATTGAGATAACTTGTGGTGATAATGTATTTTCAAAAAAGTGTCAATTAAGCAAGATTAGAAACATTGCAAAATAAACAAATTAAGAATCTTTGTAGGAAATTATCATGACAACTACTAATGCTAATCTAACTGCTGATCTAGCTTCATCCTTTGCTGCATTGTCGACAGATCAACAACTTGCTCTTTTGTGGTTTATCTATAAAGAAACTGGAAAATCTATTACTCCTGCTGCCCCCGGAGCTAGTACCGCAGCACCCGCGATCGCAGAAGGATTATTCAAGCAAGTTTCCGAAATGTCTCCTGAAGAACAGCTCCAAGTTCAACGAGATTTAGTGGAGCATACCAACAACTTAATTAGTCGGGAGTATGGGTCTTTAAGCGACACCACAAAATTATTATTTTGGTATTTACTAGCTCAAGGAATGGATCGGGCAGAAATTATTCCTATGCCCGCAGATTACAATCTCGAACCCGCAGCTTCAGAATGGTTGAAACAACTCCAGCCCATAGACCAAGGGGAACAGATTACGGTTTTGCGGAGTTTAGTTGCCAATATGGGGGTTGACCCAGCCTCTAGTCCCCACGATCCAGATACCGGTCTATAGCAGCGGTAGATATTGAGGGCGCATTGAGGGCGCAAAGCCTTGCGCCCCCAAAATTACCCAATGCCTGACTAGATTTGTGAACTATTGGATAATTTTCTGCGCCCCATTGGGGTGCGGAAAATTATGGTTTTAGGTCACTGCTATGCTAGTGCATAGCGGGAATATCAAGATTGAAAAAACTAACGATGGGCAGAAGCAGCCGCTCGTTCCCAAGCATCTTTTACGGCATATTTAGCTTTTTCCCAAGTCAGATTTCCTTGCTGATTTGTAGTTTCATAGTAACTTTGAATATCTGGCTCCACATCGCTGTAGTTGCGACCAGTATCACCATAGCGATCGTACCCTTCATAGCCCACCCGATAGGCATGTTGATATTCTTCGTAGGTTGCCCCTTGTTCCACGTAAGGACGAGAGCTGTAGGTTTTCCGCCAGTGACTATCCTCAAAAGTAGGATTAATCTTCTCCGCAGTACTCTTGCCCGCTAATCCCCCCACCACTGAGCCAACTACAGCACCAACTACAGCCCCGATCGGTCCACCGACCACTGAACCAACCACTGTAGCGACACTGCCAATACCTGCCGCTCCCACTCCTGTCCCCACAGGATGCGCTCCCGGCTCTCCAGAGATGGGGTCAATATTAGCATCGACTTGATCAATGCTTTGATCAGGAGCTTGGTCGGGAATTTGATCCAGACTTTGAACTACAGGTTCATCAGCAACTTGACTGGGATTTTGGTTAATCGAGTTTGTGTTTTTAGTATGCATAGCTACTTTCTTTTTTAGGCTCTTAAGAGTTGATCTGTCTTGGTTTTCTAAGCTCATAATTCTCTCTTTATTAGGTGTGAATGCTGCTTAGAGGCATGGAATTTTTATGCCTTGTATGATTCTCATGGTAAGTTAAATCTCAAGAAATATCTGCTAATTATCTATATAGTTTGTAACAAATAAAATCGTTTTCAGTCATCTTATACAAGTCATGCAAATCACATATAGTAATCCTAAATGGATTGAGAGAGACGCACCCTCCGGGTGCGTCTCTCTCAATCCTCAAAAATTCACAAATGATTTAGGATCGCTATATTCTACAAAGGAATTTCTCCGCAGCACCAAAGAAATTCTTGTCCCCAATTCTTTACTTCTTTAGGGCTGCGATGATTTCATATTATGTGATCAATTTCTGCCATTCGTTGAGGATCAAACTGCGGATTAGGGACTTCCACTACCTTTGCCCAAGAATAATAAACATCTGACAGAATTCTTTCACCTAGGGCAATCCAATACTTACTACTATCATTACTATCAAAAGCAATTAATAGCCAATCATCATCATTTTTTGATTTGGGCTGAGTGGCAAAAATAAAACAAGTATGTTCTAGATAGCGATCGTAATAATCTAGGCTATACAAAGAACCTTTCCATCCAGATTGTCCCTCGGTAGCGATGGCGATCGCTGCCGCCTCTAGTTCATTTTTAGGTGTAAAAATATAACATTCAGTTTTCTTCGCTTGAATCTCAGCTTTTCTTGTTTCCTCCTTTTTCAATCTCATTAGCTTTAGAGATAATTTAAGATGGTCATTAATTTCTTTCATTATTTATGTAGTATTTTTAAATCATTTCCTGACAGTTATCGCACTAACTTATCCCTATAGCCATCCTAAATGGGTTGAGAACGGCTCCCCCGAAGGACTGCCGTTCTCAACCCTCTAAAATTCTAAACTCAATTAGGATCGCTATATAGCAGTCCTAAAGGGTTTGAGAGAGACGCACCCTTCGGGTGCGTCTCTCTCAAACCTTAAAAATCTACAAATGATTTAGGATTGCTATAGCAGATAAAATTATCTAGAATTGCTGTAGCGATCGCCAAGTTTCTTTTCCCGCTTCAGGTGACCATAGACAATGCTCACTATCGCCAAAATATCCTGTAAATCGAGTAACTTTTACGTCGCCCATAATCTTAACTTGGCAAGCTAAACGTCTTTCTTTACAGGCAAGATCAGGTTGAAAAACTACCCGGCTTTCTAACCTAGTTGGTGGAGAAACTTCTCCATCAACTTGAACTAGGCAAGTGCCACAAATTGCCTGTCCATGGCAATTAAAAATCTCTGATCCCTCGGTATAAAGAGAAATATTTTGATCGAGTAGTGCTTGCCGAAGATTAGTTTCTTCAGCAACTTCAAAGACTTTTCCCTCAGCCATTATCTTTGCCATAGTCATACCCTTTTGTTCTATAGCGATCCTAAATTATTTGCGAACAGTTACTAAGTCAACTTGCTTCTGGCAGATGGTTTCACCCGCCTCCGGCGGGTGAAACCATTTAGGGTTGCTATATAACTGTTATGGTTACTCTGACAGGTTATTGTTTGATTTTTTGTATAAGTTAGCTGAATTGATTGAATAAGATACAAAATGCAAACAAGCTACTTAGCGATCGCTAGACCTGCACGAGTTGCCTTGCTCCTATCAATTGGGCAACTTGCAATGCCGAAGTAACTGCGCCTTCATGCAAACCATCACCAAGGTATGCTCCGGCATGATAGGTATTATTTTCGCCATTAGTAGCAACTATTTCATCACGGTATTGAAAGGAATTTGTAGTATATAGAGGAGTGTGATGTTTTTGAATATGGATGATATTCTTTTCATTAATCAACTCCTCTAGTTGATAGGATAAAAAATATTTTTCCGGTGATGAAATCCCACAAAGATGATTGAGATAACTATTGTATCCCCAGCTACTATTTGTTTGGAAGAAATCAAATTCTGAAGGGTTTTTAATCCCATAGCGATCGTACAAGGAGCTATCCCGATGCACAATGCTATTAATATGATTTGCTTGCCAAGCAGTGAACCTTTTAACCTCTGCTTCAGTGGGATCAGCTAATAGCGCCATGACCTGATCTGGGGGGGTGGCAAAGACAACTCGATCGAACTCCTGAACTTCTCCGGTCAAGTGCTGAATTTGCACCCTATTATCAGCTCTAGAAATGCGATCGATCTCCACCCCCAGCACCACCTCACCCGTAAATTTTGCCAAGATTTTTTCTATATAAGAATACACACCACCCTTGATTCTTACCCAATCCACAGAAATATAATCTCGGAGCATGGGCATTGCCAATTCTGCGGGAAAATCATCGATCGACTCCAGGGGCATGGAGTAGCTATACATCACCAGTAATTTTATCCAGGTGTTGCGAATACAATCGTTTTGCAAGTAGTGGGAAACCGGGTGATTAAAGAAATCCTGCACATCGGCAAATTTTGTTCTCAGCCACAATCCCGCCGATCGCGCGTAGAGGGTATCGAGGCGTAAATATTCCAATAGGCGCTCCACTCCGGTGAAATTGTGATCGATCGTCACTCCCGATAGGAAATGACTTCCATCTTGCAGGAACAGGGCAGAACCAATATTAATAGGTTCTAGTTCCACTTCGAGTTCTGTCATCAGGGCAATAAAGTTATGAAATACTGTGGGAAATTCCAACACACCGCATTCCAGCATTTCTGGACAATCACTTTGATTCGGCTGGACATTTTTGTTCAGTGTCCGAATATGTCCCCCCAAAACAGATTGCCGCTCAAACACCGTTACCTGATGCCCCTGTTTATCGAGCAAGTAAGCCGTCACCATGCCACTAGCTCCCCCACCGATCACTGCAATTTTCATAGTTGACCTCTAGATAAATGAATAGTTCGTAGTTCGTAGGGTGGGCAGTGCTCACCTATTTTGATCTTGTTGACCTATTTAGTTCGTAGGGTGGGCACTGCCCACCTATTTCGATCTTGTTGACCTATTTAGATTGAGGTTGATGGCAATAGAAACAGCTTCCTCTCTTCCATCTTTCGTACTGAATTTTTGATCAGGTGGGCAATGCCCACCCTACAAATGCAATACTGAATTCTTGATCAGGTGAGCATTGCCCACCCTACAAATTCTTAGATGCGATCGGTGAGCGGAGTCGAACCGAGCGGTTGGGACGATCGCATTAACTACTGCCTAAAATCAGATCCCCGGATAATCTTTGATATAACAATGCTCCTGTCCAAATGGTGGGGGCAAAGCCGGGGTAGCCAGAGGAGGCATTGCAGAAATAGAAATCCTCTAGAGAGGTTTCCTGATTCAGCCGCCCCAAACCCATATTGTGGGGAGTCAGGCTAGAGCCGTAGGAGTTGCCACTGGGACACCAGCAGAAACGTTCATTGGTAGTCGGGCTACCCGTGATATGAAAAACCATATGCTTTCTAAAGTTCGGGACGTAGTGCTTTTCTACCACATCAAGGATAGAATCCAATATCTCTTGCTTCTTCTGGGCGTAGGCTTTATGGCTAGTCTCCCGTAATTGCTTAAAGTAGCCATAATTCGCCACCGTGAGAAATTCCACAATTTGGCAATCTTCAGGACAATCGCGACTTGCCGTAGTCAAAAAAGTGGGGGTGGTGATGGCAAAACTCGGATTAGAAAAATCATGACGATCGTACATTTGGGCAAATGCCTGATTCAGATCCTCATGCCCCGTGTGAAATAGATTCCATTTGCCAAAGCCATAGTCCCGCAGGTCAATATCTTTGACCACACAATAAGCCATGTAATTAGACGCAGAATATTCGTAGTCCAGTTTGCGGCGGATAGTTTTCGAGAACTTTTCTACCCCGATCATCTGGGCTGCTTTTTTGGGGTCAATATTACAAATCACTTTTTTACCAGTGAATTCTGCTGCTTGTTGGGTAGTGAGGTCGATCGCCTCCACTCCCGTTACTTTTTTATCAGTCACTCGAAAATTCGTCACTTCATGATTCAGCAACACCCGTCCCCCATGGGATTCAATCACCTGAACGAGGGAATTAATCACCTTCTCAAAATGCTGGGTGGGGTAAAATGCCCCGGCTTGATAGCCCCGGAACAGGGCCACCCAAGCATAGAAGGAGAGTTGATTCGGAGGCAGTAAAAAATCTGCCCATTGCGAAGCTAATAAGGTCTGGGCGGCTTGGGGTAGTTGAAATTTATTAAAGACATCTTGGAGAGTGCTATGGAGATATTGCACAGTGTGAAATACCTCGATCGGCTGCTTCAGGAGTTCGAGCGGCTTGATGGGCGGCGAGAGAATTTTCAGACCCTCCCCCGTCTCTTCCACGGCTTCTACAAATTGCCGAATCTGATGACTAGCTTCGGGAAACAGTACCGACAAGCGCTGAATCAATTCCTCTGGCTCTGAAGGAATATCTAACTTATAGCCCGGCATTCGCATGTGGTCAAAACCTTGGGGATCATAGCGTTCAAAGGTGACTTCTTGATCTAAGCCCAGTTTTTTAAGTACCTTGTTAACAGTCTGCCCTTCACCACAATCCCAGACATAGTGGAACTGGGCATTGAAAGTATATTTTTTTGCCATGGTGAAGGTATGCCCAAAGCCGCCGGGATGCTCATGAGCCTCCAGAACTTGCACTGTCTTACCCGCGTTTGCCATCAAAGCCCCAAAGGTGAGGGCAGATAAACCACTACCGACAATTAGATAATCTGATTGCATAAATACAGCACCTCTTACTTAAATGCTTTAATTAGAGCCTCAAACTTGGTAGACAGGGATTTGTCGTGGGGAGTTATGGGGGGAATCTGTCGATCGATTCCCAAGAATTGATAGACAGCCATCTGAGCAACCCGCACCGAGTATTCAACGGTAAACACCACATCCTCAGGAATTTCGACAAATTGGCTAATCAAGGCGAGGTTTTTCGAGCTAGGGGGGATAGGCAAAGGGCGATCGTGAGCCGATCGAGGCATGAACATGCTGGTAATGTAGGGCATTCGGCAAGGAATACAGTTGGCTGAATCCACCACCTCTAGATCGAAGCGGAGATGACCGCAGAGTTCTTGCAAAATTTCTGCACCGTTGCAATCCTCCATAGATTTAGGCACAAAATTACCCACGCGATCGGGGAATAGGGCATAGCCCCAGAAAACCTGAATATCAGCAGGCTGATTGATAAAGTGGGGTTGATGGGCAAGGACGATCGACATCATCCACGCAGAGTCCTTAAAGGTAACTAAGCCACCAGTCCCCGCTTCATTACCGCTAAACTCCTCCATCTTATCGAAGAAGGCAGGATTTTTCAGGGTGACGGTAAAAGATTCCCAAAGAGACTCGGCAATACTGCTATTAAAAACAGAGGGATTACCAAAATCCGAGTTTTCTGCTGCCAAGCTTTCCCATATTTGCCAACTATTGCAATCTTGTTTAGTCAATTTTTGGGGCGGCTGGGTCATGGAGCCTAAGCTTGAGGCATCGGTCATAGAGCCATTTTGCAGAAATACCAAATCCCCAGCTTGGACGGCGATCGCCTTATTTGTATGCTGCTGCTGATACTGAATCCCCGTTATTACTAATTTGCCGTCGACGGTGTGGCGATCGAGTTCCGTCACCTTGGCATCTAGGAGGAAATGGACATTTTGGGCAATCAGCCAACTCTGCAAGGGCAGAACAAAGGAATCGAACTGGTTATAAATAGTCCGCTTCACCCCGCCTAGGGTTTCAATGCGAGAAAACTCCAACATGAAACGATGTAGGTAGCGCTTAAATTCCACTGCGCTATGCCAAGGCTGGAAGGCAAAGGTAGTCGACCACATATACCAAAATTCCGTCTCAAAAAAATCTGGAGAAAGCCAATCGGTGATATAGCTAGAACCCAACTCAGCTTCGGCAGCTTGGCTCAGTTTCAGCAAGTCTTGGCGATCGTGCATCGAAAAGCCCATGGAACTGACAGGAACTTTCCCCCGACGGCTATCCACCAGACGCGCCATACAGTTTGACTTGTGTTTTTGATTGAATTCTATGGTTTCCTCAAAAACGGTTTTATCGGGAAAGTTCAAGGAGGGAATTGACTTATAGAGATCCCAGGTGCATTCATAATTATCCGTCGTCAACATCCGCCCTCCCCGCAGGGAATAACCATCTTCAGGGTTCCCAGCTCCATCCAAGCTCCCGCCTAAGATGGGTCTTGCTTCAAGGATAGAAATATTTTCTCCCGGAAATCCACCGTCACGAATCATAAAGGCAGCGGCTGCCATCGAACCGATTCCCCCACCCAATAGATAGGCTTTTGTGTCCTTATTCATAGCAACGAGTCTCCAATGGGTTTAGTTTATTAGTCAGGACTTACGCATTGGCAGGTTTTTGCGATCGCTCCATGATCGCGAAAATCTGCAAAAACCTAGATGAATTGTGGACAGTGCGTGAGTTCTATTAGTGTTTCAGTCTTATGTCTCCCAAGGGTTTCAGGCTCAAGTTTTAGCCTGAAACTAAAGCTCCTGAAGTGTCGGGTGAATAATCATTTCATTCACATCCATTGGCTGCTCGATCGCGTAGGCGATCGCCCGAGCAATGGCATCGGCATCAGAGGTATGAAACAGAGTAGGGACAATCCATGAATTGCCTGTACAGTCAATTAGCTTGGAGTTTGACTAAGGTTTGGGTTCCGGTAGGATCGGTGATGGAAATGGCGATCGCTTCTCCTTGGACATTTTGTCCAATAGAAACACTCGTTGGTGAATTAATTGTGTGGGCGTAGGTGACTTCTTTTCTACCCACTTCGATCGCTAAATTATCTCCCTTGCCGGGGCGATCGTAAATCATCGCCAACAAAGGTGAATCTTTAACCAGTTCTTGATCTCCAAGTTCAGGATTAATCATTTCTATAGAGATCGATCGTCCAGAGTTATCAATAGAAAACTGATCAAAAAATTCGCCCCATTGCTCACTGGGAATAGATTTACTAAAGTCAATTTTATTTGTCAGTTTGCTTGTCATTTTATTTGTCCTATGATTTCTTTCTGATAATATTTTCTGAAATGTTTGCTAGGTTTGTTTTTCGGGTGAGTAGCTATCACCACTCACCCGGAAATTGCTATAAATCTAGAGTTGATCTGCAAAGCTAAACCATTGCATTGTTAGTTGATTGTCTACGGAAAACACCCCCGGTGCAGCCCAAGCAACTCGTTCTGCTTCTTCTCGCTCTTCATAGTTCCGCACATCACCCCGGAGGATTACTTTATTGCCAGCGGTTTCTACTTTAATCTTGCTGGCATCTAAGAGGGCATGGCGTTTAAATGCCGATTTGATATCTGTTTCTACTTCTTCTGCCGTCAATTTAGGGGTGATGGAGATCAGATTAGATACCCCCCTCACACCTAAAAGGTGCTGAACAACTTCTCTGGCAGACTCTTTTAGATACCACCACTCCACGTCACCATCTAAGGTGATCCAACCATCACGAACTGTCACCTCAACTGCTCCAGTAGGAACTGTTGTAGACCAATCAATTTGATGGGCAGCGGCAGCAGCAATATCTCCATCGGTTTTATGCTGGGAATGGGGTAGCTTGACCTCAATATCATCAGCGATCGCTTTCACCCCGGCAACCCTTTTTACCGCCTGCACCGCATCCCATTTTTCCCCAGAGCTACTTACATAGCCATTGAGAGTCACTGTTCCCTCTTTGACTAACACACCAATATCTGTCACTTTTACCCTTGGCTCATATCTGAGTTCGGCAAGCACATCAGTTTTCAACTCTGTGTCAGTCTTTTCTAAGTTGATTTTTTCTAGGCTAGTTTTCATGGTATTTACTATTTTCTGTAGTGCTTAGTAATGATTTGGGTCATGATGTTCGGGGTGCTTCACACCCCAAACACCATGACAATGCATGACTACCCTTATTTTTTTGGAGTTGTTACCACAGATTCAGCATCTAATCTGGCAGCGACCGCCTCTAAGATGGCTTTTTCTGCTTCTTCCATCATCGCCATCGCCATAAAAGTTGAGGTAGTTGCATAGTCTTCAGATTTATCCGCTCTACGTTCAAGTTTTTTCACTTCACGATTGGTTTTCCATTCCTCAACATGAGATTTCACCTCCGATTCTTTTTCCTCAAATTGAGTTTTTAGCTTTGCTCGATATTCATCAAACTGCTGTTTCTTAGATTCTAGAGTTTTTCCCGCTTCTTCAAGTTTCAATTGAATCTCGGCTTGAGTTTTCTTCGGGGCAGATTGGAGACTTTTCTTGAGAGAGTTTGCCCTGTCTTCCACTGCTTCTAAGTTGTCGTGGAGTTGTTTGGTGAAGTTGTCGATCGCAATACTCATGATGATGCCTCTATTATGGTGCTTTGTTTTTAGTAGGTTTATTTTTAGTTATTTAAAATCTCTAGACAGCGACCGCAGCAATAGTTTTATCTAGTAGCTGCTTTGCGCGAGTAACATCTTCATCACTACCAGTAACAAGGATGATGAATTCTCCGGCTTGGATTCTACTTTCGTACTTCACGACTTCATTTTTAGGAATACCTAATCCACCCAAAGCTCCTGCCAATCCTCCTATTGCGGCTGCACTAGCCCCACCAATAATTGTGCCTTCCAACCAGCCTGCTAATACTCCTGCTACAGGACCAGCAATAATCAGTGGAGCCATACCGGGAATAAACACCACTCCAGCCCCGGTTAAAATGCCAAATAAGCCACCAATAAAGCTTCCCCAATAGCCGCCTCCAGCAGCTCCACCTTTGGCTGTATCTTGCCAAGTAAGAAATCCTCGCACATGTTCTGTGGTCTGGTAATCTTTCCCAATAATAGAAAGCTTCTGCATATCGAAGCCTTCTTTTTGTAACTCTAATACTGCTCTTTCTGCTTCTGTGTGGGAAGGGAAATGACCAACAATTGTATGAGTATTTAACATGATTTTACGTCCTTGAGTTTCAATGAAATCTCAAACTAGGTTTTTTACTAATTTAATACTGACACAATCTACTTAATTCAACCCCTACCTTCTGATTGTTCTAGTTCAGATTATACAATTCAAACACAATCATTCTCTAGCAAGTTCTAGGCTACCAAATCGCAACTATCCTTGCCAATAAACTCTATCCAAAAGTTTTTCCTTATTCGTATAGTTGTCGATCTTATTGTTAAAATTCAATATATTCTCATGCAATTTATACAATTCAAACCTTGTCATATACATTATGCCAATCATACCCCTGCCATACTGTTTAAGGTAAAGCATGAAAACCCTTATAGCAGTCTGAAATCATTTGCTAACAGTTGCCAACTTAATCTACTTCTGGCAAATGGTTTTAACCCCCTAGGGTTCTAGAAAAATTAGAGGTATCCTGCATGACTGTTTCTCTGAAATTTAAGGAAATTAGTAAACTTCGACCAAATAAATGGGTGATTGGCTTACTAATCTTGATCCCTATTGTGGGCATTGGTTATGTTGCGTACAACCAAATTGTGCTAGTGCCTCAGCAGCAGGCAAAAAGTAAGATAAAAACAGCCCCAGTTGAGCGGGCAAGTCTGCCAATTACAGTTTCCGCCAATGGCACAGTGCAACCTCAACAATCGGTGAATCTGAGTCCTAAAACCTCAGGGATCCTCAAGCAACTACTAGTCAAAGAAGGGGATACTGTCCAAGAAGGGCAGATCCTTGCCACTATGGATGACTCCAATCTTCAGGGACAGTTAAAGCAGGCTCAGGGAAATCTGGCGGCGGCAGAAGCAAACCTCGCCAAGGTGATCGGCGGCAACCGTGAGCAAGCCACGGCTCAAGCCGTGGCCAAAGTTCAGGATTCTCAATTTGTCCTCCGTCAAGCCGAAAATGATTTGCAGCGAAATCAAACCTTGGCTGAGGCAGGAGCTATTTCTCAGCAGGCTTTAGATACTGCCCTGACGAGTCGCGATCGAGCGCAGGCACAAATCATCCAAGATCAGGAAGCACTGGATCTATCTCAAGTGGGATCCAGATTAGAGGACATCGATCAAGCCCGCGCCCAAGTAGCCGCAGCGACTGGGGCGATGCAGATTATTCAGGTCAATATCAACGATACTGTGCTACGAGCGCCCTTTAGTGGGACTGTTGCTCGGAAATTTGCCGACCCCGGAGCCTTTGTCACCCCGACTACGGCGGGCAGCTCTGTCTCCTCCTCCAGTTCATCTTCTATCCTCTCCCTCGCCTCCACAAACCAGGTTGTTGCCCAGGTAGCTGAGGCAAACATTGCTCAAATTCGCATGGCTGTGGTCGCAAATATTCAGGCAGATGCCTATCCGGGAAAAACCTTTACTGGGCAGGTGACTCAAATTGCTACCCAGTCTGATGTAACCCAGAATGTTACTACTTTTCAGGTGAAGACATCCCTGCCAGATCCCCAGCATTTGTTGCGATCGGGCATGAATGTCAATGTGGCTTTCAAAGCCGGAGAGTTGACCAATGTACTGGTGGTGCCAACGGCGGCGATCGTTCAGCAAGATAAATCTCAGGGTGTTTTTGTGGCTAAAGATAAGGGGGATCCAGTCTTTGTCCCTATAGTTGTTGGCACGACGGTGAATGACAAAACTGAGGTGAAATCTGGTTTAACAGGAACCGAACAGGTTTTACTGAGCTTCCCTCCCGGAACCCGTAAGGTTTCTTCCCCTAATGGCAGACCTTAAGGAGTTTTCCCATGAAAAAACTTACTAGGGCAGATAACCCTCGATCGACTGCCCGATCGCACCCGCATCAGGTCATCAAATCACCCCGTCCCCAAAAACAAGGAGTTTCTTGGCGGGAAGTGCTGATTATGTCTGTGGAAACTCTGTGGAGTAATAAGCTCCGGACTGGATTAACCATGCTGGGGGTAATTATTGGCATCTCCTCCGTAATTACGATTACCTCTGTGGGGCAGGGGGTGCAAAGATCAACCCAGCTCCAAATCGAAGCATTAGGCACAAACGTCATGATGGTCAGAGCAGAGGGAGCAGTGGTCAATGGCATCAGACAAGGGGCAGATTCTGCTAGCTCCCTGATCTGGGAAGATGCTAAGGCGATCGCCACCCAAGTTCCCGCAGCTCAGTTGGTTACGGCATTTATCCAACGGGGTTCAATTCAAATTGTGCGCGGGAATAACAACAATTCCACAACCCTGCTGGGGACAGATCTCAACTATCCGATCATGAAAAATATTAATCCCCAGATGGGACTCTTTTTTAGTCAAGAGGACTTGGATGCCGGTCGTCCCGTGGCGTTTCTTGGCTCTAAGGTGCGGGATGAATTGTTTACCCCAGAGGAATCGGTAATTGGAGCTGATATCCGAATTAAGGGCAAGAGCTATACGGTGGTGGGGGTGGCAGAACCGAAGGGAACGGCGGGTGGACAGGATCTGGACGATCTGATCTATATTCCCTTAACCAATATGTCTGCCCAAATTGTAGGCAATAATGCCGTGGACGGGATTGCCATCAATGGCTTTTGGTTAGAAGCCAGCGATGCAGATCAGCTAGAAGCGGCTCAATTTCAGGTGACGAATATTCTCCGCCTCCGCCATGGCACTCATCCAACGGATCCCAATGATTTTCGGATTACTAATTTAGTGGATATTATCAGCACCTTTACTAGTGTGATGGGATCCTTAACCTTGATGGTGGGGGCGATCGCTGGGATTTCTTTGGTGGTTGGGGGGATTGGGATTGCCAATATCATGCTGGTGTCGGTGATGGAACGTACCAGAGAAATTGGGATTCGGAAAGCTGTGGGGGCAACGGGGGCAGATATTCTGCACCAGTTTTTGACCGAGGCGATCGTCATCTCCACTGTTGGCGGCTTAATTGGGGTGGGCTTGGGGATTACCTTCGCATTTACTGCCGCTACAGTGTTTAAGTTTCCCTTTATTGTGCCGTTGTGGTCGATCGGGACTGGTTTTACTCTCTCTCTGATTGTGGGGGTACTAGCCGGAGGCATCCCCGCTCGTAATGCTGCCAAATTAGACCCCATCACCGCCCTCCATAGTGAATGATGACCAGGAAGAAATATGACAACTATGATCTCAATGCAGGACATCACCAAAACCTATCACCTAGGAGAGCTAGATGTCCCGGTGCTTAAATCTATTGACCTCGCCATCGAAGAAGGAGAATACGTGGCGATCATGGGGGCTTCGGGTTCTGGGAAATCTACCCTGATGAATATTATTGGCTGTCTCGATCGTCCCACCAGTGGCGAATATATCCTAGACGGCAGGAATTTAACCACTCTAGATGATGATGGGTTGGCAGGTATCCGCAACCGATATATTGGTTTTGTGTTTCAACAGTTTAATCTGTTGCCTCGGTTGACAGCCCTGAAAAATGTCATGCTGCCGATGATCTATGCCAATGTCTCTCAATCCCAACGCCTAAAATCTGCCACGGCAGCCCTTGAGCAGGTGGGGTTGGGCGATCGCTTAACCAATCGCCCCAGCCAACTTTCTGGGGGGCAGCAACAACGGGTAGCGATCGCACGGGCTTTGGTAAATCATCCCGCCCTAGTCTTGGCAGATGAACCCACGGGGGCATTGGATTCCCAGACCTCCAAAGAAATTATGGCACTGCTGACGGAATTAAATCAACAGGGAACTACGATCGCCCTTGTCACCCACGATGCCTCGGTAGCTGCCCAGACTAAACGAATTATTCATATGCAGGATGGGGTGGTGGTGGAGGCAGTGAAAAGTTTGTAAGGTTGTATTTATGGCATCTTTAGAAAGTTTTTTAGGAGATATGGTTGGGGCGATCGTAATTGACCTAGAGTGGTAATCTGTGGTAATTTATTCTTGATGTAGTAATTAAATTGTAGTTGCGGCATAACTACGTAGTTAGACCGCTTGGTCTTTGGTTAATAAATTACATAAACCATAGTGTCGATGGTTAAGCATATTCCCTCTTGGCGGTATTTGGATGAAACTTGATTTTATGTTATAGGATATGTCCCCTAGGTATTAAGTTCTTAGCTATCTGTTTGAGATACCTTCACCTATTAAGCCATAGATTAAAGCAATTAATCCTGATGAAGGAATTACAGAATGAGTAAGATACAAACTAGATTATTAAAGATTTGTACTATTTTTATTTTTCTGATAATGCCAAATCCCTCGCTAGGTCAGATATCGGAAAAGAGATTATTCCCTGAAAATAAGCAATCAGCATTATTAGATTTTGTAGCTCAAGTGCCTTCATCTACTTCCACTATATCAACACAAGCAGCTTCAACACTTGGAAGTACTGCCAGTACTTCTGAACCAGCAACAAACCCAGTCACACTTGTTATTTCTTTACTGAGTCTTGGTATATCTGGTGTTGTAGCTTATTTTTCTAATTTCAGGAAAGCGGAGATTAAACTTTCATTTGGAAGAAACATTATATTCTTTTCTGTTCCGGCTACTATTCGTGCAGGATCAAGCAATAATTTTGCAGGAGTAGGTTTCAATATACCAATCACCTTTTACAACTGGAGCCCACAAGGTGGCACAGTTCACAGAATTCGTTTAGCGGTTAGCAGACATGGGAATGATGACTATCATGACATGGCGTGGACTACATTTGTTAGAATTGGGAGTGGGGGATCCTTTGAGGATGAAGATCTAGCTCAACCTATCCCTGTGGAAGGACGTTCTTCTGTGAACAAGATAATTCGCTTTGACTGGAGTCCTGAAGAGGGAGGAAAACAGTTTGACGTTCAAGCTAGTAACTACGAACTGAGAATTTACGGCTGGACAGGCAACACAGAAAAGCCGAACTTAGAATATAAGACTTCCTTTACTCTTAAGCAAGAAACTCACTACAGACTATATGAAAAAAGTATTAATACCACCTCTAGTTTACCGATTTGGATACCTTTAGATGAAAATGAGAAGCCCAATCAAGTTTTATCTGCAAATAGTATTGATCGCCTTTACTCAAATAAAAAATGATTTTCAATTCTTAATGTCTCATGCCATCTTTTTATAGGAGAAATTGAATTATGTCTATAAATAATGAATCGTCACGTTTCAATATAAGGAGTAGTGGTAGTATCTACAACTCTTTTGTAGGTTCGTCAATAGCAGGTAATGTGACTGGTTCTAATTACAATATTTCTGATAAACAGGAAATTCTTGCAGACGCTGCTAATGAAATTCAGCAACTTTTGAAACAACTTGAAGAAAATAATCCGACTGCAACCGAGCTAGAACAGGTTACTTATATTAACATTGCAACCAAGCCAGATCTCAAGAAACGTGTAATTGCTGTATTAAAAGAGCAAGGAGATACAGCAATTGATAAATTCATTTTAGAGAATAAACACCTTAAGGTTGTGAAAGAGTGGACACAATTAATAGGATTAGAGATCGACCCGCAAAAGTGACACTGGCAAGCGATCAATTCTATAGTCTGGGTAAACTTAATCTGAACCCATGAATAAGTACGATCGCCCATCCTGTAGTGGCGCGACTAACGGAATTAAATCAACGGGGAAATACGATCACGCTGGGGCGATCGCTGTAGGTTGGGTTGATACAGGAAAACCAAGAACTTCCGGTTTGCTCCTCTCCGCCACCTTAGCGATCGACCCGTCAATATTACATTGGCAAGTGATCGATTGCCTCCCACACTTCTTTAAGCACTTTCAACTTCTCTAAAAGCACTTTGGCAAGAGTAGGTTTAGGACACAACACAATTCAATCTTCAGGTCTAAACACCCGCTCAAAAGATTGCTGATGATAAGTCATTACAGATCGTATTGAGGATATTTTTTCTGCAAATAATTAGCGATCGCTTGCTTCCGATTTGCTCTTTCTGATAAATCAGGTGACGCATCTTCTAACAGATGTTCGGGATGTCCTCCCAATCTTTCGACAATAGTTTGGTGCGGTTGTAAACTTAACCAACATTCTTTAACCAAGCGTTTAATCAATTGATCGTGGGTAGTTTTTTCCCTTCCCAAAATTTCTACTAAATACGCTTCCGTTTCTTTATCTAATTCTATACTCAGCATGAAAACCTCCGAGCAATGTGTATTTACAAAATTTTTAAATCTACAATTCCGTTGTTTTCATTATAAAATAGTTTAGAGAAACCGAGTTTTGGGGTTTCATTCCAGTTTATGCAACCCGCCCCCATACACGCAATCCTCACCTATTAGTGTCTCATTAGAAATGCGATCGAGCGCCTGCTACACCTCTTTAAGCAATTCTGACCTACCTAAAACCGCTTTGGCAAGAGCAGATTTCAGATATTTCCTGAGCCTACCAGATCGCATCGCCCTAGGTTGAGTTAACAAAGGAAAACTAAAAACTTCCGGTTTGCTCCTCTCCGCCATCTTAGCGATCGTAGCTGTGGTTGCCACAATCGCCCCTTCAATTGTTTTAATTTTGGATAGAAAAATAGGCGATATTTATCTTTGAATCTAGTGGTTAAACCGCAGTTGCCGTACAATTACTAATTATGCTCTACAAGTTGTGTTTTTAAAAATCCTATGGAAAATCAGAAGATCATCGCACTACAAAATATCTTCAGTTCTAGGCTCGATACATTGAGTCATCTTTTAGATATTGCCGAGAGTCATTTTGCAGACGATGTAGAGTCTCTATTGCATCGTCGGATAGCGTCCGATATGTTGCCTTTCAGCACTCAAATAGTATTTGTTTGCAATCAGCCCCGAAACTTTGCCTTGTGGTGCTTAGGACAGTCGGAAAACAACTTAAACCCCGATGTCGCATCTCTAGCTGAGGCGCGCGGTCATATTTCATCTACAAAGGAGTTGTTGGCAAGTATCAATGTTGATGATTCCAAGCTGTCAGAACCCCATCGGCTCGATGTTGGGCAGCTATACATAGAATTATCTGGACTTTCCTATGTAAATGATTTTCTGATGCCCAACTTTTATTTCCATATAACAACGGCATACAATATTCTGCGTATGGCAGGAGCACCAGTAGGTAAGCGCGACTTTATGATGCATTTAGTACCTTTTATAAAACACCAAGGTGATTCATAATGCTGAAATTAAGCAAACAAAATAACTCTCTATTTGTAAGTTTAAGGTAACCAATTTCGATCATTTTAGTCACTATTCATGATTCACTTTAGCCTAATACTTTCCTATTTCTTCCCAACTAAAAAATGTCATCTTCTGAGCCAATTATCATTTATCAACTTTCTGCTAACGACCAAGACCTTACACTTATGGAAGGCTTATTAGCTACATTTGGTGAAGCTTTTGACGAAGTTGATACCTATAGCTCGTCTCGCCCAAGTGCTGCTTATCTCAAGCGTTTGCTAAGTAGTGATTATTTCATTGCGCTTGCAGCGTTAAAAAATGGATTAGTAGTCGGAGGGCTAACTGCTTACGAACTTCAAAAGTTTGAGCAGGAGCGCAGTGAAATCTATATTTACGATCTGGCTGTAGCCGCAGCGTATCGACGCAAAGGCATTGCCACTGCATTAATCCAAGAATTAAAGAAGATTGCTGTAGCGCGAGCAGCCTATGTTATTTTTGTACAGGCAGACATTGAGGATGACCCGGCGATCGCACTCTACACGAAGCTTGGAGCACGTGAAGAAGTTCTTCATTTCGATATTCCTATTGTGTAGGCGATACTGATGCGGGCGCGACAAGAAACTTTCTGTTAGAATTTGAGGCTGAGTAGCTTTGAAATTATTAGACCTCTTGCAAATTACAGCAACATCCCACCTATGAGCAAGCGTCTCGAATCAACCAGTAAGTTTTTGAGCTTGGTTTTGCGGCATCAACCCGAAGTCATTGGGCTATCACTGGATGATGCTGGCTGGGCTAATGTGGCGGAATTAATAGAACTCGCAAACAAACACAAGCGCCCCCTTACTCCAGAGCTTTTGCAGGAAGTTGTCCTAACCAACGATAAAAAACGGTTTGCATTTAGCACCGATGGCTCAAAAATCCGGGCTAGTCAAGGGCATTCAGTTGTGGTTGACCTAGAGCTTCCAGTCGTAACGCCACCAGAGTTTTTATATCACGGTACTGCAACTAGGTTTCTTGAGTCTATAAAACAACAAGGGCTATTGCCTGGTAGTCGGCAGCATGTTCACCTATCGGCAGATCACGCCACTGCAATAAAAGTAGGTCAGCGTCATGGGAAACCTATTGTTTTAGTGGTTGCAGCACTGCAAATGCACGAATCTGGTTACGCATTTTATTATTCAGAGAATGGAGTTTGGTTGGTGGCGGCAGTTCCAGTTCCATTCATTACATTTAGCTAGACAAGAACATGCCCAAAGCAATTCAAATACCTTAATCTACCTGTTGAAGCCTGTAAAAACCTCCAGAATCCTAGATAATTTGCTCATAGTGCCTAAGTCCTAATAGTGTGTCTTCTTTGAATGAAAACTGCTGTAGGATGATTGCTATAGGATAGGACTTACGCAAATTCTGGTGTTAGCCGCCATTGGTAGGGGCACAAGGCCTTGCGCCCCTACCAATGGCTTTTGGTTTTTGCGTAAGTCCAGTAGGAGAGAGTAATTGAGGTGGAGCATGGCTAAAAGTAAAGCTTGGAATTATGAAGAGACAGTGACTAAGGTTGAGGCAATTATTGATCAAATCGAGTCTGGAGAATTAGAATTGTCAGAGGTTTTTGCCCAGTTTACTACCGCCACCAATCACCTGCAACAATGCAAAGAATTCCTCGATCGCCAACAAAAACAAATGAATCTTCTCCTAGAAACTCTAGAAGACTCTTCAGAAGATGATTTTTAGATTATGCCTTATGATATAGCTGGTTTGCCTAAGATCTGAGAACCGGAGCGGGGAGCCTCTCGCTGGACTGTGCCTAGGTCGACGGCAGCTTGGAGTTCCGTCAGAGCCTCTAGGTCCTGGGACTGGTAAGCATGGCGATTAATAACTTGGAGCATGAGTCCCTCAGAAGCAACGCTCAAGCAGCCAGTTTGCATAGCTGACTTTACTAAATTTTTAATCATGGTAGTAGTATGTAGATGTCACCCCAAAAGGCATATTCAATTAAGATGCCTCACCAATGCCGCCACTGGATATATTTATTTTGAATGGTCTCAGGGGTTAAGTCAATGGAAATTGCTAATCTTAAGATTTCTTTGCCAACATCCCGAAAAGAAATTCAGTTTCTCAGAAAAATTGCTGCATGATGGACTATACAGCGCTTTGAAAAACTTTGTACCCTATGCACTTGAAAAGTGCTATAAGTCTACGGAGAAACCCGGTTTCTGGCATCATGGGTTTAAATCCTGATACATATTTTCATAGGAGACAACTTTGTATACTATTACTCAAACCCAAGGGCAGTACCTGACCTACACCCTCACCGATGAGGCTCAAAAATCTGCTGTAACAGTAATTCCAGAGCGGGGCGGGATTATTACTCAATGGCAATGGCAGGGAAAAGATATTTTTTATTTAGACCAAGAGCGGTTGCTGGATCCAGCCCTGACTGTCCGGGGAGGAGTGCCGATTCTGTTTCCTCTCTGTGGTGGCTTGCCCGACCAAACCTATACCTCCGGCGGCAAGATTTACCAACTGCCCCAGCATGGTTTTGCTCGGAATCTTCCTTGGACGGTGGTTAGTAACTCCACTGACAATGCTGCTGCCCTGACTCTGACCTTGAGTAGTAATGTGCAAACCCGTTTAGCCTATCCCTTCGATTTTCAACTGGAATTTACCTACAGCCTACGGGGGGGCAAGTTAGCGATCGCCTCCAAAGTCACGAATCAATCTTCATCTCCCATGCCCTTCAGTTTGGGATTCCATCCCTACTTTGCGGCTCCTGATAAAACCCAGCTAGAGTTTCAGATTCCCAGTTCTGCTTACGAAGATCATCAAAATCATTTGACCTTCTCTTTTCAAGGGGAATTTGACCTATCTGCACCAGAAATTGATGTCATATTTCGCCAGCTCCAAAGTAATACTGCCGTAGTCAAAGACCATGCTCAGGGCTTACAAATGACCCTCGAAATGGACGATGCCAATCCAACTGTTGGCAAAAACTTCTATCGCCACTTGGTGTTTTGGACTGTTAAAGAAAAGAATTTCTATTGCCTAGAGCCGTGGAGTGCTGCCCGGAATGCCCTTAACACCAAAACCAACCTCACCACCTTAGAACCCGGAGCCACGTTAGCTACTAACTGGCAGATGATAGTTAGTCAGATCCATTAGACTAAAAAGGTTAATGGCAAAATTTGGGTAACTCCTGAAGGTGGAGAACAATCCTTTAACAACCATCTTGGTAAAGGAGCTAGGAAAAGAATAACTATGAGAAGCCCAACCCCTATGGTGGTTACAGAACAAAAAGCTAATCAACAGCTATCTACCCTGAGGAGATTTTTTAATTACTTCGTCCCCTACAAACTAGATCTACCCATCACCATATTTTTTGTGTTGGTGGGGGCATTTTCTCAGTCCATTGGCCCAGCTTTGATTGGTTGGGCGATCGATCACCTGATCGTGGGCAAAGACCTGCCCGGCTTGCTGAGTATCTTGGGGGTGTTGGTGGTGATTTATCTAATTGGCATTCAAGCCGTGAGAATCCAGATTTCTCGGGTCGGCTGGATGATGCAAAATATCCTCGCCCAAATGCGTCAAGATATCTTTAACAAAATTCAAAGCCTGCCCATTAGCTTTTTTGACCAGAGTGAAACTGGAGACCTGATGAGTCGGCTCTTGAATGATGTCAGTACAGTGAATCAAGCATTTGGCCAGACGATCGCCCAAATGCTGGGTAACTTTTTCAGTCTGGTGGGAATTGTCATCGCTATGCTGATTATTAATCCCACCTTGGGTTTGCTGAGTAATCTCAGTGTGCCCCTGATGATCATGACCACCAGCCTATTTGCCCGCCTCGCCCGGAGTAAGTTTCGGGTGACACGGCAGACGATCGGCGACCTCTCCACCAAGGTAGAAGAAGATATTGGCAGCGTCCGGGAAGCGCAGGCTTTCAACCGGGTACAGCTAAATATTGAGGAGTTTGCTAGCCTCAATGCCGCTAACCGGGATGCCAACGTCCAAGCAGTGGCTATCACTGCTGCCTTCCTGCCTTCCATTGATTTTTTGAATACCCTAGCAACAGGTTTAGTCCTCGCCTACGGTGGTTATCTCGCCGTCACCGGAGCAGCCACCGTGGGGACAGTGACGGCATTCTTGCTCTACGTTCAGCAGTTCTTCCGCCCCATCCAAATCCTCAGCCAATTTTATACCCAAGCTCAATCTGCCCTTGCTGCCGTGGAACGGATTTTTCTCCTCCTTGATGAGCCGATTACTCTCTGCGATCGCCCTCATGCCCAAACCATGCCCGCCATTAAGGGTGAGGTGGAATTTACCAACGTCACCTTTGGCTACAAGGCTGATCAACTAGTTCTCAAAGGGATCAATCTCCATGCCTATCCCGGTCAGATGATTGCCCTAGTGGGAGCTACGGGGGCAGGAAAAAGTACGATTGTCAACCTGATCCTCCGGTTCTACGATGTTTCTGGCGGGACGGTGCGGATTGACGGAGTAGATATCAGGGATGTGACCCAATCCAGTCTGCGGCGACAAATTGGCATTGTCTTGCAAGATAATATTCTCTTTACCGGCACCGTCGGCGAAAATATTGCCTTTGGCATGACCACCTCCAGCCAAGCCGAAATCGAAGCGGCAGCCCAGGTGGCTAATGTCCATGAATTTATCACCAGCCTGCCCCAAGGCTACGCCACCCAAGTGGGGGAGCGGGGGGTGAGTTTGAGTCAAGGGCAGAGACAATTAATTAGTATTGCCAGAGCGGTGTTAGTGAATCCCCGGATTTTGATCTTAGATGAAGCCACTAGCAGTATTGATACTCGTACTGAAGCCTTGGTGCAAGAGGCGATCGCCCGCATCCTGAAGAACCGCACCAGCTTTGTCATTGCCCACCGTCTCAGCACCGTCACCCAAGCCGATCAAGTTCTCGTCGTTCAGCAGGGAGAAATCATCGAACAGGGAACCCATCAGCAATTAATAGAGCGATCGGGCATCTACGCCAACCTCTACGCCCTGCAACTCGGCGCAATTTCAACCTAGGAAGATTAGGTTAATTGATTGGGATCAATTCCTAATTCCCGGAGTTTTTCTGCTAACAATTCTCGTGTGTGACGCTCTTGCTCAAGTTCTGTGGACATTTGGAGCGATCGCTGCTGTTCTTGTTCAGCCCGTTGACGTTCCTGTTCTAACTGTTGTTGTACCTGCTCTACTAATTCCTTTCCCCATAGCAGGAGATTCCCTGAGCTATTCCACCAACGCAGCCAGTTAGCAGTCATTAATCCTCTGTTACCCTGCCATACTCCTAAAAATAAACCAAACTCTGGTAACCAATGGCGACCATGCTCATCGGCGATCTGTTTGCGATACCTATTTTCCTGTAATCGATACACATCTAGCTCTCCAGTGTAGGGATGGAAGATTACATAAAAAGGTACTTGCAAGATTTGCTCATAAAAATACCATTTTCCATAGGGATAATGGGGATTAAATGAATATTCCTGTCCTTCTGTTTCCGAGATAAACTCCATCACAATTAGGGGGACTGGTCCTTCGGCGTGGGGAGTGTAGCTGCGACGAATCTTTCCCTCTGGAATTTCTGGCACATCCCGAATCCATAGCCAATCTGGAGCCTTGACTACTGTTTTATTATCTACCTTGGCACAGAGTCCAAAATTTGTAGCAATTACATCTGCTAGAAGGATTAAGCCTGCTAACTCTAGAGATTCCCGGAGAGCAGCAGCGAGGAGGGGTTGGAGGTTATTTTCCACGGGATCGTCGGGTAAGATAAAGTCTGCGGGGAGAATTTCCCAAGTAATTACCGGTCGGGATGGGTGGAGTTGGGTATAGGTCATGGCTAGTTGAGCGATCGTCTTTGCAGATATAGCAAGCACCATTCTAGTTAGGACGGGGACGTTTTTGAGGGCTGAGCGAAGTCGAAGCCCTCAAAAACGTCCTAATCAAAGCGGCACCAGCTATAATTATAGCTATTTTGCCAAAATCGAGGACTTGTAACCCTATTGAAAATAATAAGAATAGACAAAAGCCCGACCCCCGGAAGGAGTCAGGCTTTTAGTTTTAGATGAGCTAAATAAGCTTAGAAGCTCACCCCAGAGGGGTGAGCTAAACAGATTTAGAACATGAAGGAAGCGGAACCACCAGCACCACCAGCACCGTTGGCACCACCACCAGAACCACCAGCACCACCTTGGACTAGGAGCAGACCGCCGCGAACGAAGAGCTGACCACCAGCACCACCGTTGAGACCAGTTGCAGCCATACCGGGAACAGTTAGTCCAGCACCAGCAGCACCGATCGTGAGGGTAGCAGAACCACCAGCACCACCAACACCAGCAGTAGCAGAACCACCAGCACCACCAACTACGAGAGGACCGCCAGTACCAGCAGCAAATCTATCTTCAAAGGCAGCTTGAGTTAGCTTGGACTTCTTGAAGGTTAGGCTTGCGTTACCACCAGCACCACCAGCAGTTACACCAGCACCACCAGCACCACCAGCAGCAAAGGCAAAGGTAGAGCTAATCGCACTAGGTAGTTTGCCTTTGCGGATGATTGCAGTAGCCTCACCACCAGCACCACCGTCGCCAACTGTGGAAGCACCACCAGCACCACCAAGGGCGATCGCACCACCAGCAGTGGAGCCAGTTCCGGGAGCCATGCTCCGTCCGCCGAAGCCGCCGACTGCGGTAGCAGCACCACCAGCACCGCCAGTAGTACCCTTCGTACCAGCACCACCAGTAGCTCTAGCAAAACCACCAGTAGAGCCGCCGAAGCCCTTACCGCCGATCGCAGTAGCATCACCACCTTTACCGCCAGCAGAGAGGCTAGCGTTAAAAGGAGTTCCACCAGCACCACCGATCGCAGTAGCAGAACCACCCATGCCGCCGATCGCGCCACCAGGACCCTTACGTCCAGCACGACCACCCTTAGCATAGGCAGCACCACCATCGCCACCAGCACCACTACCAGCACCTACGACACCGTTAGCACCGGGCAAGGAAGCAGCAGCGGCTAAGTTTGCAGTAGCAGTAAAACCGCCAGCACCACCATTACCACCAGTACCACCACCAGCCATGGCAGCAGCAGCACCAGCACCACCAGCGTTGCCAGCATTACCGGCATTACCACCGTTACCACCAGCTACTGGTGTTGCCGTCGCAAGGTTGCCAGCACCACCAACACCACCGTTTCCACCAGCGCCACCAGGTCCACCACTAACACCATTGGCACCACCGACACCGCCTACGCCACCGTTGCCGGGAGCACCGCCGGCACCACCAGCACCACCACGGGCGAAGGCAGAACCACCAGCAAAGCCAGAGCCTTTGGCAGTAGAAGTACTGAAGGATTTACCGCCGATCGCAGTAGCAGCACCACCAGCACCACCAGCACCACCTAAGCCGCCAGCACCACCAGCACCACCAGCACCACCGCTTCCGGGAGCACCACCGTTGCCACCCATACCGCCAAAGCCACCAGCACCAGCGTTACTGCCGTTTACAGCACTGATACCGCCGGTACCACCATTACCACCAGCACCACCTTTGGTTAAGGAATCGCCACCTTGGCCACCGGTACCACCAGTACCACCAGTACCACCAGTACCACCAGTACCACCAGCACCACCAGTTGCAGTTGCAGAACCACCAAGTAGTCCAGCACCACCGATCGCAGTAGCAGTTGCACCAGCACCACCAGCACCACCGATACCGCCAGCACCACCAGCACCGCCAACGCCGCCAGTTCTCCCAGATGCACCGGGAGTACCGTCACCACCATTAGTACCGGCTGTTGCTGGAGTGATTACAGTATTTGCAACACTAGCAGAAGCACCAGCGGTACCAGCAGCACCGACGGCACCATCATTTCCACCACCAGCAGGTACAGGAACAGTACCAGCCCTACCGCCGACACCACCAGCACCACCCTTGCCACCAGTACCACCAGAAGCACCAGCACCGCCGGTAGCTACCGCAGCACCACCAGCAGAAGTAGGACTGCTACCACCAGTTGCTGTAGCAGCACCACCAGCACCACCAGCACCACCAGCAAAGCCTTGGCTGCCAGAGTTACCAGCTGTACCATCTATAGCATCAGTAGTGGAGAAGGCTGGAGCAGTCGTGTTGGAAGCACCAACACCACCAATACCACCAGCACCACCAGCACCACCAGTTGCAGTGGCTGCACCACCAGTGCCACCAGTTGCAGTGGCTGCACCACCAGCACCACCAGCTTGTCCAGCAGTTACGCCAGCAGGAAGGAAGGGAAGTAGTTCAGTCGGGATCGTAATAGTAATTGCATTACCACCAGCACCACCAGCACCAGCAGTAGCAGTAGCAGCAGGAACAGTGGAGTTACCAAAAGCATCAGCGTTACCGCCAGCACCACCAGCAATACCAGAAGCACCAGCAACACCGGGTGTACCTGTTGCAGTTACTTGAGCAGAAGCGGATTGTTCAAAGCTTGTCCCGACAGCAAGAGCCGCAGCGGCTGCTACCAAGAGAGCTAATTTTAATGGATATTTTTGTTCAGACATAGTCAAGAACTTACCTCAATGTTTTGATTTCTTTAGCGCTAACGAACTTAATGTTTCAGATATTAGGATACCTCAAAGTAGCGCCAGATTTGAGGACACCCACTAGGTATTTTTGCCAGTTTTCGGCATTATAGCCTAGGGCTTGGTTGTTTCCTACACTAAAGCAGTAATGCTTTAGTCTAGAATCAAGCCTTGGCTCAGATAGCTTTGTCTCGATCAAATTAACACGATTTTGGGCTAATTTGTCAAGATTTGTGAGCTATAGGGCAGATTTCTGGAAATTGGGTTTTTTGGGTATTATTTGGGACTATCCAAAGACTTCAACTTGGTTGGAGGGGATTTCGGAAAATCCGGGAAGTTTTTTAAATTATTTTTTGAAATTATAAAAATCAATGGTGCTGCTGCAAAGTAATGCTTTAGGTCGTGGTGTTGTGCTTTGCACCCTACACCCCATGACAATGCATGACTACCAAATAGAACTTACGCATTCTCAACGAATTATCGAGAGTTTTGAAAGTTGTTGCAGGCGCTCCGCGCCTGCAACAACTTCCAAATGCGTAAGTCCTGCCAAATTAATTTCTGAAGTCTTAGTTGGTAGGGGGCAATTCCTCCTGTCTAATTCCTGCGGCTCTTAATTGCTGCCGGAGAGCCTCTAGTTCTCTCTCAGCCCTCTCTGCTCGTTGAGATTCCTGCTCTGCTCGCTGAGATTCCTGTTCTGCTCGTTGAGATTCCTGCTCTGCTCGCTGAGATTCCTGTTCTGCTCGCTGCCGTTCTAACTCTCCTCTTTGCCGCTCTAGTTCAGTCTTCCTTTGCTCTCGTTCCGCCTCCGTGGGTAGCCAATTACCTGCTGCATCATACCAGCGTAACCACAAGCGCCGTAATCCAGAATGTTCTCCATCCCATAACCCTAAGCCAATCTCCAACTCAGGGATCCAAAGTTTTGGTGTCGGTAAATCTATCTCTGTATAGCTCCCCTCCACTAGTCTAAAAGCTCGAAAATATTGCTCAGACTTGCTAAATACTACGTAGTAAGGAACTTGGAGGATTTTTTCATAAACTTGCCATTTGCCGGGGGGAGATTGCTTTTGTCCATTTGCAGGAGTTTTAGTGGTAGTTTCTCCGAGGTCTTCCTTTTCTGTTCCATCAGAGAGGAGTTCTACAATAATAAACGGGTTGACTCCCTCATCCCACACCACATAACTTGCCCGCAGATCAACTCCCCCATAAAAGCGATCGACCCCCACTACTCCCATCCAGTCTGGTCTTTTGTACCAAAGTGGGTGTTCTAAGTTGTAGTAGAGATTGATATCTGTAACAGTAAAAATTTCACTGGGGTCGTAACGAGGAGTTTGAAAAGTCGCCGACAAAAATAATGATTGAATCGGATGAAATTCATCGGGCATTCCTGCATCTCCTACATACTCGCTAGGTAGATCGTACATGGTGGGATGCTTTTTTTGAGTAACCATTTCCACAAGGCTTTCTGGACAGTGATTAAGCATAGAAACTCCTGAGAATTTAGGGGCTTTTTCATGGTAATACATAATTTGTAAGTGCGTTACGCTTCGCTAACACGGTAATACCTTGGGGAAAATTGGGGGCAGTTTGTGTCAAAATGTAAAGTGTGCAAGTAATTTTTGATTTGACCACAATTAAAACGCCAACGGCGATCGCTCTCGGTAACTTTGACGGCATTCATCGAGGGCATAATTTAGTGATTACAGCAGCCCTTGATAAATCTCTCAATAAATCTATAAGTAGCTCTCTGCCCCATGTCTACAGCACCTTAGTTACCTTTCATCCCCATCCCCGGCAGTTTTTTTCTGGTGCTGCCCACAATCTCCTCACTCCCCTGCCAGAGAAAATTGCCTATCTAGAAAGTTTGGGTCTGGAGCAGATAGTTTTACTGCCCTTTAACCAAAAACTTGCTGCCCTAACCCCGGCTGAATTTGTGGCAGAAATTTTGGTCAAGCAACTCCAATCAGTTCAAGTCAGCGTGGGGGCAAATTTTCATTTTGGGTGCGATCGCGCTGGCAATGCCCAAGACTTAGAACGATTGGCAAGTACCCACAATGTCTCCACCAAAATAATTCCTCTGCAAAACCTAAATATTCCCCCAGACCTAGAACCAAATTCACCCAGCAACCATTCCAGCCATGAGTATCCCCGCGTCTCTTCCTCCAGCATTCGCCATCATCTGGCTTTGGGACATATCCGTACTGCTAATATCCTCTTGGGACGTGCTTACACTTTGCAGGGAGTAGTCATTCAAGGTAAACAACTAGGCAGAACGATCGGCTTCCCGACAGCAAATCTAGATATTCCCCTAGATAAATTCCTGCCCAAGTATGGAGTTTATGCAGTAGTGGTTCTGTTGGGGGATCAGCGATTACCCGGTGTGATGAATGTGGGAGTTCGCCCGACTGTTAAACCCGATGGTAACCAAGAGAAAATCCCCACGGTAGAAGTACATTTGCTAGACTGGCGGGGAGATTTGTATGGCAAAACCCTGATTGTCGAGCTAGTCGAATTTCTCCGCCCCGAACAAAAATTCCCTTCCCTTGATGCCCTCAAAGCCCAGATAGCCAAAGATGCCGAAGTAGTAAGATTAACTATAATGACAAACAAAGTTCATCACTAAACCAGTCATGACCTATACCCAACTCCGTCACCCCTTACCCAATATTACTTGGGAGATTCTCCCAGATGATTTTATTCTTCCTGATGACCCCGTGGACAATAACCTCCAACCCCTCCTAGCCGCAGCCCTGCGTGAATCTTTGGAATTAGCTGGACTGATCCTAGAGGCACATATAGTTGCTACAAACTTTGGACTTTGCGCCAATGTGGAAGAGAATACAATTGTCAAAGCTCCAGACTGGGTATGGGTCAGGGAAACTCGACCAATTCCGGAAGGCAGCATTCGCCGTAGCTATACTCCCCATGCAGAAGGGGCTGTGCCAACTATAGTTATGGAATTTATCTCCCACACCAATGGCGGGGAATATGACCTTAGCCCCTACTATCCCTACGGTAAGTGGTATTTCTATGAGCAAATTCTCCAAGTTCCTGTCTATGTCATTTTTCATCCCGCTTCAGGAGTTCTAAAGGTATACTGCTTAGGAATAGAGGGTTATCAGCAGCAGACAGCCGATACTAATAATCGGTACTGGATTGAAGAGATTGGCTTGTATCTGGGGGTTTGGTGGGGCAAAAAAATAGATATAACCGCTAATTGGCTCCGGTGGTGGGACAGTTCAGGAAATCTATTGTGTTGGGGGAGGGAACTAGTGGAGCAGGAGCGGCAACGCACTGAATTAGAAAATCAACGGGCTGAACAGGAACGTCAGCGGGCAGAGCAGGAACGCCAACAGGTTGAACAAGTGACAACAGAACTTGAGCAAGAACGTAATTCAAAACAGCTATTAGCAGCAAAACTCCGGGAATTGGGGATTGATCCGACTCAGCTATCTTAAATAAAAAATTATGCAAGAAAAAATTACCCAACTCACGGCGAACCTAGGACAGACTATTGTTGGTAAGGCAGAAGCGATCGAACTGGTGATTGTGGCTATGTTAGCCGGGGGGCATGTATTACTAGAAGATGTTCCGGGGGTGGGGAAGACTCTGTTGGCGAAAAGTTTGGCTAAGTCGATCGCCGGGACTTTTGGCAGAATTCAATGCACTCCAGACCTATTACCCACGGATATTACCGGGACAAATATCTGGAACCCCAACAGCCGGGAATTTGAATTTCTGCCCGGACCCGTGTTTAACAATATTCTCCTCACCGATGAAATCAACCGCGCCACGCCCCGCACCCAGTCGGCTCTGCTGGAAGTGATGGAAGAAAAGCAGGTGACGATCGATAATCAATCTCGCCTTGTCCCCAGTCCGTTTTTTGTGATTGCCACCCAGAACCCGATCGAATATCAAGGCACATTTCCTCTGCCAGAAGCACAAATGGATCGTTTCATTCTTTCCCTCAGTTTGGGCTATCCCACCGCAGAGGAAGAACTGGCAATGCTACAAATGCATCAAGAAAATCGGCAACTAACTGCCATCAAATCCTGTCTATCTCTAGGAGAAATCCAAGAACTGAGAAATCTCGTTAGTCAAGTTAAGGTGGAGCTATCTTTGCAACAATATATAGTCAACTTAGTCCGTGCCTCACGGGAAGATGAAGAAATTACCCTCGGCGTGAGTCCACGGGGAACCGTAGCTCTACAAAAAACTGCCCAAGCCTTCGCCTTCCTAAGGGGTAGAGACTACACAATTCCTGATGATGTCAAATTGCTTGCTCCCTACGTTCTCTGTCATCGCCTGATTCCGGCGGGGGGCAAACGGGCTAAGATAGTGGTCGATCGCTTACTCAGGACGGTGGCTATATGATATTTAAATGGCAAATTAACCAGCAAATCAATCAACCAATTAATCAACCAATTAACTGGAAAAGACTCTGGACTAAGTTGGTATTAATCCTAGTGATGTTAATTAGCTGTGTAGTTTTAGGGCAAGGTATGGCTAGAGCTACCAATACGCCTTTGCAGGTGGCACAGGTTACGATGCCTAGCCCCAATCCTAATCCCAGCCAAACTCCCAGCCTCAATTCTACCCTTAGTCCTAACCAAAGGTTAATCCAAGAAGCGATCGCCAATACTCCCACTACGGATCTCATTCCTAAACGCTACGAACAGAGTTTGCAAATCTATTTTGCCAACTGTAGTACCTGTCATGTTGCCATCCCCGCCGAACTTCTGCCCCAGCAAACTTGGCAGCGGCTACTAGAAAATACAAACCAACATTACGGGGCGCAATTACCCAATATTCCGGGGATAGAAGTTACTCTGATGTGGAGGTATCTAAGTACTTTTGCGAAAAGTGCGGCGATCGAAGATCGGATTCCTTTCCTCCTCAGAGATTCTCGCTTTTTCAAGGCTTTGCATCCCGGAGTCAGATTTCCTGAACCCCCAAAAGTTACCACCTGTATCAGTTGTCATCCTAGTGCCGCAGAGTTTAATTTCCGCCGTCTTCAGGATTCCTAAAGGAGCTATTTCTCATGGGGAAATTACTATACTTGAGGCGGCATTGGGGGGTAGTAGTATTTCTCTGTCTGATGGCGATCGTAGCTGGAGAATTAATTAGCCATTTAGGGGCAGATATTCTTTGGTTTACCGAAGTTGGCTACCTATCAATATTTTGGCAGAAGTTAATCACTCAGTTAGGTTTGTTTGTAGTTGTTTTTAGCATCTCCCTTACCTTTCTCTGGGGGAATTTAGCATTAGCCGATCGCTTTAGTAGAACAGAGTCAGCTTCCCTTGAGCGGGGGATTAATCAGCCCCATAAGTTGAAAAGCTTGCCAAGTAAGCTGGGCAGCACCTCAAAAATATCTCCCATCTCCCCAGCCTATAAACTGCGATCGCTCCTGCCTTTGATCATTTCTCTTTGCCTCGCTACTAGCTTTCTCCTGTGGTACTGCGGTCAAGTTTTTATTAGTCTGTATCTTGCGAATTTCAACTTTGTTGATCATCCCCCTCTGCCCAAAATTGGCTTTAGAGATTTTCCTGCCCTTGAGAATAATTTTTTTAATAGCCTATTGAAGGGAATACTATTCTTATTTATTCCTTTTTGTTGTTTAGTGAAAACTAAATTTACCCTGAGAGCGATCGCTCTGGCATTAAGTATTATTTTTACAACTATTCTCACAGCTAACTGGGCTAGATTCTTACAGTTTATTAACCCGACCTCCTTTAATCAGGTTGATCCCCTTTGGCAAATTGATATTAGCTTTTATGTATTTAGATTACCAGAGCTAGAATTGGGTGAATTTTGGCTACTAGGGCTTTTTGCCTATGGTTTAATTGCCACACTTCTAACCTACCTTCTCTCGAATAATAGTCTCTCTAATGGAAAGTTCCCCGGATTTTCCTTGCCTCAACTCAGACATTTAGCAGCCCTAGGGAGTTGCTTAAGTGGAGGAATCACTTGCCATTTTTGGTTGGAATGCTACCACATTCTTTACTCTACTAGAGGAGTAAACTATGGGGCAAATTATACTGATATTCATGTGGTGCTGCCTATTAATGTAGGATTGAGTCTGATTAGCTCTATTCTTGCCCTAGCCCTAGGCTATTATTTGCTGAACTGTCGAGTAGTTCCTAAGCTGAACCAATTCTTGATTTCTGGAATGATACTTTGTATTTTGGTGGGGGCGATCGCTAGTTTTGTTCTGCCTCCCTTTGTCCAAAAACTAGTTGTAGAACCCAATGAAATTGCCAAAGAATCTCCCTATATTCAAAATACAATTAACCTGACTCGTTCAGCTTATGATCTGAACAATATTGAATCCAAACCCTTTATTCCTACCACTAATTTGACCTGGGCAGAACTTCAGAAAAATGATCTAACCATCGATAATATTCGTCTGTGGGATAAGCGTCCCTTATTAATTGCTCTTAGGCAACTACAGCAAATTCGCCTCTACTACAAACTAGCTAATGCAGATATCGATCGCTACATTTTACCCACTATCAACCCATCTGGTTCTAATAATTCTAAACACAATAACCAGCAAGTGATGATCACCGCGAGGGAACTAGATCAATCAGCCCTTCCCCCTCAAGCACAGACTTGGGTAAATCGGCATTTAATCTACACCCACGGCTATGGTTTTACTGTTAACCCCGTCAATCGTTTTGATGCGGGAGGATTACCGGATTATTTAGTCAAAGATATTGGTACCGGCGATGGCGCAAAAGGAGATCTCTGGACAGCAAATGAGGCGATTCGTCAGAAAATTCCCATTGATAAACCCCGAATTTACTATGGAGAATTAACTAATAACTATGTGATGACGGGAACCAAGTTTCCAGAGCTAGATTATCCCCTCGGCGATCAAAATGTTTATAATATCTACTCTGGAATTGGGGGTATGTCCCTTGGTTCTTTTTGGCAGCGGATAACTTTTGCGTGGCGGTTACGAGATTGGCAGATTTTATTTACTGACACTTTCACGCCTCAGACTAAGCTGCTGTGGCGACGGAATATTAGTCAGAGAGTCCGAGAAATTGCTCCTTTTCTGAAATATGATAATGATCCCTATTTAGTAGTCGCTGATATTAACTCTAGTCAGTCAGTAAATAACCAAACAAATAACCAGCAATCTAATCAAAAATCTGCAAATACTCCGCCAGCCAGTAGTAATTTGTTTTGGATTATTGATGCCTATACTATTAGCGATCGCTATCCCTACGCCGATCCGGGAGATAATTCCTTCAACTACATTCGCAACTCTGTCAAGGTGGTGATCGATGCCTATCATGGCACGGTTAAATTTTATATTGCCTACCCCGAAGACCCGATCATTCAAACTTGGCAACGCATTTTTCCAGATTTGTTGCAACCAATGAAAAATATGCCCCCAGAACTGCGATCGCACCTCCGTTATCCTTTAGATCTATTCAGCATCCAATCTCAACAATTGCTGGACTACCACATGACCGATGCCAAGGTATTCTACAACCGAGAAGACCAATGGCAGGTTCCAAGGGAAATCTATGGTGACAAGCCCCAACAGGTTGATCCCTACTATTTAATTATGAAATTACCAGAGGCAGCTACCGAGGAATTTACCCTCCTCTTGCCTTTTACTCCCACCCAGCGCAATAACATGATCTCGTGGTTGGCAGCTCGCTCCGATGGCGATAACTATGGGAAATTACTCCTCTATAGATTCCCTAAGCAACAGCTAACCTTTGGTCCCGAACAAATTGACACCAGAATCAATACTGACCCTGCCATTTCTCAACAAATCTCCCTCTGGAATCGCCAAGGAGCTAAGGCAATCCAAGGTAATTTACTCGTGATCCCCATTGAAGATTCTCTACTTTATGTGGAACCGATTTATCTAGAGGCAGAGCAGAATAATTTACCTTCTTTGGTGCGAGTAGTGGTTGCCTACGACAATCAACTAGTGATGGCAGAAACCCTAAAACAAGGGTTAGAAAAAATCTTTTTGAACAAATTGTAAATGGTCAACACGGTCTGTATGAGGACATTCAGTAGCATTCTTCTTTGGTTTAGCTGGTCGTCCCGTTACTCCTTAACCTTCATAGGATCAACCCTCCCGATGCCTAATTCTAGAAGTTTATCCTTAACAGAACCTTCCGCCTCGCCACAGTAGTAATACTTTTTGTCTCGTAGATCTGCTAAATAGTAACTAATTTTTCCTCCCCTAATTCGGAAAAGCTCAATCATGACTTTGTGTTTACTCAGCCCATATTTAGTTGAAACATCACTTGGCTCTAGGGGAATGTTAGCCCCCGTTGAGTTGTAAACAACTTCGCTTTTGTAAAAAAATATAACCACCAGCTTTTACTTCTATTTATATTTTGCTTGATAAAACTAACACCAATCAGAGAGCTTTGTAGTATATTTGTACTATTTTGCCTGCCCGTTTTACATAGTGTTGCGATCGCTTCCCCCTAGCCAATTTCTCCAGTCAATCAACTCCAATAAAAAAGATTTTTTAAAGCATAGACATATTCCAAAGAATGTTTTATAGTAGTGGACTGTGACCAAATTACGCTAGTGAACTTTATTTTTTTAACTATAAATTCGCTCAAGGTTTCAGCCTGTGGATACTGGAGGGTTACTTCCCAAGTCCCTAGAAACCATAACGTAAAATTTCTTAGTCAGTCCTTGAATCAAAATTCAATTCTAGATTGCCTCAGCATCCTGAGCAATCTTAAGCTGGCTCACGAAAATTACTATTGCTACAGTCTTCATCTAGGGGTTGACCCCAGAGATTCTTTTGGGATGAACTTGGTCTGCTTTTAGAGAGAACTAAAGTAAATAATGTGGGTTTGTCTAGGGGATTTCCATGTGAATCCCCCATATTTACCTGCTTACTAATAATTTAATGATTAAGGAGTAACCCGTGTCTATTGGTATTCTTGGCACTAAATTAGGGATGACCCAGATTTTCGACCAAGCAGGAAAAGCTGTTCCTGTCACGGTTGTACAAGCTGGTCCCTGCCATATCACTCAGGTTAAAACAGAAGCTACCGATGGCTATACTGCTGTGCAGTTAGGCTACGGCGAGGTCAAGGAAAAAGCCCTCAGCCGTCCAGAGAAAGGTCACTTAGCCAAATCTGAAGCCCCTTTTCTAAAGCATCTTTATGAATATCGTCTGGATGATGTTAGCCCTTACGAATTAGGCTCTAACGTCAAGGCAGATATCTTCACTGCTGGTCAACTGGTAGATGTGGTCGGCACCAGCATTGGTAAAGGCTTCGCTGGTTATCAAAAAAGACATAACTTTGCCCGCGGTCCAATGTCCCACGGTTCTAAGAACCACCGTCAGCCCGGTTCCACTGGTGCCGGTACTACCCCCGGCAGAACCTATCCGGGTAAAAGAATGGCTGGACGTTTGGGGGGCGCAAGAACCACTATCAAAAAACTAACCGTAGTTCGGGTAGATAGCGATCGCAACTTGATCTTAATTAAAGGCGCGATTCCCGGTAAGCCCGGTGCTTTGATTAATATCTTGCCTGCCAAAATCGTTGGCTATAAATAGATATTTATTAAGTTTATAAGTTCTATACTTATCAACTATTTTTTGTAAATTATTCCTAGATTTTCTAGAAATCGTCAAGCAGTCAGCAATTGTAATCATCATTATGGTCAACTGTATAGTTAAAAATTGGCAAGGCGAAGAAGCAGGGACTACTGCTTTGGAGCTAAAGGTAGCAAAGCCAGAAACTGCTGCCCACATTGTTCATCGTTCTCTAGTTCGTCAACTAAACAACCAGCGCCAGGGTACTGCATCCACTAAAACTAGAGCAGAAGTCAGCGGTGGTGGTCGCAAGCCTTGGAAGCAGAAGGGAACTGGTAGAGCTAGAGCCGGTTCTAACCGTTCTCCCCTGTGGCGGGGTGGTGGTGTCACCTTTGGTCCCAAACCCAAAGAATACGACATGAAAATGAACCGCAAAGAAAGAAGATTGGCTCTGCGTACTGCCTTGATTGGTCGTAGTGAAGACATGATCGTAGTAGAAAACTTTGATGAGCAACTACCCAGACCAAAAACCAAGGAATTTGTCCAAGCCATGGGACGCTGGGGTGTGGGTCTGGAAGATAAGGTGCTATTGATTTTGGCGGAAGTAGCAGAATCAGTGAATCTTTCTACTAAAAATATCCAGCGCGTCAAGCTGATTAATGCCAGTAGCCTGAATGTCTATGACATCCTCAAGGCTGACAAAATTGTGGTCACTCCTGCTGCTTTGACCAAGATTCAAGAAGTGTATACCGATTAAGAGATAAACCTATGGGCAGATTTGTCGACAGAGTTAATAAAGCCGATCGAGACTTACCGGATCTAATCATCCGCCCGATCGTTACAGAAAAGGCAACCATTGCCTTAGAGCAGAACAAGTACACCTTTGAAGTTGTTCTCAAAGCTACTAAGCCCCAGATCAAGGCGGCGATTCAGAGTCTTTTTGATGTCAAGGTGGCTAGTGTCAACACCATGACTAAGCCACCTAAAACCAAACGGGTTGGCAAGTTCCTAGGCTTCAAGCCTCGTTACAAAAAAGCGATCGTCACCCTTGCTCCCGGCGATTCGATCGTCCTCTTCCCCGAAGTGTAATATTACCAATCTAAACCTGAGAAAATTATGGGCATTCGTACCTACAGACCCTATACTCCCGGTACTCGCCAAGCCAGTGTATCGGACTTTGCGGAAATTACTCGGTCAGAGCCAGAAAAATCTCTGACTACCCACAAGCATAATCCCAAGGGACGGAACAACCGGGGTGTGATTACCTGCCGTCACCGGGGTGGTGGTCACAAACGCCTTTACCGGATGATTGATTTCAAGCGCAATAAGCTGAATATTCCTGCTAGAGTGGCCGAAATTGAATACGACCCGAACCGGAATGCCAGAATTGCCCTCCTCCATTACCGTGACGGCGAAAAACGCTATATTCTCCATCCTGTTGGTTTAGTGGTGGGCGCGATCGTCATTGCTGGTCCCGATTCTCCCTACGAAATTGGTAACGCACTGCCCCTAGGAAAGATTCCCCTAGGTACTAGCGTCCATAACGTAGAACTGCAAATTGGTAGAGGTGCGCAGATTGTTCGTTCTGCCGGAGCTGTAGCCCAAGTAGTTGCCAAGGAAGGTAACTACGTTACTCTCAAGCTGCCCTCTGGAGAAGTGCGGATGATTCGCCAAGAGTGCTATGCCACCATTGGTCAAGTGGGGAATATAGAACACCGCAATATTAGCTTAGGAAAAGCAGGGCGGAGTCGCCATCGGGGTCGCCGTCCTGCGGTTCGGGGTAGTGTGATGAACCCCGTGGATCACCCCCATGGTGGTGGTGAAGGTCGCGCTCCCATTGGTCATGCCCGTCCTCTTACTCCTTGGGGTAAGCCCGCCTTAGGCAAGAAAACTAGGAAACCCAAGAAACAAAGTAGCTCCTTAATTATCCGTCGTCGTCGGAAGTCTTCCAAACGGGGTCGTGGCGGTCGTCAGAGCTAATTAATCTCTGGGGTAATTAATTAATTTATTTGCCCCTTCCTAACTAGAAAATACTAAAGTCATGGAAAAGTTATGAGTCGTTCACTAAAGAAAGGTCCTTTTGTTGCCGATAGCTTACTAAAAAAAATAGAAGTTCTCAATACCAAAGGGGAAAAGCAAGTTATTAAAACTTGGTCAAGAGCTTCGACAATCCTGCCTTTGATGGTGGGTCACACGATCGCTATTCACAACGGTCGTCAACACATCCCCATTTACATCAACGACCAGATGGTGGGTCATAAACTAGGAGAATTTGCTCCTACTCGTACCTTTAAGGGGCACGGCAAAGGTGACAAGCGTGCAGGTCGTTAATCATTAACCTACTTAATTTCCTAAATCTTAATTTCCCAAATTAATTGCTAGAAAATAATTGCTAGAAAATAGCCCATAACTAAGCTAACCCTTAACACAATCCTATGGCTGTAAACACTCAAGAAGAAGTAAAAGCGATCGCCCGCTTTATCCGCATGTCTCCCTACAAGGTGAGACGAGTCCTTGACCAAATTCGAGGCAGGAGCTACCGAGAATCCCTAATTATTTTAGAGCTTATGCCCTACCGCGCCTGCGAACCGATCCTGAAACTTCTCCGTTCAGCAGCGGCGAATGCGGAGCATAACAATGGGTACGATCGGAGCACTTTGGTAGTTAGCACTGCCTTCGCAGATGGCGGACCGAGCCTGAAACGCTTTAGACCCAGAGCCCAAGGTCGAGCCTTCCAAATTCGTAAGCCCACCTGCCACATCACCATTGCTGTAGCTCCCCAAGCAGACTAAGCAACCCGGCACACAACCTACTAAATGCCCTCAGTAATGGCAGATTAATCAAAAAGATCAAAGGAAAAACCCTATGGGACAGAAGATAAATCCAATTGGTTTCCGGTTGGGAATTACCCAAGAGCACCGCTCTCGCTGGTATGCCGACAACAAACGCTACCCCAAACTTCTCCAAGAAGACTACAAAATTCGCCAGTACATAGACAAAAATCTTGCCAGTGCAGGCATATCTCAAGTCCGGATCGAACGGAAGGCTGATCAAATTGACCTAGAAGTTCATACCGCTCGTCCGGGAGTAGTTGTTGGTCGCGGTGGCACAGGGATTGATACCCTCCGCTCCGGTTTACAAGCAGAACTAGGTGGCAATCGGCAAATTCGGATTAATGTGATCGAAGTGCAGCGGGTAGATGCCGATGCTGGTTTAGTCGCAGAATCTATTGCCCAACAGCTAGAGCGCCGGGTTTCCTTCCGGAAGATTGTCCGCCAAGCAATTCTCAGAGCACAGAAAGCCGAAGTCCAAGGCATTAAAATCCAAGTCGGCGGTCGGCTCAATGGCGCAGAAATTGCTCGATCGGAATGGACAAGAGAAGGCCGAGTCCCCCTCCATACCCTCCGGGCAGATATTGATTATGCCTACCGTACAGCCAAAACCGTCTATGGCATCTTGGGAGTGAAAATTTGGATCTTCAAAGGAGAAATTATTCCCGGTCAAGAAGAAGCTGCTACCACCAATAGTGCGCCGCCAAAACAACGTCAAAAGCAACGGCGACAAAAGTTTGAAGACCTCTAGATTGATCTGAGGGCAGTTATCTTCCTCTAGCTAAATGTATCTAATAATTAATAACCTCTATTTAATGATTAATTATGCTCAGTCCTAAGCGTACAAAATTCCGCAAACAGCAACGGGGCAGGATGGCGGGTCTTGCCCACCGGGGTAGTGATATCAACTTTGGGGATTTTGCTCTGCAAGCGATCGAACCCTCCTGGATCACTGCTCGTCAGATCGAAGCCGGTCGGCGAGCCATGACCCGTTACATTCGCCGGGGTGGCAAAATTTGGATTCGCATCTTCCCCGACAAGCCTGTTACCATGCGTCCTGCGGAAACCCGGATGGGTTCTGGTAAAGGTAATCCAGAGTTTTGGGTAGCAGTGGTCAAGCCCGGCCGGATCCTCTACGAAATCGGTGGAGTAACTGAAGAAGTTGCCAGAGAAGCCATGCGCCTCGCCGCTAACAAGCTACCAATCAAAACTAAATTTATTACCCGCCCTCCAGCAGTAATAGAGCCAGCAGTTGCAGAACAGGAGTAGACAGATGCCACTAGCAAAAATCAATGATGCCCGGAAACTAAGTGCTGAGGAACTTGCAGCCGAAATTCTCGCTGCCAAGAGGCAACTATTTGAACTACGGTTCAAAAAAGCCACCCAATCTGAGGTCAAGCCCCACGAATTTAAGCATCTGCGCCATAAAATCGCTCAGATGTTCACCGTCGAAGCGGAGCAGAAAAAAGCCAAGTCAGTAGCCGAAACCGCTGCAAAAGCAGTAACAGAATAGTTAGTTAACTTAATTACCCCTATTCTCAAATAGCTAAATCAAATATCTAATTAGAGACTATGACAGTTAAAGAAAAAGTTGGGTTAGTCGTCAGCGATAAAATGCAAAAAACTATAGTGGTGGCTGTGGAAAACCGCTCTCCTCACCCTAAGTACGGCAAGATTGTTGTCAAGACTAAGCGGTATAAAGCCCATGACGAAGACAACAAGTGTCAGGCAGGCGATCAAGTCCGGATTCAAGAAACCCGCCCCCTCAGCAAAACCAAACGCTGGCAAGTAGTGGAAATTCTCGTCACCAAAAATAAGTAGTTACTGGGAGATGGAGCCAGATATCCTCCAAAGTGGCTATCTTTAGTCCCAATGCCCATTAATTTAATTACCTCAAACTACCGAAAACCATGATTCAACAGGAAACTTACCTAAATGTAGCTGACAACAGTGGCGCGCGCAAACTCCTGTGCATTCGCGTCCTGGGGGGCGGTCGCACCTACGGCGGGGTAGGGGATGTCATTATTGCCGTGGTGAAGGATGCGATCCCCAACCAAGCAGTGAAAAAATCCGATGTCGTCCGGGCTGTAATTGTCCGCACTCGCAAAGCCCTACGGCGGGATACAGGAGATAGCATTCGCTTTGATGACAATGCGGCTGTAATTATCAACGCTGATGGCAATCCCCGTGGCACCCGTGTTTTTGGCCCTGTGGCTAGGGAACTCCGGGATAAGAACTTTACCAAAATCGTCTCCTTAGCACCGGAGGTATTATAAATGGCAACTAAAACTACACGTAAAAATAAACAGCCTGTGCGCTTTAGAATGCACGTCAAAAAAGGCGACACCGTACAGATTATCTCTGGACGTGACAAAGGCAAGGTCGGGGAGATTATCAATGTCCTGCCCAAACTCAGCCAAGTGGTGGTCAAGGGCGTGAATATAAAAACTAAGCACGTCAAGCCTCAACAGGAAGGAGAAAAGGGACAAATTGCGACTCTGGAGTATCCGATCCATAGTTCTAATGTCATGCTCTACTCTAACAAAGAAAAAATCGCTAGCCGGGTTTGTTATACCTTTACTGAAGATGGTCGGAAGGTGCGTAAACTCAAGAAAACTGGGGAGATTATTGATTAGTCCGCTAGCCAATAATTGACCACATAATTAACAATTATTTCTAAACCAATGAGTAGATTAAAAACTCTCTATCAAGAGAACATAGTCCCTAAGCTAACGGAGCAGTTTGGCTATAAGAATGTTCACCAAGTTCCTAAGGTAATTAAAATTACTGTGAATCGGGGTTTGGGAGATGCTTCTCAGAATGCAAAAGCTCTGGAATCTTCTTTGTCTGAGATTGCCACGATCGTCGGACAGAAGCCCGTGATCACTAGGGCAAAGAAAGCGATCGCTGGATTTAAGATCCGTGAAGGAATGCCCGTTGGTATTATGGTCACCCTCCGCGCCGATAAAATGTACAACTTTTTGGATCGGCTGATTAACCTTTCTCTGCCAAGAATTCGTGACTTCCGGGGCATTAGTCCCAAGAGTTTTGACGGTCACGGTAATTACAGCCTAGGTATTAAGGAACAGCTCATCTTTCCAGAGATTGAGTACGACAGTATTGACCAGATCCGGGGTATGGATATTTGCATCGTCACCTCCGCCGCAACCGATGCTGAAGGTCGGGCGCTGCTGAAGGAAATGGGAATGCCTTTTCGGGAAAGTTAGTAAGTTAAAGGGGGAAAAATGGCGGCAACCGATACAATTTCAGATATGCTGACACGCATTCGTAACGCCGGAATGGTGCGGCATCAAACAACAGACGTTCCATCCACAAAAATGACCCGCAGTATTGCTGAGGTGTTAAAGCTGGAAGGATTTATTGCTGACTACGAAGAGGTAGGTGAAGGCATAGGCAAAAATTTAGTGATTGCCCTTAAATATAAGGGAAAAGCTAAACAACCAACTATTACTGCCCTCAAGCGAGTTAGTAGACCCGGATTAAGGGTTTATTCCAACAAGAAAGAACTACCTAAGGTATTGGGAGGCATTGGCATTGCCATTATCTCTACGTCTCAGGGAATCATGACTGATCGCCAAGCTCGTCAACAGGGTGTGGGCGGTGAAGTTTTATGTTATGTCTGGTAATTTCTGTACAAATACAAACCAATACAAACAAGGAGAGTTATGTCTCGGATTGGTAAACGTCTAATAGAGGTTCCCAATGGTGTCACCGTCACTATTACTGGACAGCATGTGGCAGTCAAGGGAACTAAAGGAAACCTAGAGCGGACTCTGCCGGCAGAGGTGGCTCTGGAACAGGAAGGTAGTACGATCAAGGTAGTCCGTCGGGATGAATCTAAGGCAGCAAGACAACGCCACGGTTTATCTCGGACTCTCATTGCCAATATGGTAGAAGGAGTCTCGAAAGGATTTGAGCGAAAACTTCAAATTCTTGGGGTGGGTTATCGGGCTCAAGTCCAGGGTAGAAAGCTGATTCTCAATGTGGGCTATAGTAAACCGGTAGAGATTGATCCCCCTGAAGGGATTACTGTAGCGGTAGAAAATAACACCAACTTGACAGTTAGTGGGATCAATAAGGAAATTGTCGGTAACACTGCTGCGCGGATCCGGGCTGTGCGTCCTCCCGAAGTCTATAAGGGCAAAGGAATTCGTTATCTTGGTGAAATGGTCAGAAGAAAAGCTGGGAAGACTGGCAAGAAATAAATAGGCAAAATATTATGAAACCTACAAAAAAAGAATCCTTGCAGCGGCGGCATCGCCGAGTCAGGAAGAAAGTCAGTGGGACGATCGACCGTCCCCGGATGGCGGTCTTCAGATCCAATCAACATATCTATGTTCAGGTAATTGATGATAATGCTCAACATACGATCGTTGCCGCTTCTACCTTGGAGCCAGCACTAAAGAGTGAAATGGATTCTGGGGCAAATTGCACTGCTTCGACCGCCGTAGGCAAACTAGTGGCAGAACGAGCGATCGCCAAGGGTATTAAAAAAGTTGTATTTGATCGGGGTGGAAATCTTTACCACGGTCGAGTTAAAGCCCTTGCTGAAGCAGCCCGCGAAGCTGGTCTTGATTTTTAACTCCAGACTCCAGCATGAATACTGCAAATATCTTCCACGGCAGATTAGTAAGCTAATAAATATTGACTTCATAGGGATTAGTTCATGGTAGAAGAAAAAGCTACAGCTAAGAAAGGACGGAGTAAAAGTAATCGCCGTCCAGAGAAAGAAAGCACTTGGCAAGAGAAGGTGATTCAAGTTCGCCGGGTGAGCAAGGTGGTCAAGGGTGGTAAAAAACTCAGCTTCCGAGCGATCGTGGTCATTGGCAACGAAAAAGGTCAGGTTGGTGTCGGCGTAGGTAAAGCTGCCGATGTGATGGGGGCTGTGAAAAAAGGTGTGGCTGATGGCAAAAAACACCTAATTGAAGTTCCATTGACTAAATCTAGCTCGATTCCTCACCCTACTAATGGCTCAGCGGTAGGCGCAAAGGTGATGATTCGTCCCGCAGCCCCCGGTACTGGGGTAATCGCTGGGGGATCCGTGCGAATTGTTTTGGAACTGGCTGGGGTTAAGAATATTCTGGCTAAGCAATTGGGTTCTAAAAACCCTCTCAATAATGCTCGCGCGGCGATCGAAGCTCTATCTTCCCTGCGGACCTTTGGTCAGGTGGCAGAAGAGCGAGGCATCTCCCTAGATAGCCTATTTGCCTAGCATTGCTCCAGCAAAATAGTGATCTAAATAAACCTACATAATTACTCAGGCATAGAAAAACTATGAGACTAGATGATATTGGACCACAACCGGGATCAACCAAGCGTCGTCGCCGGGTGGGTCGAGGTATTGCTGCCGGTCAAGGCGCAAGCTGTGGCTTCGGGATGCGGGGGCAAAAATCCCGCTCTGGCAGTGGTACCAGACCCGGTTTTGAAGGGGGACAATTACCCCTCTATAAAAGACTGCCAAAATTAAAACATTTTCCTTTAATTAACCGTATTGATTACACTACGATCAATGTAGAAAAACTTGCCGCTCTTCCTGCCGGCACGGTAGTTACTTTAGAATCTTTAATGGCTCACAAAATTGTCACTGCCAACGGTGGCCCTTTGAAAATTCTAGGAACTGGCGAATTGTCAGTAAAGCTAACTGTGAAAGCCGCTGGATTTACTGCCAGTGCTAAGGAGAAAATTGAGGCGGCTGGTGGTACTTGGGAAGTAATTCCTGCCTATGCGGTAAGTAAGACTCCCCAAAGTACTTAGTCCTAGTTATGCTCTATGAAAACGAGGTAGCAGTTTATGGTAGATAGTAGAGATAAAACCCCCACCGCTCAAGAGACTTTTATGCAGATGGCTCAGGCTGCGGGTCTGCGAGGGCGGTTATTTTATAGTATTGGTTTATTGATTCTGCTACGGCTAGGAGTGGCAATTCCGATTCCGGGGATCGATCGCATTTCCTTTGCCAGAGATATTAAAAACAGCCCCATCATTGGCTTTTTAGATACTTTTTCTGGGGGGGGTATTTCCGCCTTGGGTTTATTTGCCTTGGGCATCCTACCCTACATTAATGCTTCCATCATTATCCAACTTCTGACCGCTGCTGTTCCGGCCCTAGAAAACCTGCAAAAAAATGAAGGTGAAGCTGGGCGGCGGAAAATCTCCCAAATTAGCCGCTATGTGGCCTTAGGTTGGGCTATTCTCCAAAGTGCCGGGATTGCTCTATGGGTGCAGCGTTATGCGGTGCAGCCGGGACCGATTTTTATTGTCCAAACCATGCTGGCGTTGATTGCTGGCTCAATGTTTGTGATGTGGATGTCGGAACTGATTACGGAGCGGGGGATTGGCAACGGAGCATCTCTATTTATTTTTGTGAGTATTGTCTCGGTACTGCCTCGGTCGCTAGGGCAGACCTTGGAACTGGCACAGAGTGGCGATGGGCAGATAGTTGGTCGGGTGGCAATTCTGTTGTTAGTATTTCTGATTATGATTGTGGCGATCGTCTTTGTCCAAGAAGGTACAAGGCGGATCCCGATTATTTCTGCTAAACGTCAGGTAGGTAAACGTCTGTATCGAGAGCAAAAGAGCTATCTTCCCCTCCGGCTCAACCAAGGGGGTGTAATGCCGATTATTTTTGCTTCCTCGGTTTTGATCTTGCCAGCCTCCCTTGCCCAATTTGCTGGTACTGGTACCGAACAGTCTGGGTTTAGTCAAATTTTGGGACAAATTGCCAACGCCATGCGCCCCAACTCGATTCCCTACGTGGTTGTATACCTGATATTCATTCTCTTCTTTAGCTACTTCTACGCCTCCTTGGTGGTTAACCCCGTGGATATGTCCCAAAATCTGAAAAAGATGGGGGCAACTATTCCCGGAATCCGACCAGGAAAGACTACTAGCGAGTATCTAGAACGAGTCTTGAATCGATTGACTCTCTTGGGGGCATTGTTTCTAGGGTTTGTGGCAGTCATTCCTACGGCAGTGGAAAGTGCCACCAATGTGACCACCTTCCAGGGCTTGGGGGCAACTTCCCTGCTGATTTTGGTAGGGGTGGCGATCGACACAGCCAAACAGATCCAAACCTATGTCATCTCCCAACGTTATGAAGGGATGGTCAAGCAATAGATAAAGTGGGGAGAAGTAAGAAATTACAACTCCCTGCTTTTAAGGGATAAATACCCTACTATAAATAACTTTATTTATGAATTTATGAACAAAAAAAGGTTGATTTTTCTGGGTCCCCCGGGAGCCGGAAAGGGAACCCAAGCCAAAATATTGGCAGATTACCTAGCAGTTCCCCATATTTCTACGGGCGAAATTCTCAGAAAAGCCAAGCAAGATGGAACTCCTGTCGGTTTAAAAGCCAAAGCCTATATGGATCGGGGTGACTTAGTTCCAGACGTTGTTCTCCAAGAACTTGTCCAAGAACGTCTCCAGCAAGAGGATGCTAAAACCCAAGGTTGGATCCTAGATGGCTTCCCCCGAACTTTACCTCAAGCGGAGTTTCTAGAAAACTTACTGCCAGAAATTAATCAAAAATGCGACTTGATTATTAATTTGACAGTAGCTGATGAAATTTTGGTGGGGCGACTATCTAAGCGATCAGCCTTGGAGGGTCGGAGTGACGATACTGAGGAGGTGATTCGGAATCGGTTGGTGGTGTATCAACAGGAAACCGCCCCTTTGATTGACTTCTATCAGCAGCATTTGATCGCTGTTGATGGAGATCGCGCCCTAGACCTGATTACCGCCGAGTTAAAAAACATCACTAGCTAAAAATATTAAAGATCAATAAAATATGTTACAATTGAAGATTGAAAATTTGGCAAACTTGAGGTCACAGGAAATTGGCTAAACAAGATCTAATTGAGATGGAAGGTACAGTCATGGAATCCTTGCCCAACGCCATGTTTCGCGTTGATTTAGACAATGGATTTAATGTCTTGGCACATATTTCCGGGAAAATTCGGCGGAATTATATTAAGATTCTCCCCGGCGATCGAGTGAAAGTAGAACTCACTCCCTACGATTTGACAAAAGGTCGGATTACTTACCGCCTTCGCAACAAAAAGTAACTAAAAGCGGAATAGTTTTTAGTTCTCCTAGAAAAGATACCCTATTAAATGCTATAATCAAGAGCTTGCAGTTATTAGTAAAGATTATGAAAGTACGCGCATCCGTCAAGAAAATTTGTGAAAAGTGTCGTGTCATTCGTAGGCGCGGTCGAGTCATGGTAATCTGTCCCAACCCGAAGCATAAGCAACGTCAAGGATAACTTACCAGTATTGTAACAGTAAATTTGTACTATAGATAAAATAGGGAGAAACTAGTGTGGCTAGGATAGCTGGCGTAGACCTACCTCGTGATAAACGGGTGGAAATTGGTCTAACTTATATTTTTGGAATTGGTCTGACTAGAGCGAAAGCAGTCATCAAGGCAACGGGAGTCAACCCTGACACCCGTGTAAAAGATCTGACAGATGCAGAGGTAGCTTTGCTGAGAGCTAACGTGGAGGCTAACTACCAAATAGAAGGAGACCTGCGGCGCTTAGAGGCAATGAATGTCAAGCGCTTAATCGATATTGGGACTTATCGGGGGCGTCGCCACCGGATGGGTTTGCCAGTTAGAGGGCAACGTACCCGTACCAATGCTAGGACTCGGCGAGGTCGGAGAGTTGCAGTGGCTGGGAAGAAGAAAGCCCCTAGCAAGAAGTAATTGACATAGGGATAAACCTTTATCTCTGGAGTTTTTCTGAAAATAGTTTATTTACCAAAGCAGTAGCTAAATTAATATGGCGCGACCAACTAAAAAAAGTAGTACAAAAAAAACTAAGCGTAATGTACCCAGCGGTACGGCTTATATCCAATCCACTTTCAACAACACCATTGTGACGATCGCTGATACTAAGGGTGATGTTATTTCTTGGGCTTCCGCAGGCTCCAGTGGCTTCAAGGGAGCAAAAAAAGGTACCCCCTTTGCTGCTCAGACTGCTGCTGACTCTGCCGCTCGGCGGGCAATCGACCAAGGAATGCGCCAATTAGAAGTTATGGTGAGTGGTCCTGGGGCTGGTCGAGAAACTGCAATTCGGGCATTGCAAGGTGCAGGCTTGGAAATCACTTTAATTCGTGATGTCACCCCAATTCCCCACAACGGATGCAGACCGCCAAAACGCCGTCGGGTTTAGACTTATTTTCCTAGACTTGACTTTAGCTTCTGTATTGGCTTTCTAGTTAGCTAGCTAAGCTGAAGTATCCAATGGAGGACTTAGCCTAAAAACCAGTCCTTGAGTCAATATTCCTAAGTCAATAAAGATTTCTAAGCTGGTAGTAATTGCCAATGCTTATAAGCCAAAATTTCCAATCGGCAGAAGAGGTAACACTGTGGCACAATTTCAAATTGAGTGTGTAGAGTCCAAAACTAACAAAGACCAAGGTTATTATAGCAAATTTATTCTCGAACCTCTAGAGCGGGGTCAAGGAACTACCGTAGGCAATGCCCTGCGGCGAGTTCTCCTCTCTAATCTTGATGGCTCGGCGGTAACGGCAGTAAGAATTGCTGGTATTACCCATGAGTTTGCTACTATTCCGGGAGTCCGGGAGGATGTTCTGGAAATACTCCTGAACATGAAGGAAATTGTTTTCAAAAGCTATACCACTGCTCCCCAGATCGGTCGGGTAGCAATCACTGGTCCGGCAACTGTGAGGGCAGCGCAATTTGATCTGCCTTCCGAGGTCCAGATTGTCGATCCGGGGCAGTATGTAGCTACTGTAGCCGCCGGAGCCAAACTGGAAATGGAGTTTCGGATTGAGCGGGGTAAGGGGTATCGAGCGATCGATCGGGGTCGAGAAGACTCTAGTTCCCTTGATTTTATGCAGATTGATGCTATTTTTATGCCTGTAAACAAGGTTAACTATAGTATTGAAGACGCTAGAATCGATGGCTCCCTAGAGCGCGATCGCCTGCTGATGGAGATTTGGACGAATGGTAGTCTCACTCCCCAAGAAGCTCTTTCCCAAGCAGCCAATATTTTGGTTGGTCTATTTAACCCCCTGAAAGATATTAGTCTAGAGCCAATCAAAGATGAATATCCTACGGATACAGACCCCACTAGCCAGATTCCCATTGAGGAATTGCAATTGTCGGTACGTGCCTATAACTGTCTAAAACGAGCACAGATCAATACAGTTGCGGATCTATTGGCTTATACCCAAGAAGATTTGCTGGAGATCAAAAACTTTGGGCAGAAATCTGCGGATGAAGTAATAGATGCTCTCCAGAAACGATTGGGGATCACCTTACCCCAAGAAAAGGCAGGTAAGTAATTATCTTGAGATATTTACTTAACTCTTGCTTAACTTAGTAGTGCCAAGAAATTAAGGATGCCCTGTGTGGGAAGTCTTTACAAAAAAATTATTACTAAATATTTGGATAACTAATATGCGCCATCGTTGTCGTGTTCCCCAGCTAGGCTTGCCGGCTGATCAGCGGAAAGCTCTCCTCAGAGCCTTGACCACTGAATTAATCCGCCACGGAAAGATTACCACCACGAAAATTCGAGCTAAGGCAGTCCAGCCAATCGCCGATAAAATGATCACCCTAGCCAAGGATGGTTCCTTGGAATCTCGCCGCCGCGCCCTAGGTTATATCTATGATAAGCAACTAGTCCACAAACTTTTTGCTAATGCCCAAGCTCGTTATGGGGACAGAAATGGTGGCTACACTAGGGTGTTAAGGACTATGCCCCGTCGGGGAGATAACTCGGAAATGGCTGTCATCGAACTGGTGTAATGGAACCATCTCGTCAGAGGATAGCCCTACTCCTCCAGTATTTGGGAGCCAACTTTGCGGGTTGGCAGTACCAAGTACAGCATCGGACGGTGCAAGGAGAAATTGAGAGTGTCTTGAGTGAGATCCAAGGCTCCCCAGTGACTCTCTACGGTGCAGGACGTACCGATAGTGGGGTTCATGCCGCAGGCATGGTGGCACATTTTGATATGGTGTCCAGAATTCCCCCAGAGAAGTGGGCAGTGGTACTAAATAGCCGATTGCCCAAGGATATTCTAGTTAGAGCCTCGGCTGCGGTGGCACCGGACTGGCACGCTAGGTTTTCCGCTAGTTATCGCCGCTATCGTTATACCCTGTACACGGCAGCGGAACCCAACCTTTTCGTCCATCCCTATTATTGGCACTATTACCAAGCCCCTTTGTCGATCGAACTGATCCGCGAAGCTTTGGAACCCTTGGTGGGAACCTACGACCTAGAGGCTTTTCAGCGAGCAGGGTCAAAACGGAAGGACTCACTAGTGGAAGTGCAGGAAGTGGCTTGCAATCGAGAAGGAGATTTTCTTTACATCGAAATTCAGGCTAAGGGTTTCTTGTACGGGATGGTGCGGCTATTGGTGGGGTTGTTGGTGCAGGTGGGCTGTGGCGATCGAACTCCCCAAGAATTTGCCCGATTGTGGCAAGAGCGACAACGCCATGAGGTAAAGCACTCCGCCCCAGCGAAAGGCTTGTGTCTGCTGCGAGTTGGCTATCCAGAACACCCATTTCCGCGAGAACTATGGTTTGACACCCAGCCCAAATTCCGATTAACTAGATAAGGGGAAATTTTACTTACTAATCAGCAACTAATGGTTGGCTGGGGTAACTAAAATCAACAGCTAGATCAAGTTACAGTCTTTGGTAAATTAACTGGAATTAAACCCTAAGCTCGAAACTAAGTTCTAAATTAACTAAACTAAACTTATAAAATTATGGAAAAAACCTATCTACCCCCGGTTGATACCCTTGAACACGAGTGGTACGTGGTGGATGCTGCTAACCAACGCCTAGGGCGATTAGCAACAGAGATTGCCTCAGTTCTCCGGGGCAAAAATAAGCCAACATTCACTCCCCATATGGATACTGGGGATTTTGTGATCGTGATTAATGCCGAAAAAATCGCCGTCACTGGCAAAAAAAGTTCTCAAAAAGTTTATCGTCGCCACTCTGGTCGTCCGGGGGGGATGAAAACAGAAACCTTTGAAAAGCTGAAAGTCAGAATTCCCGAAAGAATCCTGGAACAAGCGGTCAAGGGGATGTTGCCAAAAAATTCTCTAGGTCGCCAGCTATTTACCAAGCTGAAAGTTTATAAGGGTGATGTTCATCCCCACGAAGCTCAACAACCAAAGCTATTGACTATTAATACAATTCCCGGAGAAGGATAATGCAAGTAACAGATAAAAGCGGCAAGGCAGTGTATTGGGGTACAGGCAGACGGAAGACAGCGATCGCTAGAGTTCGCCTAGTTCCCGGCAGTGGCAAGCTAATTGTTAATGGTCGTGAAGGCAGTGATTACTTCAACCAAAATGGTAGCTATATTTCGGTGGCTAAAGCTCCCCTAGAAACCCTCGGCTTAGAAAATGAATACGATATCTTAGTTAACGCCCACGGTGGTGGTTTGACTGGACAAGCAGATTCTGTCCGCCTAGGTGTGGCTCGTGCCCTATGTGAACTAGATCCAGAAAATCGCAAGCCTCTGAAAACTGAAGGTTACATGACCCGTGACCCCAGAGCTAAGGAACGGAAGAAGTATGGTTTACACAAAGCCAGAAAAGCTCCTCAATACTCGAAACGTTAATCGAATTAATCTCATCAAAATTACTCTCAAAAAATCAATCTCAACCCCTCTAGGAGAATATGTTATGCCTAAACCCAATATTCATCCCCAATGGTATCCCGAAGCCAAGGTTTACTGTAATGGCGAAGTAATTATGACGATCGGCTCTACGAAGCCAGAACTAAACGTTGATATGTGGTCTGGCAACCATCCCTTCTACACAGGTAATCAAAAACTTGTGGATACCGAAGGACGGGTGGAAAGATTCCTGCGTAAGTATGGGATGTTGGAAGAAGCTGATGAAGTGCAAAAAGCTAACCAAAATTAGCAGTCCTTGGTCTTGATTTTGTTATTAACCAAGAGACCAGAGGACAATTGATCATGGCTGAAACCTATCTACTAGAAAAACTGCGCTCTGTGGAGCAAACTTTCCATGAGTTAACTCGGAAGTTGGGGGATCCTGACGTGATCAGCGATCCTCAGGAGTTGCAGCGGATTGCGAAGGCCAGATCTGCTCTAGAGATCACGGTGGAAACCTATGAAGAGTGGAAACAGACTCAAGAAGAACTGGTTGGCGCAAAACAAATTCTCAAGGAGTCGGCTGGCGATCGCGAACTCCAGCAGTTAGCTTCTCTAGAAGTAGAGGAATTGGATATTAAGGTAAACACCCTTGAAAGCCAGCTTAAGGTCTTGCTCCTGCCGAAAGACCCCAACGATGAAAAGAACATCATGCTAGAAATCCGGGCGGGTACTGGCGGCGATGAGGCTAGTATCTGGGCGGGAGATTTGGTGCGGATGTATTCCCGCTATGCAGAAACTCAACGTTGGAAGGTATTTTTGTTGAGTGAATCCCTAGCGGATATGGGGGGCTTTAAGGAAGCAATCTTAGAAATTAAGGGTGAGCAAGTCTATAGCAAGCTCAAGTTTGAAGCCGGAGTGCATCGAGTTCAGCGGGTTCCCGTCACCGAGGCTGGGGGAAGAGTTCATACTTCTACGGCAACGGTGGCAATTATGCCGGAAGTAGATGAAGTGGAAGTGCATATTGACCCGAAGGAAATTGAGCTAACTACGGCTCGATCAGGCGGAGCTGGGGGACAAAACGTTAACAAGGTAGAAACCGCTGTAGATTTAATCCACAAGCCTACGGGAATACGAGTTTTCTGTACCGAAGAACGGAGTCAACTCCAAAACCGGGAACGGGCAATGCAGATTCTCCGGGCAAAACTTTATGATATTAAGCTGCGGGAACAGCAGAGTGCAGTCACGGATCTCCGGCGATCGCAAGTCGGCACCGGCTCCCGCTCCGAGAAAATCCGCACCTATAACTACAAGGATAATCGAGTCACAGACCACCGCCTGGGGCAGAATTTTACCCTAACTCCTCTCCTAGAGGGAGATATTGAAGAAATCATCCAGTGCTGTATTTCCCAAGACCAGCAGGAAAGACTAGCAGAATTGGCAGCATCGATTAACTAGATTAAAGTGAGTTTGGCATAAGCTAGAACCCATTCTAGGAAAAGCAAGTTATCCCCTAAGCCTTTTCTAGAATCAGAGTAAGTTCCCGTAGGGTGGGCAATGCCCACCTATTTGAATTTTATCTACCTATTTGACTGGAGGGTGATGGCGGTAAAGATAGTTGATACCTATTTCCCACCCCTTTTGTACCAGATTCCTCTTACAGCACTTTATGTTCAAATGAGACACGCCACAAATATTGAAAGTCCTATCAATGTTGGGTTTGAGAGTGGGTGGCTGTAGCCACCCACTCTCAAACTGCTGTAAGGTGGGCACTGCCCACCCTACTCAATCAATTACTTTTACTTTGCCTCACTATCTTTGTTTTTTTTCCTGTGCCTCCACTGCTTCCATGAGCGATCGCACCTCTTCAGTTCCCTCGGAAGCCTCAAAAAATAGTGGAAACTTGCCCCTTGCCAGCATTCTTAAACCCAAGGGACCAAGGCTGAGTAATCCTTGCCAATCTCGAAAAGAATTTCCCATTACCTGTAGCCCAAACTTACGCTCATCAATCCAGCCCCCATTTTTAACTAACTCTATGAGGGTTTGGCGATGGCGGATGGCACGGCTTGGTTCTGGATGCGGTTGAGCTAAGATTTCTTGCTTAATTTTAGTGATTTGATCCATGGGGTTAACTCCCATAGGACATACTGTATTACACATATAACAACGAGTGCAGCCCCACACCCCATCTGTTCCTTGATTTTGGGTTTCTAAGCGGCTGGTGGTTTCTCCGTCCCGTTGGTCAGCAATCATCCGGTAAGCCTTGGCTAGGGAATGGGGACCAGCAAAATCTGGATTGGTTGGCAGGGCATTGCAATCAGAATAACAAGCCCCGCACATAATACAATTTTCCGTTTCTTCTAGCTGCGATCGCTCATCAGGAGTCTGGAGAAACTCCCGTTCGGGAATTTGCCTAGCCCCAGTACTGACGTAGGGATCGATCGCCTCTAAATGCTGCCAGAAGTTTTGCATATCCACAATTAAATCTTTGATAACTGGTAGATTTCCCAAGGGAGCGATCGTGATTTCTGGTAGCCCGGTTTGGGGATCAGTGACACATTTTGCCAACTCTCCAGCAATATTTTCCTTGCAAGCTAAAGTCGCTCTGCCATTAATTCTCATCCCACAACTACCACAGATAGTATTCCGACAATTTTTGCGGAACGCTAAGGTACCATCGATCTCCCATTTAATTCGATTCAGACAGTCAAGAATAGTATTGCCGGGTTCCACCTCTAATTGATACCTCTCAATCCGGGATTGGCTATTTTGCTGCTGACGAATTATTTGAAATTGGACTTTCATTGATTTATTTTTCTGACTGAGTAAAGGCTGACTATTTTTAGTTTAAGGTAATTTGCTGATCTACAGATCCGATCGCAATCCTAATTGAGTAATTGAGTTGAGAAGGTCGCACCCTACAAGTAGAACCTTCCCAACCCTCTAAAGTTTAGGAATAATTTAGGATTGCTATTTTTTGAGCCAATTTTAGAGAGAAACTCTACGCTGGCTCAAAAATAATCTCGCAATTTTAAATCCTTGACTCAATCAGATTGCTTCTGGTAAATAATTTTACCCACTGAAGACAGGTGCAATTATTTAGGATCACCATAGTTGATTTCTAGAAATTATCAAGTTGACAAAATTAAAAATCAATCTGCTGTATCAATGCTCAATGGTTTGTAAGTCCCATTCCTCTAGGGATAGCTCTTAATCAACCTTGAAATATTGCAAATCAAATAGGATTGCCATAGAAAAAAGAAACTTTTAATTTTATTAATATACTTGCTAAATAAGTAGTTTTTAGAGTTATATTTTTATTATGATAGATTCCAGAAAATATTAGATAGCTGGTTGGTCTATTAACTAGGATAATTCGGAGGCTTACTAAGTTTATGTCGGAAACTACACTTGCTCCCTTAACGGGAAAGGCACTACTGCAAAAAGTCAAAGAGCTTTCTCACCTCCCCCGTAGAGAAACAGCAAAACGTTGTGGCTACTATACTGAAACCAAAGACGGTCAAACTAGGGTAAATTTAACTGATTTTTATGATGCAGTCCTTGGTGCTAAAGGGGTTCCCCTTGATCCAGAAGGGGCAAAAGATGGTCGAGGTCGGGAACCAACTTATCGAGTTAGTGTCCATGCGAATGGTCAAATTGTCATTGGAGCTACCTACACCAAAGAAATGGGACTCAAGCAAGGAGATGAGTTTGAAATCAAGCTTGGCTATAAGCATATTCACCTGAAACAGATCGGCAGCAGCCCAGATGAAGAATAAGATTTGAGCCTAAATTAAGCCAACTCATTGGTGATTTTGTCTGGCTCTTAGGTCAGAAATAATGATGTTTTTAATCCAAAATGCTGACCAGTGGCTCTTGACACTGGCAGCTTTTCCGTCACTACTAAAAATCTTGATTTTCCTTGGCACTTGGTTAGGAGTTTGGCTACCTTTAGGGGTAGTGATAGCTTTATTAATTAAATGGCAGGGAGGACAACCTTTTGCCGCAGATTATAAGCTAGTCTTTGTGGGAACTTTGTACTTGGTTTCCCTATTAATTTGCTGGGGAACTCTGCAAATTGAGCAAACTAGCTCTATAGATTATGGCTGGAACTGGGGAGTTACTCTTGGATTAGAGATAGCGATCGGGTGTTTAATTGGGCTGGTGGGGATTGGGATTTTAGTGGCGATCGAATTAGCTGGGGGATGGATAGAATGGCGGGGAGAAAAAGCTTTAGGATTGGCAAAAATTATTTTGCCGACCTTGGCGATCGCGCTTCTAATCAGCACGGTAGAAGAATTAATTTTTCGGGGAATTTTTGTGAATATTTTGCAGCAAAACTATTCCCTATGGGTTGCTGCCGCTATTTCTAGCGCTATTTTTGCCCTGTTACATTTGGTGTGGGAACGAAAGGAAACTCTGCCCCAAGTTCCTGGTTTGTGGTTGATGGGGATGGTGTTGGTGGCGGCACGGATAGCGAATCAGGGTAATTTAGGTCTGGCGATCGGGCTTCATACGGGCTGGATTGTGGCGATCGCCACCCTTGATACGGCACAACTAATTAAATACCCAGACCCCTTCAACTCCCTAATGGTTGGGCGTTATGGCAAACCCCTAGCGGGGATCATGGGGATTAGTTTGTTGCTTTGTACTGGATTAGCCTTACAAATGATCCTAAGATTGTCATAAAAACTTATTAATGAAATTCGACTTTTTCGGTCATACTATACAGATAAATTTGTTGGTTCTGGTGGAGAACAGCCACTAGATGTAAAGGGGAAAGTTTGGTGTAAGCCCAACGCTGTCCCGCAACTGTGATTTCAGTGATATAGCCGTCACCAAGCAGGTTATGTTGTAGGAACCCTCGCTGAGCAAGGGTTCCTACAACATAAATCATCTCTGAAAAAGCCAGAATGCCCGCCAATTAATCTTCATTAGCAATTTTTCCGCGAGGTACGGATATGCTTAGTCGTTTTTTTGGGCATTGTTTCTGGTTTGTGGTCAATCAGAGAAAAAAGTTTATTAGCCTGTTGTTAATGGCGGGTTTGAGTTGTTATTTGATCCTTGGTGGGGCAAGCCCTGCCTATGGAATGCACATTATGGAAGGGTTCCTGCCTCCAGCTTGGGCAGCATTTTGGTGGTTGGTATTTTTGCCATTTTTGGCTTTGGGGGTGCGATCGATCGTCAAGATCACCAAAGCTAATCCAGAATTAAAATTACTCTTAGCCTTAGCCGGAGCCTTCACCTTTGTCTTGTCAGCCTTGAAAATTCCCTCAGTTACGGGCAGTTGCTCTCATCCGACGGGGATTGGTTTGGGGGCGGTGATGTTTGGACCTTTAACGATGTCGGTGTTGGGGACGATGGTTTTATTGTTTCAGGCATTACTTTTGGCTCACGGAGGTTTGACCACCTTGGGGGCGAATGGATTTTCGATGGCGATCGCTGGAGCATTCGTTGCCTATGGTGTTTATCAATTAACCATGCGCTTAACTGGTCAGCAAAAAATCGCCATATTTCTGGCGGCAGTCTTAGGAAATTTAGCAACTTATCTGGTCACTTCTGGGCAATTAGCTCTAGCATTTCCCGCTGCTGAAGGGGGATTTTTCGCTGCTTTTATAAAGTTCGCCTCCATTTTTGCCATTACCCAAGTTCCCTTAGCAATTAGCGAAGGTTTGCTGACGGTTCTAGTCTGGAATTGGCTCCAGATGTATAACGGCAAAGAATTAGAAGTTCTGAAGCTGATTAAACCAGCCGTACCGGAATAATATCCAGAATAGGTTTGGGAGAAAGGTGGGCATTGCCCACCCTACTCCTGTTTGAGGCTTAGATATGGATCCCCCCCTTAAAAAATGGGGGGGACAAGAAATTACTGAAAGTCCCCTTTTTTATCAAGGGGTTTTTGTGGAGAATAACTTATGAAACAATCATCAAAATTATCAACGGGTTGGCAGAATTGGTTGTTATTGGCAGGGGTTGTGGCTTTGGCGATCGCCCCCCTAATCTTGATCAAAGATGCAGAATTTGCTGGGGCGGATGAACAAGCAGGTGAGGCAATTGCTGCATCTCATCCAGACTATAAACCTTGGTTTCAGCCTTTGTTTGAACCTGCTAGCGGGGAGATTGCTAGTTTATTATTTGCAACCCAAGCTGCCCTTGGTGCGGGAGTAATTGGTTATGTAGTTGGGCTATCTAAAGGACGTTCCCAAAATAATTCCCCCAATCATCTTTCTGATCAATCTGAGGACGAAAATAAAGCGTGAGACTACAGTTAGATACCTTTGCCTACACTAATAAATTGGGCAATTTACCTCCGGCGCAAAAGTTGATCTTTGCCCTGTTGGTTTTAGGATTGAGTTTATTTGCCCATCCCCTGACTCAAATATTAATCATCGGCTGGATGGGGGTTTGGGTGGTGGTGTATGCCAAAATTCCTCTGAAGGTATATTGGCGATCGCTCTACTTAGTGATCCTATTTTGGTTGAGTAGTCTCCCGGCGTTGGTGATTAATCTAGTGCCGTTGGATCATTTGGGGACAGTACAATCTGATGTCTACTTTGGTTTAACCCTAGGGAATCAATATCTATACTGGGGTTTGCAGGGTAGTGGTCAGGCATTGGAGATATTTCTGCGGGCGATCGCCGCCACCTCTTGCCTCTACTTTGTCATGCTCACGGTTCCCTTCAATGCCCTCTTGAGAATGTTCACTAAACTGGGTTTGCCCTTAGTAATTAGTGAAATATTATTATTAATGTATCGGTTCATTTTCCTGCTCCTATCTATTGCCACATCTCTATGGACAGCCCAACAATCTCGCTTAGGTTATCAAAACCTGCGGCGTTATTTCTATAGCCTGAGTTTGTTGGTTAGACAATTATTCCAAGATACCATCTATCAATATCATCAATCCTCTTTAGCCCTGCAAACTAGGGGTTTTCAAGGAAAATTTCAAGTAAATGATTTTGCCGTTTATCAAATTTCCCCTCGCTATTTATTAGAAAGTATTATTGGTTGTTTTTTCTTAATTGGTATGGAGTTCCGCCTATGACCATCCCCCCAAATCAAGAACCAGCCCTAGAGCCGATCGACGCACCGATCTTAGAATTGAAAAATGTTTCCTATCGCTATCCCGGCACTGGACAAAATGCTGTCCAAGGGTTAAGTTTGGCAGTTCCCCAAGGTCAGAGATGTGCATTGATTGGGCAGAATGGTTGTGGTAAAAGTACTTTATTTCTACTAGCAAATGGTTTATATCAACCCCAGCAAGGTGACATTTACTGGCGTGGTAACCACATAGATTATGCTCATAAATCTTTGATGCATCTACGTCAGAAAGTAGGGTTAGTATTTCAAAATCCTGACCAGCAAATTGTGGCAACCACGGTGACCGAAGATATTTCCTATGGTTTGTATAATCTAGATTTGCCAGAAGCAGAAATTAAGATCAAGATCGATCGCTGTCTTGAGCAACTAGGCTTAGTTGAGTTAAGCCATAAACCCATCCATCACCTCAGTTTGGGACAAAAGAAAATGGTTTCCCTTGCGGGAGTTATGGTGTTACAGCCAGAATTATTATTATTGGATGAACCCACCGCCTACCTAGATCAACTGCATACCCAGCAGTTATTCGCCGTCTTGAAAAAAATCCATACTCAAAAAACAACTATTCTCATGGCAACCCATGATTTGAATTTAGTTTATCGGTGGGCAGATTGGGTTTTCGTGTTGCATCAGGGCAGGTTGATTTTAGAGGGAACTCCCCAAGAGGTATTTGCCGAGCAGCAGACCCTCCAAGAGCTACAACTAGGAATGCCGATCGCCCTAGAAATGCTCTCGGAAGTAGCGATCGCCCTCAAAGCCACTTCCCCCCTGATGCAAAATCAAGGCTCACCCCCAGTCTGGCGACAACTCCATCAGCGCATTCTTGATCTATTTCGCTATTTATAAGAGGATGTCTGAGAAGTGTTGAGCGGTTGAAACCGCAACTACAAGAACAAAGTCCGCCGTCGCGGACTAAAAAAAATCCGAGACTTTATGCCACCTTCTCTAAACATACAAGGCAGGTTTCGGTTTTGTAGTGGCGACTTTAGTCGCCAAGATTTTCAGATATAGTAGTCGCCGATTTGATTAGGACGTTTTTGAGGGCGCGCAGAGCGCGCCCTCAAAAACGTCCCCGTCCTGACTAGAATGGCGCTTACTATATCTTCTAATAGCTCTAACCTAGTTGCTTTGATTTATGCCATTAGATTACACTCCAGAATTAAAGGAATTAATGCAACAGCAAGGAATTACTAGTTTCAAGTCCTTGGCAAACACTACGGGAGTTTCTGTTCAAAAATTACAGCAACTCCGCCGAGGCAATCTCCAGAAATTCCGCCTAGAAGAATTACAGCAACTTAGTCAAGCTTTGGCTATTTCTCTGGCAAGTTTATTAACTACTTTTGCCGGTGTAGCTTTGGATGATCAGAATTTAGATCAGGGTTTAGGGCAGAATTCAGGTCAAGATTTAGAGCAAGATTCTCGCCCACAAATCCCAGAATCTCCACAAATTGCTTTGTTGCGTCAGGAGTACCAGAGACTGCAAAATCAGATGCAAGAACAGCGATCGCACCTTCTGCAAGAGTTTCAACAAACCAGCCTGCAAACCCTAGAAACTTGGTTGCTGCAATGGGAACGAGTCGCCAACCATGCCCGCAATCACCCAGAATTTAGTGCGGCGAAGATATTGCCTTTGATGCGATCGGTGGAGCAGTTGATCAAAAATTGGGGAGTAGAAGCGATCGCTACCCTCGGCACCGAAGTTACCTACAATCCCCAGCACCATCGATTGCAAACAGGCATAGCCAACCCCGGTGATCTTGTCAAAGTTCAGAGTCCGGGCTACACCTACCAAGGTAAACTTTTACATCGTGCAGAAGTTGTTCTGATCTCTCCGGGCTGATAATTAGGTTGATAATTAAGCATGGGGATTGCTGAATCATGGCAAGACCTGATATCAATTTCCAAGTACTTGCTATATGTGGATCACTCTCAGAACAACTAGTAGTAGATGGGAAGCGGAATTAATGCAGCAAATTCTAGAAGCTCATGATATTCCTAGCCGAGTGGTGGGATTGGGCATAGAATCCTATTTTGGCACAGGGATTCCCGCAGCCTTGCAGGTGCAGGCGATCGATCAGTGGACAGCCCTGCTCCTTCTCAGCCCTGATGAAGAACAACTAGTAGACGATGAAGTGTAACGAACATTTCTGTAATAAACAGAGGGTAAGCGATCGAAGATTTTTCGTTGGGTTTTGGCTTCGACTTCGCTCAGCCAGCTATGACAATCTAGTTCCCTGAGCGAAGTCGAAGGGACGGCAAATTTAGCGGAAGATGCTAGTGGGGTTTTGGCTACTTCGGCTTCGCTCAGTATAAATTCGACTTCGCTCAGCCAGCGATAATAGTTCGCTTAGTAAACAAGACCATTCAACTAAATTCACTGAGCGAATACATTTACTGAGCGAAGCTGAAGTGAAGTGAATAGATCAAAGTTCTGGGGGAGCTGGTGACCACACCTCACCATACTTTTCTTGTAGAGCCTGCCATGCTTCCACCTGTCCGGGTTCATATTCGCCGGGTTTACCCCACTGAAGGAAAGCACTGAGGATAATCTCCGCATCAGCATCAAGAAAACGGATGGCGTAAGTAGTAAAATTGCCCCGTTTTGCCTCTCCGGTTTCAAACTTCACTTGGGTGATTTTGTCCATGTTGAGGTGAAATTCAAAATAATCGTTGTGCATATTGGCATACTTGCCCTTGCCGGGTAGCTCTGCATAGAACAACTTCTCTAGCTTGCCCCTAGCTTCTAAGACAGCTCCACCATTAGTCACAATCAAACGTAAGGTAGAAAGGGATTCACAGGCAGTTAGAAATTCTTTGAGGGTAATGGTCATGATGGGAAATGATGATGAATACCTGTTGCTAGTACCTATTGCTAGGATAGCGATATGGTAGAACCTCCATGGAGTAACGGTTCCACTATGGTGCTCTAACTATCCTAACCTCCTTGGTGGTGGCTGGATATTAAGTTAAATTATTAATTGAGGATTGTTCGTCTGGAATTATAGGTATCATTCTTGTGGATACAAGGTAGATCAAGATGGGTGTATAAAAACAAGTTGCCCTAAGTCATGCCTTTATTAGAGATTCTTGAGAAAAATAAAGCAACTTAATTGCCAATTCTCCTGTCTGGAGAAAGGAGAGACAGAAGAGGGGATAAGTAGACTAGAGAAATTCCGTTAGTTTTAGCTGCTAGAGAAATATCACCAGAAATAGCTAGAGATATTAGCTCTAATTAAAATCTCATAAGAAAATTAATCCTAGACATAAAAATGCTATTGGCTCCTTTGCGACTCTCAAGAAACCTCTGCAATCTACTTTCTGTAGTCCCAATCTTGTGGGTAGGCAATAATCTACAGGCAAATGCTCAGGTTAATCCACGGGTTAATCCTCAACAGGTTAATCCTCCACAGGTTAATCCACGGGTTAATCTTCCCCAAGTCAATCCTCCTCAAATTACTCCTCCCCAAGTCAATTCTCCACAGGTTATTTCTCCACAAGTCAATCCCCCACAAGTTAACCCTCCACAAGTCAATCCCCCACAGGTTAATCCTCAACTTAGGTCTGCACCGATCGTCCCCACTGCTAATGACACCAGAACGATCGTCACTCCTCGGAATAATCAGTTTGATATTACTGGCGGGGCGGTTTCTAGCAATGGAGCTAATTTATTTCACAGTTTTCGGCAGTTCAACCTGGGGAATAATCAAACGGCTAATTTCATCGCCTCACCCCAGATTCAGAATATTCTCTCCCGTGTGACTGGAAATAATCCTTCGGTTATCAATGGCTTAATCCAAGTCAGCGGCAGCAATGCCAATCTATTTTTAATTAATCCAGCGGGGATTGTCTTTGGCAACAATGCCAGTCTAAATGTTCCGGCTTCCTTCACCGCCACCACCGCTACAAGTATTGGCTTTGGCAATAATAATTGGCTCCAGCTCCTAGAAAACAACTACTCAATCCTGAATGGGACACCTAGGGAATTTTTCTTTGGCAATCTTCGACCGGGATCGATCGTCAACACCGGCAACCTCAGCCTCTCACCGGAGCAGAATTTACATTTATTGGCAGGCAGCATATTCAATACCGGGAATCTAACTAGTGCTGGTGGCAATATTACCCTGATGGCGGTACCGGGAACTAGCTTGGTGCGGATTTCTCAGCCCGGTCATATCTTGAGTCTAGAAATAGACACCGCCAGATTAACGGCACTGCGCCAAGTATCTGTCGATGGGGGGCAAATCACCCCCCTCTCTCTACCCCAACTGCTGACGGGGGCAGCGGTGCAAGAAGTTACTGGATTAAATATTACTAATAATCAATGGCGGGTGGCTGGAGAAACAATACCTCTACTGCAAGGAAGTGTAGTTGTTGCTGGGCGAGAGAATGCTAGTCGGCTGGATGTTTCTGGAACTTTGGGGGGCAATGTTCGGGTATTGGGCGATCGCCTGTTATTGCTCAACTCTCTGATCAATGCCTCTGGCACTAATGGCGGTGGGAATGTGTTGATTGGTGGGGACTCCCACGGGCGGGGGACAATTCCCACTGCTTCTAGAACCTATATCGATCGCACCTCGGTGATCAATGCTGATAGTCTCCTCTCTGGCTCTGGCGGCAGGGTAATTGTTTGGGCAGATCAACTGACGGCTTTTTATGGTTTGATTACCGCCCGTGGAGCCAGCCAAGCCACCACATCCCCAGCATCCTCTGCCAATGGGGGATTTGTGGAAGTATCCGGGCGAGATGCCCTGATCTACCGAGGGCGGGTGGATTTGAGTGCCGATTATGGTGATTTTGGGACTCTAGTTTTAGACCCAAGGGATATTCGGATTCTCTCGGGTAGTCAGGATGATGCGGTGGATGCTCTAGGCTTAGACCTCTCAGCGTCGATAGTTAACTCGATCGCGGATCTGTTCACCGACACCCTGCCAGAACTCTACCGCAACCTATTTACCATTTCCCAAGAAAATCTGGAAACAGCCAGCCTCTACAGCAATATCGTTCTTGAAGCGACCAATAATATTACGATCGAACCCCTGCGGAATAACCGCCTTGATTTTCGGGGCGGGATTGCCAACTCGATTAGTTTTATTGCCGATAGCGATCGAGATGGCAATGGTTCCTTTCGGATGCAGGGCAATGACACGATCTTTACAGGCGGGGCAAATCTGACGATCCGGGGGGCGGGGATTGACCTCTACCGCGTTGATACTACCTCCAGTTCTCCCCGGAATTTCGATGGAGATATAGCCGCTATAGGGATAAATCCCCCTAGCCCCACAGATAATGCTGGCAGGATTAGCCTCCAATCCACCCAAGACCTCTCCATCCGGGGCGGCATGGTTGCCAGTAGTATTACTGGAGCGGGGGGTAGGGTAGATTTGCAAGGAAATCGCCTAGACATTAGAGGCGACATTGATACAACTTCCATCACCGGAAATGGGGGAGCAATTACCCAAACTAGCACTCTGAATCTCAATACAGCGAATTTAAATACTAGTTCCCAAACTGGGAATGCTGGAGAAATCAGTCTCAGTAGCACCTCCGGTACCATCAATACTGGAGACCTGCAAGCTTCTTCCCAAACTGGGAACGGTGGATTGGTTAGTCTTGCCGCCCTCGGAAGTATCGCCACCGGGAGGATTAATACCAGTAGTGTGCGGGGTGATGCCGCCGCAGTAAGTTTGTCTAGTCAGCAAGGCAGGGCGACGATCGGGCAAATTAATACTAGTTCCACTGATGGTAGCGGTGGGTCGATCGATCTAGCAGCAGCCCAAGCGATCGTCACTGGCAACCTCAATTCCAGCAGCAGCCGGGGCAATAGCGGCGATATCACCCTGAGTAGTCAGCGGGAAAATCTCACCATTGGAGAATTGAATCTACGCTCTAACCAAGGCACAGGCGGTAATGTGGATCTATCCAGTCGGGGGGCGATCGTCAGCCAAGGCATTAATACAACTAGCACTGAGGGTCTGAGCGGTCATATTTTCCTCACCAGTCAAGAGGGAGGAATTAGGACTGGACGGCTGGATGCAAGGGGACAAACCAGTGGTTTGATTACCCTGAGTGCGGATCAAAATATCTTCAATCTAGGCGGCATCTTTAGCGGTAATGGTGGAGGAATTAACCTCAACAGCAGCAATGGCGGGATTAGTGCTGGCTTGCTAAGTACCCGCCATCGGGGTGATGGAGCAGTGATTCAGGTGCGGGCTAGGGGCAATTTGCTGTTGGAGGCGATCGATAGCCGAGGAGATATCTCTAATCCCCAGCCAAACTCAATCAATAGCGGCATAGCAGGTAATGGCACAGGCGGGAATATCATCCTGAATACTTTAGGAAATATTCGGATCACCAATACCTTTAGTACTGCCTCAGGCATCAATGCCAGCATTGCTAGTAATGGTGGCAGTAGTATCACGCTGAATTATGGGAGCAGCCAACCCATTAACCCCTTCATTATTGGCAACTCCAGCCTGAATGGCACCGCCGGAGCCATTATCAATGGCACAAATAGCTTGGTAACTCCCCCCAACCAAGTGATTACCACTGGTTTGATCGCAGGGAATATCCGGATCAATGCCGACCTCTACGTGCCGCCGCCCACCCCTCGTCCCCCCCGTCCCCCCAGACCCACTCCTACTCCCACCCCTACTCCAACTCCTACACCTACGCCCACTCCTACGTCCCGTCCCCCTCGTCCTCCTAGGCCTACGCCTACACCAACTTCTCGTCCGCCTCGTCCCCCCAGACCCACTCCAACTCCCCCGACCTTAGAACAGGCTCCCCGGACTCCAGAAATTCAGGAAAGTTCGCCCCTCGCGATCGCTCCAGAGATTCCCCAAATTAATAATTTGGCGACTAGAGTGGCTAATGAAACCGCCGTGGGAACCTTGGAGAAAAATTTCTCTCAGGAATATAGTAGCTATCTCAATCTAAATAACCCGGTGCGGAATCTATCCTTAGCAGAAACCAAACAGATTTTGGGGAATATTGAAAGCAATACGGGGATTCGATCGGCTGTCCTTTATGTTGCTTTTACCGATTCCTTGGCTCCGGGAACCAATCAAGCTAACCAAACTAAAGATCAAACAGAATCAAAAAATAGCGAATCCGCCACCAGTCAACTAGAGGTAATGGTGGTGACTGCCCAAGGGGATATCATCCGGCGGCGGATCCCGGAAACTAATCGTGCTTTGGTGCTGCGGACTGCCCAGGAGTTGCGATCGCAAGTCACCAATATCCGCAATCCCCGCGCCTTTCTCAATAGTTCCCAGCAGATCTACAACTGGCTGATTGCGTCGATCGATGCCGAACTCCAACAGCGGGGGGTGGAAAATTTGGTGTTTGTGATGGATAGTGGGATGCGATCGCTCCCCCTCGCTGCTCTCCATGATGGGCAGAACTTTATTATCGAGCGCTACAGCGTGGGCATGACTCCTAGCTTGAATCTCACCAGTACTGGCTATCGAGATCTCCGCAATAGTCAAGTTTTAGCGATGGGGGCAGACACCTTTACTGATGCTGAACAATCTCCCCTGCCGGCAGTGCCAGTAGAAATATCAGTGATTGCCACCCGGCTGTGGCGGGGTAGTTATTTTCTGAATAGTGATTTCACTCTGCAAAATTTGCAAACCCAAGTCCAGCAGAGTAACCTAGGGATTCTGCACCTCGCCACCCACGCTTCTTTCCTGTCGGGGGATGCGAGTAAATCCTATATTCAACTCTGGGATTCTCAACTCCGACTAGATCAACTCCAATCTATGGGCTGGAATAATCCCCAAGTAGATCTGTTAGTGTTGAGTGCTTGTCAGACAGCTATTGGCGATCGCCAAGCAGAGCTAGGATTCGGTGGGGTGGCAGTAAAATCGGGGGTACGTTCGGCGATCGCTAGTCTCTGGCAGGTCAGCGATGAGGGAACTCTTGGCTTAATGACAGATTTCTATCAAGCCCTGCGCCGCTCTCCCATCAAAGCCGAAGCTCTCCGTCAAGCTCAACTCGCTATGCAAAGGGGAGAAGTAAGAATCCAAAATGGTGAACTAATTACCAATACAGGCCGCTTTGCCCTGCCCCCAGAACTTGTGAACTTTAAAAACCAAGAATTCACCCATCCCTACTACTGGTCAGCCTTTACTATGATCGGCAGTCCTTGGTAAGTTACCTATCTATGGAGGTTTCAGTTATGGCGATCGCCCCAGAAAAACAATCAAATACACTTTTACTGGAAGAATTTCTGGCTTTGCCAGAAACCAAACCTGCTCAGGAATATATTGATGGTCAAGTTCATCAAAAATCTATGCCCCAAGGCAAGCACAGTAGATTACAAGCAGAAATAATTATGGCAATTAACCAAAGGGCTAAACCCAAACAACTTGCCTATGCTTTTCCTGAGTTGCGCTGTACCTTTGCTAGGCGATCGATCGTGCCAGATATTTCTGTATTTGAGTGGCAGCATATTCCTCTGGATGATGACGGGGAGCCAGTAAATAAAATTCAAATCCCTCCAGACTGGATTATTGAGATACTTTCTCCGGGTCAGTCCCCATTTCTAATTATTGACAAAATTAGTTTTGCTATCAAGTATGGAACAAAGCTCGGTTGGTTGATTGCTCCTAAAGAGAGACATATTTTAACCTTTCAAAATAACAGCCTTCAGAGTCATCAAGGGGTGAATGCTTTGCCAATGTTAGAAGTTTTTGATGACTGGAATTTATCGGTGCAAGATGTATTTAATTTACTGAAATTTTCCTGATGTAATCAAGCGATAGTCTGTCAAGGGAATACTTATCCCCGCATTGTGGAGGGAAATATTACTGTTTTATTGCTACCGATAAAGGTAAATCAATCACAAAAGTTGTCCCCTGATTCAGAGTGGAAATACAGTTAATTTGTCCTTGATGTTTATCAGTAATAATTTGATAACTGATGGATAAACCCATCCCTGTACCCTTGCCTATGGATTTGGTTGTGAAGAAGGGATTAAATATTTTCTGACGAATTTCTTCGGACATCCCTAATCCATTATCTGAAATGCTAATTCTGAGTTGATTTTTCGATCGTAACTCAGTCCGAACTGTGATTTGGAGAGTCGTGTTAGGTGTAGCCTGAATAGGAGTTTTGGTGGGAGTTTTAGTGGCGGATAAATCTATTTCGCCTGTGGGTTTGTCTGTGGGAGTCACGCCGTTAGAATTGAATGATTGTAGCGATTTATTCGTAGTTATAGGCATCTCCTCAGCCATATCGCCAAGATAACGAAAATAGTCTTCTAGGGCATCGATCGCATTAGCTAATATGTTCATAAATACTTGATTCAATTGTCCTGCATAGCATTCTACTAAGGGTAAATTAGCGTATTCCTTAACTATTTGGATCTCTGGACGTTCAGAATTAGCCTTCAGACGACTTTGGAGAATCATCAGCGTACTATCAATTCCGGCATGAATATCTACGGGTTTATAGTTTGATTCATCCAGGCGGGAGAAATTTCTTAGGGATAAAACTATTTCTTGAATCCTCACTGTACCCACCTGCATAGAAGATAACAGTTTCGGAAAATCTTCTACTAAAAATTCAATCTCGTCATCTTCTAGGGCAAGAGCAATTTCCTTGGGGGGATGAGGATAATGATACTGATAGAGATCAATCAGCTTAAGCAAAACACTTGCATAATCTGTTGCATGTCCCAAATTCCCCGCAATAAAATTCACAGGATTATTGATCTCGTGGGCAACGCCAGCTACCAGTTGCCCTAGGCTAGACATTTTTTCGGTATGGACTAAATGGGTTTGTGCCTGTTGCAACTCTCGCAAGGCTTTGGATAACTCGGTAGTCCTTGCCTCCACGCGGATTTCTAGTTCTTGGGTGAGCTTTTGCAGTGCTTCATCAGCCCGTTGGCGTTCTATAATTTCTGCTTGGAGTTGACTATTCTGGCGATCGAGTTCTTCCTCGGCAAGTTGTCTACTTTCTTCACTAAGAACCAACCACCAACTGCCAATCCCCAATAGCACCACTAAAGGGGTATAGAGTTTCCCAAATAGGACTGGGGAAACATAGATACTGCGAGATGTTTGGTAAAAAACCAAACCAAAAACTACTGCGGTTATTCCTGTTGACAGGGCGAAAAACCCGACAAATTTAGTTAGTCTCAGCCCCAGCAGGGGAGAAACTTTCTCTTGGAAAAAACCTTGGATCGTATTTTGGATAATCTTTTCTAAATTATCATCACTAGGTTTACAGCGATCATGGCACCGCGCATCAAGGCTACAGCAGAGGGAACAAATAGAACCATCATAGACAGGACAATAGGCTGTATCAGGAATTTCATAATTCTGTTCACAAATACAGCAGGTCGCCAGAGATTTTCCTTCTAGGGTAGTTGCTTGGGTATTCTCTCTGGCAATGTAGTATTTCCCCTTAGTGATCCAAGCAATTAGAGGGGAAAAGACAAAGGCAACGCCCAAGGCTAAGAAAGGGGCGTAGGCTTGGGGATAAGTGCCAAAAACTCCTACAAAGGCGAGGATAGAGATAATAGAGGCAATGAGCATTGACCCAAAACCCACAGGATTGAAGTTGTAGAGATATGCTCGCTTAAATTCAATATAGCTAGGGCTGAGTCCGAGGGGTTTATTAATGACTAAATCTGCTACTAAGGCTCCTACCCAAGCGATCGCCACATTGGAATACAAACCCAATACTGTTTCTAGGGTTTCAAAGACTCCTAATTCCATCAATAACAGGGCGATCGCCACATTAAACACCAGCCATACCACTCGACCGGGATGACTATGGGTAAGGCGAGAGAAAAAATTTGACCAAGCTAGAGAACCAGCGTAGGCATTGGTGACATTAATTTTAATTTGGGAGATAACCACAAAGAGGGTAGCGATTACCAACACTAGGGCCGGATCGCTAAACATATCCGCAAATCCCCCCAAATACATATCAATTGGTTGTTTTGCCTCCCCAATGGTCAAGCCATGACTAATTGCCAAGGTGGCGAGAAAAGCCCCACCCAACTGCTTCGCTCCCCCTAAAATAATCCAACCAGGACCAGCTAAAATCACTGCTAACCACCATTGGAGGCGGTTATGTTCTTGCTTTTCTGGCAGAAATCTCAGGTAGTCTACCTGTTCTCCTAACTGGGCAATTAAGGAAAAAGAAACCGTTGCGGCTGTTCCAAACAGCAGGGGATTAAACCCAGAGCTATGACTCACCGTTCCGGCGAAATTTAGCCAATTGCTAATTGATTCTGGTTCCTTACGGAGAATAAACCAGTAGGGAGAAATCATTAATATCAGCCAAATACCTTGAGTCCATAACTGTAATTGACTAATCAAAGTGAACCCGTAGAAGACCAAGGGAATAATTATTAAGGAGCAAAGCAGATACCCCCAAACTAAGGGGATATGAAAATATAACTGGAGTGCCTGAGCCATGATTGCTGCTTCTAGGGCAAAGAAAATGAAGGTAAAAGATGCATAAACTAAGGAAGTAACCGTAGAACCAATGTAACCAAACCCAGCTCCTCTGGTCAGCAAATCCATGTCAATATTGTATTTTGCTGCGTAATAAACAATGGGTAATCCTGTTAAAAAAATAATCAAACCAACAACTACGATCGCCCAAAAGGAATTAGCAAAACCATAGTTAATAACTAAAGAACCACCGATCGCTTCTAGGGCTAAAAAAGAAATTCCCCCCAAGGCTGTATTGGCTACAAATAACTCTGACCATTTCCGAAAAGACTTAGGAGCATAGCGCAATGAGTAGTCTTCAAGAGTTTCGTTTGCAACCCAAGTGTTATACTCACGTCGTTCTTTAACTACAGGGCTGCGGGATTTCATGATTGATAAATCTCAATTATTCTAAATATGAAAAAAAGGTTGATCAATATTTATGACACTCTTTTCCTAAATATTTTCATGTTAGGAATTTATCAGACACTTAAAAGTATCAAAGTTGACACTAATTATTTATCCAGAGAGCATAAGACCTTGCCCCACCTAAAAATCTAAAAAGTCTTTGGCGGTTGAAACCGCAACTACAAGAACAAAGTCAGCCTTCGCGGACTAAGAAAAATATAGCTACTACTTTACTAGCCAAGCCAAACTTTTCAGACATCCTCTTACCTTCTTTACCTACCTGTACCTCCCTCTACCTCCTGTACCTCCTTTACCTACCTGTACCTACCTGTACCTCCCTTTACCTCCCTTTACCTCCTTTACCTCCTTCTTCACTTGGTAGTGCTGCAAAGTAATGGTTTGGATAATGGTGCTTGGGGCGCTTCGCGCCCCAAGCACCATTACAATGCATAACTACCCTTCACTTAATCTCCAAATTCAACGGCAGACGGGCATAGATACTTTGCGGGTCATTGAAACTTTTCAGGGCTGATAATTGAGCTTGGAGTTTTTGGATTTCGGTGGTCAGGGGGTCTTGGGGTTGATTATAGGTTTGTACAGATTGGAAAGCTTCCATGAGTTGCTCTGGGAACGATCGCTCTTTGGTAGTCTCTTCTACTTCCCAGTCATCCCCCAAGTTTGCCGCCTTAGCAGCATGGGCGATCGCTGCTTCGATACCCCCCAATTCATCCACCAAACCCAACCCCTGAGCTTCCTTGCCCGACCAAACCCTGCCCTGGGCAATTTCTTCCACCTTGGGGCGGGGCAGCTTCCGAGATTCTGCCACCTTCGCCAGAAACTGATTATAGACTTGATCCACAGATTTTTGATAGATTGCCAGTTCTTGGGGAGTTTTGGGGCGGGAGATAGTTTGGGCATCAGCCAGCTTGCCAGTTTTCACTGTGTCCCAAGTCACGCCGTTTTGCTTGGATATCTCTCCGACATTAAACAACAAGCCAAATACGCCGATCGAGCCAGTAATCGTTGTGGGTTCGGCAAAGATACGATCGCCGTAGGTAGCAATCCAGTAGCCCCCGGAAGCTGCGTAGTTGCCCATGGAAATAATCACGGGCTTTTTCTGCTTAGTTAACTGCACTTCCCGCAAAATTTGCTCCGAAGCAGTGGCACTGCCCCCCGGACTATTGATCCGGAGCACCACCGCCTTCACGGATTCATCATTCCGCAGTCCTCGCAGCTCCTTAGCGAAGCTATCTCCCCCCACTTGGGCTGGGGAACCATCGCCATCGACGATTTCCCCTTGGGCATAAATCACCGCGATTTTATTACTGCTAGATTTCACATTTTGGGTTTGATGGTGGCTATAGTTTTTGATACTGATCTGGTTAAAGCTATTCGCTTCTGGGTCTGCCCCAGTTAATTCCTTCAGATCACTGACCACCTGATCCAAATAACCTACCTTATCGACTAATTTTTGTTGTTGCGCTTCAGTTGCCGGAATGACACCTTGGTTATCAGCCATACTCTGAATCTGAGCTGGGGCAAGCTTCCGGCTGGCGCTGACAGTGTTGACATATTCGCTCCAAATACTAGTTATCAGGCTCTGGGTTTGTTGACGGTTTTCGGGACTAAGTTTCTGGGAAGTGAAGGGTTCTACAGCGGATTTATACTTGCCAGCCCGGACTACCTGCACGCCAACGCCATACTTTGCCAGAGCACCAGCGAAAAATGGCTCCTCCACACTAACTCCATCCACTTCAATACTGCCCATGGGGTTAATGACGATTTCATTAGCGATCGACCCCAGATAGTAATCTGCCTTTGTCCAATCCACATCATAGGCGACAATCTTTTTGCCCTTGGCTTTGAATTTCTCTAGGGCTTGGCGAATTTCTCGCAGGGTGGCAAATCCTGTCCCCCCAGTCCCGCCGCTACTATCTAGGTAAAGAGCAACAATCTTGTTGTCTTCGGTGGCTTGATTGATGGCATCTAATACAGTCCGGAGGTTGACGCTAGAGCGATCGCCCCCCAAGAAACTCCCTCTACTGTTCAGGGTACTATCAACAATACTCACCGATAAATCCAATACCAATACCGACTTATCTTTTACCTTAGGGGCAGTATCTACAGAAGAAACCGCCGCTATCAGCAACATCAACCCTCCAGCCCCAGTGCCTAAAAGTATCAGTAATCCTGCCAGAGTCCCGATCGCACTAGCGGCAATTTGCTTGAAGAAGTTATTCATAAAATTCAGTTATCTCGGTACTGGTGAGGAATAGCTATTAATACCACTATTTTAATCCACATTAATCCACAATAGGAATTACGCACTGCCAAGGAATTATTGAGAGGTGGGGATATTTTTGAGGGTGCAAAGTACCCACAAAAACGTTCAAATGCATGAGTCCTGCATAAGATGGTAGTCCACAAAAGCGGATTTTGCGAACAATGTTATTCTAGATTTAAGATTACAACTCATCCCAAATCTGGTTATGATCATGTTCCTATTCTCTTAGTCCGCGCCGGCGGACTTTGCTCTTGTAGCAGCGGTTTCAACCAACCTGTGTAGAGAACCTAATAAAATAAGATTTGGCATCACCAACTATGTTCACGACTCTACAGTACGAGCCAGCCATGGAAGCTATGGGGGAAGATTACTACGATGTAGTTCCCGCCGCCACATTTCCCCAACACATTCTTAGATTTAGGAACGATCGCCTCCTGCCCATAATTGGCTTAGACCCCCAACAGGTAAGCGACACGGATTTTCTGCAAGCCTTTGGTCACTTTGAAGCGGTGCGTCCCTTTTTGGCGCTGAAATACCACGGCTATCAATTCGGAGAATACAATTCCCGCTTGGGGGATGGACGGGGCTTTCTCTACGGGCAGGTGCGGGGCATAGATGGAGAACTCTACGATTTTGGCACCAAGGGATCGGGAACCACTCCCTACTCCAGAGGCGGCGATGGCAAGCTCACCCTCAAGGGTGGAGTGCGGGAAGTTTTGGCGGCTGAGTCGCTATTCAAAATGGGGGTGACTACTTCTCGGTGTTTGAGTTTGGTGGAAACTGGGGAAGGCTTGTGGCGGGGGGATGAGCCATCGCCTACGAGGTCTTCGGTGATGATCCGGTTTAGTCGATCGCACATCCGCTTTGGCACTTTCGAGAGGTTGCACTATTTCAAGCGCCCAGACCTAATTTCCAAACTCCTAGATCACGTCATTCACTACTACTATCCCCACCTAGAACCCCAACCAGAAAAATACGCTCTCTTCTTTACTGAGTTAGTCCAGCGAGTTGCCAAGTTAGCTGCTCAATGGATGCAAGCTGGTTTCTGCCATGCGGTTTTGAATACCGATAATATGTCCATCACCGGGGAAAGTTTCGACTATGGTCCCTATGCTTTTCTGCCTACCTTTGATTTGAATTTCACGGCGGCATATTTTGACCACTACGGGCGCTATGCCTATGGCAATCAACCGGGAATTTGCAAGCTCAACCTAGAAATGTTGGGCAATGTTTTAATTCCGGTGATTGATGACCAATCAATCAAGGAAGCATTGCCGGAATTTGATGAAGCTTATCGGCAGAATTATCGACAGTTGATGTTACGCAAGTTGGGTTTTGTTGATTTAGATACTCCCGAATCCCGAGAATTAGTCCTGCTCACCTGTCAGCTATTGCAAGATTCTCAGATTGGCTATCATCATTTCTTTGCTACTCTAGCCAAAGTATTCGATCGTGCTTGGTGGGGTGATGTGGATAGTCTTCCCCAATGGCAGGTTTTTGGTGATGCAGAGACTCCAGCTATATTTAGTAAATGGATAAATTCCTATCACCATATTCTGCAATCTTTATCTCTAGATGATATGGGTTTAATTAGCCAAACTCTTAAAAATGCTAATCCCCAAGTAGTCCCCTTGCGTCCATTAATTGAGTCTGTGTGGCAATCGATTACTGAAGAAGACAATTGGCAACCTTTTAATGATTTAGTCCAGCAAATTCAATCTAGTTAAAGAAACTTGGTAATCATTTATGTCGATGATGACGATGAATCTACAAACTGTTCTTGAAATACTTTCTGAGGATGATAGAGCATTACCTGATATCGCCTTCGATTTTGGTTCTGAAAGGAAAGTTGCTGTTGCCTATGCGCTCATTCAAGAGCAATCCACACATATTGTATCCAAACATGCTTATTATTGGTCAATATCTAAGCAGGCTGAAATACCGATTATATTCGGACAAAATCCGGCGGAAATGGCATTGACTGGAGAAGCAGAGAGTTTTAGTGTGGTTTTCGGTGGTACTCACTCTAGGTCTGGTAACCCTATCCCAGATATTGGTGTTTTTGTTTTCGTCCCTACAGGAATATCTTTGTACTACTCAATGGGTAAGGAGTGGAATCTTTTAGCTGTTGAGAGCTTATTAGAATTAATGTCAAATCTCAAGCAACTTGCTCCAGAAACAATAGTTAGTCACACTGGAAACATTTTTGATCCAGATGGCAAGGTTCTACTATCTGCGCTGGATATGTATATGCTGGAATGATTCTGCAAATATACACTATCAATTTTCCTGAAATCTATTAACGAAGTTAAGATATCGGGCTAGTCAAAGTCATGAAATATTCCACTAAAGCAATATTTGGGAAACGAGCATTAGAATGGATGTCTGCTGATGATTATATTCACTGGGCAGAGGAAATGCTCATGGAAGACTATGATTCTCCTAGTTTGCGAATTTTAGCTGGACTCGATCACCACAATAGTTTTTGGGAAGTAGAAAGCTATTTTATGAGATCGATCGAAGAATTAAATATTGAAGAACCAGAGGCAAAAATTGCTATTAGAGCTTATGCTTGTAAAATTGCCCAGCAAGTTATTAATGGACAATATGATTCTTCCCAATTAGCTGTACGAGATTTATATCAAATATGGAAATATCTTGATTATGATTCTGAATATGTAATATGGTTTGAACTTGATGATGCCCTAGACAGCCTTCTTTCACAATATTTTCCCTACAGTTATCCATCTGCCACACTAGAAAACTTCGATGTTATTGTTAAGCAAGAGGCGGAAATATTTCTTGCTAAAATGGCAAGTTACAATTAACCCAATAATTCTATTTGACTATTTAGATTTATCTGATAGATAATTGTTCTTGAACCAAAGATTGATGTCGTATCGGCAAGTTTTTGAAGTGGCTGTTATTTCTACGGACTTTAAATGATCCTCTGTTTCGCCTAAGCGTAGTTCTAATTTCTGCAAGAGATGACGTAATTAATTTGAATATATTGTCTTTTACCTGATGAGAATAATTTGTTTCCGTATTATGGTTTAAGGTTTCAGGAGGATAGATTTCTTTTAGTAAGCTTCCCCCTGCCGACCAGATGTTTTTATCAGAATATTTGATATTATTTGCTTCTTGAAAGAAAGCATCTAGTCCTTCAGCCCATTCCTCTTTTAGCTCCAAATCATCTACTTGATCTAGTACCGACTGAGTAAGAAATTTCAGGTTTTGAAACTGTGCCTTTGTACGAGGAGCCTGTGCGTAAATCTCTTCCATCGCAATAAAGTCGAGAGTTTGCTCTGCAATCAGGGGATTTCCTTCAGCAAGACTTACCTTCAAAAAAGTATCTAATGCTGGAGTTAGTAGGGCAAAGATAGGTAATTTCCAATCTTTAACACAAGAAAGAAGACTAAGAATATTAATTCTTGATGGACTATTGGGAGTAATGTTTTGCCGGGATAATACTGCTGCAAGAAATAGCCAAATTACATCATCATTGATTTTTATATTGATATTAAGAAGTTGCCGTCCTAATACGCCCAATCCTATCTCTAATGCTTTCGGAGAGCCTAATGCAAGGAGTTCCGCAAAATCTCGAACACTAGTATCTACTCTACTTAGATTAATGGAAGTTTTGACAACCTCTTCTCTCGCTCTTTCAGTATTGTTAGAGGCTAAAAATTGCTCCACCTTAGAAAAAATAGTAGTCATTTTGTTTGTTCCACAGGAATAAATGTAAGACCATCGTGAACTTCAATATCTACACGAGCGTTACTAACACTACGTTTCCTATCTTTAAATGAGCGAGTAAGATATGCATCAACACCACCTAGCTCACTAGCACGCTCGACGAAATTTTTAGCTTTAATGAAAGCCTGTTTTCGCTCTCTTTTTTGAGACTCATTGCACTTCCTTTCAATTTTATCAAGGAAATCTAAACCCTGTTGATCAGTAACAGGAATATCTTGCGCCCAAGATTCGCTATAGCCCCCATCTTGTCTGATATCATCTCCTTGAGCTTGTACTCTCCCACGAAAGGGTGCTGTAGACATGCGAACCGATAAAATTTGGCTAAGTAAATATAGTAATCAACCAAAAGAGTGATTATTCCTTCAGTTTCTTGTATATAACAAAGTATCATCTTCTCTACACAAAAATTTCTACTCATAGAAATATATGCCCGATCGTCCACAAGAAGAAAATACTCAAGAGAAGGCTACCTATGGCTATGCTGCCATGCCTGTTGAACAAAGGCGTGATTGGTATAGTACCGTGGCTGCTGCCTATGATCGCACCAGACCCCGCTACCCAAAAGAACTAATTCAGCAAGCGATCGCCCTCTCTCAACTCCCAGCCGGAGCAAAAATTCTGGAAATTGGCTGTGGACCTGCGATCGCCACTGTGGAATTTGCCAAGTTGGGTTTCTCGATCGTGAGCTTAGAACCCAGTACTGCTGCTTGCCAGGTTGCCAGAGATAATTGTGCAGCTTATCCCCAAGTAGAAATTGTGAATACCACCTTTGAAGATTGGGAACTAGGCACAGCCAAGTTTTCCGCGATTCTGGCGGCAACTTCTTGGCATTGGGTAGACCCCAAAATTGGCTATCCCAAAGCGATCGCTTCTCTAGAAGATCAGGGCTATCTAATCTTACTCTGGAACCACATTCCCCAACCCAGCTATGCAATTTGTCAGGATTTAGCCAAAGTCTACAGCGACCTAGCTCCCTCCCTAGGCAAGTACGAAGACCAAGCAACTCAAGAAAAAAATGTTCGAGACTTTGGGCAGCAGGTGATGGATACTGGATTATTCACAAATTTTGTGACCACCCAGCTAGTCAGCCAAATCCTCTACAGCATCGATGACTACCTCGCCCTCCTCAGTACCCTGTCTCCCTACATTGCCCTAGAACCCAAACAAAGAGAGCAGCTATTTAGTGCTTTACGTCAAGTTTTAGCCGAAAATCATGGGGTGGAAATTGCCACATCTTACCTATCCATGCTCCAGATCGCTCAAAAAATCTAGTCATGGAGTTAGCGATCGACCGTCCCCATAGTTTGGGCTGGGTAGCGATCGCCTGCTGCCACCCCTTGGGGAGCTACGGCATTGATCCGGCTTAGATCCTCCGCAGTCAGAGTGACGTTTGTGGCTCCAATATTTTCCTCTAGGTAGGTGCGGCGCTTAGTGCCGGGAATGGGGACAATATCTTCACCCTGAGCCAAGAGCCATGCTAGGGCTAATTGGCTGGGAGTAATCCCTTTTTCTGTCGCGATCGCCCTGACCTGCGCTACTAGTTCTAGATTTTTTGTGAAATTCTCTCCTTGGAACCGGGGTGATCTCCGTCGATAATCGTCGGCAGCAAAATCTTCTGGACTAGCGATCGCTCCCGTCAAGAAACCCCTGCCGAGGGGACTATAGGGTACAAAACCAATCCCTAATTCCCGCAGCGTCGGCAAGATCACATCTTCCGGTTCCCGACTCCAGAGGGAATACTCGGTTTGCAGTGCCGAGATGGGATGGATGGCTTGGGCACGGCGAATGGTGGCGGGGGCAGCTTCTGATAAGCCCAGATACCGAACTTTTCCCTGTTGGACAAGTTCAGCCATGGCTCCCACGGTTTCTTCGATCGGCACGGCTATATCCACTCGATGTTGATAATAGAGATCGATAACATCCACCCCCAATCTTTGCAAGGAATCATCGCAACATTGCCGCACATACTCCGGCTTGCCGCTAATCCCCAAAAAGCCCCCCTCGGCACTGCGAATATTCCCAAATTTAGTGGCTAATACCACCTGGTCGCGGCGGTCTTTAATCGCTTTGCCCACTAGCTGCTCGTTGGTAAAAGGTCCATACATATCCGCCGTGTCGATAAAATTTACCCCTAGGTCGAGGGCGTAGTGAATAGTGGCGATCGACTCCTGTTCGTCCCGCCCACTATAAAACTCCGACATCCCCATACAACCCAGACCGAGTTCAGAAACTTCTAGCCCTTGATTACCGAGTTTTCTTATTTCCATTTGTGAACACCTGTTTTAGTTTTACTTTGCAATAATTCCATGAGCTGCGATAAACTCTCTGGATCAAAATGCTCAATCAACTCTTGGGCAGCAGTTTTTGGCTCCAAGGAAATTGAGATGGAACCCTGACTGATTCCCTGTGCCATAGCGATATAGCTAGGCAACTGATAGGATTCTGCTTCAGCAGCAATCTCTTTTTCCACCACCTCTTTGTAGTAAGCAATTTTTTTGCTAATCACGGCAAGGCTATGGGTCAGTTCTTGCTGATGCGCCATCACGGCATGGTAATGATCTTCCAATAGCGATCGCCGTTGCTGGGCGGTGGAAATTCCCCGGCGACGCAGTTCGGCAAACTGCTGCATTTGGCGAATTGGCATTTTGGTCGCCCGCAACTTGGTGAGAAACCTGACACAGGAAAGATCGTAGTCGGTAAACTGACGATACCCACTGGCATTGCGATCGATCGGATCCAGCAAATTCATCCGCTCGTAGTAGCGCAATGTATGGGCACTTACCCCTGTCTCTTGGGCAGCCTCTTGAATTGTGAATGTCCTTTCCATAAGTTCAACTCTAAACCTTAGAGCACACTCTAAGTCAACCCCTATTTTTTAGGTAAATAAAATAAATTTGGTTTAAACAAAAACTCTGACCCTAAGCCTAGAGACGTTCCCTGAGCGAAGTCGAAGGGAACATTTCCCTATATATGAGGGTAAGCCATCGAAGATTTGCGGTGGAGTTTGGCTTCGACTCCGCTCAGCCACCGATATTCGACGACCCTCAGCCACCGAAAATGGTTATGGTTTTTATACAGTTGTGGGTAGTACTAAAAAAGCAAGGATTTCTCCCACAATATGGGAGAAATCCTTGCCAAAAAATTATCACCAAAACTAAATCTTTGTGTAGATACTAAATCTAGGTTGAACTAGGCAGCGGCAACCAGATCGCCAAGGGGTTTCCAAGAGAACTCGCGATCGCCCCCCATTTCCACCACGATTTTCAACTTGGGGGTCTTCTTGGCTAGAGCTACCAAGTATTCCACTTCCTGACTAGAAAGGACCATCCCTTCAATAATCCAGAGGACTAAACCCTTGGATTTGGGGGGCAGATTTTCTAATTGGTAGTTAATAATGGGCGGAATAAAATAAGTCCGAATATCTTTTTTGCCCAGATGGGAAGGGCGCACCCCGTGAACTCCGGTCAGGAAAGATTCTAAATCTCCCAGACCTCTAGCGGTGATGTTGAGAGTGGTGTAACCCTTGACCCGGAGCCGCCGTTCAAACCGACCTTCATGGCCACCTTCTAGGGGTGCGTAAACTCCCAAAGCCTCAGAAGTTTCTAGGGCTTTGACAAAACTACTGCCATTAACTAAAACCTTGAGAAAGTTGCTGCCGTTGCTGATCAATGCCATACGTTTCAGTGACCTATATGTTTGATGTATTAACTATTAAAATATCGATTTGCTTGAATTAATTAGCATCAGTGTAATGACTAGCTTTTCACTGTGTCAATGGGTCTACCAGTTTTATCGGCAACTCGTTCAGCAATGTAGTCATAAATTTCTCTAAACCGGGGCAGCGATCGCATCTCTAACCGAGAGCCATCCCGCAACACCGCCACGATATCTCCCCACATGCCAAACCCACGGGGCATTTTATTGATTTTGACAATCTCAGAATAGATAATATCTGTCCGGTCTTGGCCTTTCCAACCGCCAGTGATGGAAATGCGGCGATCGGTGATCTTAAACCTCAGCCACAACGCCCGGATGATCGCCCCCACAGATAAGGGTAAAAAAATAATCGTACAACCCATTAAAAGACTCAGAATCAAATCTCCTCGGTGAGGAGGTCCTTCAAAAAACACATCTTCTCTAATACCCATTAAGTACCTCTGCTTGGATCAACAATTGTTTTAATTCTCGCAAAAAATCAGCATAATTGCACCCCACTGCCCCCGGTTTCACCACAATTACTAGCCGCCAACCGGGAGCCACATCGGGCAACAGGGTCTGGAAACCACCCAAAATCTGCCGTTTGAGACGATTTCGCACCACGGCTTTTTTGCTAACTTTTTGGCTAATAGAAACTCCAAGTCTTGTGGGTATCAGCTTTGGCTCTAGTCCTTTATTTTCTGGTGCTTTATTTTCTGCGGGTTGATGGCTGAGTATTTTATTGCTGAGTATCTTATTTTTTTGGGGTTTTTCCTTGGGGGAGAATTGCTTGAGGCGGAACAGGGTGAAGGATTGCCCAGAATACCTCCGCCCCTGCTGATAAGCAAATTGAAAATCTCGCCAGTGTCTAAGTCGGTGTAATTTCGCTAGAGCCACAGCACATGGGGATAGGCAAGTTTAGGTTTAATTTTCAGTATCTCTATACTGCCAAGCGATAGCGTCCTTTTTGCCGGCGTGCTCTGATTACTCTTCTGCCGTTAGGGGTCTTCATCCGCGCCCGGAATCCGGAGGTTCTTTTTTGTTTGCGGCTAGTACCGCCTAATGTACGCTGAGTCATAGTTTTATACTTAAGATAATGAATTACTACGGAAAAATTAACAAATACGCAAAAGTCAACAGCTTTCTATTGTAGCAGGTTATGCCGGAATCTATGGCTTTTGTTTTGTTTTTGGCGGATAGTTTTACCCACCGAAGGCGGGTGAAACTACCTAAATCAGGGCAAGTGCTCTGAACGGTTGCTATAATCTGGGGTATTCCAATCTATTACTCTCCCTATTCTTCTATGACTCAACAACCTACCTATGGTCTTCACAATCCCCATCCTTTGTCGCAGATGCGGACGGAGTTGGTGTGGGAGGGCAAGTATGATGAGTATGGGCAGCGCCGGGAGGTGGATATTGCGGGTTGTGCGATGCCGATGCAGAGGATTGAGGGGATTGATGAACCGAGGCGAGAGGCGGCGGCAAATCAGCAGTTAAGTTTGTTTGAGCAGCAAAACCCCCGTGTGGATGATTTCCGCAATCGCTTAATCTGGGGTGACAATAAGCTGGTGATGGCTTCGCTGTTGCAGGAGTTTAAGGGGAAGGTGGATTTGATTTATATTGATCCGCCGTTTGATGTGGGAGCAGATTTTACGATGAGTGTGGCGATCGGGGATGAGAGTGAGGCGATTGAAAAAGAGCAATCTACTTTGGAAATGGTTGCCTATAGAGATATATGGGGACGTGGCACCGATTCATATCTACATATGTTGCATGAGCGACTAACTCTAATATCTGAATTGTTGTCGGAGAAAGGAAGCATATTCGTTCATTGTGACTGGCATGTGAACTATATGGTTCGTATGTTGCTTGATGATGTTTTTGGTAGAGAACGATTTGTAAATGAAATCGTCTGGTATTACTACAATAAAATGCAGGGCAATGTGAATCGGTTTGCTGCAAATCATGACATTATTCTCCGGTATTCAAAAACTCCAAAATCTTTATTTAATCCTCAAAGAGAGAAGCGCGATGAAACTGTGCGTCAACTAAAAAGGGTGTGGGATAAAGAGAAGGGTAAGTTAGTAAACGCTAAAGGTACTGACGGCAAAGTCATCTATATTGAGAGTGATGAGCGAACCATTGATGATGTCTGGCGACTTTCCATGCTCCAGCCAGCAGATCAAACTGAAAATATTGGCTATGCTACTCAGAAACCTGAAACTCTTCTAGAACGCATTATCAAAGCTTCCTCCAACGAAGGCGATCTCGTTGCTGATTTCTTTTGTGGCAGTGGCACCACCGGAGCTGTTGCCGAGCGCCTAGGACGCAAGTGGATCATGGCAGACCTAGGGCGCTTTGCGATTCATACCTCCCGCAAACGGATGATCGAACTCCAGCGCACTCTCCACAAAGATAGCAAACCCTACCGCGCCTTTGATGTGTATAACTTGGGGCGCTACGAGCGGCAATGGTGGCAACAAGAGCGCCTGCAAGGAGCCGACACCGAACACCGCCGCGTGATTCTAGAATTTTTCCGCGCCGAAGCCCTCACCAACACCTCCTCACCATTGCTCCACGGTCGCAAAGCCGGAGCCTTCTGCCATGTCGATGGCATTGATTCCATGTTCACCCGTGACGAAGCTAAAGCTGTCGCCCAAGCCACCGCCGCCGCTGGGGGGCGGGAGTGCTATTGCCTCGCTTGGGAATTTGAAATGGACTTGCACTTGCTGGTGAATGCCCTGACAACAGAATTGGGCGTGAAGCTGAAGCTGGTGCAAATTCCCCGCGAGATTATGGAAAAAAACCGCAAAGCCCCGCCGCCGTTCTTGGAAGTGGCGGTGTTGGCAGCGGAAGCGGTGTATCGATCCTCAAATTCCCGGAGGATCCCCCCCAGCCCCCCTTCAAAAGGGGGGAGCAATCCGGAAGTCCCCCTTAGCAAGGGGGATTTAGGGGGATCTCTTCGCACTGTCGATCTCAAGCTCACCCAATTTCTGCCCTCCCTCGCTGAAGTCCCCACCAAAGAACTGGAAGCCATCCGAGAACGCGCCATCAAGAGTGGCTTTGATTTTATCGATTTCTGGGCGATCGACTTCAACTGGCAACCCGGCAAACCTTTCACCCACGACTGGCAAGATTATCGAACTAGGAAGGATCGCAGCCTCAAAACCATCAGTGATGCCGCCTATACCTATCCCGCCCCCGGCAAATACATCGCCTGTGTCAAAGTCGTTGATACCTTCGGCTGTGATACTTCCATTACCGTTGAGGTGGAAATATGAATATTCTCATTTGTAGTGTTCACTTCAGTGAACTCAATATAACGGCTAAAGCCGTTACTACGAACTTTTGTAGTGTTGACTTCAGTGAATTATGGAGGTTGAAACCATGTATGAGTATCGCAAGTTAACACCTGAACAACAAGCTGAAGTCGTACAGCAACGTTTGGCAAGGGGGTATCCTCCTCATAGTCCGCCCCACCCAATTAAGGATCAAGCATTCTATTTGCTAACGGCAGCTTGCTATGAACACCAGCTTCATATAAATTCTGAGCAACGACAAAAGCAGCTTTTATATCTGCTATTTGAGAAATTTACATCTTGGGGAATTGAGTTGCGGGGATGGGTGATTTTACCTAATCATTATCATATATTGGTATATATGGGCAGCCCTTGTGAGGAATTAAGTCATTGCTACAAACGAGTTGAGATGGTGATTAGGGGTGTGCATGGGGCTACATCTCGTTATTGGAATTTGGAGGACGATACGTTAGGACGGAAGGTTTGGTATCGCTATAGCGATCGTGCTATTCGTTCGGAACGTCATTACTATACGACACTGAATTATATTCACTACAACCCAGTCAAGCATAAATGGTCAGAGTCGCCCTATGATTGGGCTTTTAGCAGTGTGCATTGGTATTTAGAACAACAAGGGCGGGAGTGGCTTCGGGATTCTTGGGTGAAATATCCAGTTAAGGATTATGGAAGAGAGTGGGATGATTTTATTGTGGGTGAGGGTGTCTCGCTAAAGCGAGAACTACGAACTGGTGAACTACGAACTGGTGAACAGGGAGGTAGAAGCCATGCCAGCTAAAGATTTTTATCATGACGCAGTTAAGTTAGCCCTTATTAAAGATAATTGGGTGATTCTTGCTGATCCCTATCGGATTAAATACAAAGACATTGATTTATACGCCGATCTTGCTACGGAAAGACCGATCGCCATTGAACGAGCAGGACAGAAGATTGTAGTTGAAATTAAAAGTTTTGTTGGACGCTCTTTGATGACCGACTTTCACCTAGCATTGGGGCAATACAAGGTCTATCAAATGATTTTGGAAAAGACTGCACCGGAGTATGAACTTTTCCTAGCGATCGATGACATTACTTACAACAACTTTTTCAAACGTGAAGGCATTGAGTTTCTGGTTCGATCCAGTCAAATCAAATTTTTTGTAGTCAATATTGATGAACAGGAGATTGTGCAATGGCTAAACTAACTCAGTATCGCCAAATCATCCAAAAAATTCTGACCGAATACCGAGATTGGGCAGCAGGGGCGAACCAAATTGGTGTACAGGAATGTATTGCTTTTGATGAAGAACGCGATCATTACTTCTGGTTTAGTGTGGGCTGGAATGGCAAACAGCGTGATTTTGGGGTGGCAGTCTATCTTCGTATAGAGAATGGCAAAATCTGGATTGAAGAAGATTGGACTAAACAGGGCATTGCCAACGATCTATTAGAGTCTGGAATTCCTGCTGAGGATATTGTCCTTGGCTTTCAGCATCCCAGTAAACGCCCCCTCACTGAATTTGCAACGGCTTAACCTATGACCTCCTCTTCCTTCAACACCACCATCCTCGAACCCCTGTTTGCCCCCTGGGCAGAACCCAACGCCCACCGAGTCCGGGCAGAAAAAACAGGCGATCCAGCCGTAATTGTCCAAGGACGCAGAGCCTCCCCGATCGATCTAGTCAGTAACCTGCGCTCCGCCGTGCGAGACTGGCGCGAAGCCTTCTACATCGGCGCTAGCGACACCACAATTCAACTACTGAACCACTGGTTTGGCCGCGGCCACCGTCAAACCACTGCCAGCGGTGAAGATTTTGAGTTTCGCTACTACTTTTGCCAAAGAGAAGCGATCGAAACCCTAATCTATCTCAAAGAAGTCCGACGTATAGAATGCCTCTCGCAAATCATCGCCGAATTTGGCGGTGCAGCCGCCGAACTACAAGCCCTCGGCATCGCCGAATCCGAAGATAGCTGGAGCCGCTACGCCTTCAAACTCGCCACAGGCGCAGGCAAAACCAAAGTCATGAGCCTCTGCATCGTCTGGAGCTACTTCCATGCCCTCCGCGAATCCGACTCGGAAATGGCAAGGCACTTTGTCGTCATCGCCCCCAACCTCACCGTCTACGAACGCCTCAAGGATGATTTTGGCAACGGGCGCATCTTCGGCACCGACCCGCTAATTCCCCCCGAATGGCGCGGCGACTGGAATCTCTCTGTAGTGCTGCAAGACGAAGCCAGCGGCGCAGCCACCGGGGGAACGCTCTACCTCACCAACGTTCACCGCCTCTACGAAAAACGCAAGCAAAAAGCTACCGATGATGGCTATGCTTGGATAGGTCCGCCCGTCTCCAAATCCAAAGCCCTGGATACGGGAGCCGCATTACGGGACAGAATCACCAGCCATCGTCGCGTCATGGTCCTCAACGACGAGGCACACCATGTCTGGGATTCCGGCTCCGCTTGGAACGAAGCCATCCGCTCTCTGCACGAAACCCTGTTAGCCCGCAGCGGTGGCAAACTCGTCGCCCAACTCGACTTCTCCGCCACCCCCAAAGACAACAAAGGACTCCTGTTCAAACACATCGTTTGCGATACGCCCCTCGGTGAAGCCGTCGATGCGGGTATTGTCAAAACACCCTTGATTGGGCAAGCCAGTCGCAAACTGGTCGAGCAAGCCGACGACAACGCTGCCTACCGCTGGGAACAACACTTATTGCTGGGTTATGATCGCTGGCAAGCCAGCCGCAACGAATGGGAATCCAGCGGCAAGAAACCTTTGCTGTTCATCATGTGTGATGACACCGATGCCGCCGACCAAATTACCCAACGCTTTAACAGCGATCCGCTGTTTGAGCAACTCAATGGCAAAACCATCAATCTGCACACCAACCTTAAAGGCAAACTCAAAAAAGTCGGCAAAGGCAATAACGTCCGCTACGAATTTGTTGAAGACGAAAAAGCTATCAACGACGATGACCTGAAAGCACTGCGTAAACTCAGCCGTGAACTTGATAGCAACACCAGCCCCTACGTCTGCATCGTCTCTGTGCTGATGTTGCGCGAAGGCTGGGACGTGCGAAATGTCACCACGATCGTCCCCCTGCGTCCCTACAGTTCCAAAGCCAATATTCTGCCCGAACAAACCCTTGGTCGAGGCTTACGCCGCATGACTCCTCCCGGTCAGGCAAACGAACTCGTCACCGTGATCGAACATCCCGCCTTTGCCAGCTTATATGCCCAGGAATTGGCGCAAGAAGGACTGCCGATTGAAATCGTCGATCTCGATCGTGTCCCCACCACCACCATTTCTATCTTCCCCGATGAAACCCACAAAGATGTAAACCAGCTAGACATTCAGATTCCCACCCTCACCGCCGGCTATCGCATCGTCCCCAAGCTGGAAGGACTCACCCTGCAAGATGTTAAAACAGCTTTCAAACCCTACAAACCCCTACCTCTCAGCAAACAGGGCAACAGCGAAATTCAGTACGAAGGGCGACACCTCTTCACCGGCGAAGTTATCCAAAAGCTGCAACTCAATCTGCCATTGCTGGAATCGGGCATTGGAGCCGTTTCCTACTATGTCAAACAACTCGAAACGATCTGCAAACTGCGGGGACTCCATGCGATTCTCGCCCCCTTGATTCAGATCTTTTTAGAAAATATTCTGTTTGAGCAAAAAAGCACCTTATTCGATCCAGCTCTCGTCGCTCGTTTAGCAGACTCCGACGTGGGCGAACATCTCCGGGCTGTGTTTGTGCCCTTGATCCGCAGCCGTACCACCACCACCGAAACCCGCTTAACCGGATCAGTCCCCAAGTCTCTCAACACTTGGAAACCCTATCAAGTTACCCTCAGCGAACGCCGTCCCGCTCTAGAAGCCAATAAAACGTTATTTAATCTCGTCACCTGCAACCGCGAACTAGAAGTCGCTGTGGCAAAATTTTGCGATCGCGCCCCAGATGTAGCCGCTTTTGCTAAAAATGCTGGATCGCAATGCCTCCGGGTTGATTATTTAGCCAATGGCGATCGCCTCGCATTCTACACCCCCGACTTCTTCATCCGCACGATCGACCATCACTACTATTTGGTCGAAACTAAAGGGCGGGAAGATCGAGATGTGCCTTTGAAAGCGAAGGCGGCGATCGCTTGGTGTGAAGCCGCTTCTACAGAAACCTTACAGTGGCAGTATCTCTATATTCCCCAAGGTGTTTTTGAACGCATGGCAGGCGATACCGTCGCTGAACTTGCCCGCGCCTGTGTCCCTGCCCTGCAAAACCTGCTCCAAGCCGAAGAATTTCAAGACTTGCCCCTGTTTGTCAACTTTGGACAAGCGGATGATGAAGCAACCGCGATCGATAGCCTGATTGACCCAGAAATTCTCAATGCCCTCCCCTCTCGCTATCGCCGCGCTGCTGATCAATCCGTTATGCTATACCGCTTTTTTGAAAACAAAGAAGGGATGAATTATGCCCCGGTCTTCACACCTCTACTGGGTTCGATCGACGAAGTTGCTAAAGGCTTCATCATGCGCCGCCTTCAGCCAGAAATGCCAATTACCGTGGCGGAACAAAAAGATTGGTTTCTGCCCTACATGGGCAATGTAGAACGCAAAACCGAGGACTATTACCGCAAACTCGCCCAAAATCTGAAGCGTACTTTGGTCTTTAACAATGGACTATCATTAATTGGATTGTTGCGATCGTGTTTAGACTATGCTCTCAACGACACCACAAAAATCGGTGGCGTATTTGCAGCATTGCATACCCAGTTACGTTTTCAAGGCGGACGAAAATTCTTGGAAACCGTCACACGCATCAATGACTTTCGCAATACCTACATTGCCCACCAAGAAAAAGAGTTAACCGATAGAACCTTAGCTGAACAAGAACTAAAGATTTGGATTGAGGCATTACGCACGATCGGGAAGTAAAGGTCATGTATTTGCCATCTTTATCTATCTTCATCGCATTCGCTTTAGACTACGGCATTTTCATCGATGATTAATTTTTGGTTGGTGGCATCGAGGGTGGCTCTTGTGCCGATCGGAATCACCGCATTTTCTTCCACATGACCAAAGCTGAAATTATATACCGTGGGTTTACCTAGGGGTTCTAGGTGTTGGCGAAGGACTTCTTCGACAGTGAAAGATTTGTAGGGATCGATGCGAATGCAATCACAGGGGTTGGCGGGAGTGGGGTTGGGGTTGGGGGCGCAGGTTTCTGGGTAGCAACTGATAAAGGGACCGATCGCAAACCCGGCTGCGGCTTGGAGTTTGCCCAACATCGATAGTTGATTTAACATGCGATCGACCCGCCAAGGAATTTCCCCAATATCTTCCAGAAACAAAATCTTGCCCGTGGTATCCGCCTCAAATTCAGTGCCAATCAAACTATTAAATAAAGATAGATTGCCGCCAATTAATTCTCCACTGACCATGCCGGGAACAAAGGTAGTGAGGGGATGCCCTCTTTTTGCCAGAGATTCCGTGGGTTTTGCTACTTCTCCGATCGAATTTGTGTTCATAATTGCCCGGCGAAAATGCGACATGGCATATTCTCCAATTCCCGTTAAACCGCTGGAACCGTGGAAAGTAACTAACCCAGTTTTGTTGTGGATACCTAACAACAATCCCGTGATATCACTGTGACCAATAATTACCTTGGGGTTGTTACGAATCAATTCATAATCTAGTAAAGGCAGGATGCGAGTAGAACCAAATCCCCCCATAAAAGTAGCAATCCCTTTAATGTCCGATCGCCCAAACATTTCATTTACATCATCGGCTCGCTGCTGGTCAGTTCCGGCTAAATATCCATACTGCGCCGCCAGATTTTTGCCCATGACCACCCGAAAGCCATAGCGCTCCATATTTTTCTTGGCAGTGATAATCTCATCGGGGTCTCCGTAGGCGGCGGGGGCGACAATGGCGATCGTATCTCCCGGTTGCAGTGCCGGAGGTTTAACGATCGGGCGAGAAGTCGGCTCAGCCAAGACAGATTGGCTAGGGTTTTGACTAGCACTCAGGGCAATGGCTCCAGCGACTCCCCCGACTCCGCCTACTAAAAATTGTCGCCGTGAACTAGGATTAAGCATAAGGACTATCGTTATAAATTTTGAGTAAGTATAGCCGTCGCCAAACAGGTTATGTTGTGGTAAGTTACCACAATCAAAATCATATCAACCCCCTTGGCGGTTGCTATATTTGGAGATTTTAGATGATTGTATCAAAAGAACATTTTCCAAAATTTACCCCAGAAGAATACTTTATATGGGAAGAACAACAATTAGAACGCCATGAATACATCGATGGTGAAGTTTATGCCATGAGTGGCGGCACGATCGATCATGGGAATATTGCTGGTAACTTTCTTGCCTTACTAAAAGCCCATCTGCGAGGAAGTGGTTGTAAAACTCTTAACTCTGATTGCCGAGTAAGTATTGTTGGCTCTACTAAATACGTCTATCCCGATATCAGTGTCACCTGTGACGAACGGGATCAGACCAATACCCAATATATTACCTATCCTTGTCTGATTGTCGAAGTCTTATCCCCAGCCACAGAAGCATACGATCGTGGCAACAAATTTAAAATGTACCGCCGCAATCCCCGCTTGCAAGAATATGTCCTAGTCAGTGCAGACGCGATCGAGATCGAATTATTCCGCAAAACTGCAACCGATGACTGGCGAATTATTAACTATCAAATAGAGGATACAGTCGAGCTAAAAAGTGTGGGCATGACTTGCCCGATCGAACAGATATATGAAGATATAGTGTTTACTGAAAAGAAAAACGAATAGATTCGTTATGTTGAGAACGTCTCCCCCGGAGGGCTACGGTGTATACACAAGTCCACTCCGACTACGTTTCAGGATTTGATCCCCCCCAGCCCCCCTTAAAAAGGGGGGAGAATTAATTTAAGTCCCCCTTTTTAAGGGGGATTTAGGGGGATCCTCCCCATTAAACGAGATGAGCAATACTTGTGTGTACACGGCAGCCCTCCGGGGGAGACGTTCTCAACCTTCTAACGATAAACAAAGTTGCCGGAAATCATCACCCCTTGCTTCAAAATTGGGGTATTGATCGAAGCTGGCACACGCGGGAGAGAGGAGAACTACTTTAGCTTGCTGTTGGGGAGCGAGGATCGCAGCTCTGGCAACTGCCCCTGCCATCGTTTCCACAATTTCATAACTAGGATAGTTGACCGCATCTAGCTTGGCAGCAAACTCTGGCGCCGCCTTGCCGATCAGTAATACCGTGCTGGCTTGCTGTTTGATTAAATCTAGCCAAGCCCCGGCATCGCCTTTTTTTGCCTCACCGCCAGCGATCAAAATTGCTGGAGCCGCCACGGAATTTAAGCCCACGATCGCCGCATCGTAGTTGGTCGCCTTACTATCATTAATAAAATCTATACCTTGCCATGTGGTGATGTGTTCGAGGCGGTGGGGAACACCGGGGAAATTGGCGACACCTTGGGCGATCGCTTCTGGGGCAATGCCTGCCAGTTTTGCTGCCAGCACTGCCATGAGTAAATTCTGCTGGTTATGCTGTCCGCCCATGGAGAGAACTTCAGCTTCGACAATTCGGGTATTCTGGGCATAGACCCAGCCATCTTCTAGGTAGCAGCCGCGATCGGGGTCGCCCAAAAGCTGCTGTTTGCCTTGAATACTTGTCCAGCAGGCATTTGCCCAGATTTGGGAATTGGAGTTAATCCCTAAGCTATGCAGGTAAGGATCGTCACCGTTGAGAATTTGGATTTTTGAGGCTTGGAGGAGTTTTGCCTTGATTTGGGCGTAGTTTTCTAGGGTTTTGTGGCGCTCTAGGTGGTCTGGGGTCAGGGTTGTCCAGATGCCAATGTGGGGCGTAAGGGTGGAGGAAGACTCGATCTGATAGCTACTCAGCTCCGCCACGATCCAATCTAGATTTGGCTGTTCTAGTTGCTTTTGTTGCAGTGCCAAATCACAGGCAGCATAGCCAATATTGCCACAGGCAGGGGCATTCAACCCAGCAGATTGGAAAATAGCAGCGGTTAAAGCCGTGGTTGTAGTTTTGCCATTAGTTCCCGTAATTCCCACCCAAGGGGTCTTGGATAAATACCGCCAAGCCAGCTCCATTTCCCCGATCGCTTCTATGCCCAAATCCCTAGCTTGATTCAATAAAGGCACATCCCACGGCACACCGGGACTAACTACGATTAAATCTGGTTGGTCTTGGCTGAGATCGGGAGTGTGACCAAGGAAAACGGGAATATTTGCCGTAGCCAACTCCTGCTGTTGTTGTTGCATGCTGGGGGAATTGCCCCGATCGCTCACCTGCACCCGCCAACCAGATCGATCTAATAACTTGGCAGCAGCAACTCCAGATTTTCCTAAACCAATCACAATAGCCTGAGGCATAACTTCAACAAGAGATAAAACTAAATAGCAATAAAAACTAACTTTTCTTGTCCCCTCTCCCCTTGGGAGAGGGCTAGGGTGAGGGCGATTAAACAGCGAAACTCATCATTTTTTCCTTGAGGCGGCGGGGGTCGCCGCGATCAACAATCCTCCCATTCTCTAACAAAAAGGCTCCATCACAATAATCTAATTCTTCCAAACGGTGAGTCACCCACAGGGCTGTGATCCCCCTTGTCTTGACCAGATTTTGGACTTGGGAAACTAGTTCAATTTGGGTGTCTGGGTCTAGAAGCGCAGTGGGTTCATCGAGGATTAGTACCGGGCAATTCCGGGCGATCGCTCCAGCGATCGCAATCCGTTGCTTTTGCCCCCCACTCAGGGCATAGATAGGGCGGCGTTTTAGCTCAAGAAGACTAACTGCTTTGAGGGCATCTTCTACTCGCTGTTTAGTTTCTGCATGGGAGAGTTTTTCCGCCACCAAACCAAAAGCCACATCAGCCCCCACCGTTGGCATCACCAATTGATGGTCTGGGTTCTGAAATACAAAACCCACGGGTTGTTGAATTTCTAGCTTGCCCGATTGCAGAGGCATTAAGCCGGCTAAAAGTTTCAATAGGGTAGACTTGCCACTGCCATTTGCCCCCAACAGCATCCAAAATTCTCCCCTTGGCACATCAAAGCCACAGGAAGAGAGGATCAATTGTTCCTGCCACTGCTCATCTAATTGGCGATCCAACTGCTGATTGGTTGACCAACTGAAGTTTAAATCTCGGACACTAATTGCCGGGGTACTCATTAGGTGGTAATCATTAGGCACTAATTCAGATCAGGAGTTGTTGCCCACATAGTCCTTAGGCAAACACTCCTAGCTGATTTGAAGAGAATTATTCTGCGGCAAAAAATCCGGGAGGTTTACCAGAGGCAGCAGAACCAGATTTCTGGGAAATTTGCACTGCGCTAATTTGGTCACTGAGGATGGCGATTTTCTTTTCTGGTTGTCGATCGCAGGTTAGTTCCAAAACTTCGCTACTGCCCGATCGAATAGCAGTCAGAATTTGCTGGTACAGGGTTTCGGCATCTTCGGCAGTTTTGCGTTGCACAGAAAGAGATACAGGATTTGTCTTCAGGGTCAGATCAATGGTAAACATACAGTCAATTTTTACGATTTTTAGCTAAAGGGTTAGCTCAGTAATTAGCTTTGCTTGCTGATCATAACGCAATTCGCAACGACATCCGCCAATTCCGCAAAACCCAACACCTCTGGCTGTGCAGTCACGTACCGGGGTTGGTAAGCTAATGCTGATAGGTAATGGCTAATATTTGCCACGCCAACAGATAGGGAAAAATTCTTGGGATTAAACAGAGATTCATCGTTCATGCTATCCCCCAGAGTCAAGACTTGATCCATCTTGATCTTCGGGAAGTATTGGGTCAAAACCTGCTGAAGTCCGGTGGCTTTGTCTAGTCCTTGGGGTTTGATATGGCATTGGACATTGCTGTAGGTGAAGCCCCAACCGTGATCAGCACAGAGAGTTTGCAATCTATCTAAGTCTGATAGCTCCAATCCTGCCACATCAAAAGTCCAATCGCTGAGACGAAATAGATTGTCACTGGAGGCATGCAGGTGGGGAAATTCTTGGCAAAGGGATTGAAAAGTAATGGAGAGTTTTTGGCGATGGGTTTGGATATCGGTGCTTTCTGAGAGGGGCTGGAGAAATTGAGGAGAGTCAAGACTGCTGGGATAGAATACGCCGCCATTTTCAGCGATTGCCCCCACCACTGGCAGGTAATGCAAAATTCCCTGCACCCACCCCGCCGAGCGTCCAGTGATGATTAAAACCTGCTGATCTTGAGTGGCTAATTTCTCTAAGGTAGTCAACAATAGGGGGCTAAACTTGCCTTGGTTGGTCAGAGTGCCATCCATATCCGTGGCGATTAACTTTACTTCCTGAAGTCTTGCTAGTTGGTGTTGATCGATCTCAGAAATTAGTTGAGGACTCATGGAGTATTGGTTTCTGTCGGTTCTAGGGGTAGGAGAATCTTGAAAGTTGTTCCTTGGTTGAGGGCAGACACAAAGGAAATATCTCCATGGTGGGCATCCACGATCGACTTAGCGATCGCCGTGCCCAGCCCTGTGCCGCCCCGCTTGCCGAAAGTCACAAAAGGGTCAAAGAGATTCGCCTGTAAATGCAAAGGAATTCCCGAGCCATTATCTTTGATTTGAATTTCTACTTTTTTATTTAGGGTCTGGATACTAATTTCAATTTTGCCTTGGGGCTGATTGCCAATTGCTTCTACAGCATTGCCAATTAAATTTTGCAGTACCCGCAGGAGCTTATTTTCATCAACCTTAATGATGGGATTATCTCCTGTAATTACTAGGTCTATCTGAGCAGAACTAAGAAAAATAGCATTAAGCTTACGGTAATTCTCAATCAAATCCCTCGCTCCAATTGGCTTTTTCTCAAGCTTGGCATTCCCCTTGGCAAAAGCCAGTACCTCATCGGCCATCCCTAACATCCGGGCAATTTGAGCTTGGATCAGATCACACCATTCTTGTAATTCCTCGTCTTCCGGGTACATTTCCTTGACCATCGCACTGGAGAGTTGAATCCCCGTAAAAGGGCTGCGGAAATCATGGATGATCGTATTCACCATTTCTCCCACTAGGGACATTTTTTCCTTGTAGACCACAAGGTTGACGTAGCGATCGGTCGTAAATCTTAAATGCTGGACAATATGGCGAAATAGGTCTAACACTACCTTGCCATTGACACTATCAAGGATTTCCATCAAGCGATCGCGGGGAATTTTGGCTAAGATTGCCCCTGCCCCCGCCGTTGCCCTAGTACTCCGGGGTTGACCATCTAAGACTCCAAATTCCCCAAAAAAATCATTAACTTCTGCCAGAGCTACCTCTTGATAGCCCTTGAGGGGAGTTCTTTTGCTAAAAACCACTTGACCAGTCAAAACTAGGTAGAGAAAATCAGGAATTTCACCTTCTTCAAAAATCACCTTTTGTTCTGGAAATTCTTCCAAGGTCGCTAGTGCCATAAGCTGCGATCGTTGGAGTGGCTCAAAATAAGACAAGAAACGATGGGACTGTAAATCCATGCTAAAGATACCTGAATCCTCAGAGGTGATTAATTAAATTCCTGTTCACCTCTACAAATATCCTACAAAGCAACAGATATCAATCAGTAATTTCAACAAGAGGATCTAGAAAACTTAACTTCTATTATTATTATTTGTGTTATTTGATTGCTATCCTAACTTTTCAGGTTTTCTAGACCTTGGGTAACTTTGGCTGATTCAATGCGATCGCCCTGTTGGATCTGATCTACTACCTCCATGCCACTGGTCACATAGCCAAATACTGCATAACTACCATCCAAGAAAGGTAAATCTGCGAGGGCAATATAAAACTGAGAAGAAGCAGAATCAGGGGATTGCGATCGAGCCATGGCCACTGCTCCACGGTTGTGCTGGAGCACAGGAGGCACCGTCACCCTAGCTTGAGGGAAGGTTTGGCTATAGAGGGGTTCTGTCGCCCCTCTAGGCTTGATTTCTAGGGGAATATTCCGGGGGCGACCAGTGGCGGGGTCAACAAAACCACCAGTTCCTAGGGAGGTAATGGGGAAATCTGGCTTTTTGCCTTGAGGATCGCCGCCTTGCACTACAAAAGGCTGGGGTTCTCGGACTACCCGATGAAAAACTAAGCCATCATAAATCCCTTTTTGGACTAGATCGACGAAATTACCCGCTGTTACAGGGGCATTGGTGCCATCTAGTTCGATCGTAATCGCTGATCCTTTTACTTGTAACACCACTGTAGCCTTACCTTCTAGCCTTGCCAAATTGTTGGCTCCCCCTTGTTTAGGGCTAGGTTGACTAGCAGGGGTTGAAGCAGCAGATGGGGCAGTAGATTTAGTTGGCTGGGTTGAGGCTGCTGGAGTTGAGGCTATCGCTGGAATGGTTTTTTCTGAAGTAACGGGCTGGCTGGCGGTCTTACTACTATCGGTTGCATTGCTGGCACATCCACTAATGAAAACAATAATTGCCATTAAGGTTGCTGTTAATAAACCTAACCACCGACGGCTACGGACATTTAGAGTATTTTGGATGAAATTCTGCATAATAATTCCTGTCAGAAGACAATAATTAAGACTTTTCCGCACTGCCAACTAATTTTCTGGAGTTGTGGAAGTTTTTGTGGGTTGATGGTCGTTGAAGCCCACAAAAGCTTCCAAATGCTTAAGTCCCGGATAATAAAACCTATTTGGATTTGATATCTAAGTAGTCCTAAAAAGTAAGGATTTTGGGGGTAATAATTTCCCCACGGCGCGGGGAAATCCTTCCTTCTTTGCTACTCCTAAGGTCTTTCCTAATATCTAAGATAAAACCAGTACCGATTATACAAGCTTTTTCTATAATAGAACTTACGCAGTCGGAGGTTTTTGCGGGCGCTCAGCGCCCGCAAAA
>CALRPI020000002.1:0-132674 GCA_943370025.1 Phormidium lacuna HE10JO | reverse complement strand
ATCACTGAAGCAATCTCACTCAACTACTGCTTAACTTCTGCTTCTGTTGCTGTGATTGAAGATAACTCAGCCATGTCCAAGGGCTGAGTCATGCTCTGCTGTTTTTTTATCGATAGCTGCTGGAAACTATTTAGTCCAAACTAAAGTTTTTAGACGTTTTTGCGGGCTTCGACTCCGCTCAGCCCACAAATCGGCTCAACCCACAAAAAATTCCACAACTATCGATAATTTGTTGGCACTGCGTAATTCCTAATCTAGATATTCAGGTGGTGAATACTGGAATACTGTAATTATGGCAATGTTAAAGTAAATTATCCATCAGTGCCATGAGGTCGATCGCTCCCTGAGATAAACCCGTCAATCCTTGCCGATCATCTAAATCTAGTTGATGATCTAACAACCCCTTCAGAGCAATCAGCTTAAAACTACCTTCCGTCGCTGCTTTGGCAATCTCCTCTGCCCCCGATAGATAGCCAATGTCTCCTAAATTCCGCAGGACAATTCTTCGTAGCTTAATATCTTGATCTTGCAAGCCATTTACTAAAATCTTGCCATAGGTGTCATCCCTTGTGATTTGGTACATAGCTCGCGCTGCTGCATAGCGAATCTTGGGCAAGGAATGGTTGAGAAATGGTTGAATTAGTTCCTGTGCTTGAGTTGCGTGTAAATTTCCTAGGGCTGCCATTACTGCTTCGTAGGGTTCGCGAAGATGAGGTCGTCCCGGTACTTGATCAGCGATCGAGACGCCTCCTGCTAAAAGTTTCATTAAATCAGGCACGCAGGACTGATCTTTAAGTTGTCCTAAGGCTTCAGCAGCACATTCCCGGACATAAAAATCACTACATTCAAGGCAGATAGTTAATCCGGGTACAGCTCTCGGATCACCCATCTTGCCTAAGGCTCTAGCCGCATTACGTCGTAGAGGGTAGCCCCCTAATTCTGTGCGATCAGCTTCATCGGCTAAACACTCAATCAAAACATCTACAGCTTCTGGGCTAGAAACACGAAATTTCCCCAGCCACCAAGCAGCATAATAACGGAGACTCGTATCTGAGTGGCGGAGGTTAACTATAGCCTCTTCTACCGTCAGTTGTTGAGTCTCCTGCCCTAAATCGTCTTCTGGGTCTAACATTCCAGATTATATCGCTTTACTTTAGTTAACTACTGAGCCGACTCTGCGGTAAGAGGAGTGATATTAACAATCTTGCCTCCCTGCCGGAGAATTCTTTGCATCTCTTCATTCATTCGGCTATAGGGAACGGTCACAAAAACACTAGCACTGTTGCGAATGTCGTACTTGTTTTTGTCATTTTCGATACTTTGCTTCAAGCCCACAACTTCATAACGAAAAGTGCGACTAGCCGCCGAATTTAATCCACCAGTCCCGATCGTAGTTTGCCCAAACATTTGGATAATCTCCTAAAAATATCAATAGTTAATCAAGTTAATCAATGGTAATCCTAAAAAAGTAAGGATTTTGAGGTAAGGATTTCCGCCGCAACGCGGCGGAAATCCTTGCTTGTTTAGTAGTCCCTAATCAATAAAGAAAGCAGGTTTTGTCATAACTATAGTCTTGAAGTTATCAAAGATTTTTAGCTAAACTTATCCCTGCTCGCCATATCTATTTTAAATCCATCCCAAAATTATGCTGGGTTGATGCTGACAATTTTGCCGCCAGCTTTGCTAATTTGTTGCATTTTAGCGGTTAATCGTTCGTAAGGCACTAGGAATACGGTGCTACTCCGGCGGATATTTGGATAACCGGATTGTTGGCTACTAGCCCTGAGGGCAGTAACTTCAACGCGGAAAATGCGATCGCTTTCTCCTACCGCATTACCCATAGTCAACCGAGGAGCCACGTCATTAGAAGCTCGGAATACCCAAGCTCCCGTGCTACCAGAGGGAGGAACAATAGTAGAAACGGAATTTCTACCTAATTCCCGTGCCAAACGAGCGCCAGTGCCACCCACTTGGGAGCTATCGCTATTGGCATAACCCCGGTAGAGGCGGAACATACGATTAAATCCCGCAGTTTTCTGCCCAGGCTGGATTTCAAAACCCCGATAGTAAGGAACTACACTATCTCCAAAAGCCGATTGATATTCTACAGAATCAATGTAGGAATCAATTTCTGCATCATACCCTTCGTTGTGGTACAGGTCGAGATGAAACACAACTTCCGACTCATCGTAGGGCGCACGGCCTAAAAGATGTTTGTAGTTAAGTTCGATCGCCCGAGTTTGAAAATTGTTGTAGAAAAATTTGTTTTTGTATAGTTCTGATTTTGCCACACAACGGACAAACTCCCGAACACTAATGTTGCCATCTCGCAAAAGCGATTCAGCCCCAACTAACCGCTCGGATTTCATTAGGTGATCATTACCCAATACATGCCGATATACAGCCCTAATTACTGCTGCTACGTCCTCTGTGGTATATCCGGGACGTAGCTCCACGGGGGCAGTATTACTAAACGCTGAAGTTCCTAATCTGGATGCTGCTGTTGTAATTGCCATGTTACTTTCTCCTAAAACTAGCCGTTATTATCTACGTTTCTAAATCATTTTTAGATAAAACAATGCCCAGAAAGGTAAGCAGCACTAGTTAGAGATAATCAATCCAAAAAATGAATCTCCCTTAACTACCGTAGCCTACTTTTCCGGGCGGAATTTACACCAATTAGCTTAGAGCGTTGATGGCATAGTCAAGGTAGGTATTAGCTTCGTTAGCAGCTTGGCCACTTAGACCATGGCTAGATTTGATGTACTTCAAAGCTTCTACGTACCAGCTAGGAGACAAGTCAAAAGCCCGGTTAACTTCATCTAAACCAGCAATGAGGAACTCATCCAAAGGACCTGTACCACCAGCTACTAAAGAATAGGTAACAATTCTGAGGTAGTGGCCGATATCACGGGAACACTTGGATTTGCCACGAGCATCTGCTGCGTAGTTAGCACCAGACATTTGAGTGGTGTAAGGGAATTTTTGGTACACAGCTTGAGCGGCACCGTCAATTAGTTTTTGAGCATTGTTGGTCAAGCTCCGAGCAGCTTCCATGCTAGCAGCAGCGCGATCAAAACGACCGTTGACAGCTTGTAATTCGGTGTTGCCTAAGAAACGTCCTTGGGTATCAGCAGCGGCGATCGCTTCGGTGATAGGGGTTTTCATGATCTAATCTGTCTCCTTAAGTAATGTTTTTCAAGTTTTTTGCTTACAGCAAATTTAAATTTGCAGTAAAGGTTACTGCGGAAAAAAAAGTTAATTAACCTACAGCAGCACCAGCGCGATCGAAGTAGCTAGCTAATTCAGAAATCAAACTGCTGCAATCGCCGGGGGTGATACCAGCAGGATCGTTAGCAACAGCAATAGCTGCATCTTTCATTTTTTGTACGCCTACCGCTACGGAAGAACCAGGGGTACCTAGAGCTTGGTAGGTTTCCCGAAGACCATTTAAGCAACGGTCATCAAGAACACTTGCATCACCAGCGATCATCGCATAGGTAACGTAGCGGAGGATAATTTCCATGTCGCGGATGCAAGCAGCCATGCGACGGTGGGTGTAAGCATTACCACCGGGGGCAATCAGGTTTGGTTGCTCATCAAATAAGGAACGAGCAGCGTTGGTAACAATCGCAGAAGCGCTGCCGGTTACTCTGTTTACAACATCCATACGCTTAGTGCCTTCTTTAACTATGGCGCTGAGAGCATCTAGCTGAGCAGAGCTAAGGAATTCTCCTTTGGCATCAGCTTGAGAAACTACTTTGGCGAATGCGTCTAACATGAATTAATCTCCTATGAGTTGATGTAATTATTTTGATCAAAAAACAGCTTAGGTTTGGTCGAGTAATGCTAAGTTTTAGCACTACCACATTCAACGATCAACAAAAGTTATTAAGTAATTTAATTTTGTCAAGCCGTTCTCTCACCTTTTTGAGTTAACTAGTCTGCTTGCTCAATATCACAGCCTAATTAACTTAGCAATCTCAGGAGGTTTATGAGAAAACTTGTCTTTTTTATGAGAGAAAAAGTGACTAGTAAAATCGTTGTCTTATTTAACTTCTGTATATCGTTGATCTCCTACAGGATAATTTATACAATGTAGCGTTAGCTTTTTCTTTTAAGATTTGTTAATTTTGCAGAGTTCCCATAATCCAAAGCTAGAAATCTTGACTGGGTAAGTGAATGGCGGATTTATGAGAAAGACAAAAAAGATCATTTTTTGTTAACTAATGTTAAACATGATTTTCTCTGATTACTTTATATTTCATTTTTTAGTGACTGTTTGCCAATTCAAGAGATTCAGGAAAACGCAATTTCTGTCTCTAAGGTTTTATCCAGCCCAAAAAACTCTATGGCAAATTTGAGACTACTGCATGGAGAGAGTGATAACTTTGGTACACTTGAATTAATGCAAGGCTTAAGCATTAGGAGGTTTTTGTAGGCTTCGACTCCGCTCAGCCTACAAAAACCTCCGAAGAGTATGTCTGAGAAGTGTCTGGCGGTTAAAACCGCGACTATAAGAACAAAGTCCGCTGTCGCGGACTAAGGGGAAATCCGGTATCTTCTGCAACCTGCGCACCATCCAGATTTTGCTCCTATAGCTGCGACTTTAGTCGCTTTAGTCGCCAAGCTAACCTTTTCAGACATCCTCTAAACCATAGATAATGCTTTGACAGTGGGTAAGTCCTATAGTAGATATTTTGCATGAATCACTTTTCAGAAAAGCCAGCAAACAATTTATCGTTAAATGAAAGCTATTAATTTTTTAAGGAGGTGTGACTATAGAAACTATTTTTGGTAATTTGCAGGGTTTGAAGTCTAGCCATTTGAAGCAACTCCAGAAGCTATATCAACAGCGTTTACCTAGCGATCGCTTAACAACCCCAGATTTTGCCCAACGCCTAGCGGCAATTAGTAGCGAGATTAAGCAACCTGTGTGTGCCTACATTAACCGCCGGGGGCAAGTAATCCGCGTGGGAGTAGGGACAGTAAACCAAACCAAAATCCCTCTCCAAGAATTACCCCGCTATGGGGCAGAGCGCCTATCGGGGATTCGTTGTCTTAGTACCCAGATCAAAGTAGAAACTCCTAAGGAATCAGCCCTCACAGCTATGGCTATGCAGCGATTGGATGCCTTGGTAGTCATAAATATTAGGGAGGGAGGATTTGAGCGCCGAGGGGGTGGGGTGACGGGTTATATTCAGGCTGTTTATTTAGCCCATCTGATGCCCTCGATTGACTTAGAAAAACCCTCTGCTGACTCAGCTTTGCCTTTTTCTTGGTTTATTTCTGAGGCGATGACTCTAGAAGAATTAGTTAATCATGACTTTGAAGATTTAGTTGATGGCTTAGAATCAGAGTTTAGCCGAGAGTTTGTAGCTCAGAGTGTCGATAGTAGTAAAGATCGGGTTTTAATTATTGGCTTGATGACTGATCGGATGACTAAGCAAAGTTTTGAGGATGGTTTGATCGAAATTGCGCGGCTGGTGGATACGGCTGGTGGAGAGGTGCTGCAAGTAATCCAGCAAAAGCGCAGCCGCCCCCATCCCCAAACCGTAGTCGGTGAAGGCAAGGTGGCGGAAATTGCTCTCACTGCCCAAACTTTAGGGGCAAATCTTTTGGTTTTTAATTTAGACTTATCTCCGGGTCAAGTCCGTAACTTGGAGCAACAGAGTGGCATCCGGGTGGTCGATCGCACGGAAGTAATTCTTGATATTTTTGCCCAACGTGCCCAATCTCGTGCTGGTAAACTCCAAGTAGAACTGGCTCAACTTGCTTATATGCTGCCCCGGCTGACGGGCAGAGGTCAATCCATGTCTCGCTTGGGTGGTGGGATTGGTACTCGCGGACCCGGTGAAACTAAACTGGAAACCGAGCGTCGGGCTATCTCTACCCGGATTTCCCGGCTCCAAAAAGAAGTAGATCAACTCCAAGCCCATCGATCGCGCCTCAGGCAGCGTCGTCAACACCAAGAGGTCCCAACGGTTGCCCTTGTTGGCTACACCAATGCCGGAAAATCCACTTTACTAAATACCCTAACTAATGCCGAGGTTTATACCGCCGATCAGCTTTTTGCTACTCTCGACCCGACTACCCGGAGGTTAGTGGTGCCGGATCCGCTGACCAGCCAACTCAAGGAGATTCTGGTGACAGATACCGTAGGTTTTATCCACCAGCTACCACCAGCTTTAGTAGATTCTTTCCGGGCGACCTTAGAGGAAGTTAGCGAAGCAGATGGACTAATTCATTTGGTTGATCTATCCCATCCGGCGTGGCAGAGTCATATTCGATCGGTCATGAAAATTCTTTCGGAAATGCCCACAGCCCCTGGACCAATTCTCTTAGTATTTAACAAAATCGATCAAGTTAGTGCCGAACATCTAGTGATAGCTAGAGAGGAATTTCCCCAAGCCTTTTATATTTCTGCCAGTCAGCGCTTGGGTTTAGAAACTCTCCGCCAGAAGTTAGGACAGTTAGTTCATTACGCTATGAACTAACCTCGCCATATTCTCTATAACTTATACCATTTTGCCAAATATGTTGATACAAATAGGATTCTGAATACCTTGCTGTGTAGGGATTTACAGCAGTTTGAGATCAGATTAGCCATAGAAAGGTTAAACTAAGAGCATCTCAAAATAAGGATAATTGAAAAATGCCCGCATCCTATTCCCTTGACTTAAGGAAAAAAGTACTAACTGCTTGGCAAAACAAAGAAGGTTCTCAGAAACACTTAGCCAAACGCTTTGACGTTAGTTTGTCCTTCGTTCGTGATTTGCTCCGCCTGTATCGAGAGACTAACGACATCACACCAAAACCACAAGGTGGAGATCGTCGCTCTAAGCTCAAAAGTAAGGAACAGGAATTATTGCAGACAATGGTTGCCCAACAAAATGATATTTATTTACGAGAGATTCAAGCGACATTGCAACAAAACCAAGGCATAAAGGTAAGTATATCCAGCCTGAGCCGGACTCTAAAACGCTTAAAGCTAGGTCGTAAAAAAAAACTCTAGTCGCCACGGAGCAATCTACAGAAAGAGTCCAAGACCTCCGATATCAGTTTCGTTGTTGGCTAGATACGATAGATATCAGGAACCTTGTATTCATTGATGAGACAGGCATTAATTTAGCCATGACCAGACTCTATGGTAGAGGTAGGATAGGAGACCGAGTTTATGCTCACTGTCCAAGAAATAAAAGCAAAAATACCACTTTAATTGGAGCGATGAGTGATGAAGGTTTAATTGCGACCATGACTCTCCCAGGTAGTCTTACAGCACTTTGCGTTCAAATGAGACACTCCACCAATATTGAAAGTCCTATCAATATAAAGTCCTATCAATATTGGGTTTGAGAGTGGGTGGCTGTAGCCACCCACTCTCAAACTGCTGTAAATCAAAAAAGAGTGAAACCCTTTTCTGATTTGGGATTCGGAAAAGTTCCAAAAATAAAATGCTGCCCCTTAGGAACAGCATAGGAAACAAGTTTTACATCCTCGCCGAGCTAAAGCCACTGTGATTCCCAAACCTTCACAATTTGAGTTTCTGCTTCATCGCAACTGCCTCCACCCATAGGGAGTTTTCTGGTCTTATGTTCGCTTCACAGACTAACACCGCTAGACCATTTGATGAAGTTTTATGGATAGCTATAGATATCTAACAGTAAGCAGAAATATCTTCTCCACATTCATCCACTAAATAACATAGGGCACGGAACCTTAAACCTACTAACTGATCGTAAAGAGGGTTTAACTTACACATAGGAGGAATATGAAAGAGAATCTGTCCCCAAAATGTCACATCTCTTTCAAAAGGACATTGGGCAGGAATTGATTTGCATATCTGGTGGGCAATCCGAGAGTTTCTTACTTCTAGGTTATCTAACCATTGCTTTAGGGGCTGCAAGATATCAAATTTCAGGATATCGAATTTACCGAGACTACCTAATATTTTCTTGAACTGGAAACTAGGCTTAGCTAGTTCTTTCTCTTGAGATTTTTCTAACCAAATCCAACTAGCAATACTTATCTGTTTTGTGATTTGTTGCGGCGTATTCTGCGATACTTTTGTCATAATTATCCTCATGATTCATAGTCAGGAAAACTAGACTAATTGTTTCTATGCTGTGGTGTATCTATGCAGGTTAATTTCTAATTATCCTTTGTTTAATAATCGGGGGGCTACTTTCTCCCAAATTACCTGCACTTAGCCTAGCTCCTTAAGCACTGACTCAGATTATTAGATTATCCTGAGACAGCCTATTATTATGTAGCTAATAACACTAAACTTCGATTAACCGGGTAGGGTGGGCAATTTTTACTCACATTTTGTTTTTGGCTTAAATTAGGATTACCTGAAAGATAGTGCAGATAATTATTAAGCCTGACGTTTGAGGTTATCAAAGGTTGCTGATTAGATTAAACTATATTTTCATTCTGGCTATAATCTCCATATTTGTTAGTGCGCTAGGTCACTAAATAACTGTGAAATTAGCTGTGAAATTCATTTCCTAACTCAGTAACCTAATTAACAGCATAACCTAAATATCATATTTGCAAAGTTAATAATTCTGATTAAATCTATAAGTATTGCAAATGTTTTTGCCAATCTAAATTATGCATATCGAGCTAGAAACTTTCACTATTAATAAACTCTTCCCCTTGACCATCAGCCGGGGGACTACCAGCCAGACGACTAATCTTTGGTTGAAATTACACCATGAAGATATTACTGGATGGGGAGAAGCTTCCCCTTTTGGTATGGATGGGATTCAGTACACTGCGATCGGTCTACAAGAGGAACTGCAAGCGATCGCTCCTTTGTTAGATACGTTTACTCCTTGGCAGCATCAGGCAATTACCGATAAATTAAACCAAACCTCCCTAAGTAATCCAGCGAGGGCAGCCCTTGATACGGCTCTCCATGATTGGCTAGGCAAAGCTTTGAGGGTTCCTCTATGGCAGTTGTGGGGTTTAGACCTTGCTAAAATTGTCCCCATCTCTGCAACTATTGGCATTAATACCCCTACGGCGGCGGTAGCAAGATTGCAGCAATGGATACCCATTACTGGCGGTGAGGTCTTCAAGGTAAAGTTGGGAAGCCCAGCGGGGATTAAAACAGATCAAGAAATGCTCCGGGCAATCCGTCAAACTGCTCCCAAGGCAACTTTGATGGTTGATGCTAATGGGGGCTGGAGTTTAACTGATGCGTTGTTTATGAGTGATTGGCTCGCAAATCAGGGGGTAATTTATTTGGAACAACCCCTGCCTAGGGGACAGGAAAAGGATTTGCCCCAGTTGTATGCTCGATCGCCCCTGCCGATTTTTGCTGATGAAAGTTGTTGGACTAGTAAAGATATTCAGCCGTTGAGCGATCGAGTCCACGGCATTAATATTAAGTTGATGAAGGCTGGAGGTCTCCGGGAAGTTTGGCAGATGATCCATACCGCCAGAAGTTTGGGTTTACAGATTATGTTTGGTTGCTACAGCGACAGCAGCCTTGCCAACAGTGCGATGGCTCAACTAGCTCCCCTAGCAGATTACCTAGACCTTGATAGTCATCTCAACATAGTAGATGACCCCTTCCAAGGAGCTAAATTGATCGCAGGGCGGCTGATCCCCACGAGTCAACCCGGTTTGGGAGTGATTATCAAGCAGTAAAACCTCTGATCTTTTGAGCAGGACTTCCGCATGGGTCTGTTTTTGCGGTCTGAGGGTTCTCGAAGCCCGCAAAAACTTTAAATAATTTGTTCGCAGTACGTATAGCCGTCGCCAATCAGGTTGTGGAACCCCCGCTTCGCGGGGGTTCCACAACCAAAATCATCTCACCCCCCTTGGCAGTTGCTATAAGTCCTATTAAGAAAGAGTTGCCAGGTGTAGCGTCACAGATACTAACTTGTTGACACTACCCTCCTGTTTCTGCCATAAATGTTTAGAATAGACAAGAAATTTTGTCGCAATTTAGCCTAAGACTAGCTAAAATCAGACTCAATTACTACAGACTATGGTAATCCTAAATGATTTCACCCAGCGAAGGCGGGTGAAATCATTTACCAGAAACAGTTTCATCTAGCAAATGATTGAGGATTGCTATATAAAATTAATACAAATTGCATTAACGAGGGGAATTTTTGATGAAAGCCATGATTCTGGCGGCTGGAAAGGGAACTCGTCTGCGACCACTTACTTTTACGACTCCTAAGCCGATGATTCCCATACTGCAAAAACCAGTTATGGAATTTTTGGTAGAACTACTCCGGTTGCATGGGTTTGACCAAATCATGGTCAATGTTAGTCACTTAGCAAAGGAAATTGAGGACTACTTTCGGGATGGGCAAAGGTTCGGGGTACATATAGCCTACTCTTTTGAAGGCAGTATTGTGGATGGAGAACTAGTGGGGGAAGCTCTCGGTTCTGCGGGGGGGATGAAACGAATTCAGGACTTTTCTCCCTTTTTTGATGATACTTTTGTTGTCCTGTGTGGTGATGCCTTGATTGATCTAGACCTTAGTAAGGCTGTGGCATGGCACAGGGAAAAGGGATCGATCGCCACCATCATTATGAAATCAGTTCCTCGGGAAGAAGTTTCTAGCTATGGAGTTGTGGTTACCGATGACCAAGGACGCATCAAAGCCTTCCAAGAGAAGCCCTCAATAGAAGATGCTTTGAGCACTAATATCAATACGGGTATCTACATTTTTGAGCCGGAGATATTTAAATATATTCCGTCGGGGGAAGAATACGATATTGGTAGCCAGCTATTCCCTAAATTAGTGGAAGCCGAAGCTCCCTTCTATGGGTTGGCCATGGACTTTCAGTGGGTAGATATTGGGAAAGTTCCCGACTATTGGCAAGCCGTGCGGGATGTGCTGTTGGGAGCAGTGAAAAATGTGGCAATTCCGGGACAAGAAGTTGCTCCGGGTATTTATACCGGGCTAAACGTGTCGATCAACTGGGACAAGGTAAATATTCAAGGACCAGTTTATATTGGAGCCATGACTAGGGTAGAAGATGGGGCAACAATTATTGGTCCAACGATGATTGGTCCCAACTGCTGGATCTGTAGTGGGGCAACGGTGGACAATAGTGTGGTGTTTGATTATTCCCGTTTAGGTGAAGGCATCCGGTTGGTGGATAAGCTGGTTTTTGGGCGTTATTGTGTAGATAAAACTGGGGCAACGATCGATGTCCAAGCCGCAGCTTTGGATTGGCTGATTACCGATACTCGCCAAACTCTGCCAACCCAACTACCCGCAGAACATGATGTCTTCCGGGAACTGAGATTACCCAATGAAGAGGAAAGCCCGCCCGCCTAATGGTACTATCGTGACCCGAAATAGATGATTTCATTCACCTTTGGTGGGTGAAATCATTTGTCAGAAGCAATCAGAAGCAATTTGATTTAGCTGGGGCTTTAGCATTAGTCAGTTTTTTCGACTATCCTCAACCCGTAAAAACCTCCAAAACCCCAGATATAGCAGTTTGTGTATGGACTTCGACTACGTTCAACCTACACAAAAACTCAAACCTAGTATGTGTTTCAGGAAATACAGTGTATTCCATTTACATAAAAATGGCTGTAATTCGTTAGCTGTAGGTAAGTTCTATTCGCAAAAGATTGAGAACTGCTATAGGTAGGGATGGGAATAGTTTTAGGAATATACAGTGTAGGTAATGTGCAGTAGAAAGCGGAGAGCAAGCATGGGAAATGTGATCAATTGGCGGTGGAAATTACCAATTTATCTGGGTTTAAGTTTGGGATTGAATCTGTTAATCATTGCCTACCCTCAATCTGCTAGGGCGGTAGAACAATTACATCTCCGGTTTGGGGTTCTAGGGCAATCGGTGGTGATCGCTGACCTAGAAACCTTTGCGGCTACTGGAGAAATAGCCTCCTCTCTCCAACTCTATCGCCCCTTGCTCACCCCAGAAGTGCAACAGGCTTTGGGGAGAAATTGGCAAATCCCGCCATCCTTAGCAGAGCGATTTCTGGATGATTTGTTACCTACCTCTGATGGGGAAAGGGTCTTTGCCAGTCTGCACCGGGTAATTCCGGAAGCTAATTTACCAGATCTCCGCGCAGCTCTTGTGGCTGGGGCAAAACAACCTAATGGACTGACGTTAATTAATCTATTGCGGCAGTATCCGGGGGAAAAATTAACCGTAGACCTTGGGGGTGTAATCGCGATCGCCTTCCAAGTGAATATTTCCTACCTCCAACGTAAATTGTTTTCTCCTTGGATTGCGCAAGAGTTCCAGTCCAGTCCTCAGAAGGCGACTAGCCCAGAATTTAAAGCGGCGTTTGATCCTACCCAAGCTGGAGAGTGGGAGATTCGTCGCCGGAGTTGGTCTTTTAACGATCGCGAGCGGCAGCGAGTAATTCCCGTGGATATCTATTGGGGTAGGGGCAAAAATCCGCCACCGAATGCTCCCTTAGTTGTTATCTCCCACGGCTTTGCAGCCGATCGCCATTTCCTCGATTATTTAGCTAACCACCTCGCTTCCCATGGCTTGGTCGTGATTGCGATCGAACATCCCAAGAGTAATATCAATTGGCTCGCTAGTATTGCCTTTGGCAATAACCCGGAGGCTTTACTGCCCGCTAGTGAATTTGTCGATCGCCCCTTGGATGTCAGCTTTATTCTCGATCAATTAGCCGAAATTAATCAACGCCGGGGTTTTTGGCAAGGGAAGCTATCGACCGATCGAGTGGCAATTATTGGTCATTCCCTTGGCGGTTACACCGCTCTTACCCTAGCGGGTGGAGAATTAGATTTGGCTGCTGTGCGGCAATTTTGTCAAGAGCGCAGTCCTTGGGCACGTTCCCCAGCCGACTGGTTTCAGTGTGGCATGGAGCAACTGCCGCCCCAAAATCGACCATTAGCCGATCCAAGGATTGCTCAAGCGATCGTGCTTAATCCTGTCACGGGAAAATTATTTGGCCAGCAAGGTCTTGGTAAAATCAATATTCCCACTTTGATCCTGACCAGCAGTGACGATACTGTGACTCCCTCGTTGGAGCATCAACTCAAAGCATTTCAACAACTTAATAGTCCCAAGTACCTCCTGACAGTCATCGGTGGCACCCATCTGAGTGCCAGTGATCCTAGCCACATTAACCAAGATTTAGCAACTAATCCGTTAGTCCCGGAGGTAGTTGGCGATGCGGCTAAGCCAGTCCACGAAGTTCTCAAGGGTGTAACCCTATCTTTTGTGCAGCAATTGACTCCAGAAGCATCTCAATACGCTCCCTTCCTCACTTCTACCTATATTCAATCCCGCTCTATGGGTAATTTGAGGTTTCGCTTCAATACCAGCCTGCCCTTAGCGATGACAACTTTTATGGAAATGTTTTAATTTCTAGAATAAATCTGCACCTTCCAATTGTTTGACCTGCCCCTGCTTTGCCCCTTCACCACAGGTGCGGGGGGTGGGGAATATCTTGCCCGGATTGGCTAAGCCTTGGGGATTGAAAACTGAGCGGACAAACTGCATAGTTTCCAGATCAGCTTCGCTAAACATATCTGGCATGTAGCATTTTTTATCTGCCCCCACCCCGTGTTCTCCAGAAATACTGCCTCCAACTTTTACACAAAGTTTGAGTATCTCTCCCCCCAATTCCTCCACCTCTTCCAAAGCTCCGGGAATAGCATTGTCGTACAATACCAAAGGATGTAAATTGCCATCCCCAGCATGGAATACATTGGCAATCCGGTAGCCATATTTCAGGCTTAAAGCCTCAATTTCTTGCAAGACAAACCGCATTTGGGTGCGGGGAATGACCCCATCTTGGACATAGTAATCAGGAGCCATGTGACCTGCTGCGGCAAAGGCGGCTTTTCGTCCCTTCCAGAGTTTTAGTCTAGTTTCTGGGTCGGTAGCGATCGTTAAATTTCTGGCACCGTTTTGCTTACAAATCTTCCCAATTCTTTCCTGATTCGTCGCTACTTCCACTTCTAAACCATCAATTTCCACTAATAAAATTGCCCCAGCATCCCTCGGATAGCAACCCGTTGCCACCACATCTTCGACAGCGTTAATACTCAGGTTATCCATGATTTCCATGCCACCGGGAATAATTCCGGCGCTGATGATATCAGAAACCGCCGCCCCCGCCTCCTCGATCGAGCCAAAATCCGCCAACAAGACACAGATCGATTCGGGAGTCTTAAGAATCCTCAGAGTAATTTCCGTGGCGATTCCCAGCGTTCCTTCGGAACCCACAAATACCCCTGTTAGATCATAACCGGGCATTTCTGGAACCTGTCCCCCCACATCGGCGATCGATCCATTGGGCAGCACCAATTTTAACCCCAATACATGATTAGTGGTCACTCCATACTTTAAGCAATGGACACCGCCAGAATTTTCGGCAATATTGCCGCCGATCGAGCAAATAATCTGACTAGAAGGATCGGGGGCATAATAAAATCCAGCCCCAGTCACTGCTTGGGTCACCCAATTATTAATCACCCCCGGCTGCACCACCACCCGCTGATTTTCTAGATCAACACTGAGAATTTTCTTCATCAATGCCGTGACGATCAACACACTATTTTCTGAGGGCAAGGCTCCCCCGGATAAACCCGTTCCGGCTCCTCTGGCAATGAAGGGAACAGAGAAGCGATCGCATACTTTGACTACTGCCGCCACCTGTTCTGTTGTCTTGGGCAACACCACCACCGCTGGTCGCTGTCGATAGCTGGCTAAACCATCGCACTCGTAGGCGATCAACTCCTCTCGCCGTTGGACTACTAAGTCTTTCCCAACAATCGCAATAAATTCCTTAATTATTGCTTGCCAGTCGATCTTGGGGATCTCGAGGGCTGCGGAGATTTCTGGTTGAGATTTTTGTTGGGTAAACATGGGGAAGGAGGTATGGGGAGGTGTTCATTGAGAAATGGCTTTAGTCTATTTTTGCAGACGAGCAGCCTATTGAGCAAATTACTATAGCGATCCTAAATCATTTACGAACAGTTACTAAGTCAACCTGCTTCTGACAGACGGTTTCACCCGCCGAAGGCGGGTGAAACCATTTAGGGTTGCTATATTCATAACTACTGAGAGGTTAAGTACAGACTTTTTGCTCCCCTTCCCCAACGACTGTTACCCGGCAACTGGCAAACTGCCCATCCCGAAACTCCAACTCCGCCTCAGCTCCAGCCGCGCTCCCATGAATAACCAAAAGATTGTTGTTAGTATAACGAAGGCTCTTGATATATCCCAAAGGATAGGTGGCATTATTGCTCGGTAAGGCTTGTTTCCCCGGTACTTGAAGCATTCTGGGTTGGTAGCTGCCATCTGAATTGGATTTCAAGACAATTACAGCGCTTTCTTGAGTTAGGGCACAGTATTGAAAAACCACACCGATCGCAATCTCCCCCGTGCGGGGATTCATACTCACTTGATCCCGCATAAAATTAGTCACCGTCAAAGTTTGGCGATCGACCTGTTCCATCTTCTGACAATTAATACTCCCCATCACCTCCGATCGAAAGTCTTGGGCATTGAAAGTAGAAGTTGTCCCTCCGCGTTCAATCACTAGTTGCGGGCTGAGAGCAGCATCAGGATTGACCCGGATCTTCGGGGCAGGCATCTGGGTAGTCATTGGCTGTTGTTTATTGTCGCCAGCCGGAGGGTTTTGCTTACTAGGACTTTTGGGGCTGGGCTGCTGAGATTTCGTCTCAATGGTGACAGGCGGAACCACTGGCGGCGGCGCATCGGTCTTCGCTGTGGGAGATCCTTGGGGGCTAGGACTTACCGCAGGCTGAGAGATAATACTAGAAGTCGTAGAAGCGGAATCATCACAACCCCCCAAGCCAAGGGTTGACCCCATGAGCAGAAAAGCTAACCCTGTAGTGACCCAATGATTATTTTTCATAGATACCTCGCAAAAAAACTTTTTATAACCTTCATAATTATCTACTGCCTATCAGACCAAGATTCCTTGTAAATTCATGGGTGGTTTCCACTACATTTTCTGTGAATTTCTAGGGGTTAGGTTGGGTAGAGCAAAGCGAAACCCAACTCAACCTCTAAACTTTATGGATTTTCCTAAGAGGTTATTTATAAAGTGGCTAGAAGGTCTGATTTTCCGCCCCCGGAGGGGACGCAAAATCAGACTTTATAAATAGCCTCTAACATCAACCCCGCTTACCACTACTCTAGCTTGGCTTGATGATGAGAGGATGAGTGTATGGTATTTTAGGTTTAGAACAAAGCTTGAATTTTTGCTCATGGTACAATTTCATATCCAGCCCGATAGCGAAATTTCTGCCTCCAAGCAGTTATTTAACCAGATTCAGTTTGCGATCGCCTCCCGCCAATATCCCCCCGGAACTCGCCTCCCCAGCACCCGCCAATTAGCCATGATCACCGGGTTGCACCGTAATACTATTAGCAAGGTCTACACCCAACTGGAAGACCAGGGACTAGTGGAAGCTCAAGCTGGTTCGGGTATTTATGTCAAAGCCCTCGGTCATGAAGGTGGTTCCCGTCGTTCTCCCATTTTAGATCAGTATCCCGATGCCCATAAGGTTGTCCAGAAAAGTGTCGACAAACTCCTCGGTCAGGGTTGTTCCCTCAGTGAGGCACGGGAATTGTTTTTGGGGGAAATTGATTGGCGACTCCGGTGTAGTGCGAGGGTTTTGGTCTCGGTGCCAGCGAAGGATTTGGGGGCGGGGGAATTGATGATGCAGGAGTTGGAAACGTCCCTTGGTATCCCGGTGCAATTGGTAACCATGGAAGACCTGCCCCAAGCCCTAGGGCAGACCCTATCGGGAACTGTGGTCACCAGTCGCTATTTTATGAAGGAAGTAGAAGCGATCGCCGCCCCCAAGTCTGTGCGAGTAATCCCGGTGGATATCTACGACTATGCCATGGAAATTAAGCTGGTCAAGGAATTACCCCAAAATAGCTGCCTAGGGATTGTCAGCCTCAGTGCCGGGATTCTGAGAATTGCCGAGGTGATTGCCCACAGCTTGCGGGGGGATGATATTTTGATCCGCACTGCCCAAGTTCGCAATACCTCTAAGCTGAATAGCCTAATTCGCAGTGCCCACACAATTATTACCGATAGCGGTAGTGTGACCTTAGTTAAAAGTGCGATCGAAGCTGCCAGAGATGATTTAATTCGGATGCCCAAAATGATCGAAAGTGAAAATTATATCGGAGCTAAATCTATCAATCTCCTGAAACGAGAATTAGGTTTAGGTTAAATCCCGAAATCCCATTGTTTATAGGGTTGAGTCTGCAAATGCCAAACCCTCCTCGATTCACCATGCCAGTTATTCCACATCAAGAGGGTAGAGCATTTGCGAATGAAGAAACCAAAGTGTCCAGAATCTCTCCATTTAGATCAGTCTCAGCCTCCTTGCCAGATAGATCTGGCAGAACTACCAGAACTCAGTCTTAAAGCAGTAATAGTTTCCCCTGCAACGAAGGGGAAACTATTACTTGATCTAGCAGAACTACCAGAACTAAATTTAGATTATCAATTAGTGGCTGGGGTAGATGAAGTGGGGCGGGGGGCTTTGTTTGGGGATGTGGTGGCGGCAGCAGTGATCTTGCCGAGGGAGGCGATCGCTCCCCTTGCCCAACTGGGAGTCAGAGATAGCAAAAAACTATCCCCAAAACGAAGGAAGCAATTAGCAATAGAAATTAAATCATCAGCTTTAGCTTGGCAAGTAGCATCAACAACAGTGGCGGAGATAGATGAGATCAATATTCTCCAAGCCTCTTTACTGGCAATGAAAAGGGCGATCTCTAATTTGGCTATAACTCCCGAAATTTGTCTAGTAGATGGAAATCAATCAATTCCAAACCTGAATATCCCCCAGCAAACCCTAGTCCAAGGAGATGGGCGATCGATCGTCATTGCCGCTGCTAGTATTTTGGCAAAAGTCTGGCGAGATGACCAGATGATTGAGCTTGCTGCTGTCTATCCCCAATATCACCTCGCCCAGAACAAAGGCTACGGCACAGCCCAACACCTCGCTGCCCTTAGGGAATACGGAGCCTTACCCCTGCATCGTCAGTCTTTTCGCTTGTCAGGCGATCGATCTTGATACCATTTTGCAAAATAATCGATACAAATAAGACTCTAAATACCTTGCTGCGTAGGGATTTAAATCAAAAAAATGGTGAAACCATTTTCTTGATTTGGTATGAGTTTGGGTTAAGGTAAAATTAGTCAAGCAACCAAGGAAGACTCATGAGCACGACGATAGTAGGTACCAATTGGCAGCTAACAGTTAATCAAATCTTCCAAAACTCTAATTCTCCATAATCTAACTACCAAAACTCTAATTCTCCATAATCTAACTACCAAAACTATCTAACTAACTTTCTAGAAGATTACCATGACCCTAAAAGAATTAGAACCTCAATTACTAGCACTATCTGACAACGAAAAAGCCCAAATTGTTCAACTCCTATCTCAAGGTAAAATAAATCTGGGGCGGGGTATTGAAAAAACACCGGGTGTTTGTGGTGGTAGTGCCTGTATTGCAGGAACAAGGATAACCGTTTGGGGACTTGTAGAAGCTCGTCGCCTTGGATATAGTGAAGCTGAGTTACTCACAAGCTATCCATCTCTCTCGGCTACAGATATTGCTAATGCTTGGGCTTATGCTGAAGTTTTCTCTGAAGAAATTGAAATAGAAATTAGGGAAAATGATGCAGTAATGTCTGAGGATTTGGAATAATGGTGAGTCTCTACGCTGATGAGCAGTATCCATATCCTGTTGTAGAGTTACTGCGAGCATTAGGATACAATGTTCTAACTGTTCAAGAGGCTGGCAAAGCAAATCAAGGCATTCCTGACTCAGAGGTTTTGGCTTTTGCGAGTAGTGAAAATCGTACCATAATTACTCAAAATCGCAAAGATTTCGTTCAATTACACCGTCTACAATCAGATCATGCAGGTATTATTGTTTGTACTAATGATCGCAATTGGCAGGATTTGGCGAACCGGATTGATATAGCTATTACAACAGAAAAACCTCTCCAAGGTAAGCTAATTCGCATTATACGCCCTGCTTTAAAAAATATCTAATTGATCGGGATCCTCATCGACTACTTTTGGCTTCGGTTTATGCACTCCTTTCCGTAAACCTGTAGCAATTTTACTGTGCTTCTCAATTTGGTTCATAACTTGTTTAGCTCTAGTAATTACCGTCGGTGGCAAACCCGCTAATCTGCCTGCTTCAATGCCGTAGGATTTATCAGCTCCGCCGGGTTGGACTTGGTGGAGAAAGACAATTTGATCCGGTAACTCTTTGACAGTGACTTGATAGTTAGCCACATTATCTAGCAAGCCAGCTAATTCATTTAATTCATGGTAATGGGTAGCAAAAATAGTTCTCGCTCGGATAGTTTCTGCGAGGTATTCTGCCACCGCCCAAGCAATAGAAAGACCGTCAAAGGTAGCTGTACCCCTGCCAATTTCATCTAAGAGAACTAAAGATTTACTAGTAGCATGATTGAGAATATTCGCAGTTTCATTCATCTCTACCATAAAAGTAGATTGCCCCGTTGCCAGATCATCCACAGCCCCGACACGAGTGAAAATACGATCGCACACCCCCAACCTCACTGATTTACCGGGAACAAAACTGCCCGTTTGTGCCATTAATTGAATCAAACCCACCTGCCGTAGATAACAACTTTTGCCACTGGCGTTAGGTCCGGTCAAAATCACTAAATCGGGATAATCATCAAGGGATGTAGTCTCTAAAGAAATTGTCCCCAAATTAGTTGCATTAGGCACAAAAAATCCGGCTGGTAGAGATTGTTCAACTACTGGATGTCGTCCGGCAATGATTGTAATTTCTCTAGAATCGACAATTTCTGGACAACAATAACCCTGCTGTACTGCCACTTCTGCTAATCCACAAAGCACATCAACCGCTGCTACTGCTTTGGCAGTTTGGCGGATTTCTTCAGCTTTAATTCCTGCCTGTTCCCGGAGTTCTGTGAAAATTTCGTATTCTAATTGATTTAAGTCTTCCTTTGCCGTGAGAATTCGGTTTTCTCGCTCCTTCAATTCTGGAGTAATATAGCGCTCTTCATTGGTTAAAGTTTGCTTCCGAATATAATCATCAGGCACTTGATCGGCTTTGCTACGAGAGATAGAAATATAGTAACCAAAGGATTTGTTATAACCAACTTTTAAGTTAGGAATCCCTGTCCTTGCTTTCTCCCTAATTTCTAAATCTGCCAACCATTTTTGATCATCGATCGCCACATCTCGCATCTCATCTAATTGCAGGCTGACTCCATTTTTAATTAAGCCTCCTTCTTGGAGATATAGAGGTGGCGTGGCAATCAAAGTTTCACGAATTAATGCCCCGAGAATTTCCAGATTTTGAGGAACTCTTTGCACTGCTTTGAGATAGGGAGATGTGGATTTAACAACTAATTCCGCAAGGATTGGTAACTGTAATAGGGAATCTGAAAGGGCGATTAGATCCCTTGCATTAGCAACTCCAGAACCACAGCGTCCGGCTAATCTTTCTAAGTCATAAACTTGTTTCAAAAGATTAGTTATATCTTTCCTGAGACCGTGGTTATAGACTAATTCTTGAATGGTTTCTTGTCTGGCTCTAATGCCTCTGGGGTCTAGCAATGGTTGCAACAGCCAACGCCGTAATGCCCTACCCCCCATAGCAGTACTGGTCCGATCGAGTGCCCACAACAAAGAACCATGATGGCTACCATCCCGCACCGTTTGGGTAATCTCCAAATTCCGGCGGCTTTGGTGGTCGAGAACCAGAAAATCAGCGATCGTATAAGTCCGCAACAGTTGCAATGGTAACTGCCGCTCTTTCTGGGTATCCTCCAGATATTCCAACAAGCCCCCCGCCGCCCGGACTCCCAAGGGCAGGTGATCACAGCCCAAACCTTCTAGCGATCGCAGACTAAATTTCTCCAGCAACCGACTCCGTGCCTCCCCTAGGCTAAAGGGATTTTGCCTCCGCCACGCATAGCAGAAATTTGGGGGCAAACAATTGGGTAAATGGTTGGATTTCTCCCCCGGTCGCAGCATCCCAATCATATCTGGGGCATTGGTGGGAACGAGAATTTCTGAAGGCTGGAGGCGCATTAATTCTTGGGTCAACTGGTCTAGATCACTTGCCTGAGTGGTGAAAAATTCCCCAGTGGAAATATCCGCATAGGCTAAGCCCCAGTGGGAGTTGGCAATCACCACCGCCGCCAGAAAGTTATTGCACCGAGACTTGAGCATCGTATCTTCGGTCAAAGTACCGGGGGTAATCACTTTGGTGATCTCCCGTTTTACCTGTCGCCCTTCCTTGGCGGCGATCGCGGCATCTTCCACCTGATCACAAATGGCGATCGCATAGCCTTTTTCTACCAAGAGGGCAGCATAGCGATCGAGGGCATGGTGCGGCACTCCGGTCATCGCCACCCGCCCGATCTCTTTCCCTCCTTCTTTGCTGGTCAACACTAACTCCAACTGTCGAGAAACGGTGTCGGCATCGGTGAAAAAGCACTCAAAGAAATCCCCCACCCGGTATAGCAGTAAAGCATGGGGATACAAATCTTTGACTTGGAGGTAGTGGCAGAGCATGGGAGTTAATTTCTCCCGGTCTAGCTGGCTAGGATCGATATGAGGAGACGATCGAGAATTTTTTTGATTAGGCTCTAGATTAAGGGCGGGGTCAGATGCAGAGTAGCTCACGGTTGATACAAGTTAAGTTTTACAGATCTACTAATGATATGTTTTACTGCGACTTTAGCAACTAGTTTTCATGATGCTTGAACAATCTCTGTCTGGTTTTTCTCAAACTGAGCAAGTTGAGGATATTGTCTTTGAAGTTTGATGTAATAGTTTACCAATCTCTGAGGGGCATGTCTGTTCTCTTCAGAAATGATGTGGCGAACTTTATTTATTTGATCGATCGCATCATCCTTCATTATTCTGCGCTCCAATTAACTCTAATGGTGTGACTGGGGTTGGCACATACAATCCCAGCATAACGTTTACTCGTCGGATATGACTAAATTTGTTCACATTTGCCAAATGCCGACAGTTCCAAGTCAACAGAAAATCACACTTACTACATGAGTTGATTCTAAGAGACTATTAAAGTCTGATTTTCCGCCCCCGCCGGGGGCGGGAAATCAGACCTTCTAGCCACTTTATAAATAAATGACCTCTAAGCAAAATCCTCTAGTCTTAAACATCCCAAACAAGGTTTCAATTCGCCAACGTTGAGCATAGTTTGAGAGTGGCTGTAGCCACCCACTCTCAAGCTACTGTAGGTTAAACCTAACATCTTAAGGTTGTCATGCTACTACGCTCAGCCCGCAAAAACCTCCAGACTTATAAGTGCTGCCAATCTACTGAGGAACCCAGACGGAAACAGAGCCTCCATTACAAAGGAACTTAGCCCAGCCATGCTCATTGGTAGTGACGGTTTCTTTGATATGACCAGTGATATCTTTGTAGGTTTTATGGATTTGCCCAATTTCCATCCATTTATAACCATCACTGCCATTCGTTAGCACCACCGCCATTCCCCCCGGATGGGTTTCATTCCCTAGGCGAGTCCAACCGATCGTATTCGGATGGTCAAAATAATCGTACTGCGCCCCATAGGAATAAGTCTCACGAGCAAAGAGGAACTTATCCAGAATTTCTTGGAAACTCTCCAGCCAAATCTCATACTCATTGCCATCTCTGCCACGATCTTTATAATGAGCACCGTAGTAATCGGCATAAAAAATGCAAGGATAACCCTCCCGCCGTAAAAGAATTAGGGCATAGGCTAAGGGCTTAAACCAAGGCTCAACAACAGATTCTAAAGATTGCAAGGGTTGGGAATCATGGTTTTCAACCAAGGTGACTGCTAAGGTGGGCTGATTTTTGACGAGGGTATTGGTGAAAATCTGCCGCAGATCGTAGGTGCTGCCACCAAGGCTGGCAGCATGAAAGTTGTAGTGGAGGGGCGCATCAAAAAGCTGTACTTTACCATCAGTGACGCTAATAAAATGGTTGAGGGCATTAACCTCATACGACCAGTATTCCCCGACAGCGTATAAATCCCGCTTGGTATAATTCCGCAGATGCTCTAGCCATTCTTGGAAAAATTCTGCCCGGACGTGCTTCACCGCATCAAACCGGAATCCATCCACCCCAGTCGTATCCAGCAACCATTCTCCCCAGTATTTCAGCTCTCCCTGTACTTCCGGGTGATCCATATCCAGATCGCAACCCATGAGGTAGTCAAAATTGCCCTTTTCTAGGTCGACATCGCGATCGAACTCCTTGCCTCGGAGGAGATAAATGGCTTTCGATCCTTGGTTGTAGGAATTGTAGTCGATCGCATCAAAATGCCACCAATGCCATTGCAGACTAGAGTACTGAGTTGCCTTATCAAAGGGTTCTTTGTTCAGCCTGCCCGGAAAGGTGAAATGAGTCCACACCTTAACTTTTTGATATTCTCCGATCTGGGTGTTGCGATTATTCGGGTCGAAGGGAGTAGCCTCTGCTTCTTCTTCCTGATCTGCTCCTAGACGATGATTAAAAACCACATCGGCATAGATCTGAATCCCGTGCTTTTGGGCGGTTTTAATCGCATGGATATACTCATCCTTAGTGCCGTACTTGGTACGCACGGAGCCTTTTTGGTCAAATTCACCAAGGTCAAATATGTCGTAAACCCCATAGCCCACATCTAAGCCGCCACCAGTTCCCTTGTAGGCGGGGGGGAGCCAGAGGGAAGTAAAACCCTTTGCTGCCAGTTCTTCTGCCTGTTCTGCTACTTGTTTCCACAGGTTTCCATCGGCAGGATTGTACCAATGGAAGTACTGCATCATCACCCCATTTTCCGTAGACATAAGATTCACTCCCTGCAAATTAGTAGGTGGTATACTCTAAAAGCCTAACATTTCCCTCAGATTTTGCCTCGATTTTTGCAGGCTGAGCGTAGCTGAAGTCCGCAAAAATATCTGAAACTCTCTAGATTTCCCGATGCAAAATGTCATGACACTGCCGCCATTGGGGTAAATATTTATTCATGTAGGCTTTAAATCTCTGATTATGATGCCTTTCTAAAAGATGAACCAACTCATGAACTAGGACATATTCAAGACACTCGATCGGTTTCTTTGCCAATTCCAAACTCAACCAGATCCGCCGTTTTTGAATATTACAACTTCCCCACCTAGTTTTCATCTGCTTAATGCCCCACTCTGCTACCTGTTCACCAATGATTTCTTGCCATTTATCGAGTAAATCGGGGATTTTCAGTTTAAGTTGTTCTCGGTAAAACTTATTTAAAACTAAGGCTCTATTTTTCATAGATGTACCGGGGTTCACAAATAACTGAAGACGACTATTATCTAGAACAACTACCCTATGCTGTCCTTGACATCCAATCACTTCCAACCGATAGCAATATCCAAAAATATAATGGCTTTCCCCAGATATTAATTCCGGGGATAACCGACGGGGTTGGGCTTGACAATTGGCTTGATGTTTTTTAATCCAATCAATCCGAGAAACTACTGCCAGCCGGATCTGCTCATCAGTAAAATATAAAGGGGAACTAACTTGGACATTCCCTTCAGGTGGATAGATTCTAATAGATAGATTCTTAATGGATTTCCGCACAATTTTGATAGGGATGTTTTGGATAATTAAATGTGTCACGATTTTTAGGTTGTCAATAAAAACTTTTCCCGTATTGTTTGTAGAAGTCATAGATAGCGTATTCCATTCACATGGAAAGTTCTGTATCTGCTAGGACGGGCTGTCCTGAGAAAATTGCTTGTTCGATAATATCCGCAGCTCGATCGACACCCCCAGCATGACTAATACTATGTTGCAACCGCAGGGCATTTTGTTTGTAAGTGTCTTTTGTTAATACTTGGTGGATAATATGGCGCAATCGAGGCACATTTAAACGCTTGAGGGAGATAACTTCACCACAACCTGCCCAAGCAATCCGGCTGGCAATCCCCGGTTGATCATTAGTCATGGGAATCGCTACCAGCGGAACACCACTGCTTAAAGCTTCTAAAGTTGTATTCATGCCAGCATGGGTAATCACTAAGGCTGCTTTTTTGATTAACTGTTGTTGGGGAGCATAGGGAACTACTAAAGGCGAACCCGGTAAATTTAGATCACAGGCTTGGAGATTAGGGTTCGCTAGAGATATGACTGTTTGAGTGTTATGCCCTATACAGGCTGCGGCGATAGTTTGAAAAATCTCCCATTGGCGATTTTGTAAAGTTCCTAAAGAAACATAAATTAAAGGCTGACCTGTCAATTTTTCAAAGGGAAAAGGCACAGAAGAAAAGGATACAGGTTCTAAACCTGAGGGGTCTTTAAAAGAGCCAAGGTAATGGAACTGCTGAGGCAGTTCTTTTCTTGGAAAATCAAAGTCTGGGGGTAGTTGGCAGATTTGAGCAAGGGGAGAGTAAAAATCTTTGATACTTGAGTAGGGTGTTAAATTCCATTGCTCCCGTTTGTGGTTGACGAGTTTGCAGATTGGTTGAGAAAGGCGATCGATAAAAAAGTTTCCTACCTGATTTCGCAGAGTAGCCCACCATCGAGGGCTATAGCTCCAACTAGTAAACAAGGGTGGAACACCGGATTCCCAGTTAAATAACAAGGCATTACAAATAGTAATAAAGGGAATATTCCTAATTTCGGCAACAGTGCTACCAGCGGCGGAACCTTGATCTACTAGCAATGCTTCTACATCCATAGTTTTCAGGACGTTTGGGAGTTCTTTCAAGACCATCATAGTTTCCTGTTGGATCCAATTAGCGGTAAATCTGAATGCTGGAATGCCGCTCATTTCTCCTAACTGTTTATAGGTGCGCTCTAAACTACTAGGAGGAAATTCCGCTTCGCCAATCATCTTAAAATCCAAGCCAGAGTTGATGATTTTAGAGCGAACATCAGGAATGCCAAATAAAGTGACCTGATGATTTCGTCTTTGTAATTCTCGTCCCAAGGCACACATAGGGTTAAGGTGACCGATCGCTGATGGACAAATAATGCCGAAATGGGTCATATATTTTAGAAAAGAGAGATTTAACTAGTTTATTTGTACTATAATAAGGGTATGGAATGAAGTACGTGCTGCTATTCCCCACACCAAGCAAATCCCGGAAACTATGAGGTTACTGCCATGACTAATCACTACATTCTCTCGATTAATCCTGAAGCTGAGTATGATTGGAATCGTTGCGTCCTTAGTCACCCCATCACTGCCCACCGTCCAGAATTTGCCCAAGTTATTGCCGAAGCAGTAGGCGAAGAGGAGGGAACCTATTTAGTCTCGGTCAAAATTGAAGTCCAAGTATTAGAAAAAGTGGTAGAAGAGATGGAACTGGCTCCAGTTGTCCCCAAACATCGAGAAATGGGTCAAGAGCGATCGCCCTTAGCTGCTTAAACTAAAGGATTTATGCAATTGCACTATTCTCACCACTTTAACGAGTATATCTTGGAGGGCTGAGCGAAGTCGAAGCCCGCCAAAATCTCCTTGACTACCCATTAACAGAAAAGAACTCGCACTATGTGCGAGTTCTTTTCTGTTATGAGCTTAGGGAGTTTAGCTTGAACTTACCGATAGGTATTGGTAGCGTTAGGCTTGTAGACGATAAAGCTGAGAACTTGGCACTGCTTAACGTTGTCAAAACCTACAACTCGGACAAAACAATTGCGGTATTCAGAACGGCAACCATCTACTTCACTCATGACTTCTTGGACAGAACGAGCGCCGAAGAGGGGCAATTTCCACATAGTCCAGTAACGAACTTCAGGAGCAGAGCTTTCATTAAATTCCACAGCAGGAATATAACCTTGATCCAAGATATATTGAACTTGACGACCAATTTGGGCATCGCTCAGGGGTGGTAGATAGGAAAGGGTCTCGAAACGTATCTCTTTAGGTAGGGTCTTCATAATTTATTCCTTGGAAAATTCTCAATTTTTAGAGATGTCCGGTTGATCCGGATGATTTGGGCGATCGATATTAATCGGCTAAGGTTTCTGAGGACAGATCAGGCGAGACTAACCCACTTAACTTTTCTAGATGCCGACGGCGGTGAGCAATATTAGAACTTTGGATGCTCGTCTGTACCATCTCTGGTAAGAACTCGGCGATCTCCTCCGCTAAATGTTGCCGCACTGTCATAATTCGCAAAGCAGTTTCTGATTCTACCTGCAATAAAGCTTCTAGATAAGCATCTCCGTCTTGAATACTATGGCTGGCAGAAAATTCATTGAGCCATATTGCTAAAGGCGGATTGTTTTCAGTTAATTGAGCTAATACTGTTCGTAAAGCCTGATAGGTCAGGTAGCTAGTCAAAACCTTGGCAGTTTCCTTGGCAATTTGCTTTAAATCCATGACCTGACCTCAGCCGATATAGTTAGGAGTTAGGATATGGAGATTCTGTCGGTGGAGAGTGCTTGCACCATCTCCACTTGCTTAAATCCTGATCGTTTCCAGATCAGACGGTATCCATTGCTTCAAACTCAAACTTAATTTCTTTCCATAGTTCACAAGCTACAGCTAGGTCTGGGCTCCACTTGCAAGCTTCACGAATGATGTCGCCGCCTTCACGCATCAGGTCACGACCTTCGTTCCGAGCTTGAACACAAGCTTCTAGAGCTACGCGGTTAGCTGTGGCTCCGGGAGCATTACCCCAAGGGTGACCCAAGGTTCCACCACCAAACTGGAGGCAAGAATCATCACCAAAGATTTCCACCAGAGCAGGCATGTGCCAAATATGGATCCCACCGGAAGCTACGGGCATAACACCGGGCATGGAAGCCCAGTCTTGGGTAAAGTAAATACCCCGGCTGCGGTCTTCTTCGATGTGGTCTTCCCGCATGAGGTCAACGAAGCCCATGGTAATTCCTTTTTCGCCTTCAAGCTTACCAACAACGGTACCGGAGTGGAGGTGATCACCACCAGACATCCGTAAGCACTTAGCCAAGACCCGGAAGTGGATCCCGTGATTTTTTTGGCGATCGATTACTGCGTGCATAGCTCTGTGGATGTGGAGCAATACGCCATTGCGGCGGCACCATTTAGCTAGGGAAGTGTTAGCTGTGAAACCACCGGTTAGGTAGTCATGCATGATGATCGGGGTGCCAATTTCTTTAGCAAATTCGGCCCGTTCCATCATTTCTTCGCAGGTAGGAGCAGTTACGTTTAGGTAGTGACCTTTGATTTCGCCGGTTTCTGCTTGGGCTTTATCGATGGCTTCTTGAACGAACAGGAAGCGATCGCGCCAACGCATAAAAGGTTGAGAGTTGATGTTTTCATCATCTTTGGTGAAATCTAGACCACCACGGAGAACTTCATATACAGCCCGACCGTAGTTCTTCGCAGATAGACCTAGTTTTGGTTTGATGGTGCAACCCAAAAGAGGACGACCATACTTGTTCAACTTGTCCCGCTCAACCTGAATCCCGTGGGGAGGACCTTGGAAAGTCTTGAGGTAAGCAATCGGAATCCGTAGATCTTCTAAACGTAGAGCACGAAGAGCCTTGAAACCAAACACGTTACCCACCAAGGAGGTGAGCAAGTTGGTGACGGAACCTTCTTCAAACAAGTCTAAAGGATAGGCAATAAAGCAAATAAATTGGTTGTCTTCACCGGGAACTGGCTCGATGTCGTAGCAACGACCTTTGTAGCGATCCAAGTCGGTCAGGAGGTCTGTCCATACAGTTGTCCAGGTTCCAGTAGAGGATTCCGCAGCTACGGCAGCACCAGCTTCTTCTGGGGGTACGCCGGGCTGGGGTGTTACCCGAAAAGCAGCTAGAATATCTGTATCTTTGGGAGTATAATCTGGCATGTAGTAGGTCAGGCGATAATCCTGCACACCAGCGTTGTAACCTTTAGTTTGAGTTTTTGATTGCGTATAAGTCATATCTTCCTTCCCCAGAAATTACCGAGTGTTAATTAACTTAATATTTTGCAGGTATGTTGTAGGTTCTTCTATTTAGATAAATACTCAAGAATATTCCAAACCCATGCCTTAAAACTAATAAAATTAGTTTTACTTCTGGATGCAACACCACACCCTAAACCTCTTTCTATAGCTGCTCTTCCTAGGGGCTAACTAGAACACTGAACAAGAAAACTGAAAATCAAATAATTCTGAAAAGTTGGTTAGCCTAGCAGGGATTTCTAAAGGTTTTATTTTACTTGCGTAGCTAATATATCAGTTATTGATCCCCGAAAACTTCAAATGTTTTCTCAGAATGTTTAATTAAATTAATAAGTTTTTCAAATATTACTTTATATGAAGATTCATTGCGCTTATTTCTCTGGGCAGTCTATCTAGAGGTTGGCGAAGACTATTTTGTATTGTTTTGCAAAATTAGCCCAAAACTGTATTGCTAAACTTCGGGAATACAACTACAATACAGATAGCAGTACAGCACAAAATACAAATAAAAATACAAATGAGTCTAACAGTTGAGGAAATCCGGGCGGCGATCGCATCCCTAGTAGCCAAGGGGGAAAATCCTACCCAAGTGAAAGTTCGGGCAGTTCTAGGCAGGGGCAGCTATGCCACCATCAATAAGGTTTTACGGGAGTGGCGGCAGGAGAGAAACTCGGAACCGAGTGGGGTGGGGTTAGCAAATCAATACAGCAAAAGCATGGATGCCAATGAACTCTTGAGTCTCTATGCTGGGGGAGAAAGAAATTTTTCGGAGATTGATCTGAGTGAAGTATTTTTGGTTGAGGCGGTCTTGCCAGCAATCGATCTCAGCAGTGCCGATCTCCGAGGAGCTAATTTAACAAAAATAAACCTCCGAGCTGCCAACTTAAAAGGTGCATTGTTGAACAGAGCTAATTTACAAGGGGCAGATTTAAGTGGGGCTGATCTAACAGGAGCTGACTTAAAGTGTGTTGACTTAACAGGAGCTTGTCTGAGAGGTGCAAGGTTGACAATGGTACAGCTAGAAGGAGCAAAACTTCAAGGTGCTGACCTAACAGGAGTATATTTACAACAAGCCAAACTGCCTAATGTTGATTTATCTAATACTAGTTTGGTTGGAGTACTTTTTAATCAAGCAAATTTAACTGGAGCCGATTTAACTGGAGCCGATTTAACTGGAGCCGATTTAACTAGCGCACAAATGGAGCAGGCAATTCTTGTAGGAGCCAATCTTAGTAATGCTAAGTTGTATTCTACTAATCTTAATAAAGCAAACTTATTTACAGCAAATTTATCCAAGACAGATTTAACGGGTACTCAGTTACAAGGAGCTATTTTGGATGAAGCTGATTTACATAGTGCATTTCTTCATGTAACTAACCTATCTCATTCCAGTCTTCAAAGAGCTAAATTAATCAATACAGGAGATATTAAGAGTATTGGAGTAAACCTAAATAATACAAACTTGTGTGGTGCAGACTTGAGCGGAGCTAAACTACGTGGAGCAAATTTTACGCAAGCCAACTTAGTAAAAGTCAATCTTAGCGGAGCTAATTTAACTGACGCTACATTTAATCAGGCAAATATGTTCGGGACAAAACTTAATGGAGCCAAGTTACAAAAAGCTAATCTGACTCAAGCGACAATTATGGATGCTGATTTGACGGGGGCAGATTTGAGTGGGGCGAATTGCGATCGAACCAATTTTCTTGGTTCCAATTTGCAGGATGTGAACTTTACCGGAGCCATGAACAAATCATCCGCACTCCTTCCCGATAATTCATAAATAGCTCTTGTCTCCTAACTAGATTTGCTATTCCCCTGCTTGCTGTTTGAGTAAGAGGTCATTTATAAAGTAAAGCTGAAGTAGGACAAAAAGAGAAGAAAGTAGCATAAACTTCAAAAAACAAGTTTAAGACAAATAGGAATAGGAATGACTAAATCAACGTATTCCAGTGACCTAAGCGATCAAGAGTGGGCTATCTTATATCCACTGATTCCCCCAGCTAAACCGGGAGGACATCCCTGAACCACAGACATGAGAGCCGTGTGTAATGCCATCTAATGGCGTGACTAATTCTCACTACTTTCAAAATGCTGATGCAGAAGTTTGGCAAAACGTCCATCTTTGCCTTGCAGCTTGCGGATATTTTCGGGAACATTAGCCAGCGAACTTTGAGGTACAGTTAGGTAGCGTAAAAAGGGATAATTCGCTGGATTACAGGCAAATCGTGCCACGCTTTCGTCCATCAAATTTCCGCCCAATGTCAGCACTTTTAAGGATTTGATGCCTTTGATAGCTTCTATATTGGAAATTTGATTGTTTGCTACATCTAAGGTCGTGAGCTGTTTCAAGCCCTGCAAAGGTGAAATATCTTGGATTTGGTTGTTTCCAAGTTCTAATTTTGACAGATAATCCATTTCCCGCAGTGCTTCTATGTTTTTTATCTGGTTTTTAGTCAAAATTAACATTTCTAAGGCAGTTAGTTTTGCTAAAGGTGAAATATCAGAAATCCGATTCTGTCCAAGTGTTAAATATCTCAAATTGAATAAATTAGACAGAGGAGAAAGGTTTGTGATTTCATTCCCTCCTAAATTGAGGATACTAAGTTTTGATAAATTTGCTAAACTTGAAATATCAGCAATCCTATAGTTGTTTTCTAAAATCAAAGTTTCCATTTTTTGAAGTTTGGCAAGTGCTGAAATATCCACAATATTATTACTGCGGGCAAATAACACCTCCAATTCAGTCAGATTTGCCAAAGGAGAGAGATTTGGAAATTTCCCTCCAATGATTAAAAAACGCAATTTGGTTAGCCCTTCTAAAATACCTATGTACTTTGCATACTGATTATTGAAACCAATTTCTAAGCGCCTGAGGTTCTTTAAAGTAACTAAAGCATTATAGTTCAATTCAATGCTATGGTTGTAGGGCGTTTCTAAGCCACGAAGGTTCGTCAGATTTACCAAGCAAGCAATGTCTTTGATAGCATTGGTACCGCCAATTTGCAAATGCTCTAAGTGTGGTATCTCTCCCAATGCGTCAATATTTTCCAGTCCAATGCTGCTTGCAAAAAGAATTTTGAGGTTTTTCAGACGCGCCATTGCAGGTGGAAAAGTCATTATTTTATTTGATGCCTTGGAGTTTGCTGACCGATAATATTCACCCTTCTCGTAGTCCACACCAAAGTCATACGAAGTATCGGAGAGCAGCAATACTTCTAAATGCTCACAATCAAAGATTTCTGGTACGGTATTGAGGTCGGTCAATCCGCACTTGCCCAAGTCAAGGATTTTTTCTTTCTTTTTTAAGTTCTTAGCAATGAGTTTTTTGGCAATTTCAGACATATCAATTATGAGTTGTGAGTTATAAATTATGAGTTATGAATTAACACAATTAGTTTATAATCAATATTTTATGCAATAATTATAATGTAAATTAATTTTGCGTAGGCACTTATTATAAATTGCCTTATAGATGTAGAATTACATTTATCCGATTCTAAGTATTTGAAAAGCAACAGATTCGCATTTATGCGAATTTACTTTTATTGAAATATCTCAATTCTAATGATAAAACAGCACCAAATCCTGCGCGTAGGTTTGCGCTTCTTTTATCCAATTTTGGAATTGCGTGCGTTGTGCTTGGTTTTTTATTTTTTCTTCCAAAGTATTAAGCAGATTTTGCGTCATTTTCTCTTGGGAAAGTACAAAAACCACTGGAAAATCGTCCGCTTGGGGGATTTTCATGGGCGCATTGATGTCATACAAGGCAAGCTCTCCGATTTCCCAAAGCTCGTCTGCGGAGGTAGGACACCACTTATTATTGTCTAACATGACCCCTAAATCCTCAATAAAGCACTTTATCGCATACCAATACAGGTAGCCAGTGTCGTGAGTGGCTTTTCCGTTGAGGAGTTCATCTGCGATTTCCATAAACGAAGGCGTACCTGCGCTGCCAAGCCTGTCCATGTCCTTAGCTTTTTTGAGGCACATGCCTCGCAACCTGATTTTACGGGCTTCGTCTTGCGTACCTAAGCGCGAGCGCAACCGCTCCAAACTCATCCGATAAGGCATAATTCCATATCCCATAGTTTTTATTTTTTTAAAAATAATACAATACTAAATCTTGCTGATACTGTTTTGCTTCTTTTAGCCAGTTTTTAAGTTGAGCAATTTGGTAGCTGTTTGTAACTTTTTGCTCCAAGTTGCTTTCCAATTCGTCTGTCATCATTGCATTTCGCAAGACAAAAACCGTAGGTACGTCATCAGGCTTAGTGATAGGCATAGGCGCATCAATGTCATACAGTTTGAACGCCTTATTATCCCAAAAAGCATCTGCGGAGGCGTGTGACCAGTCATTGGCGTACATTTGCAGCCCAATTACTTTGATAAAGTTTTCAATCGCATACCAATAGATATAGCCATACTTCCTATTGGTATGAGTCGCTTTGCCGTCCAAAAGTTCCTCGACAATATCCTTGAAATAGGGTGTATCGTCATTGGCAGCCATGCCCTCAATTTCTCTTTCTGCTTTTTTGCACCGTTCTCTGAGTTTATCTTTGAGGGTATTGTCCTCACTTCCAAAGCAATCACGTAGGAGTTCCAAACTCACCCGATAAGGCACAATTCCATATCCCATAGTTTTTGTTTTTTAAAAATAATACAATACTAAATCTTGCTGATACTGTTTTGCTTCTTTTAGCCAGTTTTTAAGTTGAGCAATTTGGAAACTATTTGTAACTTTTTGCTCCAAGTTGCTTTCTAATTCGTCTGTCATCATTGCATTTCGCAAAACAAAAACAGTAGGAACATCGTCAGGCTTAGTGATAGGCATAGGCGCGTCAATGTCATACAGTTTGAACGCCTTATTGTCCCAAAAAGCATCTGCGGAAGGTAGCGCCCAGCCTCCGTGCTGGGTGAGGATTGGAACTGCCGTCCGATCTCAGTTACAGGAGTTTTGGTTTTTGCTGCCTTGTCATAGTTCCTTTGGAGTTGTCGCCAAGCCAGCAAAGAAAGCCCCTAGCACCATACCGCACCATAGACCAGTTAAACCCCCTTCAGTCAAAGCAAAAGGAGTCACCCAAGTGTGACAAAGGGCTGTTGCTCCTGACAAGAGAGGGTTTTGCTGAGATTGTGACCCAACACTCAGTTGGTTACACTGAGCAGACTGAGCAGCAAGATTAACCTGACTGCCTAAATATGCCCCGGTCAGACCAGAGGCGATCGCCACAAAGGTACAAACTAAGACTCGTTTTTGTTTCATGGTTTTATCGGTAAAAAGAAAAAAACGGCATCGCCGTTTTTTTCTTTTTGAATCAAATCAACCCGTATTCCGCATTCCGGCGGCGATGCCGTTGATGGTTAGCAATGCCCCCCGGAGGAGTTCCCCCTTACTGTAGCGAGATTGAATCACCCCAGCAGCGGCTTGATCTCTTTGTTGGCGGAGGCGCTTGAGGAGAGAGACTTGAATGAACCCGAGGGGGACGATCGTCCCATTCCGTAATTGAACCGATCGCTGCAAGCCAATATCCCCATCGAGGAGTTTTTTGTGTCCGGTGATGGCGTAGACAATTTCACAGGTGAGATAAAATTCCTCAGAAATTTGCTCATACAGCTCCTCAAATTTCTCCAGATTTTCTGGGTGAGCCAACTCCCGGACGTAGTGGTGGGCAATTTCTAGATCCACCTTAGCCAAGGTCATCTCTACCTTAGAGATCGCCATCTTGAAAAACGGCCATTTCAGATAGAAATAGCTGAGGAGTTTTAGGTTTTCTTCCGGTTCTTCACTGATAAATTCCTGCAAAGATTTGCCCATGCCGTACCAAGAAGGCAAGAGAAATCGGCTTTGTGTCCAGCTAAACACCCAAGGAATTGCCCGGAGACTAGCCAGATCTTTTTTGCCTCCCCGCCGCGCTGGTCGGGAACTGATTTGGAGTTGACTAATTTCTTGGATCGGGGTGACTTGATGGAAAAAATCCACTAGTTCTGGTTTTTCATAGATTAAAGAGCGGTAGTAGTGGCGCGATCGCACGGACAACTCTTCCATGGTTTCATTCCATGGCTGAATATCATCAAAACCACTGCCCAATAAACTAGCTTCAATCACTGCCGTCGTCACCGTTTCTAGGTGGTACAAAGCTAATTCTGGTAGAGAATATTTTGATGCCAACACCTCACCCTGTTCGGTGATCTTGATTCTGCCATCGATGCTCCGCCCCGGTTGAGCCAAGATCGCTTCATAGGCTGGCCCACCGCCCCGACCGACGGAACCACCCCGACCGTGGAAAATTCGCAGGGCAACACCGTATTCTTGGGCTATGCGTTGTAGGGCTTTCTGAGCTTTATGAATTTCCCAGTTACTGCTCAAGAATCCCGAATCTTTGTTGCTATCGGAATAGCCCAGCATCACTTCTTGGAGGGAAAATTCCTGTTCCCTGCCGTAGCCACCGCCGAGGGATGCTCGGTAGAGGGGTAGTTCAAAGAGCGATCGCATAATCCGGGGCGCACTCTTGAGATCCTCTACAGTCTCAAACAGAGGCACCACCATCAAGCTACTGATCCCGGTGGCAGGATCATAAAGCCCAGCTTCCTTGGCTAACAGCAGCACCTCCAGAACATCACTCACATCCCGGCTCATACTGATCACGTAGGTTTGACAGACCTCCTGCCCAAATTCCTGTTGCAATCTCCGGACTATTTGCAGGGTTTCTACGGTTTCTTTGGTTAAATCCGTGAAGGGTAGCTCACCGGGAATCAAGGGGCGGCGAGTTTTTAGTTCGGAAACTAGCCATTTCACCCGCTCCTCTTCCGATAGATCATTGTAGGCACAGGGCAAAATTTGCAGGTAATTGATAATTTCGTTGATGGTATCTGAATGGCGAGAGCTTTCTTGACGAATATCCAGGCTGGCTAGATAAAAACCATAGATTTCCACTTGGGAGATCAGGTCTTCTAGCTCCTGACAACAGAGGACTTTGCCCTGATCTCCTTCCCCTAAGCTCTGCTTAATTAGGAGCAATTCCGTAAGAAATTCTGCCCCGGAAGTATAAAACTGATCGTTGGTTTTCACATCGCTACGTAACTGGATCGTGCTGGGATCAATACTCAAGACCGAGTTCCGCTTCAGGGCATTTTCTAGCTTTTGCTGCATGTAAGCTAGTTTCATCCGGTAGGGTTCTTGACGATAGCGGAGGGAGAGGCGATCGTAAATATCCGGCATTTGGTTGCGGTCTTGCTCTAGGGAATCTAGCAATTCTGGGGAGACTTCGCTCCAGTGCAAAGATAAGCTCAACAAACTACTCAACCGGACGATCGATTGACTATACTTTTTCAGCACCATCCCCCGTTGATAGCAGGCGGTGTTCCACGTCACATCGGGGGTGACGGAAGGGTTGCCATCGCGATCGGAGCCGACCCAAGAACCAAACCGACAGAAATTTTTCACCGGGGGCTTGAGCCAAGGGAAAGAATCACTCAAAGACTGCTTCAGGCGGCGATAAAGTTGCGGGATTGCATCAAATAAAACCTCTTGGAAATAGTGCAGGGCGTAGTCCACTTCATCCAAAACATTCGGTTTGAATTGGTGTAGCTCATCGGTGCGCCACCAGAGGCGAATTTCCTCCATCAGTTGCTGGTAACAGTTTTGTGCCTCCCAAGAATTGGTTAAACCCAACTGGCGAAAATCTGTTTCGGCTTGGTCTAGTTGCTGCAAGACCTTGGCAATCCGTCGCTGCTTGTCGCGAATAGTGTGACGAACAATCTCCGTAGGGTGGGCAGTAAATACCAGACGAATATCCAGATTCTCTAACAAGCGCTGAATCTGTTGGGGAGGCATGTTCAATTGTCGGAGTTGGGGAAATAGCCAATGGAAAGTTCCCTTATCTTGGTTCGGCAAATAGGATTCCTGCCAGCTTCTTTCGAGGAGATTGGCAACGGGATCGCTATTGTTAGCAAATAAAAAAGATTGATTATGGGAAGGGGAGAGGGATTCAGGTAGTGTCTCTTGGCGTGGTTGGGAATTTTGATGATTGGTGGGAGTAGGGTCAGCAGGATTATAGTTATTGGTACCGGGTAATTCTAAGTATTTGGGGTTAATCTCATTAGTATGGGTAACCCGACGAGATAACTGTTGGTCTCTTTGCTCGTAGTGCTGTTCAACAATATTAATTAGCTGGAAGTAAAGAGCGAAGGCCCGGGAGGCGCGAATCGCATCATTTAGATCCAGCTTTTCGATGACTTTTGCTAGGGAGGTGGGGATAACTTCTGTAACTTGTCCTTCGGGGGAAGATAAATCCCGCAGTCGGTTGAGTAGATCGAGGAGTTCTTGACCACATTCTTGCTTGAGAACTAGTTCCCAAATATCTTCAATAACTCGCAGGCGATGACGTAAAAACAAATCGGAGGTAGAGGTCGCTGTAAATTCTTGTTCAAAGGAATCAACTAATATAGTCATATGCGGATTCACAGGAGGATAAAGATAATATATTGTAAGGGATTATGGTCAATTCCTATGGTTTACTGTGCACAGCCAATAGTAAATTATCAATAAGATTTATCAATATACAGCACTTTTTATGTGAATAAAATACGCTGCATTCCCTTAAATATTGACTAGGCTTGAGTTTGTGTTGGCTTCGACTACGCTCAGCCTACGCACAGGCTGCTGTAACTTATCAATCTGGAGGAAGGGGCGATCGAGGCTTTTTGAGGAGAGGTAAGCGATCGCCCCGAAATATTTCTTCACTAGCTAAACCAACGGAAACAACCACCTCTTGGAGAGTCTTGGCAGCAACTAAAATACCCATAACTGGCAGGGTAATGACACTAAGGTAAAGATTCACAGGTTGCTCAGAATTCTGTTTTGCCATAGATGCCTCCGGTGGCAGACTGGTAATTATTAGACTTTTGATATTACTAATACCACACCCTTGATACTACATCTTATATATTACTGGGACTTAATCATTACAAAAGAATTGCCTAGAGTTGTGGAGTTTTTTGTGGGCTGAGGGTCGTCGCAGCCCACGAAAATGTTCAAACTTGTCAAAGGCTATTCTGAAATCTAACTTTGCGCCCCCGCAGGGGTGCAAAGTTAAACCTTCTAGCCACTTTAACCTTATCAATTTAATCTTATCAAGGGTCAAATTCCCCGCCCCTTGGGGCGTTAGCATTGATACAAAAACTTGAGTTGGATACCCCGCCGCAAGCGGCGGGGTCGTTCATTAAATGACCTCTAAGTCCTGTATTAGTTAAAATGAGGCGATGTTGCTAGTAGGCGCAACCCAAGTACTAGAGATATAGGCTCCGGCGTAGGGACCCTCCGTGATCCTTAGCCAGCCTGAGGTGCCACTGGCTACTGCGGAGATGCTCTGCCCTCTTACTAATTCGCCTATAGTACCAGCAGTATCACAGGGAGCCGATCGCACTGCCAAATTACTAACATTTGTATTGACAAAATAATTACCCGTGCGAGGATTCATCACTGAGATCGTGCCGGTCGTTGTCCACCTGCGGGCAATATACCCTCCAGCATTGGGTCCAGAGACCAGTTGCAACCATTCGCTATTAATGGGAACCGCCCTCACCACCGAGCCTTCGCTCAAGCCGTCAATACTGGGACTCGCAATATTCGGGGTCGATCGGATAATCACGCCAACCCCATTATTAGTCTTTACTGTATAGTTGGTAGCCTCAGAGCTATTAACAACGCTATTAACAACGCTATCAACAACCGGAGTAACCGCCCATCTGTCTCGAATATAACCACCTCGAAGATTACCAGAGGTAATCTGGAGCCAGCCACTTGTGCCACTCTCTTTGGCGGTAAATCTTGCCCCTTCATCTAGACCAGCAATCCGCTGGCTAGTATCGATCGGCAATGCTCTGACTTGGACACCTCTGCCACTAGGGGTTTTAATTACATAATTTCTTTCGGGAGCGGTGCTGGTTTCTACAGTTGGGGTCGTTGCTGAGGCTTCCCGCGTAGTTCCGTTTCCCACCGTACCAAGACTCACTAACCAGTCATTATTGACAAAGCGCCCAGCAAAACTGCCCTCAGTCACCCGACTCCAGCCCGGAGTATCGATGGCAGTAACAGTGATAATCTCTCCTTCCTTGAAGCCGCCTTTAATTTGGCTATTGAAACTTGGTGCTTCTCGGATATTTATCCCTAAGCCATTATCAGTTTTGACTCGCATTTTGCCCGTAGCTCCCGGAGTCATCGGATCGCCACCCACACCAACTGGCTCTGTAAATGCACTAGCAATGTAGTTATTCCTGAGATTGCCAGCAGTAATCATATACCAGCCGGGAATACTACTATCAGCTACTTCCACTAATGTTCCCGGTGCTAGGCTATCAATGGGAGCCAGATTTGTATTAGGCTGAACCCGGACGTTGAGATTTCCACTTCTCGTTGCCACTTTCACCGTGGCTGCATGGGCTGCCTCACCTAGAGAAATAGCGGCAGCGACAATGAGACTAATCCCCAGAAATTTTAGCCAGCCAGAGCTAGGGCGTTTTTGACCATTAAAATGCTGCCACAGGGTAACGATCGGGGCAGGGTTAGAGTCTGTATAGGCGATCGCTTGATGAATATAAGCTAAGGATTCCATTTTTTCACTCCGGTTTCTTGATCAGTTTTCCGTAAAATATCCCATTTTTAATTGATTCGGTTTGAATTTGTGTATGGGTGGCTGTCACCGCCCATACACAAACTGCTGTATTTAGGATTGCGATATATTTCTAAGAACTAAAATGAGGCGACACTACTAACAGATGTGACCCAAGCACTAGAGATATATCCTCCAGCATAAGAACCGGAATTGATCACAAGCCAGCCCGCAGTGCCACTAGCTACGGCTGAAACCCGTTGTCCTTCCCCTAGTCCTCCTATAGATCGAGCAGAGGTAGTAGGAGCCGATCGCACTATCAACCCCCCGCCGTTAGTATCTACAATATAGTTTCCAGTCCCATAGTCAGGATTATTGACATTAATTGTGCTACCACTGCCCCCCACCACAGCCCAATTGTCAGAAATATAACCCCCAGCGTAGGAACCAGAAGTAATTTGCAACCAGCCATTACCCACCGGAGTTGCCTTAACAACAGAGCCTTCCCCTAAGCCGCCAATATTTCCACTGACATTGCTAGGACTCGATCGCACAACTACTCCAATGCCACTATTGGTTCTCACTGTATAATTGCCTGAGGAACCACCAGTACCAGGATCAACAGCCTCAATATATCCACTACTAGGAACTGCCCAGGCACTCGCTACATAACCACCCCGGTAACCACCAGAGGTGACTTGGAGCCAACCCTCAGTTCCACTAGCTTTCGCACTGACCTTTTCTCCTTCCCCTAAACCACCAACATGGACACTAGTGGTGGCAGGCAACGCTCGCACTTTTACGCCGATACCACTATTGGTTTTAATCACATATGTTTTTTCCGTTGCTGGGTCGCTGACGGGAATAATCGGGTCCGAAGAAGCGCCGACACTGACTAGCCAAGTGTTACTGACATACTTACCAGCAAGAGAGCCTTCTGTAATTTGGCTCCAAGCCGGAGTTTCGCTTGCAGAAACGTTAATAACAGCCCCTTCGCTTAAACCACCCACAATATCACTATTAACTGTTGGTGCAGATCGGACATTCATGCCTAAGCCATTATCAGTTTTTACTTTCATCGTGGCAGCACGGGCTGCTTCACCTAGGGAAATTGTTGCAGCAACAATCACACCAATCCAGAGAAATTTTAACCAACCAGAACTAGGTCGTTTTTGACCGTTAAAACGTTGCCATAGGGTAACTATTGGGGCGGGAGTGGGGTCTTCGTAGGCGATCGCATTATGAATGTAAGCTAAGGATTCCATTGTATGACTCCGGTTTCTTTGTAGCTAGGCTAGAACAACTTGCTATGGTTGTTTATTGATTCTCATTAATAAAACATTAATTAAATATAGCGATCCTAATTGATTTTAGAATTTTAGAGGGTTGAGAACGGCTCTCCCTCCGGGGGAGCCGTTCTCAACCCATTTAGGATTACTATAGCAATTTCCTAAATAGCAATTTCTCTCCAAGAACATCCCATGGGTGTTGGCACCCAAGTGAGGTGTTTCTAATACCTAGTCACTAATTAGTAGTTATATGTAAATTATACTTAGGAGATCGGAATTCATCATAATTATAATGACCAAACTAAACGTTTTGTAACCAATTAGCCCACTCGGAGGCTCTTCGCTGCCAGTTATAGTATCTATTGATGTAGTTGACCTGCCATTGAATATATTGAGTTTTTCCAAAATCTGTAGAAGTAGTCAAAGGCTCTGATGGTTGCAACAAAGTCTGCACTTCCTGAATAAAACGTTGTTGATATATAGACCAATCATCACCCACAGATACTAAGCTCCCAAAACCCTCTGTAGTTTCTGGTAATGCTCCTAAATTACTGGTGACAACTAAGCAACCACTAGCCATCGCCTCTAGGACAGAAATACAAGAGGTTTCGGCAAAGTGGTTGGGATAGGCTAGCAGGGTGACTGATCGCAATTCCTGCGCTAACTGGGCTTGGGGCACGGAGCCGATATATTCCACTCCCGGAGTCTGGCGGCATTTTTCGTAGAGCCAACTGTAGGGATCTTCTTGATCTGCGATCTGATAGACTTGCAGGCTAGAGAATACCTTGAGAATCAAACCGGGAATAGTTTGCCGGAGCTGGGGAAACATTTCTAGCAATAGATCTAGCCCTCGAAAGGGAGTGCTGGTGTAGGCGATAACTGGAGGATTGGTTTTCTGGCTGATGATAGCTGAATCTGAGTCAAACAAATTCTCAAAGGCTGGGGCGATGCAATTACGCAATAATTTAGCTTTGCGGGGATGAATATCTAGACCGATGAGATAGTTTTGTCGCTGCCATTCACTGACAAAGACAAAATAATCATAGCTCTGGCATTCTGCCGGGTTTTGGAGGGGAGCGATCGCTGGTTGATCCACGGCGTGTCCTGTCCAGAAGATCAACTTGGTTCTGGGAGGTAATGCCTGTCGGAGTTTCTGCCCCCAATTGGCATGATTAAGTACAATTAGCATATCTAGTTCTGGTGCCTTGGTGGTAAATAAATCTGCCAACGGTTGACACTGAACTCCCAAGCTGACGGTTGGAGTGGTGCAGCTATTAAACAAAAATACCTGATGTTGCTGGTTGGCTAAGGCTACTGCCAGATAGCACAGGGAAGACTGAGAACCGCCTAAGGGAACATGCTGGACGCTATCCACGCGATAATCCCACTTGATATTGTCTAAAAAACCGATTCTCATGAGGATGTCAAACTTCGCCTATCACACCAATAATTACAAACTTGCCGTAGACTTTAGTTCTATTTCCTGCTATTTCTAGCCTCAGAAGTCTACCTTCTTTGCTTTTACCATGAAACTTGCAGTTAACTTGGCTTGTGTATCCCTGAAAACATGGCTGAAACTCATCTGAAAATTCCTTGCGGCTATCAGTAGCTACTAGCGATAGGGCAGAATTCATCTCTAGAATTTCGGGAATGCTGTAGCCAAATATTTCTTCAATTTGGCTACTCAGGTAGAGGAATTTTCCATCCATGCCTAGGATATAAACGCCTAATTTTGTCAGGTCTTGGGAGGCGATCGGGGCTGTTTCTACAGGAGGAACTGAAGAGAGGGAAGGAGATTGAGCCTTCATATACATGCGAGCATTGTCCAGTGCTAGAGCCATTTGAGTGGCGGTCATTTCCATCAGGTCTGCCGCTTCTTGGTCAAATTTATGAAAATCTGGGTGGGTCAGGGTGAGAATCCCTAATAACTTTTTGGAATGAATAATGGGAACGCAGAGGGCAGAACCAACGGTATAGGGTTGGTTGGGCAGGGTTAACCAGCGATGATCTTCCCTAGTATCAGGAATTAGCCCGACCTGATGGTTTTGGACTACCCAGCCCGCTAAACCCTTATCCAGAACTTGCCCAATCAAGTTTTGTTTGACTTCCCGAATTGCCGCTCCCCTAGCCAAAATACTTTCGATCACAACTCCATACTCATCAACTAAAAATAAACTACTATCCTGAGCTTCTACCAAACTGGAGGTAATTTTGACGGTTTCTAAAAGCATCGATCGCAGCATTAACCTTCCCGTGGAGGCTTGCGATACAGAAATCAAGGCTTTCACCAATTGGTTTTGAGCCTCAAATGCCAATTTAGTCCGCCTCAGAATTAGGGCTTCTTGGCGCAGAGCTTCTAGTTCTGCCATTAATTGAGATGGGGGCTGATCGCTCATAGTTGGGTTCCCTTAGTAGATAGCACTGGTTAGATTACTGGCTAGTAGTCTGTCAACGACTAGTTGATGGGTCTATAGCATCCAGAAAGTTTTGTGGGTGTGTTTTTTGAGGGGTTTTCAACCCCTCAAAAAACACTTGACAGACTACTAGATATTTGCAAAACTTACGCATTTGAAAGTTATTTTTGAAAGTTATTGTGGAATGAGAGTCGTCGAAGTCCGCAATAACTCCCAGAATCCTCAATAATTTATTCACAGCGCGTAAGACCTAATTTGATTAGATGACTGGCTAGATTACTAGGTGGGCGGCACTAAAAATACATCATAGCCAGCCTCTAACCAAGTTTAAGCTTGATTTTACCTCTAATCTTCGAGATTTTTTCCCACTACTTCCACGGCTTCGACATCGATCGTGCCGGCTGGAGTCACTCGTTTAAACTTTCCCTGCTCAGCTTGGAGAGGTTCGCCACAACTAGGGCAAACACAATTAGTTCCTTGGAATCCAGTAAATTCATAACTACACACTGGACAGGGAGCCTCGACTAGGTTCCGGCGCAGCCACCACTGCAAGCCAAACCACCCCATGATCGGCAAAATAATTACGATCGCCAACAAAATCAAAAAGCCATCGGCTAACCATTTAAAGGCAGTGGTGCCTGAAAGCAAAACTAACCCTAGCAGAATCAGCCAAGGCATCAGGCTAGGCAGTTTCAGTTGAATTATTTTAGGAATATTTTGATTCACGGCTATTTCTATAAATTTAGATTATTTAGGATTTACGCACTAACAACGAATTATCTGGTTTTTTGGAGTTTTTGTGGGCTTCGGCTACGCTCAGCCCGCAAAAACTCCAAATGCGTAAGTCTGATGTTTGATTGAGAGGTCATTTATAAATTGGCGAGAAGGTTTGATTTTTTGCCCCCACTGGGGACGAAAAATCAGACTTTATAAATAGCCTCTGAGGTTGGGACTAATTAGTCTAATTAGATTTTATTTTATCCCCAACTCCATCCTAGATCATTAGACTTCTTGCCGAAATAAGAATTTAGATTTAACGCTAGTTCGGCATAAGCTAAAGTTTCCTATTTTGCGTGCGCTTCGCGCACGCAAAATAGGGCTTTTTGAGGGGCGGCGCATTGCGCCACTCCTCAAAAAGCCCTTAACCAGAATTTACGTTGGATTTAGGAATTACGCACTGCCCAAGTACGATCGAAATACCTACCAAGGCAGTTTTTCCCGCAGTCTTGCCCCCAGCAGATCCACCTCTGGCAAATTTAATCTAGTCACAATCAACGTAAAAGCCAAAAGTCCACCGATGCTAGCCGCCGTGATTTCTATGAACTGGATGCCTAAACCTTCATTCCCCCATACTTGCTGAGTCCCCCAACTAATCCCCCAACTGACTAAACCGCAGACTACACTAGCTGCCGTAATCCCCAGCAGAGGTAAACTCCAATCTAGCAGCGGCAGACCCCGGAGCTTTTTATTCAGGAGATATAAAAACATCACCATCGAAATGACATTGACTAAGACCGTGGCTAAAACAATCCCCACAGTTCCCCAAATTTGCACCAAGAGAAAGTCAAACAGGGCATTGAGGAAAATATTCAACACACTAACCTTAAAGGGCGTATCTCCATCCTCTAGGGCATAAAAAACCCGTACCAACACATCTCGCCCCAGATAGACAAACATACCAATGCCGTAGGCAACTAAAACTGGGGCAACTAGCATCGATGCTTTAGTGTCAAAGGCTTGGCGCTCGTAGACAATCCGGACTATAGGGATGGCGAGGGTAATCATCAAGGCACTGATGGGCAGCATGGTCAAGGCGGTTAAGAGCAAACCTTGACGAATTCTTTGCTTTAGTTCCTGCCAATTCTCTGGGGCTGTCAGCTTGGATAAGACTGGCATCAGGGGAACCAAGATAATATTGGAAACCAATCCTAGGGGAGTATTCACCAATAGTCCGGCATAGCCTAGAACTGCGGCGGCATGGGGAATTGCTGAGGCAAAAAATAGGTCGGTGTAGACATTAATTTGCAGCATTCCCGAAGAGAAGGTGGCAGGCAGAATGATCGCGATCGCTTCCTTGACCCCTGGCAGTCGCCAATCAAACCGGAGTCGAATCTTGGTTAACCCGCTCCGCCACTGTGCCCACAGTTGGACTAGCCATTGCAAAACTGCTCCAGCTAGAGTTGTGCCAGCCAGGATTATCCCTCCTAGTTGGGCATACTCAGGGGTGCTGATCTTATCCCCCAACTGCCAAGCGATGCCCCCAATGCCCACAATTACTGCCAAGCTAGAAAAGATCGGGCTAACGGCGGGGAGCCAATACTGGTCTGCGGCGTTGAGAGTACCAAAACCAATCCCAATCAAGCCAGCTAAAATTGCCATGGGAGCCATGATCTGCAACTGCTGAATCGCCAGACTTCTTTCTATTGCTCCAGCCGGAGTTCTCCCTAGACCGGGAGCAACTAGATCTGTTAAGTTTCCAGCAAAGATTACTAATAACACACTCACTAACAGTAAAGCGCAGGTAACTAGGGTGCTAACGGTTTCCACGACGGGAGCGGCATCCTCTTGATTCCGCTTCGATAAAATACTGACTAAGGCACTATGAAAGGGACCGTTAATACCCCCCAAGAGGATTAACAAAAAACCGGGGATCACGTAGGCATAGCCATAGGAGTTGGCAACTACGCCGACTCCAAAAGCCGCAGCGATCGCCTGTTGGCGGAACAAGCCAAACACCTTACTGATGATAGTTGCTACCGCGACAATTCCCGCAATCCCTGCAAAGGATTTACCCGGTTTTCTTCCTTCAGCCACAAAAAATGTCTCCGTGATAAAATTAAATCCCTACAGAACTTACAGCACTTTGCGTTCAAATGAGACACGCCACAAATATTGAAAGTCCTATCAAAGTTGGGTTTGAGAGTGGGTAGCTGTAGCCACCCACTCTCAAACTGCTGTATGTAAATGTCGTAGGCCTAGTAGGGGCGCAAGTCCTTGCGCCCCTAACAACAATTAATGGAGCTTTTTGTGGAGGGTGAGACAGTTTTTTTTGTCTAAGAAGCGATCGTATCCCACATAATCAGTGAGCTGTTTGATAAACATCAAGCCCCTTCCCCCTTCTTTTTCTAGAGGATCAACTTCTTCTTGAGAAATTGCCACTAGAGTTCCTTCCCAGTCAAAAAGTTCTCCCTGATCCCAAATCTTGATTTCTAGATAGTCTGTAAATAATTTCATTTCCAAGTCGATTGTTGTACTGCTGGGCAGATGACAATGGGCATGGCGGACAGCATTGGTAAAACCTTCTGTGAGGACAACCCGGCATTGCCACAAAAAATCCTTAGACAGAGGCGGCAGTTCAAATTGGTCAAACCATTGCAGCACATCGGTCAAAGCATTTAAGTCGGTAGTTACCTGAATACAGGATTCCTTAAGGGGCATTTGTTCTGGCATTAACAATAAACTAGGGATAGCTAAACAGCACCACTATCTCTATTAAATAAAATCATAATAGTTTTGAAAATTAACTTGAAATCGTACATCAGACTCCAATTCCTTTGGTAGCGGAGGTCTAGTTCGATCACATCCTCAAAATTGCGAATTTTTGATCGCCCATGCACTTGCCACTCTCCGGTCATTCCCGGTTTGACATCTAACCGCTGCCATTCTGGAACCTCATAGTAGTCTAATTCGTAAAGTACTGAAGGTCTACTGCCAACCAAACTCATCTCTCCCCGGAGGACATTCCAAAACTGAGGCAATTCATCCAGACTGGTTTTGCGTAAGAAGCGGCCGACCTTGGTAATCCTTGGGTCTTGGTCATTCTTAAAAAATGCCCCAGTGGCTTGATTGGGGACTTCGGCTCTTCTGGCTTCGGCATCGCTATACATAGAACGGAACTTCCACATGAAAAATCGTTTCCCCATCCAGCCGCAGCGGGCTTGGCCAAAGAGGATCGGACCGGGGCTATCTAGGCGGATGGCGATCGCGATCGGAATAAATAAAGCCCCCGTAATCAACAACCCGACAATACTACCGACAATATCAATCAGTCGCTTCACCCAAGAGCGAATAGAGGGATGGGTTGCCGGTGGCTGTACTTCTGGCACACGGGCGATCACTTCTTGATGCTCCACTACCACTTCAATATCCAGAATTTTGTCTAAGCCAGTCATAGAAAATACCGCCATCACTTGGGGATGGACGTTTTTCAGGGTCAGAGATACTTGTTTTTCTCTAGTGTGTTTAATGTTGGCAACTAAAGCTCCAATGCCACTGCTATCAATAAAAGTAGTCTCACTCCAATCAAGAATAATCTGTGCTGGTGGAGGACTGGCTTGGACAATTTTTTGATAGGCTAATTTGAACGGAACCGCCTCCAGCACTGTAAGTTTTGGAGGAAGTTTCATGACTACCCCTTGGCTGGTCATCTTGAGGGGGAATTCTCTAGGGGAAGTTGGCTCTACCATAACTTGAGTATGTAGTTATTCAGTTAGTAGTGATTAGGTCAGTAATTATTGGTTGACTAAGGGATTAGTCATTAGAAATAGCGATATTGCTAGGCAACGCTAAATTTATAATTGAGCGAATAAAGATTGACCCTGATGCTCAGTGCTTATTCTAAAACCTCGCGGCTCCCTTGAGTCCTCGCCTTGGCTTTCGCCGCACTCCGCTTCAAGGCTTGTAGGCGAGCTTCATATCTCTGCCGCTGTCCTTTGCTAGGAGTCATTTCTACAAGGGTTTTCAGGGCACTAGCCAGACTCTTGTAGGCATTGGGTAGGGTATAGCCAAAGCGAGTAGCTAGGGCGATCGACTTCTCATCTGCCTCGGTAGCTTCTCTTAGTACTTTACTGCCATTATTCCTTTGGTACATGCGAAATCCAGAAAATCCGCATAAACCCAAAGCCAGCACCAATAATAATCCATCCTGCACCCATAACTCTCCTACAGCCCCTCCTAAGCCGATTGCTAGAGCTGCCATTTCCCACCCTTCCTTGGGTACTGTATCATTCTGAATCCGAGCCACTTCATGCCAAAACAACAGGTTGCGTTGATCCAAGGCCAACTGATCCCACTTAATGAGATCAATCTGAATTTCCACTTCATCTTTGCCTACTTCCTCAGAACGAATTAGGGTCGGGTTGACCTCTGTAGTTCCTTCTACGAGTACCCAACTTTGTAATTCTGGGGGGAGAAGAGTTTTTAATCGGCGCAGTTCTCCCATTTCGGCTCTAGCAGAAGCAGCAGCATAGGATGTCATAGTCTAGCCTCAAATTCTATTTTTATTTCTATTTTTTATTGATTATATAGCAATCCTAATTGATTTAGAAATTCTAGAGGAGGTTGAAAACGGCTCCCCCTCTGGGGGAGCCGTTTTCAACCTATTCAGGACTGCTACAGCGATCACTAGGATAGTTATGCAAATCATGACTTGCCAGCAAATTCAAGAGATATGGGGTGGATATTCAGGGCGGGTAAAATTACTTGGACGGTTGTGCCAAGACCTTCGCCGGGGCTAGAAAGTTGAATGCTTCCCCCCATCATTTCTATTAAGTTGCGAGAGATCGCCAATCCTAAGCCAGTCCCGCCAAACTTCCGCGTGCTACTCCCATCCGCCATCACAAAAGGACGAAATAATTTGCTCTGGTTGTCTAGGGGAATGCCGATGCCCGTATCTTGAAATTCAATGATAATAACGTCCGGTTTATTTTCTAGGAGATTTTGGGTACGAGTGGGGGCTGGAGGATACAATTCGGCAGTTTTTGAGGGGTGGCTTCCCTCTGGATACATAGAAATAGTAATGCTGCCTTGATCGGTAAATTTAATGGCGTTGCTGAGGAGATTGATAAATACTTGTTGGAGCTTTTCTCGATCGCCCCGGACGGTAACTTGATCGGCAAACTCTGGAGGAACTAGATTTAATCCCTTGGCGGTCAAGTCGGGCAGTTGTAAATCAATAACTTCCTTGAGCAGTTGATTTAAGTCTAAGGGTGCCATGTCTACGGTCAAATTCCCGGCTTCGATTTTGGCAAAGTCTAATAAATCATCAATGATTTTTAATAAATTCACGGCTGCTTGATCAGCTTTTTGCAATAGTTCGATCTCTTCATCGCGATCGTCACAAAGCCCATCTTCGACAAGGCGCAGACAACCAATAATGGCATTCAGGGGAGTTCTCAGTTCATGGGAAGTAGTAGCCAGAAATTCGCTTTTGAGGCGATTGGCTTCGATCGCTTCCTTCCATGCTGTCTCCAACTCCTCAGCCCAACGAGTTAATCTTTCCACCATACTCTGGAGGGCTTGGGAGAGTTGACCAAACTCTCTAATTTGGAAATCCTGCGATCGCAACGAAGACAAGGAATGGGGTTGAGAATGCAGGGCATAGTCCCGGAGTTGCTCGATGGGACGCGCCAAGGCCGTGGCAATGTACATTGCCGCACAAATGCCCGCCATCAACAAAGCGAGGGTAAACACTAACAGTATTTGTTGAATTTCCAACATTCCAGCTAAGGCGGTATCAAGGGGCGTAATCGCCAGAATTACCCACTGTTGCTCAGTATTTCTGGTAACTGGGCTAGGGATAGCAGTGTAGCCTGTCAATAACTCCTGACCAGGGGCTGAAAAAGAGAACAAATGCAAGAAATTTTGTTGGTTACTTAAGGCATTTCTGAGAATGCTTTTTAATCTATCTGCATCTGGCATTTGCTGAATATTTTTGCCGACAATGCTGGGATTAGGATGGGCTAAAATAATTCCCTCTTGGCTAATAATCACCGTACTAGGAGGCTTGATGAGGGTGGAAGATCTGTCCTTGAGAAGGGAGGTTTTCACGTGGAGAAGTTGATTTAGCTTGCCTTGGCGATCATAGATTGGCACACTAAAAGTTAAATAAAGTTGAGGAGATTGCAGTTCTTCTAGCACAGGTTGGTCTTGCGGTGATTTGGGCTGAGCAGAAGGCTGAACAGTTGTCACATAAAGTTTTTGATCCCTAAGAAAAGTAGATTCCTTTTGAGGTGCCCAAAAATTTGTCGGCACAATCACGAGGGGTTGATTCCCACAGGTACTGGCTACAATATTTTGGTTCAAAGTACTACTAATCTGAACACATTGAACATCCGTCGGTAATTTGTGTTGGAGTTGGGAAAGAAATTTCTGAGCATCTTTTAGGGGTGTCTCCTGCCACACTGTCGCTGTACTCGCAGTCAGGAGATTAGCCTCTAGGGCATTGATATGGTCAATTAGTCTTTCCCCTTCCCTAATGGCACTCTCTTTGACATTTTGTCTAGAAGTTTCCAATAAACCAGAGCGGGCTTTGCGATAGGTGACATAAACCCCTGAAAGCAAAACTGGCACTAGTAACAGGAGAATCCTCGATAGAAGAATTCGCCGAAAGGAAATAGGGTTTGACTTAAACATAGAGTTTTTCAGATGCTGAAACCCGATCATAGGAAAGATTACGGGTAGTATCAACTTATATTATATATAGGCTAACATGGCTGGGCTTAAACCTTGGTTAGAGGAAAGTTCTCCAGTCCTCGCCAAGCCGGTGATGTTATGGAACCACTGCAAAATGATGGTTCCATCCTAAAAACCTTTGGCGGTTGCCATAACTCTGGTAATTAAATGGGAAATGAGTTGGGAGCAATTTTTGTTAAAATTTATTAATATCTGCTAATCAATGTAAATCAAAAATAATTAGGACTTACGCATTGCCAAGTGGGTGGCTGTAGCCACCCACTCTCAAACTGCTGTAAGTTCTACATAAATAAATTAACTACAAGTAAAAATACCCTATGGCCAACATAACGTTTGTCAAAGAAAATCAAGAAATAATCGCGGCGGATGGAGCCAATTTGCGGGAGAAGGCTATCCAAAACCGCATTGATATCTATACTTTTACGGGCAAGATGATGAATTGCGGGGGCTATGGTCAGTGTGGGACTTGCATAGTAGAAATTGTTGAGGGCATAGAAAATCTTTCTCCTCGAACCGAGTTTGAAACCCGCAAGCTCAAGAAGAAGCCTGACAGCTATCGCCTGGCCTGCCAAACCATAGTTAATGGGCCAATAAGCGTCAAAACTAAACCTTAGAGATATGGCGATCGCCCGGTAGTTGTCCTGGGTCTGCGCCGGCAACAACTACCAAATCCGTAGGTCTTCATCCAATTAATCATTTGCATTGCTTCCCTAAGAGGCTATTTATCAAGTCTAATTTTGCTATCCAAGAGGGGTAGCAAAATTAGACCTTCTAGCCACTTTATAAATGGCCTCTAAAAGGGAATGTCATCTAGGTCTGGCTCTGGGGCAGTTCTCTCAGGGGTGGGTTTATAGGTAGATGGGGCAGAGATGGGTGTTGTCGTTACTGGGGTGGGGCTAGAATTAGGTGGATTAGCACTAAAACCAGTTGTTTCACCGACTTTATATATTTTAGAGACACTCAGCTCGGCTCGTTTTTCCTTGAAACCTTCGGGGCGATCGATCGAGTTCATTTGCAGCCGCCCTTGAATAATTACCTGATCCCCTTCGTGGAAATTCTCTTTAATTTCTGTTGCCAGATCTCCCCAACCCACAACCCGAAGAGTTGCGGGGCTATCTTCTGGCTTTAGAGCAGGAAACTGAACTAACATTTGGGATGTAGGCAATTGATTATCTGTGGTATAGCGCAGTTCTGGCTCTTTAATAATCTGTGCCATTAAAATACAGCTATTCATGGGCTAGTCATCTCCTAGATATGAGTAAAACAATTGTACTATGAGTTTAGAAGGGATCGATCGTCTTGATATCACGATCCTTAGTGATTTCACCCATCTTTGAAGGGTGATACCAAATCCGAGTTAAAAATAATAATATCCCTATTCCCTTAGTCCACGACGGACTTACCGTGCTGAATAAATCGGCGATACTCCGTCAAGGGGAGAAGGGAAGCAAGACTAAATTTTCTTGTTCCCTCTCCCAAAAGGGGAGAGGGCTAGGGGGAGGGTTCCGGCTTAACCCAAATTCACGTTCCAAATTCACGTTATGTATTAAGAGTACCGTAATCCAGTGGCTAAAAGTATAGTCTCATTGGTTTCAAGCATGGCTATAGATAGGTATGGATAGGCAAATTTTATTATTAACGCAATATTATTAACGCAACTCTTGAGCTACGAACTCTTTTACATGGGCAGTATAATCCGCCAAGATAGAATTTACCCAGCGAGCATCCGTGCCATTGGTGAAAATATGGACCATTGGTTCCCCAGCATCTGGCAAAATCAACACCCAGTGGTCTCTATCCCCGTGGGGAGGAGTTACAGACATCGATCGCAGTGGGGTTACGGCATCTTCTCGCAAAGCAGATATGTTGAATCCAGCAGGTATTGAGTCTTGCCGAGATGGAGTCATAGCATCTTGTCGAGATGAGGTAGTTCTACTGCTTTCGTGATTAAAACCTACCGATGGTGGAGATGGAAAATAAATTTTTACCCCATCAATGAGTTCTAAGTTTTTAGAAGCATGAATTTCAATTAAATGCCGCATCAGTGAACCCTTGATATTCCAAGGACAACGGACAGTTTCTGATTTGTGAGTAACTAAGGGTAGTTCGGCACGAATTTGAGCCAGAGATCGCTCCTGCACCATCAGCATTTCAATCAGTTTGGCAATACAGAACATGGCATCAAAGCCGGGATGGAGTTGGGGAAAAATGAACCCCATGGAACCGCTGCCGCCTAAGACAACATTCGGATTAGTCTGGGAAGCCTCCATCAGGGCAGTGGGGTTAGATTTGGTCCGGATCACCCGGCCATTGTGGCGATCGGCAATTTCCTCGATCGCCGAAGAAGCCTGCACCGGAACCACGACCGAACTGCGGGGACTAGCTGTCAGCATGATATTCACCATCAGCCCCGTCAGCATTTCTCCCCGCACCGCATAGCCCAACTCATCCACCAAAATCAACTGCTCCCCATTGGCGGCAACTTGCACCCCGAAATTTGCCTTGAGTGCCTTAACCACTTCCCCCAACTGGACTAACAACTCTTCTTTTTCTTCATTGGATAAACCCACCTGATTCAGACTGGCGTTTAAGACCACGGCATCACAGCCAAATTTCCCCAGTAATAAAGGCAGAATCGCCCCCGAAACCCCATAACCATAGTCAATAACCACCTTGGAGCCACTGTGGCGAATTGCTTCAATATTCAGGTGCTTTTGGAAACTTTTGCTGTAAATATCAATTACCGAGCCGGAGCCAGCGTAGCTAACTTCGCCAATTTCATGGATCTGCGCCCGGCGAAGTTCTTCTTTGAAGTATGCCCCTTCAATTTTTTTCTCTTGGGATTTAGAAATATTAATCCCTTGGGAGTCAAAGATTTCTATCAAAATATAGTCTGGACGATCGGGATGTACCCGGACATGGATGCCCCCCGCCACGCCAAATTTAGGCACGACGGTACGGGAAAGGGGAATCGCCGTCGCTTCAAGGTTTTGGATATTGATCCCCACCGACATCAACCCAGCAATCAAAGATCTAGAGACCATCCGAGAAATACTCCGCTGGTCACGGGAGACAATCACCGTAGAATTTGGTTTCAGGGTGGAGCCGTATGCCTCGCCCAACTTCACAGCAAAGGTCGGTGTAACATCAATATTTGCCAGACCTTGTACCCCCCGCTGCCCGAAGAGATTCCGATGGGCAGTGTGTCCCCAGATCAGATTAGTATGCAGCGTTGCCCCTGCCTCGATGTTTTTGCTAGGCCAGACTCGGACATTGGGGCTAATCTGGGATTCTTCGCCTACGGTAGAAAGGGAACCCACCACAGCGCCTTCTAGGACATGGGCACGGCGATCGACCCTTGCTCCCCGCCCCAGCACACAACCGCTTAAATTCACCTCATCCCCAATAATCACCCCATTACAAATAATTGGACGTTTCAAGTCGGCATCTACGCCAATGGTGACGTTATCTCCCACCACCGTTCCGCCTTCGATTTTCACTCGTCCCATAATCCGGCAGTTATTGCCAATTAAACAGGGGGGAACTAATTCCACTGTGGGGTCAATTTGAGTATTCTGCCCAATCCACACCTGCTCCTGCCATTCAGCATAGGCAAAGTCTAGGTTGACTTTTTTTTGCAGGGCATCGTACTGGCTCTCTCGATAGGTGTCTAGGTTGCCCACATCGCACCAGTAACCCTCCGCCACGTAGCCATACATGGGTTCACCCTTTTCTAGCAACAGGGGAAATAGGTCTTTGGAGAAATCACATTCCACATCTGATGGCAGGTAATCCAACACCTCCGGCTCCAGAATATAAATTCCCGTATTTACGGTATCGGAAAAGATTTCTCCGGGGGAAGGTTTCTCTAAAAAGCGGCGGATGTGGTGATTCTCATCGGTGATGACTACACCAAACTCCAAAGGATTGGGGACTTTGGTGAGGATAATGGTGGCCTTGGCTCCCTTGGCATAGTGAAAGGCGATCGCTTCGGTTAAATTAAAATCCGTAATACTATCGCCACTGATTACTAAAAAGGTACTATTTAGCAGTTCTGCGGTATTCTTCACACAACCTGCGGTACCTAGAGGCTGGTCTTCTTCGACGGCGTAGGTAATTCTGACACCAAAGTCGCTACCATCTTGAAAATAATCCCGGAGGAGATCTGGCAAGTAGTGGAGGGTGGCAATAATTTCGGTGATTTTATGTCTTTTCAGGAGGTTGATAATATGTTCAGCGATCGGGCGATTGAGAATCGGCACCATCGGCTTTGGTAGATCACAGGTCAGAGGACGGAGCCTCGTTCCCGAACCACCAGCCATTAATACTGCTCGCATGGCATGTCTCCTCCTTATGTATAGGGTTATGTATAGGGTTATGTATAGGGTTGGTGTTGCCTTAGCCTGCACTGAAAAAAAATTACCCAGAAAAAAAGTTACCCCAAATTAGCTAGTCTTGTCACAGAGATAATAACTATCAAGGGGTTGGAAATGCTTGTAAAACCATCACTCCGTAAGGGTTTTACAACATAACCTGCTTGGTGACAGCTATCCTCCTTGATGAAGTAACTGAAATATGGATAAACTATAATAATTAGGTATAACTGCAAGAAGTTATTGATCTAGTAGCTGGAAGGTCTGACTTTTGCTTACCCCGATGGTGCAAAAAAACAGGTCTGATAAATAGCTATTAATTAACTTCTCATTTTGTATTCTAAAGCTGTTATATCTTATTTGTCTCTAATTTTTGCACTTTCTGAAGTTCTGTAAATTTCACTAATACTCTTCTATCGTTCTCGGGAGAATTGCTTTATGTCAAAAATCTTATTATTTGCTTTGATTGGTATCTATGGCTATGGAGTTTGGAGGTTTTGGAGAGGATTTGAGCAAACCAGTTTCAGCCCTAATTTGCCTAATAAGCTGATCTTATCTTTTCTCTGGCCTGCTCTGCTAGTGGCAAATAAATCCTATCGCCAGAACTTTACTAAGGCTCTCAAAGGGCGATAAATTAGGATGGCAGATTACCGAAGCGTTCTCGGTAACGCTGGAGTTCTGCCTCCAACAATTGCGATCGCTCCTGCTCTTGCCTAGCCCTCTGCTGTGCTTCTAGGATCCTTTGAGATTCTAGCTCTGATCGGTGTGCCTCCAGTTCTGCCCGGAGAGCTGCCAATTCTGCCCGTTGGGATTCTAGCTCTGCCTGCTGCTTCTCCTGTTCCAGCATTTGGGAAATTTCTAAGTAATTAAAAAAACGATGGCCATCGGGGCGGTAGATTACTAATTCTGCACCCGATAGGTCAAAGCTAATTTCTAGGCGGGGACTAATCCAGTTTTGGAGATCAATAATTGGCTCTAGACCTGATTCTATAGTATTTTCTCGGAGCCAACCCCGCATGTCTCGGTTATCTGGGTCATAGATATAATATTCTTCCACACCATAGCGATCGAAGAACAAGAGCTTCTTCTCCATTTCTTCTCTAGTGTGGCTAGGAGACAAAATTTCAAAGACAACCTGAGGGGCGATCTGCTTTTCTTCCCATTGCCGATAGGAAGAACGCTTAACGGGGGGTCTGCCAAAGACCACCATTACATTAGGGGTGGTGACAATTCTTGGTTTTCCTGCCACCGGGTACCAAGCTAAATCTCCGGCTACGAATACTTGGGGATTATTTGCATACATCCAAGCCAAATTTTGTTCGATTATCAAGATCCAATCAAACTGCTGGGTTACGGTTTGCCATTGGTTGTCCATCAGTATCAGGGTAGAAAATAGTAGAATTCATAACTCCAGAAACTTCTGCATCCTACCATAGATTTTCTACAGGACTTATGCATTAACAGGAGCGTAGATGGCGACGGGGACTCTTTTATAGGCGGGAGTTCCACAGCGGCGATCAATCTGAGCAGTGAAAATAATATTGACTTCGGGATAGAACATCAAGGCGGATCCCCGGCGAATCGCTCCGTAGATAATCTCCACCTGCTCTAAAGCTCCGGCATCACCCCGGACGGTAACTCGTTGGTGTTGCCATAAACCACTGGTTTCCGCATCGGCTTGATTCATCAAGATACAGTTCCGATGGGGCATTCCTCGATAATAATCCCCTTCTTTATAGACCACCGTATTGTGTTGAGAATAGCTCCTGCCTGTGCCTAGAGCCAAAATAATTCCCTGACTGGTTTCTGGTAGCCCAAAATCTTGCCAAGTGGGTAAAGTTAAGTCTGGCAGGGGGGTGGGAAACATAGTTGCCCGTTTGTCTGGAGTAGGGAATTCTGGGGTATGGAAGACTCGATCGCTGATAGTGAATTCTACTTTAGTGACATCAAGATCGCCGATCGCGGCATAGCCGGGAATGGTTTGGGCAATTAGCTGTCGGACATACTGGGTATCCTGCAACTGCCGCCAATTAATGGGGCTGTTTCCATGTAACCGATGGGCAAGTTCTGTGAGTAATTCTATTTCAGAGATTAAATCTACATCAGGCTTGCCCGTCAGGTGGGATGAGCCGGGATCGTTGAGGCGGACAAAGTTATTACCAGATTCGGTAGTAGTTTTGTGGGGATTTTCAAACCGAGTAAATACAGGCAGGATCAGGGTGTTTTGTTTTGCCAAGCCATGAAAATGCCCCAGATTAGGTTTGGTAGCGACATAGATTACTGTATTAATATTACTCAAGGCTCTTTTTGCTTGAGTTGAGTCGGGGTTGGCTCCATACAAATTGCCTCCTAAACACAGGAGAGTATCAATTTGGTGATCATCTGCCGCCTCGATCAAAGCTCTAGTATCATAACCTTGCACTCGACTCAGAGGTTTGCCTAGGAGTTTCTCTAAAGCTTGACGAATTTCTTCCTTCAGGCGAATCGTCACCCCCATCGAGCCAAAACCCTGCACGTTAGAATGCCCCCGGATCGGCATGGTTCCGGCACCGGGTTTCCCCGCATTCCCTGTAATCAGGGCGGTATTGGCAATGCTATAGACATTATCCACCCCATTTTTCTGCTGGGTAATACCCATAGCCCAAGCGAAGACTACCTTTGAGGAAGTGCCGATAATTTGGGCAGCAGTGGCGATCGCCTCCTGCGCCACCCCACAGGTTTGGGTAATCTCTGACCAACTGGTATGAGCCGCCTGCTCCAAAACTTCCTCCCAGCCAGTGGTATATGCTTCCAGAAAATCATGGTTAACTAAACCCTGATCTAATAGAGATTTTTGGATGCCCACAAACAAAGCCACGTCACTGCCAGAGATGGGTTGGAGATAAACAGAGGCAATCTCTGAGCCGGGGATGAAGGATTTGAGGGGATAGGCGGGGGAGGCAAATTTAACTAATCCAGCTTCCTGAATTGGATTCACCACAATTACTTTGCCGCCCCGGTCTCGGAGTTGGATCAGTTCATTGAGCAAGCGGGGATGATTGGCGGGGGCATTGGAACCAATCAGGACTAGACAATCTGCCTGTTTAATATCTTGGAGACTAACCATGGAAGTCCCTGAACCAAACATTTGCTTTAAGCCCACAGTGGAAGCCGAGTGACAAAGATCAGAGCAGTCGGCAAGGTTATTGGAACCCAACGCCCGGAGCATGAGTTGCAATAAATAGGCGGCTTCATTGGACGATCGCCCAGAGCTGTAGGAAGCCAACCGCTCTGGAGGTTTTTGAAAAGCCGTGGTCATTAACTCATATACTTCATCCCAACTAATTCTTTCGTAGCGATCGCTCCCCTCCCTGAGGATCACCGGAAAACTCAGCCGACCCAACCGATCGGCTTCTAGGGAGCTAAGTTGCTGAAGTTCAGCGATCAGATATCTAGTAAAAAAATCTTGGGGAATGCCATCCATCAGTTCAGAGGCGATCGCCTCCACACTTTTGGCACAGCGCTGTAAAGGTTCCTCATCTTCGTTACGAAATCCCCCCTTTTGTCCCCCAGTTCCCCAAGCGCACGAAAGACAAGCACTTTTATGGTTCAGGGTTTTCCACAGCAATGCCCCCTTGGGCTGAAGAGTTTTTGCTGCCCAGTAGGTAATTACTGGCATTCCCCCACCAATGACAGCCGGTTGGTTATAGGTCTGTTCATAAGTCTGATCGTGGGTTTGTTCATGGTTAGTTAACTGAGGGGAGAGTTCTATCTTGAGAGGAGATGAGGCGGTATCTATCCTTGATAGTTTATTGGTTGGTTCACTCATGATTTTAGGAGAAATTCCAGCTCAGGTAATTTATACTTAAGGTCATTAGTATATCTACGTAAACAAACTCCGGCTCCAATCACTGCTATTATTGCTGAAATCAAGATAGTTAATCAGTTGCCATTTCTCGATTATAGTTATAAATAGTTAAAGGGAGGGTGGTAAAGGTCAAAATTTACGCATCCAGTGGAATCCTAAGGAAGTAATATTTCGGCACAATAAACCCAAAGTGCTTTTACATCAAGGTGTTGGACTAATACAGTTGGTTTTATGAAGCAAAATAATCGATCGTCACGGTTGCAATTCGATGCTTATCGCTCCTACATTGCCATTTCTTACGAAGAGATGGATGTGGGCTATTGCACCCAAGAATTTGCCGCCAAGATTGTCGAAGCTCTCAATGAAGCTGAATCCCTGCGGGAACAAAACGAAACCCTGAATAAGGCATTACAGATGGTCTGTAGTGACCTCGTGAAACGCTCTGGTGGTAATTCTAGTCAGGTGAATAAGTTAATGCGCAAGTACTTAGAAAATGCTAAGCGTCCTGAGCATGGTAGCCGAGCGATCGCCTTTCTGCTGCGCGACAGACAACGAGAACTGGATATTAGCAACCAAGAGTTTGCTAGGTTTTGCAATTCCTATCGTCTCTCTCCTAAGGAATTAATCGGTATATTTAACGGTAAGGATGTTTCAGATACCCAAGTTCAAGCGATCGCCCGGATTTTGGGAAAAACTGCCAAGGAATTAACCGAAGTCAGAGACGGCTTCTCAGATAACGAAATGAACAGTCTGGCCAGGATTTTGGGTACTTCCACAGAAGAACTAGCCGAAATGTTTGACTAACAAACCCCATCAACATGACTGCCGACGAAAAATCATCTTCTAGTAACGCTCCTCTAGCACCAGAAAAAGCTATCCCTTCCTCCTCAATCTTCCAAAAAATTGCCAAGTTGTGGCATTCCTATCCAGATATATTTTTCCTATTCTCCCTGTGGTTTGGGAGTCGATTGTTCATTCTGGTGATTATGCTGGGGATTGCGCCCCTGCTGCCAGTACCCCCAGATGTGGCTCCAGTCTATGGAGATTGGAGTGTTTTTGCGGCTTGGGATAGTGATTTTTATCGGGAGATTGCCCAGAAAGGGTATCGGTTTGCGATCGATGGCAAGCAGCACAATTCTGTGGCTTTTTTCCCTCTCTATCCCCTGCTAGCAAAGGGATTAATGCTACTGGGAGTTAAATTCCGAGTCGGGGCGGTATTGATTAACAATGGGGCTTTTTTGGGAACGATGATTGCTCTCTTCTACTGGATGAAAGCCCAGCAAGGAGTAAAGGCAGCTAGATGGATTGTGGCGGTGTTGGCTTTGTGTCCCCTTTCCCTCTACGGCTCGGTGATCTACACCGAGGGGCTATATCTATTTGTCAGTACTATGTCCCTGTGGAGTTTTGAAAGTCGCAAATACCCAAGTACGGCTTTCTGGGGGGCTTTGGCAACGGCAACTCGTCCCACGGGGGTGGCACTGATTCCGGCTTTGTTATTGACATCTTTCAAGGAAAAAAGAGGTTTGGCAGCGATCGCCGCTAGTCTCGGCACTGTCATGGGGATCGGGGCTTTTAGCCTATTCTGCTGGGTAAAATTTCGGGAACCCCTAGCATTTTTTATTGCCCAAAGGAGTTGGCGACCAGAACTAGGGTTCGATCGCAATGGTTGGCTGCATATGTTCATGGAAATCATCATCGGCTGGGACAACTGGAAAGCCCAAGCTCTCGTGAATCCCCTCCCTCCTATCGTCTTTATCGGCGTATGTTTAGCCGGAATTGCCCTCTGGTTCAACCGTCACCGCTTTTCTGTCACCAACCTAGGCTATGGCTATCTGGGTTTGGGATTGGTTCTTTGGCTGTTGGGCGGCGATGCTTTTATTAATATTCTCATGAGTCTAGGCGGGGCTTACCTGCTCTGGCATCTCCGCCATAAATTGAGCTTGGCAGTGATGACCTATGGTTTTTGTGGATTGGGGCTGATTTTTGCTTCCGGCAGCACTATTTCGGTGAACCGAATTAGCTACGGGATCGTCTCTCTTTCGATCGCCCTCGGTCTCTGGCTCTCGGAGCGCCCCAAGTGGGGCTATGTGATCCTCAGTTGGTTTGGCTTGGTGCTGGCAACCTTTGCCCTCCGGTTTGCCCGCAATCTCTGGGTAGCATGAACATTTGCTGATATCGCAACTCTTGTTTTGCTGCGGTACACATTGAGGGCGCAAAGCCTTGCCCCCCTACAATTTTTTATGCCTCACTGCATGAAGAACCGCCAACCCGTTATTCCACAAGAGGTGATTTGGGGTAGGATTAATCTATAAATTAAGCCACAATTTAGGTATGAATCCCACAACTGAACTACCCTTTGGGGAAGAAAGAAATCTGAATACAGACCAAGTACCCGCCGTGCAGGTTCAGCAATTGCGGAAGGTTTACCGCACTGGCTTTTTTATGAATCAAGCGATCGAATCTCTAAAAAGCTGTACTTTGACGGTGTACCAAGGAGAAACCTTTGGCTTATTAGGACAAAATGGGGCTGGCAAGACCACTCTCCTGAAAACCTTGGTGGGTATAGTTCGTCCCAGTGGAGGTACAGGGAAAATCTTGGGAGCACCCCTAGGACAGAGGGACGTAAAACAGAGAATTGGTTATTTGCCAGAAAATGCCTATTTCTACGACTACCTGACGGGATGGGAGTTTTTGCAGTATACCGCTGGATTATTTCAGATTCCTGCTGCTGTCCAACGTCGCCGAATTCCAGAGCTATTAAACCTCGTTGGGTTAGACTTAGTTACTGCCAAGAAAAAGCAACTCCGCCAATATTCCAAGGGGATGCTACAAAGAATAGGTATGGCTCAGGCGTTGATTAATGATCCAGACTTAATATTTTTAGATGAACCCATGTCGGGGCTGGATCCCTTGGGGCGCTATCAATTGCGGGAGATTATCTTGGCTTTGAAGGCTCAGGGGAAAACGATTTTCTTTAATAGCCATGTTCTCAGTGAAGTGGAGCAGATCTGCGATCGTATTGGCATTCTCGATCGAGGGGAATTAATCTGTGAAGGTGCTCTAGATGAACTACTTGGCAATACTGACACCTATCAAGTCAAGGGCAGTAATGGCAACTTAGAAGTCCTTCGGCGCTGGGTTCCCGACCTCAGCTTTGAAGATGACTTCTGGTTTGGCCATCTCCAAGGAGAGCCACAGGAATTTTTGGCGAGTCTGCGTTTAATGGGAGCAAAGTTAATTCAAATCAATCTTGCCCGTCCTAGCCTAGAAGAATTTTTCGTCCAACAACTACAGCATCGAGGGATTCATCCTAGTAGTTAGCACCCCAGAAAATAGGACTTTGAGGAGATGGCGACGATGTTTATGATGAGTGACTTGAAACAAACCAGATTTTATCAAGAAGTTTTTGCTGAAGGAGAGGCTGAAGGTAAGGCTGAAGGTAAGGCTGAAGCACAAAAATTAGCAATCCTGAGAATGTTTAATATGGAATTACCCTCAGAGCAAATTGCCCTATTCTTAGATTTGCCTGTGGCTGAAGTGGAGGCGACGATTGCGGCAACCGCAGCTACGATCGCTGAAACTAATCAACCTACCCAAGTTGAACCGGGAGAACAAAATTAATCGATCACAATAAAATTGCCACAAATCAAGCAATTACATAAACCCTATGAATGAAGTACGTATTACTCTATACCTAGCCATTTTTTCAGCTAACCCCCTAGACAATTGGGAAAAATCGCCAAAACTTCCTTGAGTAATCCCTACCCTTGTGCTAAGATACAAAAATGTAATCTGGAGAGGTGGCTGAGTGGTCGAAAGCGGCAGATTGCTAATCTGTTGTAGGAACAGTAATGCCCTACCGAGGGTTCGAATCCCTCCCTCTCCGTTCTATTTTGTCTAGAGTATTCTGGGGCTATCCCCCCTGCCCCCCTTCAAAAGGGGGGTTTTTGGTTGATAGCTAAAATAGCTAAATAAATGGATTCAAGTAACATCGGAATCTCTGTAATTGTCCCTGTCTATAATGAACAGGAAAATTTAGACTATCTATTTCAGCGCCTGTTGGGAGTCTTACAAAACTTAGATTTGACCTACGAAATTATTTGTATTAATGATGGCAGCAAGGACAATACTCTCAAGGGCTTAGTGGATTATCACCAGCAGCATCCAGAAATTAAAATAGTTAATCTGTCTCGGAATTTTGGCAAGGAAGTTGCCCTGAGTGCTGGTTTGGATTATACCCAAGGGGAAGCGGTGGTGATTATTGATGCGGATCTGCAAGACCCACCGGAATTGATTGGGGAATTGTTGGTGAAATGGCGGCAAGGTTACGATGTGGTTTATGCCACTAGACGATCGCGGGCTGGGGAAACTTGGCTGAAGCGACTGACTGCCTTTGGTTTCTATCGAGTACTAAATATGATTAGTGAAGTTGTCATTCCTGATAACACGGGGGATTTTAGGTTACTTGATCGCCGAGTAGTCCAAGCTTTGCGGCAACTGCCAGAACGAAATCGGTTTATGAAGGGTTTGTTTTCTTGGGTGGGCTATAAACAAACTGCCGTAGTGTTCGATCGCCCTCCTCGCCACCGGGGTAGCAGTAGCTGGAATTATTGGAAACTCTGGAACTTTGCCCTAGAAGGCTTCACCTCTTTTAGCTTCATGCCTTTGAAAATTTGGAGTTATGTCGGGTTAGCGATCGCTCTCCCCGCAGTTTTCTACGCCACTTATCTAATTCTGCGGACTCTCATCTTCGGCATCGATGTTCCCGGCTATGCTTCCCTGATGGTGGCGGTGCTATTTCTCGGCGGCATTCAGTTAGTCACCTTAGGCGTAATTGGTGAATATCTGGGCAGAATTTACCAAGAAGTCAAAGGCAGACCTTTGTACTTTGTGAGAGATATCTATGGCTTTGAACAGCAGCAGGATCAAAAAGTCAAATAAATCTGAAAAGTTTCTGGCGGTTGAAACCGCAACGACAAGAACAAAGTCCGTCTTCACAGACTAACAAAAATCGTTAGTGCCAGATAGGCAAGGATTCCCCCCGCGCTGCGGGGGGAATCCTTGCCCTAAAATCCTTACCTTTTTAGGACTACCCAAAAATCTAGATCTGTAGGAACTAAAGAAGTCTAAATAGGTCATGATTTTTACAGCAGTTTGAGAGTGAGTGGCTACAGCCACCCACTCTCAAACCTAACATTAATATGACTTTACAATATTTGTGGAGTGTCTCATTTGAACGCAAAGTGCTGTAATACCAAATTAGACAAGATTTACACAATTAGAAGTTGTGGGCTTCGATGACCCTCAAGCCCGCCACAACCTCCAGAATCCTAGATAATTTATTCACAGTGTGTAAGTCCTTTGAGAGTCAATTAATATCAAATTATTGAGAAAATCTGTAAATTCAAATACAGGCATTGTATCTAAGCTTGTATGCTGTCTAATCAGAAGAGCTGTTAGAGGCTATTTATAAAGCCTGATTCTTGCCCCCGCCGGGAGCGAAAAATTAAACCTTCTAACCACCTTTATAAATGACCTCCTACAGCAGGAATTTATGATCAAAAATTACCATTTTGGGGAGATTAATTAGCTATGGGTTTTCAAAATTCTTTTGGGCGTAGGACTAGTGGGATCGCTTTAGTTGCTTTAGGATTAACCACGGCGGTTCCCGCTCTAGTTATGGCTCAAACCCGTGCCACCTTTAGCGATATCCAAGACCATTGGGCGCGTCCTTTTATTCAAACTTTAGGTCAAGAAGGATTAGTGAACGGCTTTGCCGATCGCACCTTCCAACCAGACCAGACCATTAGCCGAGATCAGTTTAACTCAATGCTGAGTCAAGTATTCAATAACCGCAGTGTCCGCCTCAACCAAGAATTTAATACTACTGCGGCTAACTATTGGTCTAGTTTTAATTTTCAAAACAATCGCCCGATTCCCCCCAGCCAAATTCAAGGAACCGATACCCTCTCCCGTCTTCAAGTAGTTATGGCAATTACCAATGGCTTAGGCTTGGCTCCCCGTGGTACCCCCCAAACTGTCTTGGGAGTTTATCAGGATGTAGCTCGGATTCCCCGACCGGCTGTTGATGGGCTGGCAGCGGCTACGGAAAACGGATTAGTCGTCAATTATCCAGATGTGCAGTTCTTTGATCCTAACAAACCAGCTACTAGAGCAGAGGTGACGGCTTTTATCTATCAAGCATTAGTGAATCAAGGCGTGTTTGATCCTGTAACTAATCGCAATGCTGCCCGTTATATTGTCCAACCGGGTACTGGAACTGCGAGTAATCCTAATCTATCTAATCCCTCTAACTCCAACTCTACTAATCCAGTTGCTAACAATCCCCAAAATTTTGGCAACCGGATTGCCACAAATACCTTGATTAATGTTCGCTATCCTCAGGCGCAGAAAATTGTAATTACACCGGGGGAAAATCAAAACCTAGTTTTGTTGGTGGCTGATAATATTATTAATACCCAAGGGCAGGTAATCATCCCTAGGGATAGCCAAGTTGAAGGGCAGCTAACTTCTCGGTTTAATGGCAGCCAATTCATGGGGGCGCAGTTTGTGGCGCAGCGATTGATTATCGGTAATCAAGCCTACACTTTCAATGCTAGTTCAAGGCTTGTTAGCAGTCAGCCAGCGGAATCAGTTAGTCAGCAAGGCGTGGGAGATGCTGTGATCTCTACGGCTGCCCGGACAATCCTTGGGTCTGTGCTGGGTGGCGGTGGCGGATTTAATTTGGAAGGGATTTTGGGGACAATCCTCAGTGGTGGGAATCGTCCTGCGTCTAATCCTAATAATGGAAATCAGTTGGTGATCATTAATCCAACTACAGATTTACAGCTAACTACCCAGAGCGATCTAGTACTAGGTAATTAGTTAAAAGTTATCAGTTACAGCGGTTTTCGTGCAAAGGAAACATGCTGTCAATATTAGACTGCTGATCAGGGTTTGGTTTGAGAATGGGGGGCTGTAGCCGCCCACTCTCAAACTGCTGTAACAGTAAATCTGCCCTCGATCGCACGGTCTCATACCAAATCAAGAAAATAGTGAACCCATTTTCTTGATTTAAACCCTTACACAGTAAGGTATTCAAAATCTTATTTGTATCAACTATTTGGCAAAATGGTCTCACCAAAATTCGGGAATCTGCGCCAGATTTCTCATCAGCATCACAATCTCAAAAAGATTCCCGACTTTTCCTCTTCGCCAATTTCGGGAAATCTGAAAATCTGAATCTACTTTGGTTTATTGGGGCTAGGAGCAGGCTGGGTAGGTTTATTGGGGCTAGGGGCAGACTGAGGGGGGAAAATTCGCTGCCATTGTTTTTGCAGACCAGCAGAATCCACCATATTCCAGATTAGGAAAGTAGAGATTAGAGCGATCGCTGCTATCCCCACTCCTGTGCCTATTTTCCTCGCCATCATCATCTGTTGATAGCGCCTCCGGGCAAATCTATCTCCCATATCTACAGACGGTTCACTGTCGGCATACAAAAGCTGGGCAGAGGCTGGAGATAGGTAAGATTCTGGTTCTAGAGGCACGCCTAGGTTGATCAAAGATTGTTGGTCGGCATTCAACAACACGGGATGCTCTGGGGCAATACTGCAATAGGTTAAGACTACTGAGGCATTGTCATGGCCATTTTCCCGACTAGCGATCGCCAATAATTGCTCCACTGCTGTTTCTAGGGCAATCTTCCCCCCAGTGATTTCCCCGACAATCCCTTGCCAAGAGGTTTCCACCCGTTGCTGATCACTCAAGCCATCACTACACAAAAGTAATAAGCCATCTTCTTCAATAATCAAGCGCTGGACTGTTGGGCTGAGGTGTTCTGCCGATCTCGTGCCAATCGCTTGGGTCAGAGATAGGGCATCGGTTCTTTGCAGAGCCTGACGGTATAAACTCCTGCCCAGTCGGACTTCTCGGTTCGCCACATCGTCATCCACCGTCAGTTGGTGGCAATACTCCTCGGTGATCCAGTAGGCGCGGCTATCTCCGACGCTGATGATATAAAGTTCGTGGCTGTTGCGCTTGCCTTGGTTGGTATCAATTTGCTGGGGCAGTTGCAATGCCATAATCAAGGTAGTTCCCATCCGCCGCCGGGATTCCCGCTGTTGCTCGTCATTGCGCCCGGCGATCATATTGTTCACCACCCGGAGAATTTCCTGCAACTGCTCCATGACCAGTTCCGGGGACATCAATTGGGGGTCTTCGCTGACCTCTTTCAGCAAAGCCCGAATCTGCAACTTCACGGTTTCTACCGCCAATTGGCTGGCAACTTCGCCGCCCTCATGACCTCCCACCCCATCACAGACAATGCTCAAAAAAGGAATCAGGGGATCGTAGGTTTGGTTATTACTGGGTAAATCTGCCAAGAGGGGATAACAAGTATCTTCATTTTGCACCTGTTGAGGTCCAGCATCGGTGGCTCCCACAACTCTGAGGCGGAGGGGTTGGAGGGCGGCTTGTTGCAGGAGCAGTTGGTTGAGTCGATCGGCGATCGTCTCTAACTTTGCCTCCGGCATTTCGGCAATAATCTTTGCCAAAGGTTCTTGAATTACGATCGCCGCAGTTGACACTAAGGTTTGCCAAACTTGCGCCAAATCCCCCAAACCAGCCGGATTTCCAGTGTGGAGTTGCACCAATCGGATGCGCCAGCCTTCCACGCGAATATTTTCGGGATCGATCCAGCTAGCGGTGACTCCCACCTCTGCCGTGGGTGTCCAAAGTTCCAGTATCTGCCAGAGCCAATAGAGTTGACGCACGGGACTCGCCTTGCTCCATTCCGAGGCGAGACTGGGGTAGAGTTGCCCTTGGCGATCGCAGGGAACATTTTCTAAAAGCAAAATATCGGGGCTATCCTCTAGCTGACACACGCCATAAAGCTGAGGGAGGTGCAATTGGTAGGGATGTAAAAGAAGATAAGGCTTGACTAGCTCTAGTTTACTGGGCTGCTCTGGAGGAGTATCGCTCTGGGTATCTAGCCACAGGTGCGGAGACAGGAGTTGATACCTGCCCTTGAGTAATTCCGTGGCGGGTAGCTCTGGTAAATCCTTGCCGATCGCCCAGAGATAGGGACTAGTTGTCATGGGGGAATCCGTCATAATATTAAATCTTCGTGAAGAAAGCCGCTCTTGACCCAGCGATCGCAGCCTATAAAGAGCCAAATAGCTATGATTATCTTAATCGCCATAGTAGCAGTCGGTAAACAGCAGTAGGTAAACAGATTATGATGGAAGTATATTCCCAAAACAATTTGTCTTGAAGATTTCACCATGAGTCCAACATTAATCTGGTTAGGAGCTGGGGCAATTCTCTGTTTAACCGAGTTATTTTTTCCGAGCGCTTTTGTGGCTTTTATGATGGGCTTGGCTGCTTTGGTCGTGGCAGCCGTTTCTCTAGTGGTTCCCTCCCTTGGTCTTCAGGTTGCTCTATGGCTAGTACTGGCAACGGTGTTGATTTTCCTCTTCCGCCGTTTTGCTCCCTCCAAACGTCTTGCCAAAAGGATGGATGCAGTGGAGGGAAGAACTATTACCGAAATCCTGCCCGGTCAGACTGGAAGAGTTATGTATGAAGGTAATTCTTGGCGGGCAAAATGCGATGATCAACATATTTCCATTCCTCCCCACGAAAAAGTCTATGTAGTGAGAATGGAAGGAACGACTTTAGTGGTGCTGCCAGAAAGATTTTTACACGATTAAAAATGATTGATCAATTTGCCGCGCGTTTTGCGGCAAATTGATCAGCATCCCCAAAAGGTAATAAATTATGAATCAAATTTTTTTACTAATTATGTTGGCATTGGGTGGTTCGGCGATCGCTGGCTCCACCAGAATTGTGAAAACTGGCGAACAGGCTCTGGTGGAAAATCTAGGTATCTACAAACGCAAACTAGACCCCGGTTTGAATTTTCTTGTCCCTTTCCTCGATAAGGTGGTCTATCAAGAAACCATCCGGGAGCGAGTGTTGGATATTCCGCCCCAGCCCTGTATTACCCGTGATAATGTTTCCATCACCGTGGATGCGGTGGTCTACTGGCGAATTATGGATATGGAGAAAGCCTATTACAAAGTCCAAAATATCCAAGCTGCCATGGTCAACCTTGTCCTGACCCAAATTCGGGCAGAAGTGGGCAAACTAGAGCTAGATGAAACCTTTACCGCCCGCGCCCAGCTTAGTGTGATTTTGCTAGAAGAATTGGATGAAGCTACCGACCCTTGGGGTGTAAAAGTGACCCGGATTGAGTTGCGGGATATTGTCCCTGCCCAAGCGGTACAGGAAGCGATGGAACTACAAATGTCTGCCGAACGGAAAAAGCGGGCGGCAATTCTCAACTCGGAAGGGGAAAGAGAAGCGGCGGTGAACTCGGCAAAAGGTCGAGCAGAGGCGCAAATTCTCCAAGCCGAGGCACAGCAAAAAGCTACGGTGCTCAAAGCTCAAGCTGATCGCCAACAGCAAGTCCTCCGCGCCCAAGCCACAGCCGAGTCCTTGCAAATCATTGGCAAGGTCTTACAAACCGACCCCCAAGCCAAGGAAGCTCTCCAGTTTGTCTTAGCTCAAAACTATATAGATATGGGCATGACCATTGGGGCAAGCAATAGCAGCAAGGTGATGTTTATGGATCCGAAAACCATTCCTGCCAGTATTGAGGGAATGAAATCGATCGTGGCTGATGACGATGCCATCAAAGGTTTAAATATGGGTAAAAGCTAAAGATGACTGGAGCCGAGTTACGAGAAATTCTAGTAAATAAATGGGGTAAATCCTACGATGTGCAGTTGAGGCGATCGCAGGGCAAAATCTTTGTCCAAGTCATGTGGAAATATCTAGAGCAGGTATCTTTCCCGATGACGGAAGAAGAATATCTTATGCACCTAGAAACCGTAGCCAGCTATCTCAGAGGCATGGGCGGCGTTGCCCAATTCCAAAATTATGTAGAAAAAACCAGCGAACGACCTCGGTTGGGGAAGGCGGTGAGTTTTGCATTGGATTTGGGCGATCGACGTTCTGAGTGGATTGTTGAGTAGGGAAAATAATTTTTATAGGTGCATTTCTTATGGATGTTAAAGCTGCGATCGCCTTTGGTGCTGGTCAACCTCTCCGCCTCGAAACCGTCCAACTTGCCCCACCCCAAGCTGGGGAAGTGTTGGTGGAAATCAAAGCCACGGGGGTTTGTCATACCGATGCCTATACTTTGTCTGGGGCGGATCCTGAGGGATTATTTCCCGCCATCTTGGGACATGAAGGGGCGGGAATTGTCGTCGAAGTGGGGGCTGGGGTGACTTCTCTGAAACCGGGAGATCATGTGATTCCCCTGTATACTCCTGAGTGCCGCAACTGTGAGTATTGCTTGAGTCGAAAAACCAATCTTTGCCAAGCAATCCGTGTTACCCAAGGTCAAGGATTAATGCCCGATGGCACTAGTCGCTTCTCCTTTGAGGGGCAACCTATCTACCACTACATGGGTACTTCCACCTTTGCTAACTACACGGTTCTGCCAGAAATTGCTTTGGCGAAAATTCGCCAAGATGCTCCCTTTGATAAGGTCTGCTACATCGGTTGTGGTGTCACCACTGGGATTGGGGCGGTGATTAATACTGCTAAGGTGGAGCCGGGGGCAAATGTTGTTGTGTTTGGCTTGGGGGGCATTGGGCTAAATGTGGTGCAGGGAGCAAAGATGGTGGGGGCGGGGATGATCATCGGTGTAGATCTCAACCCCAACCGCAAAGCTCTGGCAGAAAAATTAGGCATGACCCATTTTGTGAATCCTCAAGAAATCGAGGGAGACTTAGTGGCACATCTGGTGGAATTAACCAAAGGAGGTGCTGATTATAGTTTTGAGTGTATTGGTAATGTCAAAGTGATGCGGCAGGCATTGGAGTGTTGCCACAAGGGTTGGGGGACTAGTGTGATCGTGGGAGTTGCGGGCGCGGGTCAAGAAATTAGTACTAGACCCTTTCAACTGGTGACCGGGAGAGTTTGGAAAGGAACAGCTTTTGGAGGCGCAAGGGGCAGGACTGATGTGCCGGGAATTGTAGATTGGTATATGGAGGGAAAAATTAATATTGATGATTTGATCACCAAGGTGATGCCGATCGAGCAAATCAACGAAGCTTTTGAGCTTCTCCACCAGGGTGAAGCAATTCGCACAGTATTAACTTTTTAGGATTACCTTGATAAAGCTCCCTTGGTGACTCCAGCGATCGCTTGTTCTGTGGCTTTGGGCAGGTGATAATATTTCCCTCCCGCATTGGCCGCTAATTCCTTAGCAAAGCCAGTACTAACAAACTTACTCTCTGTATCAATTACTAAGAGTTGAATCCCTAAACCGCGAATCTTTTTGGCAATTTCTAGTAACTCCTTTTTGATATCCGGCTTTTCTCCTTCTGGGATAGTTTCCCCCAAGGAACGAGCTAGGGAAATATTCCCCCGCCCATCAGTGATTGCCACAATCACCACCTGCCCAATATCCCCCGATTGCTTGGCATTCATCCCCACTCGCACCGCTTGGGTCAGTCCATGCGCCAAAGGAGAGCCACCACCGCAGGGCATCACTTCTAAGCGCCGCCGTGCCGCCGTAATAGATTTAGTCGGAGGCAATAAGACCTCTGCCTGTTCGCCTCGAAAGGGAATCAGGGCAATCTGATCTCGGTTTTCATAAGCCTCAGTGAGTAATCGTAGTACTGCTCCCTTCGCCGATTGCATCCGGTTCAGTGCCATAGAACCAGAGGCATCCACCAAAAAGACAATCAGAGAACCAGCCTTTCTGGCTAGTTTCTTGCCCCGGATGTCTGCTGGTTCAATAAATACTTTTTTGTTGCCCAAAGCCCGCTCCCGACGAGATTTTTGGTAGGGAGCAGCAGCTCTCAGGGTGGCATCCACAGCAATCCGTCGGACTTTCCCCTTGGGCATAATGGGTTTGACATAGCGCCCCCGGTCTTCCGAGAAAATAGTGCTGCGATTCCCCGACTTGCCCTGCCGCTGGGACATTTGGGCAAAATAGAGGACTTCGGGATCGAGAATTACGCCTTCGGGATCAAAGACAAATTCCTCTGGCAGAGTGGTGTTATCCTCCTCTGGGGGATCGGGCTGCTCCTCTTCCTGATCATCTTGATCCGGCTCCGATTCCTGCTGATCCTCCGGTGGTGGCGGCGGTGGCGGTGGGGGAGTTTCTGGTGGGGGTTGAATATTACTGGCGCGGGAAATAATTACTAATTCCACGGCTTTGCGGAGATCATCGGGGTTGACCTGCGATCGCCCTTCCCACGCTGCATGGGCTTTGGCAACTCGCACGGCAAATAATTCTGCTCGATGCCCCTGCACTCCCGCCCGGATTGCTTCTTCTACTAGATAGCCAATCTGCTCTGGAGCGATCTGCACATCCTTGAGCCATTCCCTAGCCAGAATGATTTGGGTTCGCAGGTCATCGAGGTCGGTGGTGTATTGCTGGAGGAAATTTTCCGGAGATTGGACATAGCTAATGGCTTGATCCACTGCGAAAACGCGATCGTCCAACCCCAACACGCCATCGGCAGAAAGAGCGATCGCAATTCTATCCCGGAGGTGTTCCCGAAAATCTCCTTCTTCGGGATTGTAGGTGGCAATCAACAACGCCTGACAAGGATGCTCAAAGCTAATCCCTTCTCGTTCAATCCGGTTGCGCCCTTCACTAATCACTGAAAGCAATTGGTTAGAAATCTGCTCATCTAACAAATTAATTTCATCCACGTACATTACGCCCTGGTGAGCCTCAGAGAGTAATCCCGGCAGAAATACTGGTTCGCCGCGCTTAATGGATTGGGTCACATCCACTGAGCCCAAGAGGCGATCTTCGGTGACACCCAAGGGAATTTGCACAAAAGGGGTGGGGCTGGTTGACTCTGCTTCCGTGAGGATGGGTGGTAGCAAGCTGTGCAATGCCCTCGCCATGACAGATTTGGCTGTGCCCCGGCGCCCGGCGATCACCACGCCCCCTAAACCGGGATCCACAGCGGTGAGTAATAATGCTAATTTTATTGCCTCCTGACCGACTACGGCAGTGAGGGGAAATGAATTCATAGTTATGGTCATAATCGCTTATTTTATCCTGTTGCGCGATCGCTGTAGGTGTTAACCGACTGGGATTTTGCAACCATCATCACCACAACCTCTGTAGACAACCCCAATCCCCACCTATTATCTACACCCCATACCCATATAGAGCTACAAACCAAGTAATATTTTGATATAGTAAACACTATTTATAGCAATCCTAAATAGTTTCACCCGCCGAAGGCGGGTGAAACTATCTCCTAGAAACAATTTCAATTTGGCAATTATTAGCAAATGATTTAGGACTGCATATAGTAATAAATTCAAAATAAGGACATAGTATATGGATTCTCAAACCATAGAATTGCTGACAAGGATTGCTAATGCCTTAGAACGTGCCTATCCTCAATCAGAGGAAACCTTAGGTTTCTGTGAACCGCCAGTAAGAAGGAAAATATTTGTTAATCAAACCCCAGAACCTGATGAAAATTACCTGTGGTACTTTTGGGATGGAGCAAAAGAACAGAAAATTCCGATTCCTCAAAGGGCTTTGACAGGAAAAATTGTCGCGATCGAAGTGAATGAATCCCAAGAATTTAAGGGGCAGCAAGTCCAGAAATTGCATCTGTCAATTGATGCCGATCGTCCCTACAGAATTGTTACTGGACTAAATACCTTCACCGCTCGATCGCTGATTCTCAATACCTACTGTGCTTATGGCTTGGGTTTGCTCCAGTCACCAGTGACGATCGCTCTCCGCAGAGGCGAAGAAACCACGTTTTCTACTTTTTATCACCAAGGGAAGTCGTTATCTGTAAGTTGGGATTCTGACTGTGATTTGATTTCCTTGATTCAGCAAATTGCTGAATCCCTTAAATAAGCTGTGAAATTCTGGCTAGACGATCGCGCCATGCTGCAAATTCCCTGCCCCAGTAGGTTAAAATAGTTTTGACTAGGAGAGGTGGCAGAGTGGTCGAATGCGCTCGACTTGAAATCGAGTGTGGCAGTGATGTTACCGTGGGTTCAAATCCCACCCTCTCCGTTTTGATTTTGGCAACACCCATGCAGCTATGCCATCTATATAGCGATCCTAAATGGGTTGAGAACGGCTCCCCCTCCGGGGGAGCCGTTCTCAACCCTCTAAAATTCTAAATTCATTTAGGATAACTATATCTGCATAGTTTTGGAAAGGTGAGTACTGCCATTGGCGCAATATAGACAAAAATTCACTCCATCCAGCATTGAGGATAGATTTGCTCATCAGGACTTATGCATTTAGACGTTTTTGTGGGCTGAGGGTCGTCGAAGCCCGCAAAAACGTCCATAATTCTCGATAATTCGTTGGCAGTGCGTAAATCCGACTCATTTGTGATGGTGAAAAATTATGGTAAAAAATCTTAAATTTTTGTTACGATGGGCAGGGCGTAGGTTGGTAATTACGGAGTAGGCAATGCTGAGATTAGAGCATATTAGTAAGATTTATCCCACTGGGGAAGTGTTGAAGGATATCAATTGGGAAGTCAAACCCGGCGATCGCATTGGCTTGGTGGGGGTGAATGGAGCTGGAAAATCCACCCAATTGAAGATCATTACTGGTGAGATGGAACCCACCACCGGGGAAATTATTCGCCCCGCCAGCTTGAATATTGCCTACCTCAATCAAGAATTTGAAATAGACACCACCCGCACCGTCAAGGAAGAATTTTGGCGGGCTTTTGCGGAAGCCAATCAAGTCCATGAATCCCTGATGGAAGTGCATCGCCTCATGGAAACCGCCGAACCAAAGGAATTGGATGAATTAATCCATGAAATGGATCGCTGGCAGCGGCAGTTTGAAGCTCTCGATGGCTATGGCTTAGAGGCGCAGATTGATAAATTGATGCCAGAGTTGGATTTTGATCAAGAAGATGCCGATCGCCTAGTTAGTTCCTTTAGTGGCGGCTGGCAGATGCGGATGAGTTTGGGCAAAATCATGCTGCAACGCCCCGATGTGTTGCTGCTGGATGAACCTACAAACCATCTGGATTTAGAAACTATTGAATGGCTGGAAAATTATTTGCGGAGTTTGACCACGCCGATGGTGATTGTCTCCCATGACCGGGAGTTCCTCGATCGCCTCTGTACCCAAATTGTGGAAACCGAACGGGGTGTTTCTGCCACCTATCTAGGCAATTATTCTAGTTATCTCGCCCAAAAAGCCGAGAACCAAATGGCGCAACTCAGTGCCTTTGAGCGGCAGCAGAAAGAAATCGAAAAGCAACAAACCTTTGTCGATCGCTTCCGCGCCAGTGCCACCCGCAGTACCCAAGCTAAGAGCCGGGAAAAGCAACTAGATAAAATTGAACGGATCGAAGCTCCCACCGGCAGTGTCCGCAGCCTCCACTTCCGGTTTCCCCCGGCTCCCCGCAGTGGCTTAGAAGTTGTCAGAATTAAAGACCTTGCCCATACCTACGGCGATCGAATCCTCTTTTTAGGGGCAGATTTGTTAATCGAGCGGGGCGATCGAATTGCCTTCCTCGGTCCCAACGGAGCTGGAAAATCTACCCTGTTGCGCTTAATTATGGGCTTGGAAAAACCCAGCGATGGCACGGTGGAAATGGGGAATCATAATGTCATCCCCGGCTACTTTGAGCAAAACCAAGCCGAGGCGTTGGACTTGAACAAAAAAGTCATTGACACCATCCACGATGAAGTCCCTGACTGGAAAAATGAGGAAGTCCGCACCCTCCTGGGCAAATTCCTGTTTAGTGGTGATACAGCTTTCAAGCAAGTGGGTTCCCTGAGTGGAGGCGAAAAAGCCAGATTAGCCCTTGCGAAGATGCTCCTGCGTCCAGCCAACCTACTGATCCTTGATGAGCCGACCAATCACTTGGATATTCCTGCCAAGGAAACCCTAGAGGAAGCGCTGCAAAATTATGAAGGCACAGCTTTGATCGTGTCGCACGATCGCTACTTTATTTCTCAGGTAGCTAATAAAATTGTGGAAATCCGGGATGGAGAGTTTCGAGTTTACCTAGGGGATTATCATTATTATCTAGAAAAGATTGCTGAGGAGAAGGAACAGGCTAGATTAGCGGCGATCGCTGCCGAGCAAGCTGCCAAAGCTGCTGCCAAGAAAGCTAAGGCTACTGCCAAAAAAAGGTAAGTATCTTAAGTTATTAAGTGACTAATCTCAAATAACATGTCCTGTTGTCGGGCTAACACGTCAAATAGGTAATTCGACAGAATTCTTCCCTATAACATCCTATACAGGGTAAATAGCCTAAATTTTTCTGCATAACACCCCAAATAGGGTGATTAGCCCGAAACTTGACATTCAGCCTATCTTTCCTATAAATTACGCTAGACAGAATTTTTCCGTCTAATACATAGTTAGATCACACCCACATCAAATCGCTATGTCAGTATCCAAAACAGATTCAATATCCGCAATCATCGTATTTAAGGGACACGGCCCAGCGAATAACCCGATCAATCCTCCAGTTATTGATGGGATGGTGTTTCCATATGGGATGGTGTTTCCATACCTGTTACCGAAGTTGGTCGAGGTGGCTGGTCAGATTGGTGTCACTTCACCGGATGACTTCGTGTTTGAAGATCCTAAGTTCTACGAACAGAATCGCATCAGTATGTCTCCGAAGGCTGTTGAGAAGGTCAAGACGCAGCCAATGTGGCATCCGTGTCCCCCTGCCGCTGAGGTTTTCCGAAAGCTACATAACCATTTCCAAGGATTGAGTGAGGATGAGTGGTTGAATTTTGAGATGGACACAAAAGTGAGCTTCAAGCGCATGATTTTGGAGATGAAGCTATTTGCAGACATAATCGCAGGAGGAACGCGGAAGAATAAGAATGAAGTGTTTAGAATCGAATACTTCGCAGGATGGTTTGGATGGGGGGAAAATGGTTAGCATCTATTGATCCCATTTTGGGATCAAGTTATTATTTAGTAGTATGCGTATCTTGTCCCGTAGCACACTGCAAAATTTCTGGGAGACTCATCCAGATACCGAAGAAGCACTGAAGACTTGGTACTACGAAGCGTCTCATGCTAATTGGCAGAGTCCAGTTGACATTAAGGCTGCTCATGGTAGTGCCAGTATCATTGCGAACAACCGTGTGGTTTTCAATATTAAAGGCAACACCTATCGGTTGATTGTGGCAATTCGTTATGACATTGGCATTATTTTTATTCGATTTATTGGCACTCATGCTGAGTATGACAAAGTAGATGCAGAAATAATATGAATGGAGGCTAATGTATGGAGATACGTCCAATTAGAACACACGCCGATTACCAGCAAGCTCTTCAAGAGATTGAGCTATTGTTTGATGCAGCCCCAAGTACACCCGAATATGATCGGCTAGATATTCTCAGTACTCTAGTAGAAGCTTATGAGAAGAAACACTTTCCAATTGAGTTGCCTGATCCGATCGAGGCAATTCATTACTACATGGACACCCGTGGGTGGTCTCGACGTGATTTGGAACCATGTCTAGGCAGTCGAGCTAGAGTATCTGAGGTTCTATCTCGTAAACGTTCATTAACCTTAGAGATGATTCGGAAACTGCATCAAGAGTTTGGAGTTCCTGCTGAGATTCTCATTCAGTCTTATGAGTCGGCACAAATCTCTGCCTAATCCGTTATTTTGAGATTAAAACTAAAACTGTTTTGTTTATTTGTTGAGATGTTCTCTGACCCATTGGCGGACATGGCGCATTAAACTTGTTTCTCCCACAGTTTGACTAAGTTCCAAAAACGACCGCAGCACAACAGCATCAAACATTGGCAACACCACGGAAACTTCACTGGGTTGATATCCTTGGTCTCCTAAACTCCAAATCGTTAAGCTATCACGATCATACTGCCATACTTCCATCACCCCCAAAGCCGCATAAATTCCCAGCCAATTCATAGAACTACTAGTGCGATCGACCTCGATCGCTAAATCGGGAGGCGGATCGATAGTCAGATCGATCGCATCCTTGCCACGCACTGCTAACTCGTTTTGAATGTAATAGCACTCATCCGCTTCTAAACCCTTGCGTAAGTCTTCTCGTGTCCAAGTTGTTGAACCTAAGCTACAAATTTCAATCCCTAATTCTTCTGTCATCACTTCCACAAAACGACCAAGTAGTTTTTTATAACGTTCGTGGGGGGGCATGAGAATCTCCAAAATTCCGTCATCATAAGTTAATCGCATTCCCGGTTGTGATGCCAAATCCTGTACCAAATTCTGATAGGTACCCCATTGAATACCGGAAAGAACAGTTGTATTTATGGGAAATGGTTGCGCCAAGGTCGAGTTAGGGGCGATCGCAGTAACCATAGTTTTCTCCTTGATCTAGAGATTTTTATCTAGAGATTTTTGTTTTTTTGAGCTATCTACTTATCTTAATTAGGACTTACGTATTCGGATGTTTTTGTGGGCTGAGGGTCATCGCAGCAAGCAAAAACATCCTAAACCCTAGATAATTCATTTGCAGCGCGTAAGCTCTAAATTACTTTGCATCACTAACCAATTTCTGAGAAAATGAGAAAAATATGATAAATAACTCATGACTAGTGCCTCCCCGCCCCCAGAAACACCGTTGCTAACTTCTCCGGGATCAGATATCTCTTCGTCTCCTGATTTACCTCAGACTATGGATATAGATAATGCTCAATCTGAGCATCAATCTGAAAACCAATCTATAGCTAAATGGCAAGTGTTTGTCTCTACTTTTTTGACTATTTTTTTAGCAGAAATGGGAGATAAAACCCAAATTGCCACCCTACTGATGACTGCGGAATCCCACGCTCCTTGGGTGATTTTTCTGGGTGCATCTACTGCTTTATTTACCACTAGCTTGGTGGGTGTTCTTCTCGGACGCTGGTTAGCTAGTCGCCTTAGTCCTCAAACCCTCGATCGATCAGCCGCCATCATGTTAATAGGGGTGGCGGGAATGCTCTTCTGGGAAGTATTACAAGGAGGATAAATACTCAAAATAGTGCAAGACTAACAGGCAATTACAATAAAATTCTGACCCCATCCGGCATGGTTGTCCCATTCATATTTGCCCCTGTCAAATTGGTATCAGTTAAGTTGGCATTAGTTAGATCTGTCCAACTCAAATTAGCTCCAGTTAGATTAGCTCCAGTTAGATTAGCTCCGTTTAAGTTGGCTCCAATTAGATAAGCCCCATGAAGACAAGCTAAGCTCATATTGGCTAACCCTAAATTAGCTTCAATCATATCTGCGAGGGTCAGATCTATACCAACCATTTCTGCCCCCATTAAACTTGCCCAAGTAAGTTTTGTTCCTGTCATATCTGCGCCATTTAGTTCTGCACCAATCAGATTAGTGCCGCTGAGGTTGGCTCCATGAAAATTCGATCGACTAAGGTTTGTCAAGCTGAGGTTAGCTCTACTAAGATTTGCAAGGTTCATATTAACGTTACTGAGGTTGGCTTGGCTGAGGATGGTACTACTCAGATTTACTTTGCTAAAATCTCGTTCTCCAAGGGCATACAGTTTTAAGACTGTAAACACATCCATAGATAAGTGCTCTGCCATAATATTGCGCCTCTTTCATAGCTTATACCCTACACTAATTCAGTTAAGAAGCCTTCAGGGGTGATATCTATCACCCCTGAACTGTGTTTTATCCCTAGCAATCGCTATCGCTAGGGTGGTTATCCCCAATAGAAAATTGATATCCTTACACCACAAGCTACAGAGGCGATCGCCGAAATCCCCGAATATACAGCACTTTTCATATCTAGGACTTACACAATTGGAGATTTCTGTGGGCACTCTGCTTAATTTAAATCCTGATCTGGAAATTAACTCCTAATCTGCCAAGCCATTCAAAATCCGATCTGTACTAGTCAACTTTGCCCGAATTGTAGCTGGATTAACGGGTACAGCGATCGCTAAGATAGAACCTAAAACCTTTCGACCTTATCTGCCTTGAATAATCTTAAATTAGATTCTACTGCCCGGACTGGGGCGATTTATGCCCTATTAGCCTATGCTGCTTGGGGATTGTTTCCTTTGTACTGGAAATTATTTGGACAGATTTCTCCTGTGGAAGTCCTGAGTCATCGGGTTTTGTGGTCAATGGTGCTGTTGACGGCAATTCTGACTCTGCAACGGCGGGGAGAGGAGTTCCGCCAGCTATGGCGATCGCCCAAATCCCTAGCTGCCCTGCTTTTCACTACGACTTTATTGACCTGTAATTGGGGTCTATATATCTACGGAGTGAATAGTAATCGCGTGATTGAAACCAGCTTGGGATATTTTATCAATCCTCTGGTTAGTGTCCTCCTCGGCTTTGTCTTCCTCAGGGAACGCTTAATTCTGGGACAGAAAATCGCTGTGTTGCTGGCAACAATTGGTGTAGTTAACTTTGTCGGCTATTTTGGACAAGTCCCTTGGATTGCGATCGGTCTAGCGGTTTCCTTTGGGCTGTATGGACTATTCCGAAAAATTGTTCCCGTCTCTCCCATGGTGGGATTAGCTGTAGAAACCCTATTAGCAACTCCTGTAGCTCTGGGTTTGCTGGGTTATGGGGCAATGATGCGATCGGATCATTGGGGCAGTAGTTGGTGGTTGACGATTCTATTCATTGGCTGCGGTGTGGTGACTTCCCTACCTTTGCTCTGGTTCAACAATGCAGCAAAACGCCTAAAACTCTCTACTATGGGCTTTTTTCAATACCTAGCCCCCAGTCTTCAACTTGGGTTAGGAGTTTTCCTCTTCCATGAACCTTTCACCACAACCCATGCCATCACCTTTGGTTTTATTTGGACTGCCTTGGCGGTTTATTCTGCAACTTCCTTGAGACAGCAACGCATAGATAGCTATTCCAGTGCTGAAAACTAGGGAATCTTATCCATGTTGCCAGCTTTGATCCAGCCGACTTTTCCTGTGGCAACTATGCGAATTTTTTGCCACCTTTGATCTGAGCTTTCTTCTAAAACCACTACCTGTTGGTTGTAGCCCACGCCACCGATGCGATTAGCTGTATTACCGGGAGCATCCCGCAGAATCAAACCATCCGACCAATTAATCACTCCCTTATAGAGTCCAGCTTCTGCTTCTGGTGATGGGGGGGCTGGACTAGGGGATGGATTGAGAATTGGATTAGGTGCTGTTGCTTTAGTTGTATTTGCATTTGTGGCTGGAGACGCACTAACAACAGGCTGTTTTGGCTTTTCTTCGGCAAAAGTTGGTCTTTCTGGAGTCACAGATAATTTTGTGAAAACATAATAACCAGCAGCCACACTTCCCCCCACCATCAGGGCTAATCCTAAGGTAATGCCAATCAAAAGTTGCAGAACACCTAAAATAAATTTGATTATAGAAATAGGTTTCATAACTTGCCAAAAATACGAATGTGCTTGGGGTGTCTAGACTCTCAGGTCTAATGACCAATATAACCTGTAGTAGTTTCGGTGGTTAACTCTAGGGTATCGCCACTTTTGGCACCATCATGGTAGGCAGCAAACAGGACTTCGCTAGTTTTCCCCCAGCCGATCCCGCCTTGGGCATCGAGGGCGATCGCCCCAAAATCCCGTTGATTATTTTTTGCCTCCAGAAAAGATTTCTCCAAAGCCGCCGCTAGAGAAAATCCATCGCTAACCCGAACAACTATTTTGGCGGCAAGGCATTCTTCTAAAATATCTTCGCCAATGCCCGTACAACTAACCGCTGCTAGGGAATTGGCATAGTTCCCCGCCGGAGTCGCCGAGTCGCTGACCCGACCAATCCGTTCAAAGCCTTTACCCCCGGTGGAAGTACCTACAGCGATCCGTCCTTCGCTATCTAGAACCACTACCCCGATCGTCCCCCTACCCGCTTCAGAACCAGAGGCAACCACCCCCGCCATCGCTGTTTGGAAATCTTGATCCCGCTCTGCCACCCATTCCTTGAGCCTAGCTGTAGTTAGGGGGTTGTAGAGGGGAACTTGTAATTCCCTTGCCAATTCCGCCGCCCCATAGTCGGAGAGGGTACGATCGCTCTGTTCCTGTAAAAATTGCGCCAGATCGATCGGGTGTTGCACCCTAGACACATTAATTACCCCACTAAAGCGCTGCTTGATGCCATCCATCAGCGCCGCACTCATGCGAATCTGACCATCGGATTGCAACACCGAACCAGTGCCAGCATTGAATCGGGGTTCATCTTCTAAGAGGTGACAACCGAAAACCACCGCCTCCATTGCGGTCATCCCCTCTAGAAGTTGGTCATAAACATCATGGACAATCTTGCCTAAAGCCTCTCGCACCGGCAGCAAACCCCCCTTATCTTGAATAGATTTCCCTGCCCCGCCGTGAATAATTACTTTTGGTTGCATATGGTTGCAGATTAACTATTAACTTCTACTCATCTAATTTCTAATCATCGGCTGCTAAGAGGTCTTCCAAATCCTCTGGCACTTCGTAGCTATCATCGATCGGCTCTCCCAAAGGCAGTTCCAGCGTCATCACTGGTTGGCCTTGGAGTTTCTCCCGGAGTTTTTCTCGATATTTCTCCGCCATTTCTTCTGCCATTTCATAAACGCGATCGCGGTTGTTGATCATATCTCCCGGCTCTGGCTCTAACTGTTTGGTAGAGAGGGAAATTCTCCCCCGTTCCGCATCCAGATCAATAATCATCACCTTAATTTCATGGTTAACATCAAACACACTATGGGGAGTATCGATATGGTCATGGGAAATTTCCGAAATGTGCAATAAGCCACTGACCCCACCAATATCAATAAATGCCCCGTAGGGTTTGATGCCCCGGACAGAACCGATCACAACTTCTCCAACTTCCAACCGATTCATCTTCCGCTCTACCAACGCCCGGCGATGGCTGAGAACTAAGCGGTTCCGGTCTTCGTTTACCTCAAGAAACTTTAGGGGTAATTCTTCCCCCAGCAAATCTTCCTTGGGTTTCCGGGTGCTAATGTGGGAACCGGGAATAAAGCCTCGCAGACCCTCAATTCTCACCAGAGCACCGCCCCGATTCGTCGCAAAGACCAAGGATCTTACTGTGGCATCTTCGGTTTGTAATTGTCTCACCCGCTCCCATGCCCGCATATACTCAATTCTGCGGATCGACAGAGTAAGTTGGCCATCTTCATTTTCGTCAGTCAGAATAAAAAATTCTCTGGTTTCATTGGACTGCAATACTTCTTCCGGATTGTCCACCCGATTGATCGACATTTCCTGCACAGGAATAAAAGCGGCAGTTTTAGCTCCAATGTCAATTAGGGCACCCCTAGGCTCAAGGCTAAAAACTTTACCGGGGACAATATCGCCGGGGCTGAAGTGATAGTCGTATTTGTCAAGAAGAGCGGCAAAGTCCTCTAGGGTGAAACCAATATCTTTCGTATTTGTTGATTGTTTTACAGTTGTTTTCTGGCTGACCATGCGTATAGTTTTTCTTAATGCTAATTATTATTTGTAGTGATCTGTGGTGACGGAGCCTCCTGTCATTGCTAATGCATATAACCCAGTGCGTAGCCTTAGTCCCTCCATGTGGTGGTTTCAGAGCAAATGTTTCAGAGCAAATATTCTTAGGACAGATTCCCTAAGTTTTACTGAGAGAATGGTTAGGTTAGGGTTTAGTCCCAATTGCCCATCATAGCTTATATCACTACGAAACGGGAGGAGAATTTTTATCGCCGGAGAATAATGGATGTCTCTTGGTGGCTGAAATTTTCGTGAATCCAAGTCTTAGTTGAATCTTAGTTGAGTCGGATCGATCGAGCTAAGTTGGCGAATAAATGGCGGGTAAATTATGAGGGTTTTTATTAAAAAATATTAAGAATAGATTTAGGAAAGCGGCATCATACAGGAAAATAGTTTCCGTGAGCAATACCTAATGACTGCATCCTAATTTAAAAAAGATGGTAGATGGTGGGTTTGTTTTTTAATAAAATTGATTACTACTTTTTGGAGGAATCCTATACATGAGTATCGTCACGAAGTCCATCGTGAATGCTGATGCTGAAGCCCGTTACCTCAGCCCCGGCGAACTAGACCGCATCAAAGGCTTTGTTTCCTCTGGAGAAAAGCGGTTGCGGATTGCCCAAATTATCTCCGATTCTCGCGAACGCCTTGTGAAGCAAGCTGGCGACCAATTGTTCCAAAAACGTCCTGATGTTGTTTCCCCCGGCGGCAATGCCTACGGCGAAGAAATGACTGCTACTTGCCTACGTGACCTAGACTACTACCTCCGTTTGGTTACCTACGGGATTGTTGCTGGTGATGTCACTCCGATCGAAGAAATCGGTCTAGTTGGCGTGCGCGAAATGTACAAATCCCTAGGCACTCCTATCGAAGGCGTTGCTGAAGGTGTTCGCGCTCTCAAGAGTGCCTCTGCCTCCTTGCTGTCTGGCGAAGACGCTGCTGAAGCTGGATCCTACTTTGATTATGTGATCGGCGGACTACAGTAAGTTAAACCTGTTTCTTACCCTTACCAACCAATCACAATTAATAATTCAACTCAGGAAATAAATTATGCAAGACGCAATTACCGCAGTTATCAATTCTTCTGATGTCCAAGGTAAATACCTGGACACCGCTGCTCTCGAAAAACTAAAAGGCTACTTCAAAACTGGCGAACTCAGAGTTCGTGCTGCTTCCACTATTAGCGCTAACGCTGCTACGATCGTCAAAGAAGCTGTAGCTAAGTCTTTGTTGTACTCTGATGTTACCCGTCCCGGCGGTAATATGTACACCACACGTCGCTATGCTGCTTGCATCCGTGACCTAGACTACTACCTCCGTTATTCCACCTATGCCATGCTAGCTGGCGACCCTTCCATCCTTGATGAGCGGGTTCTCAATGGCTTAAAAGAAACCTACAACTCCCTAGGAGTGCCTGTTTCTTCCACTGTTCAAGCTATCCAAGCGATGAAGGAAGTAACTGCTAGCCTAGTTGGAGCTGATGCTGGCAAGGAAATGGGTGTATATTTTGACTACATTAGTTCTGGTTTGAGCTAGTTAGGTTGAGTTTGCTTCCTTAACCCTTTGTATAAATTTTGGTCTGGGTAGTTGGCTATAGAGTTTTAGGTTATTGCAGACGGTCTTTCGAGATCTAGTTTCGATAAGCTAGGGCTTGTATCTAACTCCCGGACTAAAAATAGATACCTTAAAAAAGTAAAAATAAGATTTTTCAAATACAGAATTTTGGCTGTAAATTTAGGAGAAGTCAGTCCATGAGAATGTTTAAAGTTACTGCCTGTGTTCCTAGTCAAACTAGGATCAGAACCCAGAGAGAGTTACAAAATACCTACTTTACTAAACTAGTTCCCTACGATAATTGGTTTAAAGAGCAGCAACGGATTATGAAAATGGGTGGCAAAATCGTGAAAGTAGAATTAGCCACAGGCAGACAGGGTACTAACACTGGTTTGCTATAGAAGTAAGAAAGGTTGTTTCTTATCAAATGTTGTTGTGTAGATATTATGTTGGGAGGTCGATCAGACCTCTTTTTTTCTGCTTACAGCACTTTGCATTCAAATGAGACACACCACAAATATTGCAAGTCTTATCCATGTTAGGTTTGAGAGTGGGTGGCTATAGCCACCCACTCTCAAACTGTTGTATGTTTTATGCTTATATAGCAACCACCAAGGGGGTTGAGATAATTACTGTTGTGGGAACCCCCGCGAAGCTGGGGTTCCCACAACAGAACATACTTGGCGACGGCTACTAGATTTGGGTTTGTGTGGACTGAGAGTTGTCGAAGCCCACACAGCAACATTTTATATCGGCTGCCTTCTTGCTAAAGATTAGGAAAAATTTGGCTTGAGAATTACCAGCATGTCTTGGTAGGTGGTAAATTCAGGGCGATCGCACCAAGAGCCATAGTTTTTGCTGAGGAGAGAGAAACCTCGATCGCTAATTAATGATTCAACTACTGGTTCTAGAAAACCGATCGCTAATTCTGGGTTTTCTAAGCTACTAGTGAAACAGTCTCCCAGATTGTGCACCAAATTTTGGCTACTTTTACCAGCATCAATTAATTCTTGAGATTCGGAATTAATTAAAAAGCAAGTAAATAGGCAGCGTCCCCCCGGTTTGAGAACTCGCTTAATTTCATCAAGGTAGTGGGAGATTTCATCGCCCCGCAGATGGGTAAAAACTGAAGTCAGAAATATGACATCAAAACTAGCATCAGCATAGGGGAATACAAAGTCTTTGGCGGCTACATTGCCGGTGGGATTGTACCAAGTGTTGTGGATATTTACTTTCTGAAAATGGAAGTTAGGAAATTGAGGCGTAATAGTAGCTTGAGTCCATTGAATTAGGTTCTCGATAATATCAAAGCCTTCATATTTGGCAGTAGGTTCTAGGTAGTAGGCTAGGGCATAAGCCATGCGCCCCACTCCACAACCAATATCTAAAACGTGATCTGTTGGTTTGAGGTGAGCATAATTAACTAAATAGGATAAAAACTCTAAACCTACGGGTAAAAACACCCCACCAATGGTATTAATATCTTCAATACTGGGCTGAGCTAAGGAAGGATTAATAATCGAAAATAGGGATTGCCCAATGTTTGTGCCTAGGATAGGGGTGACTTCTACTAGAGAATCCCTGAGATCAGGAATATTAAGAGGTAGGGGGTGTAGGGGAATCTGGATGCGAAATCGAGCGTTTTCGGCTCCAGATAGTTGGGGAAAAATTTCTTTTAATTTGGGGCTAGACAAATTTGTTTCTAAATCAAAGGTAACAATTTGGTGATTACTGATTTTAATTTGAAAACCGGTAACGGGGCGATCGAGGCTTGATATTGACCAACCAACCAATTTCAAAAATCCGTCATTAATATGGGTAATATTCAGCCAACCTTTAGTGGTGAGATCTCTTGTCAATTCCATTGTTTTGAATCTTCCCTGATGTATATTTGCTAGTGGATCGAGTATTGATTTTGCCGATGATATCATAATCCAATGAAACTATATTTAATGCGCCATGGCTTGGCGATCGAGCGGGGAATCTATACTGAAGATGGCGATCGCCCCCTGACTATCTTGGGGAAAAAGAAGACTGCACAAGTAGGTGAATATCTACAGAAATTAGGGCTGGAGTTTGATTTAATTGTCACCAGTCCTTTAGTTAGGGCACGGCAAACTGCGGAAATTCTTCACCATCAATCCTTGAGTAGGAATTTAGAAACATCTTCCCATTTGTCTCCAGAAGGGGATTTATCCCAGTTTTTGGCTGGGCTTTCTGCCTATGTAAAACCAGAGGCAAGTTTAATTGCCGTGGGACATCAACCCGATTTAGGGAATTGGGCGGAGCTGTTGATCTATGGACAGGTGAAAGAAGCGATCGTCCTGAAGAAAGCTGGCATCATTGGTTTGCAACTGCCAGATACAGGTGAGGCGATTGCAACTAGTCAACTTTTTTGGTTGACTTCCCCTAAACTCCTAGGTGTTACTAAAGCGAATTTTTAGGTAATCATCCTCCATTTTTGCCCCCGATGGCTTCAGGGCAGCAAGGGATTGAGGTAGGACAAGGTTGCGGCGATGGTTCCCAATTGTAATACTTAATTCATCCCCGTTTTGGCTCAAGTCTACCTTGTCTTTCGTAATTCCGGGGAGATAAAGTTCTAGGCTGTAATGATCATCTTTTTGGACGATCTTAATAGTTTGTTCTTGGTAATAAACTTGAGCCGGATCTTCATCGCCGGGATAGAGAGTATCTTTTAATCTTTCTAGTGCCGCTAAACCACACATTTCCTCTGAGTAGAGGGGAACTTCCTTGACCGGTAAAGGGCTAAAGTTATCGTGGATTTCTTGGCGATATTGTTGTTGATTATCTTTCCACTTAGTAAAGAAAGGATCCGTCACTTCCGCAGGCAATATCCGGTTAGCAATCACTAAATCGGTGGCAACATTATATAAACTCAAATAAGCATGGGCACGGAGGGATTCTTTGATCACCATTTTCTCTGGATTAGTGACCAGCCGCACCGAGGTTTGGGTGTTATCGGTCAGGACTTTTTCTAGAGCTTCAATTTGTTCATAAAACTCGTAGGGCGCATCCATTACTTCTTTATTGGGCAGAGAAAATCCAGCGATCGGGCGGAATATCGGCTCCACCAAGGGGCGCAAAGCCACCGACAATCCCTGAAGTGGCTTATAAAAACGGCGCATATACCACCCCCCAACTTCCGGCAGACTGAGTAGGCGCAGGGCTGTCCCCGTGGGTGCAGAGTCAATAATTAAGACATCAAATTCATTTTCATCGTAGTGGCGCTTCATCCGTACTAGGGCAAAGATTTCATCCATCCCCGGCAGAATTGCCAACTCTTCTGCCTGCACGCCATCTAAGCCTCTCGCTTGCAGAACTTGAGTAATGTAGCGTTTGACTGCTCCCCAATTACCCTCTAGTTCCAACAGGGCATCTAGCTCTGCTCCCCACAGGTTAGGGCGCACAAGTTGGGGATCGTGACCAAGTTCTAGATCAAAACTATCCGCTAGGGAGTGGGCAGGATCGGTACTTAGGACGAGGGTTTTGTAGCCCAATTCTGCACAGCGGAGTCCGGTAGCTGCCGCTACAGAGGTTTTACCCACGCCGCCCTTACCAGTCATTAAAATTACACGCATATCGCAGTCCTATTTGAGTTGAGAATTTTAGGGCGTTGAGAACGGCTCCGGGGGAGGTGTTCTCAATCTATTTAGGATCGCTATAGTAGCGATCGCTCTTTATTTATTACCAGGACTTACGCATTTGGACGATGTTGTGGGCGCGGAGCCCCCACAACATCGTCCACAACTCTCAATAATTCATTAGCAGTGCGTAAGTCCTAATTACTTAACTATTGTTTCAATTGTTTAGATATGTTAACTGTAACGTTTTTTTTGTTACTAAATCTAGGGGTTTTTCTAATTTATGGAGAGTTTTCTGGGTTGAATCGCTAGTTCCGCCCTTAATAAAAGTTCATGTTCAATTGTCTGTAATCAGTTTCAGGGTATGATTCTGAGAAGTGCAAACAGCCCCATGTTTTTGTACAGAAAATTTTTGGTTTCTTAGTTTAAGAGGAAACAATAAGCCCATGAAAAGAAAATTATTAGCTCTATTTCTAGTGATCGGGATTTGGCTTTGTGTCACCCCCATTGCCTCCGCTGATGCTGTAGAAACAGTATCTGGTCTTGTCCCTTGTAAAGATTCTCCAGCCTTTGTCAAACGTGCTGCCACAGCCCGTAACACTACCGCCGATCCCGAATCTGGTAAGAAACGCTTCGAGCGCTATGCCAGCCAACTCTGCGGTGCGACTGATGGGCTACCTCGGTTGATTGTTGATGGTCGCCTCAGCCACGCTGGGGAATTTCTGATTCCTAGTGTTCTCTTCCTCTACATCACTGGCTTTATCGGTTGGGCTGGCAGAGCTTACCTGATTGCTGCTCGCGAAGATAAGAATCCAGAAGAAAAGGAAATTATCATCGATATCCCTTTAGCAATTAAGTCGATCATCGCTGGTTTGCTATGGCCCGCTGCTGCCGTAGGGGAACTCCTCTCTGGCAAGCTGACTGCCCCTGACGAAGAAATTACTGTTTCTCCTCGTTAGTGTTAATACCCTAAAGTGTTAAAGGCTATTTATCAAGTCTGATTTTGCACCCCCTCTGGGGTCGCAAAATCAGACCTTCTAGCAAATAAATGACCTCTTAATGCCCTAAGGTGTCAATACTTTAAGGATTGCAGCTATCGCTGAAATTACTTGGTGTAGTTGCTGACTAAATCTTGGATCAACTAGATCAATTTAGACCCATTTTTATACTATTGGAGAGTGCCATGAAAGATTTCACAACTTATTTATCTACTGCCCCAGTTTTGGGTGTAGTCACAGTATTTGGTCTTGCTTCTGTGTTAGCAGTAATCAACTACTACTACCCAGATATTTTGTCTCTAACTTTGGGCTAGTCAACTGGTTTTACTTGAATATAAAGTTAGGCGGGGAGAGTTATCTTTCCCCGCCTAACTTTATACGGCTGGACTATAAACAAATCGATATCCGACATCATACTGTTTTTGCTGGCGTAGATACCCATACTCTTGATCCCATACGCCCTGTTCCAAATCTTCTCGCAAGCGAGATGTACCATTCTCAAGCTCATCATCATCAATCTTGGCGAAGGATGAGATACCATTGCAGATATGTCGATCGAGGTAAAGTTCTGGTCGTGCCCAACCAACTGCGGCAAACGAATCTGATAAATCATGCGGCAATGGAAACGGGATTACATTCACTCCACGACCGACAACTAGTTGTATCTCCTGCACCAAATCTGGAATTGGCAAGAACGTGGCTTCCACATCTTTAACAAACGAGGGAAAATACTTAGTCAACCAAAAGCTTGAGATCATTGCTGGGTCGTAGGTAAACAAAATGATTTGTCCGTTGCCTACAATCCTCTGCATCTCATGCAAGGCTTGCTGATGATTCTGAAAATGGTGGAAAGCCAGCATGACGATCGCTGCATCCACTACTTGGTTAGGTAAGGGTAAGTTTTCCGCATACCCATCAATCCACTTGATGGCAGGATGGGCAATCGCCTGACTCCGCATTGTTGCTGATGGTTCAATTGCTAAAACATGATACCCATACTTAGCCAGAGCAAGGGCATAGGAGCCTGTCCCAGCACCAATATCGGCAATCTTAGAAACTTGTGATGATGCCAAAATCTCTAGCAATTTTTCACTGATACGTGGATCGCTCCTTCTGGTTTGAGTGTAGGTTTTGCCAATCACATCGTAGTTTGCCATTGCGCTATATTTTCTCAGCCTACATACTATATTCGGCTTGGAGGGCATCATCATGGTTATCGGCAACGGTGGCGACGATCGTCACGGCTCTAGAGATTTCTCCGGCAGACATATCCGCCACACTGCGGCTAGCGACTACGACTAATTGATTCTCGACGATCGCAAACCTTGCCTCTACAGTTTCCTGCCAGTTCATTTCTAGGAGTTTCCGCATCAATTCCGGCTCATTTTTGGCGGGGAGGGTCAAGACTACAGACCAAACCGTTAGGGTATCTTCATCGTTGATCCCGGTAAGTTGGACAAACACTTCCGCACTGCCGTACTTAAACTTCCACAGGTGTCCATTATTACTTTGATTGACCATGGCGGTATTGTCGCTATCTAAGCTATCAATCACCGTTTCAATCACATCAACATGATTCACAGGGATGGCATCGATCGTTTCATCAATTGCCGATTGGGTCATGGTTTCCATTGTGTCTGGGGTCTGGGTAGTCATACTTGATAGGGGGAAGAAATTTTTATAGGGTATTGATTTTTACTGTTTTCTACTATTTCAAGGATAACACTGCTGAGAAGGGGGAGAAGCGATCATTCGGAAAATTTTGAATCTAGCAATCCTCAAGGATTTCCCCCACTCTGCGGGGAAATCCTTAGTTTTCTATCGCAGAGTTCCCTAGCCTGCATTATTAATGAAGATTTCAATATTGAGCAAATCTTGCTAACTACGGTGCAAAAGGATTATAACTAACCAACTCCACCAAAACTCGGCGAGCAGAAACACTCACCAAAAGAGCTACAACTGAGACGGTCAGATTGAATACCCAGCTTTAGTTGCTTAATCCGATGTTCGCTATCACTCCCATGTTGGACATAAGATTGGTCATATAGCGATCCTAAATGGTTTCACGCGCCTTCGGCGGGTGAAACCATTTACTAGAAGCAAGTTGACTTGGCAACTGTTAGAAAATGATTGAGGACTGCTATAGGGGAGTTCCAGATTACACTGTGTCATGACACAATTAAAGTACTTAAATCCTTAGAAGGTTTGATTCTATTGCGTTTCAGGCTTTATTGTTTCTTTACTTTGGCAATCCTTCATAAATAATTTAGGCTAAGTCCTATGGCAGTTAAGAAAAACCGAGGCAGAATTAGTGATTTATCGGCTGATGACTATATTTATTAGTACAACAGGATTTTTCTTGAGTGCTTGGGTGATCCTGCCAGCGCCTATTTTTGAGTTATTACCCCTATCGATCGGTGCGCCAGAGGTTAGCCCTTGGTTGTGGCTGGTGAATATTTTGGGAGGCGGGTTAGCTTGGCAATTTTTGAGAATATCAAGGAAATCTTACAAGGAAAAAACAGTTCAAAATTCAAGCAGAAATTTCCGATTGGCTTACTTAACCTTGGGATTGAGCAGTTTAGGATTAGCGTTGAGTTTGTTGCCAATTATCCAATTCCCCACCGCTAATCGGGCTGCTCAGATTGCCATGGGGCGATTTTGTGACCCAGAGTTAAAGCAATTTTGTGATTCAACGCTAACGCGATCGCTAGGGACTAGTTATCTAGAAAATATTCCTAGTTCTCAACAGGCAATGCTGCGTCCTCACCCCTTTGTTCTCAAGGATGCTTGGTGGGGGATTCCCAGCTTACCAGTCCGCTACAACCGGGGAATTGCCTTGGGTAATCCTACCGGAGAACCTTTAGCTTTGGATGTTTACCGTCCGCCCCAAGAGGGGAAATATCCAGCGATCGTGATCATTCACGGCGGAGCTTGGCAGGGAGGTAGTCCTAGGGATAATGCAGAATTTAGCCGCTACATGGCTGCACGGGGCTATGTAGTCTGGGCAATTACCTATCGCTATGCTCCTCAATCCAAATTTCCAGCCCAGATAGAAGATGTCCAAAGAGCTTTGAGTTATATGCAAACCCACGCCCTAGAATACGACACAGACTTAACTCGTGTGGCTTTGATGGGGCGATCGGCGGGAGCGCACCTAGCCATGTTGGCAGCCTACGACAACCCAAAACCGAATACTCCACCAATCCGAGCAGTGGTCAATTACTATGGCCCCGTTGATTTAACCGCCGGGTATTATGATGTGCCAAATCCTGACCCCATCAACAGCCGGGCGATTCTCCTCGATTTCTTGGGGGGAACTCCCGACCAAGTAGGGGAACTCTACAAAGCCGCTTCACCGATTACCTATGTGAATAGGCATGTCGATCGGTCAACTCAGAATGGATTGCCACCAACAGGCTTACGCCAAAGCCCCTTACCCCCATCTCTGCTGATCTATGGCGGCAAAGACCACATCGTCATGGCAAAATTCGGCAAAGCTCTAGCCCAAAGGATTGTAGATTCTGGCAATCAAGCAATTTTCCTAGAGATACCTTGGGCTGATCATTCCTTTGATGCCGTATTTTCGGGAATTAGCAATCAATTAGCCCTGTACTATACGGAAAGGTTTTTAGCTGCTGCCTTAACTAAGTAGCCCGATATACTCAACATAATTGAGAATAGCTGCAATAGTCTTAGCTCAGTCAAGGTGGAGTTTTTATAATAATTATTGCTGAGAGAATGTCAGCATAATATCTTCGACGACATAAATATAGTACAGTGGGAAACTCAAAACCAAAGCTAAAAGCGGCATTGCTCGAAGTTAAGTTTCTCTATGCAAAATCTTTATCAAAATCTTGATCAAAAATCTGCCCTCCGGGGATGGCTGGCTCAAGGCTGGCTCTTAGTAGTAATTCTCATTGCCCTGATTTTATCTACTCCGATCTGGGTAGTTCTGGGGAGTATTTTTAGCAATCAGATGGATGTTTGGCATCATCTAGCCTCGACAGTGTTGCCTCTCTATCTGACTAATTCCCTATGGTTAACGGTGGGGGTGAGTTTGGGGGTGCTGGGGATGGGAGTGACTACGGCGTGGTTAGTAACCATGTGTCGTTTTCCGGGCAGCCGGATGTTTGAGTGGGCTTTATTATTACCCTTAGCAGCTCCGGCGTATATTCTGGCTTATACCTACACTAACCTCTTGGAAGTTTCAGGAGTGGTACAGACGACCCTGCGACAGGTATTTAATTTACAAACGGGGCAGTATTGGTTTCCGAATATTCGATCGCTACCGGGGGCGATCGCGCTCCTCAGTTTGACCCTCTATCCCTACGTTTATCTCTGGGCTAGGGTAGCTTTTTTGGAGCAGGGGGCAGTGATTCTAGAAGCTAGTCGGGTTTTGGGATGCAACCCTTGGCAGAGTTTTTGGCGGGTCGCGCTGCCCTTAGCCCGTCCGGCGATCGCGGCGGGGCTTTCCCTCGCCCTGATGGAAACCCTCAACGACTACGGCACAGTTCAATATTTTGCGGTGGATACCTTCACCACCGGCATCTATCGCACTTGGTTTGGCATGGGGGAACAGGTGGCGGCTTCCCAGTTGGCAGCTTGTTTGATGTTATTTGTCCTCTGCTTAGTTCTCTGGGAGCGATGGTCGCGGCGGCAAGCCAAGTTCTATCAACCGGGAGGTTATCGTGCTCTGCCTAGCTACCATCTCCAAGGTTCACAGGCGATGGGAGCGATCGCTGCCTGTAGCGTTCCCATTATCCTTGGCTTGCTCATTCCCCTAGGCGATCTAGGGCTGATGGTTTGGGGGCAGCGGGATCAGGTTCTAGGTGACAAATTTTGGAGCTTTGCCAGCAATAGCTTTACTCTAGCGGGGATTACAGCCCTGCTGGCAATTATCTTGGGCTTAATTATTGCCTACGGAGTCAGAGTTTCTGGTTCCTCTGTCATGTCCTTTGCTAGCCAGATTACTGCCTTGGGTTATGCGGTGCCGGGTTCTGTGATTGCGGTGGGAATTTTGATCCCCTTGGGTTCTATAGATAATGCGATCGATACTTGGTTCCGGGAGAACTGGCAAACATCGACAGGGTTACTATTCTCTGGGACAATCTTTGCTCTGATTTTTGGTTACTTAGTCCGGTTCTTGGCTGTTTCTCTGGGAGGGATCACGGCTAGTTTAGAGAAAATCAAGCCCAACCTAGATCATGCTGCTCGATCCCTAGGTTGTAGCCCCTTAGCAACCCTCAAGAAAGTTCATATTCCCCTCTTAGGGGGCAGTCTGCTGACGGCAGGAATGCTGGTGTTTGTGGATGTGATGAAAGAGCTACCAGCCACAATGATCTTGCGTCCCTTTAACTTTGATACCTTGGCAGTGCGGGTATATAACCTTGCCAGTGATGAAAGATTGCCGGAGGCAGCGAGTGCGGCTTTAGCGATCGTACTGGTGGGTTTAATCCCTGTCTTGTTTTTAACTTGGCAGATCAGCAGTTCTCGAACTCTACCTAATACCAAATTAAAAAAATGGTGAAACCATTTTTTTAATTTAAATCCCCACACAGCAAGGTGTTCAGAGTCTTATTTATATCAACTATTTGGCAAAATGGTATAAGACATAGCCAAATTTGGGTGGGTTTACCTAACTAAATCAGAGGGATTTCCCGGCTTCCGTCGGGGATCAAGATTCGTTAAGATAGAACTCCCTAATAGAAAAAGCGGGGATCACTGATCCCAGTTGATGTAAATCACTTTCCCTTAGGGATCCATAACACCTCTAGACTGAGGAAATCAGCGCATTATGAATATACGGGATCGGTAGGTCGTGGACAGATTAAATACTGGCTACTCAGAGCTACCAAGTTCCTACTTTTGCAGAGAAAATCAAATTTAATGAAACCTAAAACTTAAAAACTAAAACTTAAAACTCCCTTTAATACCATGACACCTACTACCTACTCTCGATTAATCAGGTTTTTACAAGAAGAATTAGCCATTTCTAAGGCTTCGATCGCCATGACTCTCCGCCACACAGAAGCAGAAGAGTCTCTGCCAATGATTCTCTGGCAGTACGGGTTAGTGACTCTGGAGCAACTAGAGCGCATCTATAAATGGATGGAAACAGCTTAGGAGTCTAAATTAATGTCTAATGGTCTAAAAAGGGGTAGAGAGCTTTCTCTACCCCTTTAATATTTTAAAACCACCATAATGGCAATCCTAAAAATGGCTAGAAAGCACTTACTCTTCAGTATGAAAATGGTCTAGTCATAATGAGTCCACATCCGATAGACTTTAATTAATTTTTCTGGTTCAAATACTTCGTAAACTATCCGATGCTGTTTATTGATACGGCGACTAATTAGCCCTTTCATGTCTCCTTTTAATAACTCATAGTCTGGTGGATACTGTAAAGGGTCTTCTTCAATTATCTTGATGAGTTGCAGAACTTTAGCTTTTAATCCACTAGAATCAAGCTTCTTGGCATCCTTTTGAGCTTGCGTCATGAAAATTACTTTGTACATTACCAATCAAGATTATCTACGGTTACCCCTTTGTCAATAGATTCAACACGGGCGGACTGAATGCTTTGTATCATTCCTTCGACTCCCCTTAGATATTCATCATCACTTATATAGTCAGATTGCTCTAAAATTTTAATTTCGTCTCTAGAGAAGCGGTCAAGTAACCACAGAAATTTGTCGTTAATGCTATCAGCGATTTGTAAGGTGATTGTCCGCATAAATTAACATCCTAATTTTTCTGTATAAATCACGTTATCTTTAAAGTCTATACTTTATGGCTAAGAGGTCATTTATAAAGTGGCTAGAAGGTCTGATATTACTCCCCCACTGGGGAGCAATATCAGACTTTATAAATAGCCTCTAATGCCACTTTATTTAGGATGTTGTCGGGAGCGCGCTCCCAACAACGTTTTTGTACTAAATAGTCAAGATATCTTTTTCCTTCGCTGCTAGTAGCTCATCGATTTTGCCAGCATATTTATCGGTTAACTTTTGAATCTGTACCTGTAAATCCTTCGACTCGTCTTCAGAGATTTCTTTAGCCTTTTCCTGTTTTTTCACAGAATCCACACCATCCCGGCGGATATTTCTCAGCGCTACTCTGCCATCTTCTGCCAACTTACCCGCAGTTTTCACAAATTCCTTCCGCCGCTCCGAGGTCAGAGGTGGGACATTGAGCCGAATTACCTGCCCGTCATTGTTGGGAGTCAAGCCCACATCAGACTGGGAAATAGCTTTCTCAATTTGGCTTAAGCTATTTTTATCAAAGGGCTGAATCATTACAGTGCTGGAATCTGGCGTGTTAATAGTTGCCAGAGCCTTGATGGGGGTGGGGCTGCCATAGTAGTCAATCATGACTCGATCGAGGACGCTGGCATTTGCCCGTCCTGTTCTGATGCTATTAAAAGACTTTTGGGTAGCTTCAACGGTCTTTTGCATTTGACTTTCAACTTCAGATAACTTCACAGGAACCTCCTACAATTGTGCCTACTGATTCTCCATTAATTGCCCGGAGAATATTGCCTTGAACAGATATATCAAACACCATAATCGGCAGATTATTTTCCTTACAGAGAGCGATCGCCGTGCTGTCCATCACCCGCAGATCGTGGGTTAGAACATGGCTATAGGTGATACTTTGGTAGCGATGGGCATTGGGATGGGTCACCGGATCGGCATCATAGATGCCATCGACCTTCGTTGCCTTAAAGATCACCTCGGCATCAATCTCCGCCGCCCGCAGTGCCGCTGTGGTATCGGTGGTAAAAAAGGGATTGCCCGAACCTGCGCCGAAAATTACCACCCGTCCTTTTTCGAGATGGCGGATCGCCCGACGACGAATATAGGGTTCGGCAAGCTCCTGCATGGCGATCGCACTTTGCACCCTCGTGGGGATGCCATTGCGTTCTAGGGCATCCTGTAGGGTCATGGCATTCATCACTGTGGCAATCATGCCGATATAATCTGCCGTTGCCCGATCCATGCCTTGGGTGGAGGCTTTCATCCCCCGGAAAATATTGCCACCCCCGACCACGATCGCTAGTTGGACACCACTAGCGGTCACTGCGGCTACTTCTTGGGCAATATCCTGCACCACAGCCGGGTCAATGCCGTAGCCCAAATCGCCCATTAGAGCTTCACCGCTCAACTTTAGTAAAACCCGGTGGTATTTAGTTCCCATGCTACGCTTCTCAACTTGCTGATTTCTCTCACCAGATTACCTTAAAATGTCCTAAAATCTGCGATCATTGAGCTTTTGCAGGATAACAAGGAAGAATTTTATAAGTTATTTGCCGAGATATTTGAAGATATGGCGATGGAACGGGCGATATCCCAAGGGGAGGCTTGCGCCAACGCTGAAGGAGAAACTACCGAATTGGTGAGTCGTGAAGCAATTTTCCAGATTTTGGAGTCTCAGGCGTGAAAGTTCAGTTCAACCTGCGAGATTTTCTAAACTTAGAGCGAATAAATCGCCATGTAATTAATAGTAAAAGCCAGATAATGATCAAGGGAAAGGCAATTAATCCGGCTACAAAACAAAGTGCTAGTTTTCCCCAACCTCCTTCTGCAAAGGCAATGAATGATTTCAGCCATTGGGGGTAAGCCATAGACTCTAGGTTAATTTCTTGGAGGATTTGTTGTGCTTTATGGGCTGCAATAAAACCATCTTTTGGTCTGCCCATCTCATTGTATAAATTACCCAAAAGTTGCAATGTCATGGCAGTACTATACTTATCGCCAATTGTTTGGTAAATCTCTAGAGATGCTTGATATTTAGAGTTTGCTTCTTCCAGAAAACGTGAAGTTTGCAAAGATTTCCCGATCGCCCTTAAGGTATTAGCTTCCCCCAAACGAACGCCCACAGCCCGATACAATTCCAGAGCCTGTCCATAGTGCTCTAGAGCCGCTTCACATTGCTTGAGAAATTGCTGGACATCGCCGATCGCTTGTAACGTATTAGCTTCCCCCACACGAGCGCCCACAGCCCGATACAATTCCAGAGCCTGTCCATAGTTCTCTAGAGCCGCTTCACATTGCTTGAGAAATTGCTGGACATCGCCGATCGCTTTTAACGTATTAGCTTCCCCCAAACGATCGCCCACAGCCCGATACAATTCCAGAGCCTGTCCATAGTTCTCTAGAGCCGCTTCACATTGCTTGAGAAATTGCTGGACATCGCCGATCACTTGTAACGTATTAGCTTCCCCCAAACGAGCGCCCACAGACCGATACAATTCCAGAGCCTGTCCATAGTTCTCTAGAGCCGCTTCTCTTTGGTCGAGAAATTGCTGGACATCGCCGATCGCTTTTAAGGTATTAGCTCGCTGCCAAGGTTCTTCTAGTTTATCGACAATGTTCAGGTACAACTCCAACAACAGCGATCTATCCGAACCCAACCCCCGGAACTTCAGCAACATATCGCAACTGCTATAGCGTTCTTCCGCCACCGTCTGGAAATCTAACAACTCCAGCGCCTCGCCATAGCGCCCCAGTTCACAAAAATGATGGAATGCCTCAAGATATGGAGTTGCCACCACCGCCGGAGCTGTTGGGGTAATGGGTTCACAGTGCATCTGAAAATATCCCAAAGCTTTTGCATGGGCAGGAGCAATTTCCCCCGCCTGTATTTGGGCATAGGTTTTCAGGAGCGGCAAAAAACTAAATTGCCATTCTTCGCTGATTGTCTCCTCCAGCAGCGAACACCTCGCCAAAAAAAACAAATCCTCCAGTCTCACCCCGGCTACCATCGCCTGCGCCGCCCCCAACCCAAAACTGCCCCGATACACACTCAACTCCAGCCACAAAACCCGCAACTCGGTTGACAGCAACCCCACACTCGCCCCCAATATCTTCCCCACACTAGCTTCCGGGTCTCCCCGATGCTCCCCCACAATTTCTGCTAACCGAAACAGATCATCCTTGCCCAGGGCATAGCTCACCTCTGGTGACAGATTTTTCCGCCGATTTCGCAGCCATCCTACCGTCAGATCCAGCAACAGCGGATGCCCATCCGCCAACTGGACAAATTTCTGCAAATCCTCCTCCTGCCCAGAAATTTGCCCCTGTTTCAGCAACTCCAACCCCGCCGCAAGGGTCAACCCCTGCAACCTCTCCCAGCGCACAGCCGCCGCCCGGTTATCCGGCACCTCCACCCCCACCCGACTGGTCAACACCACAGAACTTTTTGCCCCATGACTCAACCACCGCCCCAAAAAATATTGATAACTGGTTGGCAAGTTCCCCTGCTCATCCAACAAACTCTCCAAGTTATCCCACACCACCAAACACTTCCGCGTCGACAACTGCCCGACTATTTCCGCCGCCAAATCTGCCTCACTGGTACTGCCATCATCCTGCACCCCAAGTTGCTCCAGCAACCACCGCCCCGCCACCGCAAAACTATAAGCCTCACTAAAACTCAGCCAAATCTTTTGCTCAAATTTCTGGATAGAATCTGGTGGAGATTCCTGTTGATTAGGTTCTGCATATACTGCTGCCGCCAAAAAGGTCTTGCCAAATCCCCCCGCCGCCGTAATCCCCACCAACCGCACCGAGCCATCCCCCAGCCAGCACCGCATTCGAGCCATCTCATCCTGCCGCCCGACAAGGCGATCAATATTGGGGGGGAGTCGATCGAACAACCGACTCCCCCCTCGTTCTTGCCCAAAAAAGAATTGGTTTCCGTGGATATAGTTGATCCCACCACCAGCATTAATCCCCTGCTGCTTTTGCTCCGTCATGCAATTTAACTCAAGGTTTGGTTTTAGATTGTAGTTTAGATTGTAGGGTGGGCATTGCCCACCATCGGTGTCAACTTAATGTCAAAGGTAATAGCAGCCTGCTGTTTGATGCTTAGTCCTCGATCCCCCCTAGCCCCCCTTAAAAAGGGGGGGGACAAGAAATAGATTGTAGGGTGGGCATTGCCCACCTTCCTCTACTAGTTGAAGTTCTGAGTAATACCTTGGACTGTATTTACCCCACCCTTGATATTAATACCTTGCCAATTCTCAATAGTCAGGGGCATTTGGGGACTAGCTTCCTGCACCAAACTCTCTAGGGCAGCCCGCACCTCCACATCCCGCACCACCAATTCTTCAATCTGCTTGCTCAACTCCCCATGACCATACTGGGCTGGTTGCTGCACCGCCAATTCTGGTTTTTGCACCACCTTCTCTATGGCTCCTGCCGTCTCTGGAGCTTTTTGGGTCAGCAATCCCATCACATTTTCCGCCTTTTTCCACACCGCCTCCCCCAATTTCTCTCCCTGTTTCTCAAAAGCCTTCGTCAAAATCAACGTGCCTGCGATCGCCAACCCAGAAAGTGGATCCATGAATTTCACTCCTTAGTAATTTCCCTAAGTCTAGAATAATTCTATTTAAGCTATATTTAACTGCTAAATTAGAAACATACCTTGCCAAAAATTTGTTGACAAAACATCATGAAAAATATCCTCAACAAAGATATTGTCATCTCTAAACAAGTGGTCGATCGATTTCATGCCCTTGCCTCAGCTTGGGAACAAGAAGTCGCCGGATTATCTTCCACAACTCAGATGGCTCAACATCCGATGTATCAAGAAATTATTAATATGGGTATAGAAATTGTCCCCTTACTACTCAAGGAACTAGAAAAAAATCCTCTTTATTGGTTGACAGCATTGAGTACAATCACAGGTGAAAATCCGATTCAGCCAGAGCAAAAAGGTAGAGTCAAACAAATGGCTTCAGCGTGGTTAGAGTGGGGCAGAAATCAAGGCTACGCAATCGAAGAGCATGTATAGAAGACCCGACCTTGAGGTAAAGTGGCCTCAATTATCTTCCACAAATTATCAAGTTACTAGTCCTAAATCTCAAGAGTATAATTGTTTCGCTTGGGCTGCTGGAGAAGACGATCGATGGTGGCAGCCGACACCTGAAGAACAGTTTTATTGGCCTATAGGTGTGCCGAAGGAAGAAACTCTAGAAGCATATATTCAGGCTTATCAAACTCTGGGATATGAAGCCTGCAACAACTATCAACGGTCAGTTGGATATCAAAAAATAGCTATATATGTTAACTCAATCGGTATCCTAACTCACGCAGCTCGACAACTAACTAATGGGAAGTGGACAAGTAAACTGGGTTGGCTAGAAGATATTGAACACGAGTTGGAAGGACTAGTCGGTGATAGGTATGGCGTTATTGGTCAAATCCTCAAACGTCGTGTAAAAACAGAAGAAGCTTAGGATCGCACCACCTCGGTTCCGTTTTCTTGCCAGAGCTTCAACGAAATACAAACTTTTCAGGGTTGAGAAGGTTACACTCTTTGAGCGCAATCTTCTCAACCCCTTGAAAATTGCTATGGCAGTATCTCAGCATTACCTCTGTTGTAAGTATTGCAAGATGCCCCTAGCGATCGCCGCCGCCATCCGACTGCGAAAGGCAGGATCCTGAAGCCTCCGAGCATCTTCTGCTCCAGTCACAAAACCCGTTTCCACTAGTACCGCAGGCATTCGCGTATTGCGAAGGACATAGAAATTAGCCCGACGGACTCGGCGATCGTTCATCTCAGGAATTGCTTGCAAGATACTCCGATGGATGGTATTCGCCAACTCTAGACCAGAGCCAAGATAGTAGGTCTCTAAGCCATTAACATCAGGACGACTCATGCTAATGGCATTAGCATGGATACTCACAAATAAGTCTGCATTGATCCCGTTAGCCAAATTAACACGGGGAGCCAGATCAATCTCCACATCTTGAGTGCGGGTTAGTCTAGCTTGCACTCCCTGAGCTTCTAGGAGATTGGTAACTTGCTGGGAAATATCCAAAACAATATCTGCTTCCTGCATTCCCCCAATGCCCACTGCTCCCGGATCTCGTCCACCATGCCCCGGATCGATCACCACCACAGGACGACCCCGGACAGTGGGTAGCTCTATGGGGAGGTTAGCAGAGTTGTTAGGAAAAGATGGCGGATTGTTGTTGGGGGGAAAACCAGAACCAGCCGTTGCTTGAGGGAAAATTTGTAAGGCACTGAGCTGATCACTGAGTTGATTCACAGCCCCAAACCTTGCCCCAAAAGCAGGTTGGAGAATGATCACCACCGTCTGGGCATCTTGCTGCAAAACTTGGAGACGGGCGATCGGGCTATTGGCATCCAAATTCGGCTGGGGCAAGGGATTGACCGCTTGGGCATTAGGAATCGTAATCCGGAAGTTCCGATTGGCATCAAAGCTGCCACTGGCATTGATGGCTTGGTTGGCACGAATCAAGAGTTGGGAGCGATCGCTACTCAACTCCAGACCCTGAATCAATGCGAGGCGGGAGCTAGGCAGAGGAGAACTAGTTGCCCCCGTTTGCCCTTCTAGCTCGGCGGTGCTGATTCCCAAGGGAGCTAGGAGCAGTGCTTGGGCTTGACTATTGTAGAGGGCTTGCCAGTCTGGAGCTTCAGGGCTAACCCCCAGAGTAATCCGCACCAGATTATCTCGGACTTGGGTAAATTGCATCTGCCCCACACCGTAGCGATTAATTGCCAGGGGTTGGCCAATCATTCCGGGGGGGAAGTTTGCCCCTTCCACCTCAAATTCGATAGTCCGGCGATCGTCACTGCGGCGGCTTCTAATTTGAGGATTGCCAGTGATGCCATTCAAGAAAAAGCCAGAGGAGATGATTTGCAGCGGGAAGGGCTGGCTAGTCGGATTATTGCTATTCAGCCAAGGTTGGCTAATGGCTGGGGTTCCCGCACCCCAATTATTCGGTACTGTCAGATTAGTTGTTGTGGGTAAGGGGCGATCGATCGTTTGGGGGGTGGGAATTTGCACCCGCCATTGTTTATCTCCTGTGAGCTGGAAGTTGACCAGTTGGGGGTCGATCGCATAACCCGCCGCCATTTCTACAACAATCCGGGTAGTTTGAGCATTAAACTGGCCTACCCGAACTTCTCGAACTAAACCACCCACAAATTGATTCCGGGTAATATTCCCCCGACTGACCCCCGGCAGATCGATCACTAATCGCGCCGGATTATTAATTAACTGGGCAGTGGGTTGAATACCTTCATCGGTATTAAAAGTAAGTTGATTTTGATTTGATTCAAAACTCCAATCTAATAATCTGGCAGCTTCTGCTGGGGAAATCCAAAATAGAATAAAGAAAAAATTGAGAAGAAACCAAGGGTGTGTGAGGAACTTCAGCATTGAGTTAATAGTATTAATAATCAGTAATTAGGAACAATAACACATGGGGTGATCCTAAATAATCTCAATCACCTCAGGTGAATGAAATTAGCTACCAGCAGCAGGTTTGTCTAGGGAGCGATTTAGGACTGCTGTAGTAAAATGCCCTAAATTCTGTTCCTAATTACTGGGTTAATTGAAGAGAAACTTATGATTTTGTTTCCACCTCCACCATTTCTTGAGACTTATCTTGAAATACTAAACGCAGGAGGGGTGGTGCCAGAAAAGTAGTCACAATCACCATCATGATAATGGCTGCTTCTGTGGGTTTGTCCAACGTGCCACTGGCGGCTCCCACACTGACAAAAACCAGCCCTACCTCTCCCCGAGGAATCATCCCCACGCCCACTGCTAGGCGATTAATTCCCGGTTTACCAAATACGGTCAAACCAGTTATCATCTTACCGAGAATAGCCACAAGGATCAGGAAAATAGCTAAGATTAGCCCCTCTTGATTAGTCGGGTTAGCAGGGTTTAGGACTCCTAAATCAGTTTTTGCGCCTACGGTGACAAAGAAAATTGGCACCAGCATATCAGCGATCGGCGAGAGTTGTTTTTGTAACTCCTCTTGTTTTTCTGTCTCTGCTAGTACCAACCCCGCAGCAAAGGAACCCAGAATTGCTTCTAATTTGATGACTCCACCGATGTAGGAAAGAATAAAAGCAAAAACTAAGGAGGTCAGCAGTAATTCTCCTCTGGTTTGCATTTTATTAATCAGCGCAACAAAATAGGGATTTAACAACCTGCCCACCAAAATTGCCCCCACTAGAAACACTGCGGCACTAATGATTAAATAAACCACATTACCGACTTCGATTTCTCCAGTTTTCGCTAACCCAGCAACCACCGCGAGCACGATAATTCCCAGTACATCATCTAATACCGCTGCCCCTAGAATAATTTGTCCTTCCGTGGTATTCAGCTTGCCAATTTCTGTGAGAACCCTAGAGGTAATCCCAATACTTGTAGCAGTTAGAGCCGCCCCGGCAAAGATAGCTGGGATGACGGGAACTCCAAATAAAGCAACTAGACCTAAAGTTCCTGCGGCAAAGGGGGCTGCAACTCCAACTACTGCGACCACCGTTGCTTGGGGACCCACTTTTAGAAGTTCCTTGAGATCAGATTCTAGACCAACTTCAAACAGAAGAATCACTACGCCTAGTTCGGCTAAAACCGAAATTACTTCACTTTCAGATTGAAATACAGTAGCAGCAGTTTCCGAGGAAAGATTCGCCGTTAGCTGGAGAAAACTAATCACCAGGGAATCCGTAGCCTCAAAGCCACCCTCTGGGAATACAAGGAAGTGTAGGGCAGATATTCCCACTACTACCCCACCCACCAACTCCCCCAAAACTGCGGGTAAGTTGATCCGGTTACAGATCTCCGCACCAGTTTTACTAGCTGCATAGATCACCACTAGGGTTAGGAGTACAGCAGCGAGAATTAAAGAACTACTGACTGGTTCTTCTACAGAGGTGCTATCTGGAATTGTCGCCACCAGATCTGAAGAGAGGAAATCAGGGAAAGACTCGTTCACCCAAGCTATTGGATGAGTCATAGCTGTTAAATTGCTCATGAAGTTTACAGGGTTAAGAAAATCACCTTAATACTCTACATTGATTTGTGATTTTTGCTGAATTTTGGAAAATGTTTGGAAACGTCTTAAAAATTGGTGATAATGATATAAAGTCCCTCTGAACGTTTGTAGTAGGAAATATGGCAGTTTTGCACTCTAGCTACTACGAACGGGGAACATAATCATCATCTAGGTATAAATATTGGCTAATTTACGTATAGCTGTACACAACAATCCTAGTTTCAACTAACGATAATTAATTACAGGTTCTGTTTAGTAATCTGTTTAATAAATAGATATCATTCACACTTCTTTCTGGTATAGATCTATGGCAATTTCTACTGTTTTCTCCTTCGCTGATGGTGCTGCTGATCAACAAATTTGGGCTAATCTTAAGTATGCGATCGCTTCTAGTTCTGGTTTCCAACGTTGGCAATTAGAAAAGTCTCTTTCTACTCCCATAACTGTAATTCAGGAACAAGATAGCCTTAATCAAATTGACCTCCTTGATCAACAGGTACGATCGTACCTTCGAGAAACCCTAGAAACCTTGGCTTATTAAGCTAATTAGAGGCTATTTATAAAGTCTGATTTTGCGCCCCTCTAGGGGCGCAAAATCAAGTCTTCTCTTAACTCAAAAGATGGTTGTATCATGCTCTGGGCGGTACAGCCATTTTTTGCCTTTCAGTAGCCAAGATGTTTTCTGGCAGCTTCTGTGGCGACTCTGCCTCTGGAGGTGCGTTGAAGGTAGCCGATTTGTAGTAGATAGGGTTCATAAACATCTTCGATCGTCTTCACGTCTTCCCCGGTGGCTGCCGCTAAAGATTCTAAACCTACAGGACCGCCGTTAAAGTGATCAATGATGATCTTCAGGAGACTGCGATCGGTCCAATCCAACCCTAGGGGATCTACTTCTAAGATTTCCAATGCCTCCGCCGCCACTTCTGCGGTAATCTCTGGGGCTTGCTGCACTTGGGCATAATCTCGAACTCTCTTCAGGAGGCGATTGGCGATCCGGGGTGTTCCCCTCGCTCGGCGAGCCACTTCTTCTGAGCCGGGGATGGTAATTTCCACGGGTAAAATTCGGGCTGTGCGCTGGATGATGGTGGTTAATTCATCTAGTTCATAAAATTTCAAGCGCTGGACTAAGCCAAAGCGATCGCGCAGGGGAGAACTCAATGCCCCCGCCCTCGTTGTTGCCCCCACGAGGGTAAAGGGGGGCAAGGGCAGACTGCGAATTTTGGCACTTTGCCCCTTCCCGATCGTAATATCCAGCCGAAAATCCTCCATGGCGGGATACAACAATTCTTCCGTCATCCGGCTGAGGCGATGAATTTCATCAATAAATAAAATATCTCCGGCTTCGACTTTCATCAATAAACCCACAATATCCCGTGGTCTTTCTAGGGCTGGAGCAGAAGTGATTTGGCAATTGGTGCCCATTTCTGCGGCGAGGATCAGTGCCATCGTGGTTTTGCCTAATCCCGGTGGTCCATAGAGCAAGAGGTGATCGAGGGGGTCTTTTCTGCCCTGAGCGGCGGCGATCGCAATCTGCAACACTCCTTTGAGATCCTTCTGCCCCACATAGTCTGCCAGACGATTAGGGCGAATTTTCTCCTCTTGAGTTTCTTCCCCAGTAGCGACAGCCTGCAACAATTCCCGACTAGGAGAACCTGAAGCAAGGGGCTGAGTTTCCTGCCTTGCTTTTTTGGGAGGTTTATCCCCAGAGTTGGTGGGTGAACGAGAAGAGATGATGGCCATAGATTGATGATAGCTGGTGCTAAGTTGACATCCTCCCCGCTCTAAAGAGACGGGGATTCCAAGAATCACTTCTTAGAGTTTCTGCTTCATAGCAACTGCCCTTTAGAGGAATCCCTATCAGGTCTTACACTCGCTCCGCAGACTGACACGGCAAGCCCTGCCGCCAAAATATTTCTTGCTGCATTGATATCTCGATCGTGATTAGTCCCACATTTAGGGCAATCCCACTCTCGGATATTCAAGGGCAGCTTTTCTACTATGTGTCCACAATGTTCACAGGTTTTAGAACTGGGAAACCATCTGTCAATCTTGACTAGGTTTCTGCCATACCATTGGCATTTGTACTCAAGTTGTCTGATCAACTCTCCCCAACTAGCATCACTGATAGCTTGGGCGAGTTTATGATTTCTCAGCATATTCTTCACAGCTAAATTCTCAATGGCGATTGTTTGGTTTTCACGTACCAGTTGAGTTGTTAGTTTGTGCAGAAAATCTTTTCTGGCATCGGTAATTTCTTGATATACCTTTGCTACTTTGAGTCTGGCTTTATGACGATTCTTGGAACCTTTCTGCTTCCGACTCAAGGTTTTTTGAACTCTACGCAATTTCTTCCGCTTCTTTTTCAGATTCTTGGGATTAGAAATCTTGTTCCCATTACTCAAGGCAACTAAGCTGGTAATCCCGACATCAACTCCCACAGAGTTAATCGATGCTGGTAAGGGTGCAATTTCTACATCTACTAATAAAGAAACTATCCATCGTCCAGCAGGGGAGAGCTTGACTGTAATTGTGGAAGGTTCTGTATTTTCGGGAATTTGTCTGCTCCATCTAATAGCCAAGGGTTCAGGAGATTTTGCGAGGAATACTTGTCCATTTCTCCACTTAAACGCTGCCTTGGTAAATTCGGCACTACCTCCTTGATGTTTTTTCTTGAAGTTGGGATATTTTGCTCTACCGGCAAAGAAGTTGCTAAAGGCTTTTTGAAGATGTCTTAGTCCTTGTTGTAATGGTACAGAGCTTACTTCGTTGAGGAATTGTAGTTCTTCTTGTTTTTTCCATGCAGTCAACATCCCTGAAGTTTCGTTGTAACCGACTTGCTCTTGTTTTTCATGCCATGCTTCAGTTCTGATGGCTAAGGCACGGTTATATACTAAACGAGTACATCCCATTGTTCTTCTCAGCAAGATTTCTTGCTCAGGAGTGGGATAGAATCGGTACTTGAAGGCTTTCTGGATCATTTTTGCATTTTAGTAGATATGAGCTAAGTTAGCTGAATTAATTAATTAATTAATTAATTCCGTCCTAGAAGCGATGCACTGAGTTTGCCGAAGTGGACGGGGTTTTAAACCCAATTTTTTGATAAATGTTAGCAAAACGTATTTTACCTTGTTTGGATGTGAAGGCTGGTCGGGTGGTTAAGGGCGTTAATTTTGTGGATTTGCGGGATGCGGGAGATCCGGTGGAATTGGCTCAAGTTTACAATGAGGCTGGAGCAGATGAACTAGTATTTCTTGATATTACCGCTACCCACGAAGACCGGAGCATTATTCTGGATGTGGTGCAGCGCACGGCAGAGCAGGTATTTATTCCCCTGACCGTGGGTGGGGGTGTGCAATCCTTAGAGAATATTAAACATTTGTTAAGGGCGGGGGCTGATAAGGTGAGTATTAATTCTGCCGCTGTTCGGGAGCCGGAACTGATTAATCGAGCCAGCGATCGCTACGGGGCGCAGTGCATTGTGGTGGCGATCGATGCTCGACGCAGATCAGACCCCCAGAATCCGGGCTGGGATGTCTACGTCCGGGGCGGCAGAGAAAATACAGGTCTAGATGCTCTGGCATGGGCGGAGGAAATGGCAGCTAGGGGTGCAGGCGAAATTCTCCTCACGAGCATGGATGCCGATGGCACAAAGGCGGGCTATGACCTAGAGCTGACTCGCCGGGTGGCTGAATCGGTGCAGATCCCGGTGATTGCTTCTGGGGGAGCCGGGACTTGTGAACATATCCACCAAGCCCTAACGGAAGGGAAAGCGGAAGCGGCATTGCTAGCTTCTCTCCTGCATTATGGAGAGCTGAGTGTTTCAGAAATAAAACACTATCTGCAAGGGAAATCTATCCCAGTCCGCTAATACCAAATTTAAAAAATGGTGAAGCCATTTTTTAAATTTAAATCCCTACGCAGCAAGGTATTCAGAGTCTTCTTTGTATCAACTATTTGGCAAAATGGTATAAGGTGTCGGGAACATACAGCGCTTTGCGCTTTATAAAGAACCAAAGCTTTTGTCGAGAGCCGCGCTCCGTGCGGCTCTCGATAAAAACTTTGTACCCCATACACTTGAAAAGTGCTATATAACCTTAGCTTATGCGATCGATGACTTCTTTTCAGGACATTAATTACGTTCTGAGGATGCAGCTAGAAAATAAACTGTGTAGAATAGGGATAATGTAACGGTTTGTAAATTATGCTGATTGTAATTCTTATTTTTGTAATTGCTCTAGTAACTTGGTCTCTACACCTGATGCAACAGGCATTATCCAAACAGGAATTTTCTCTGATGTTGGCTGGAACCTTAGTTGCCATATCCGCAGCGGCAATGCTATTAGTTTATTTTATTGTCGGCAACTGCATGGGCTACCTGACTAAGGTTGCATGATCAGGCTTGAAGCAAATCCTGAATCGGCAACTCCCAACTCATCTGTGTTAGCCTTGACGAAAATATTGACTAGAATGAATGAATCAGTTATGATTTAATACGCACACGGGGTTATAGCTCAGTTGGTAGAGCACTACAATGGCATTGTAGGGGTCTGCGGTTCGAATCCGCATAGCTCCATTTCCCTTTCTGCGGGTGTAATTCAGTGGTAGAATGTCACCTTCCCAAGGTGAACGTCGTGGGTTCGAGTCCCATCACCCGCTTTTTAGTTAGTTTCGTAACCTATGGATTTACTACGATCGCTCCCCCTCGGACTCTATTTAGAACAGCCAATAACTTGGTTACACCACTTAGATTCTCGGGTCAAGTTGGCTTGGTTAATGAGTTTTCTGGCAGCACCGATTTTGGCAGACCCAATCTGGCGACTGGTCATAGTAGTTTTTTTAATTATTCTCACCATCACGGCAAAAATTCCGCTGCGAGTATGGAAGCAGCAAATGGGTTGGTTATTGCTAATTGCTTGCTTTGCCTTTCTTTTGGTCAGTATTTCTCCAGAGGGTTTAGCTGTGAGCCACCAGCCCCGCTTGCCAGCTTCGCCCCTAACTTTAGCCCAACCTACGGCTTATAGTTATGTCGTAGCTAAAGTGGGAGTTTTGACTATTACCCGCCGCACCTTGGATCTGGCTCTGCGGGTTAGTACTTTATTTTTTACAGTGGTCTACAGTACCAATTTATTTCTCTTAACTACTGCGCCGGAAGAAATCACGGCAGCGATCGAGGAATTACTCCATCCCCTACGCCGCTTGCGATTGCCTGTGACAGAGATTGCCCTGACTTTAACCTTGTCGTTGCGGTTTATTCCCCTAGTTCTAGAAGAGGTGCAAAATCTAGTGCGATCGGTGGCGACTAGGGCAATTAACTGGAAGAAATTAGGAGTGAAAAAGAGCTTACAAATTTGGCTATTGGTGGCGGAAAGATTATTGGAAAATTTATTGTTGCGATCGGCGCAAATTGCCAGTGCCATGACGGTGCGGGGCTTCACTTCCCCAGATCAGCATCAAGTCCAGTGGCATAAGTTTCAACTACGGTGGTGGGATTGGTTGGCAGGAGCGGGGTTAATTATGTTTTGGGGTCTCCGCTTTGTATATGGGAATTTGGCAATATGAATAAATTTTTAATTAGTATCATCATGGGCAGTGATTCTGACCTGCCTACTATGAAGGGAGCGATCGCTATTTGTGAGGAATTTGGGATCACTCCAGAAGTGGCAATTATCTCTGCCCACCGAACACCGGAACGGATGGTGGATTTCGCCCAGAATGCCCATACGAGGGGAATTAAAGTAATTATCGCCGGAGCCGGGGGAGCCGCCCATTTACCGGGGATGGTGGCAGCGCTGACTCCTCTGCCCGTAATTGGTGTGCCGGTTGCCAGTCGGCATTTGCAGGGTGTGGATTCTCTGTATTCTATTGTCCAGATGCCTGCGGGGATTCCGGTGGCAACGGTAGCGATCGGCAATGCCACCAATGCGGGATTGTTGGCATTACAAATTTTGGGAACTCACGATTCAGAAATCTTGCTAAAAGTGCAACAATACCGAGAGCAATTAAAAGAGATGGTACTCACCAAGCAAGAAAAGCTCGATCGATTGGGTTACGCTGAATATTTAAATCAGTAAACAGTTATAGAAACTATTTGATATCTTCAACGTAGGATGTGTTAGGCGACAGCCGTAACGCATCTTTCCCTAATTCTGATGCGTTACGGCTAATGCCTAACGCATCCTACTGGCTAAATCAGTGATCGGTAAACAATTAACTGTTATCAAAAGTTTTCAAAGGTAGAGGTTATGGAAGTTTTTTTAGCTAGTTCTGAGCATCTAGAAGAAGTATCCAAGTTATTCGATCGATATCGGATTTTCTACCACCAGTCTTCAGATATTGCCTCTGCAAGAAATTTTCTGGAAGCACGTTTCCAGAAACATGACTCTACTATCTTTGTAGCTCGCGATCAGGAACATATCATGGGTTTTACTCAGCTTTACCCTAGCTTTTCCTCGGTATCGATGCAGCCGATCTGGATATTAAATGACTTATTTGTAGAGGAAATCTATCGTCGGCGGGGAGTTGCCCATGCCCTGATGAAATCAGCCGAAAATTTCGCCAGAGAAACAGGAGCAATTCGCATCGCCTTATCAACTCAAGTAACGAATACTATGGCTCAATCTCTGTATGAATCTTTGGGCTATAAAAAGGATCAGGATTTTTATCACTATTCTCTACCGTTATAAAAATATCAAAGCAAAGTAGCGGTTGTCTAAACTTTGCATTATGGGTCTCAAAAGTCAGGAATCTAAACCAAATCTCCAGTGAGAATCAGAGTTTCAAAAAGATTCCCGACTTTTCTCTTAACGCAAGTTTCTCATTAGATTCGATCGATACCAGAAGATCACCCCCACTGCTCCCATCGAGAAAAAGATCAGGAGCGGTGGTGCTGGAACAGCGGGAACCGAAAAGGGATCGCTGGGTTTAGTTAAGGATTCGGAGCCGGTTTCTACTTCTCGATCGAAGCGATCGCCTGCTGCCTCAGCTCTCTTGAGTGCTTCCCGTTGCTGATCGTTGACCAAGACAATCATCGAAGAGTAGGGAGTCACGATGCCATACTGCTTGGCAAGGGCATGAAGCCCATCCAGCTTGGCTAATAACTCCTTGCCCTTAATATCCTGACCCTTAGTTTCCTGACTCAGGGCTAAGGCTAACTGGCGAACTGCCAGAGGCGCAAAATCTTGGCTATCCTTGCCGCCCTTCACCGCTATGGGTTGATTACTAGCAGGATTACTAGCAGTAGGACTAGGGGCGGTTGATGGATTAGGGGCATTAGTCGATTCTCTAAAGGAGAGGCTACGCCAACGATACCAGCCGTAACCATCAACCAAACTTACTAAGGATTTGCCCAACGTAGCACTAGTAGCTAAGCGCTGCATTACTTCTTGGGCATCGGTACTCACACCGCCGCCGCTTTCTTGGATTGCCTTCAGGGTGACATCATCGTAGGCTGGGGGCAGCCCGGCTAGATGCACCATCCACAGAGGAGCTTTCATGGTCGGCAGGGTGACGGCATCCTTTGCCAGATCGTAGCTGCCGTCATCGGTGAGTAGTAGCACCGCATCGTAGATCGTATCTCCTTGGAGTTGGCTAAACTGCTGGAGCATTTGGGGGAATTGTAGAGAGCCAAAATAGCTTAACTGCTTCAGATCAAAGTTCTGGAGATCGGCAATCCGCCGGGGTTCTGCGCCCCAAGTCCCGGTGAGGTAGAGGTGAATTTCGTTGTTTTTTGCGATCGCCCCCTTGAGCCAATCCCAATTTTTACTTAAGGCTTGGCGTTGCTGATCCATGCTCCGGGAAGTATCGATAATCACCGCAAAGCGTTGTTTCTGGGGCAGGACATAATCTTGAGCAGCGAAGGGTTTGGCTTCCACCACCTCGCCATTGGTAAATTCTACCCGATGGGCTTGGGGGCTGATGGGCTTAGTTGCCGCCACAAATCCCGGAAACCAATCATCCCCAGAGCTAGCTTTGCCATTGATAGTCCGATCGCTTGCCCCATTCCAATAGATATTCCGTTTTTCCCCCAAATCTGGCATCGCCCAGCCTTGGGGTTGTTGCATTACCCGATAGGTCAGCCATAGGTGCATGTGGGTAGGCGAGGGAGGGGTATTGGGATTGCTTAGGTTGAGGTCACGGCGGAGACTCTTGGCGGGGATGGGAAATGCTCGGAGACGATACTGACGAGTGCCGACCTGTTCTAGCAGAGCCGGGTCTACCTGCTCTTGAACCTGTTCGTTATAGATCTGTTGGGCAGCACCACGGGGAGAAACTTGATAGACAAAGCGCTTAGCGCGATCGTCCGTATCCCCTAACCACAATCCCGTGACTACCGCACTTTCTGGCAAGGAGAAAGAATAAAACACTTCCTGAAGATTGGGGGTTTGGTTTTCATACATTTCATAAAGTTCTACCTCTGCCCAATCTCCCTGCTCTTTAATATTCACGGTCTGCTTTTTCAGCCAAACCTTTTGTTGATTCACATTCAATAGCCCTGCCTTTGCCTCTCCCCGGTTCCAAGTAGCTTCCACTGATTTGCTAATAGTGGGGACTTCGGCTTTTTGAATATTGCTATCAAAGAATTGTCCATAGAGTTTTTCCGCCTTATCAATATCAGTACGATCACCTTGGTAGAGGAATGTAGTCATTAATTGATTGTAGGCAACTTGCAGCAAAGAGTTCACCTCTTCCGGCAGGTGGAACACATCTCGATACATGACCGCAATATGATTATTTTCCTGTGTGCTCAAATAACGATAGGAAGAAAGATAGCTATTCAATAAACCTTTGCGGATGGTATCAGTTTGCTTGACCAATTCTTGGCGATCACTATTATTGATATTCGGTTTTTCTAGAAGACTAAAAGCTTTTAATTGGGGTTGCTGTTGCAGAGCTAGGAAGATTACTAACCAAGCTGAGAGGGTAGCGATCGCCCCAATTCGGGCTTTGTTTCTGCCATAGCCTTTGATGAAATCTTGCCAGCCCGATCGACCTATGTGGATATACATAAACCCATACACTGAAGGCATGACCACAAACAAAGTTGCCGAAAATACTAATAAAGTAATAGCCATTGCAAGATACACAACAACCATGATGGCAGAATAGCCATGAGTAATCAGCTTCCACAAACCACCCGCTAAAACATCGTTATAGATACTAGTAATTACAGACCCAACTAAACTTAAAAAATCACTGAGCCAAGTGAAGCTAAAGAAAGCTGTGAGGGAAATCCATCCCAAAGGTAGGGCATAAAATAATAGGATGACCGCTGCATAGATACCGACTAAAACCATTAAAGAATGGGCGCTCAATTGCAACCAAGCTAAAGGTTCCCTGCGAAACTTCGCACTGCCAACTATCACTACATCCTTGGTTTTGGGTTCTGAAGCCTGAAGGTTTTCTGTAGCGAGGGAACCATAGAAAAGGTAGTAGGCAAAGGCAATGATGGCGATCGAGATTGTCGTCATAATCATCAAACTGGCGGCGGTTAATTCCCGCATCAAAAATAGCCGCAACAAGCAGAGAAGAACCAAAGGAGCTTCAACTCCATAAAATAGATAAAGTAATTTCTGGGGTTGATTGGTCAGCTTCATTGCTGCTAAGAGAACACAAGCAGCGGGAATTACTACCAAATAGCAAATAGTAAGGAATAAATCGAAAGGAACTAAGCCTTCAAAGGTGGCTATAAGCAGTTCCCATCCTATGGGCAAGATAGCCAGAGAAATCATTATGAAACAACTATTCCATAACCAGAAAACTACATTAATAATTGCAGGAAGGCTCTTTTTCATGATTTTAAGTCATTAATTATCAAACAATTGGCTTGAGCTATCTAAGCATTGATGCCGATGAATTTATCTATGCGCCCTAAATTTCCCTCTACCTTGCAACCTGTTATTTTATTTGGACAACAGATTCCATGAGGTACTTTTCTTTCTATACATTGATTTCTTCAGTGGTTACGGTAAAAGCCGGAAATAATCACAAACTCCACAAGTAGCATGACGGGCAGAACGAAGCCGAGAGTAGCGATCGGGAGTTAATGAAAAGCCCTAAAACCCTTATAACTTAGTTATGACGGTTATTCCATATATTGTGCGAAGTTACCAAAATATTTCTTCATTGCCGCCAAAACCTGCTCCCGATAATCACCTTTGGCAAGACCAATAACAATTTCACGTAGTCCCTCGTTTCTCAAACCTATTGCTTTAGCTACTTTTGATACTAGACCCTTACAATTGTAGATGGCAAGAAGACCCTCAAAATCTTTTTCAGCGATTACTGTGTTCAATTCATTAAGTTTCAGTGAATAGATTTCATCTACATCTATTCTGTCTACTAGCGACTTTAGTTCAGCTTTAAGTGCTTTAGCTCCCTTTGGCTTTTCATTAAACACATTAAGTCGAAATTTGATTTCACTTACAACTTGAAGCGAAACTTGCGTTTCAAGTTCACCCCGTAAATGAGAAAATATGGCATCAGAAACAGCCTGAAAATCAGCGTGGATATTACGAGCTAAACGTTCGCTGACGATTTCCAGAACTTCCTTGACGCAGAATAGACTTTCTACTTCTGCAACCGAGAGTACAAAAATTGATTTCTGTTCCAATCTTTGAATTTCTAATGGAACTCGTCTATCGCGATCAATAATTCCGTAGACCTCCAAGTGGTGAAGCTGCGTATTTGCTTTCAAAGCTTTTACTGACTCAATTACTTGAGAGCAACTACCTCGCGGTATGACTAAAAAAGAGGGAAGAAGTGCCCGATAGAGAGCCACATCATCTTTACCATTTTCTCCCTCGACAAAAACAATAGGTTTTCTAGATCCAATGACCTCTAGCAGCAAATCCTCAGGAAGATTACTATCTTCTTGTAACTCTTCCCAATCCCAAATTTGACCATCAAATGACTTGAGCCAAATGCGTTTTGAACCTGCTTTAGCGGCAGCGAAATCGATATCATGTGTTAAATATACAAATAAGCAATCTTGTCTCAATCTTTCAATTTCTGTCCACAAGGGAGTCTGGACTGATTTATGCAAATGAAGCTCTGGTTCATCAACTACAACAATTCCATCCTTAGGTGCAGCTAAACACTGTCCAATTAGATAAAAAATTACCCGTTCACCATCACTCATCTCTGATGAGTTATATATTTTATCTTCCGATCCTTTTACCCGTGTTTGTATTCTCAAACCTCCAATAATTAACTCTCGATGTGGAAGGATTCTTTCCCATACTTCTTTAACTAAATCCAATTTAGTTTTAGGTGGCTCGATACGTGCGGATGCATTCTTTTGTAGTACTTTGTACTTAGCATTACTCTCTGTTTCTTCGGAGAATAAGTAAACCATTAGTTTCTGGAAATCATTTAGCATGAATATTGCTGGTTTACCCTGCCATTTGTGTCCATGCTTAAATGTACCCTCATGTCCTTCTTGAACCTCGGCATAACCAAACCATAAGTCTTTTTCTGCACGATCAATAGATGTTGGTGTACTTGTATCAGGCATTGATAGCGACTTTTGAGCAGACAATCTAAGTACTAATTTCTGTTGTGGTGAATTTATCTCAATCCACGTACCTAGGCGTGTTTTTCCGGCTCCATTTGCGCCAATCAATAAAATACTCTGGTTAGAATCTACGTCTTTTGTACCTTCATTTGCTATTGGAAGAGTAAGCGTATATTTAATTTTTTCAAGCATTGCGTTCTTATTGTGAGATTGAAGATACAAATAGAGTTTATAAGAATTTCACCATGTATAGCACAAGCATCATGGCTATCCAACCACAGCGGTTCCATCATTTAGCCAACTCAACTAAGGCATTACGATACTTTCTCATGCCTTTTCGAGCAGCTTCGATTTTTTTGGTAAAACTAGAATCATAGGCGGAAATCTCATACCCAGAGCGGGTTTTTGTTGCAAGAATTTGATCATTATCCTTAACACCCATTCCATAGCCTTCGATACTTTTGGAGCGCAGCCTCAAAATTGTTCTTTTCTTAGCTGGCATGGTGCTTGCTATAACTGCCATTCCTTTTGGAATAATAAGGCTGAGGCAATTACCCCGTCTCTTAATACGTAGAGGCATCTTCTCTATCCTAGTAAACTGCTATTAATATCCTTGATTTTACTACAAAAGTTTCGACACGATTTTTATAACTCAGGCTACTTAACCATTGATAATAGGTTAATAACTGCAAGCATAAGTATATAGGAAGGAATTTTATGATTATGGGTTTGGAATTAGTAAAGAAACGATTTTGGTCGATCGCTAGATTTTGGGTATTGGCTTGTCTGTGTTGTTTTTTGGTCGTGAGTTGCGGTGGTAGTGGGAATAAGAATGCTAATACTACAACCACAAATAATACTCCCGGAGCCGCCGCCGATCGCCTAGTAGTCGCCTCAGTGGAAAAACCCCGCACCTTGGATCCGGCTGATGGCTATGAAGTGGCGATTAGCGACATCATTACCAGCCTAGGCGATCGCCTCTATACCTACAAAGATGATACCGATGAAGTAGTTCCCCAACTAGCTACCGCCCTGCCCAAAATTAGCGAAGATGGCTTGACCTATACCATTCCCGTGCGTCAAGGAGTAGCGTTCCATGACGGCGAACCCTTCAATGCCAAAGCTATGGCATTTTCCTTAGATAGATTTGTGAAAAATGGCGGCAAACCCAGTACTCTCCTCTCTACAGTCATGGCATCAGTAGAGGCAACCGGGGACTATGAAATCACCATCAAGCTCAAAGCTCCCTTTGCCCCCTTCCCCGCCCTGTTAGCATTTCCGGGGATGTGCGCCGTGTCTCCCAAGGCTTACCAGATTGGGGAAGGCAAGTTTAAGCCCAATGAATTTGTGGGTACTGGTCCTTATAAACTAGCTTCCTTTACGCCAAATCTCGTAAAGATTGATGCCTTTGATAAATATTGGGGAGACAAACCCACCCTGAAGGGGATTGATTTTACCCTGTTGAGTAGCGCCGCAAATGTGTATAACTCCTTCACCACGGGGGCGATCGATATTGCCTTCCGAGATTTGGAATCTTCCCAAATCTTGACCTTGAAGCAAGATGCTGCCACCAAGGGATACCAAATGGTGGAAAAACCCAGTAGCGGGTTGCACTACCTAGCTTTAAACACGAAGCTTAAACCTTTGGATCAAGTAGAAGTTCGCCAAGCGATCGCCTCCATTATCGATCGCTCCCTGATTATCGATCGGGTCTACAAAAAACTCGCTGACCCCGCCTATACGATCGTCCCGGCGAACTTTGCCACCACTGTTCCCACCTTCAAAGCCCCCTACGGTGATGGGAATGTGGCTAAAGCTAAGGAATTATTAACTAAAGCAGGTTTTTCTAAGGAGAAACCCTTTGAGCTACAAATTTGGTATTCTGCCACTTCCTCAGAACGGGAAGCCACCGCTGCCATCCTCAAGGAATACGTGGCACAGAAACTAGAGGGAATTATGACCATCAAACCAGAACCTGTGGAATCTACCACCCTATTTTCTAATATTGAAAAGGGAATTTATCCTAGCTATCTAATTTCTTGGTTCCCTGATTTTGGGGATGCAGATAATTATCTTTCTCCATTTTTTAATTGCGATCAAGGTTCTGTAGCCACGGGTTGTGAAAAAGGAGATAGCCAAACCCAAGGTTTCTTTTACTACAGTGAAGAAATGCTCAAGCTCCTCAAAGCTCAGCGTGTAGAAAAAGACTCAGCGAAGAGAAAACAAATCATTGCGCAAATTCAAGAAATAGTCGCCAAAGATGTGCCGATGGTTCCCCTCTGGCAAGAACAGTCTTTTGCCTTTTCTCAAAAATCTGTTAAAAATGTGATGATCAACCCCGTGTTTGGTCTGCCAGTGTGGAAGATTAGCAAGGGTTAATAGCAAATTAAAAAACGGCAGAGCCGTTTTTTAATTTGCCAAATCCCACTCAAAAACCTATGGCATCAGAGAAAATAGCGATCGGGCAAGGTGGCGAGGCTGTAGTCAGGCAATATCTCCTCCAGCAAGGTTGGCAAATCCATCACCAAAATTGGCATAGCCGTTGGGGAGAGATTGATCTTATTGCTCAATGCGATCGCACCCTTGCTTTTGTGGAAGTGAAAACCCGGAAGCAATTGGGCTGGGATGTGGGGGGATTAATGGCGGTAAGTTTATCGAAACAGGAAAAACTGATTAAAACCGCCGTTTTATTTCTGAGTGAAAACCCAGCTTTAAGTGAATTAAATTGTCGGTTTGATATTGCTCTAGTTAGCTATTCCCTGAATAAAATCACTCAGGAATCAAAATATAAATTTCTCCTGCAAGAATATATAGAAAATGCCTTCATCCCTGAAAATCTTTAGCATCCTGATAATTTTTTTTGCATGGCAATTTGGTGAAATCATCAATGGAGTTATGCAACTGATTAGATATAGAACGATCGCAGCAACGGAATGGGTGCGATCGACTAATCTTTGCCAAGAAACTGAACTAAGGGAATGGGTTGTGATGCCCAATAAAACCTATGCCTAACAAACCTGATGATCTTTGGAAATCACTTAACAAGTTGCCAATATCGGTTGAGATGACAAGACGACAATTATTGCAATTAGGTGGAGCGGGGATGGGGTTAGCGATCGCCCTAGTTACTCAAGATTGGTGGCATAAATCATCTCAAGCTGCTGCACCTCCTATATTTGAGTTTGAAACAGTGACGGTTGATTCCATGGGGCAAATTATCGATCGCCGCCCCGGCCAAGCAGAGTTTTTCACCGAAAATCTCGGGAATGATATCAGCATAGACATGGTAAAGATTCCCGGTGGTAATTTTCAGATGGGTTCCCCACTTACGGAAGCAGGACGCAAAGAGCATGAAAGTCCTCAGCATCCTGTGCATATTTCTCCTTTTTATTTGGGGAAGTATGTAATTACTCAGGAACAATACCAAGCCATAATGGGGAATAATCCGGCTGAACTTAAGGGAGTGAAACGTCCTGTGGAGCAAGTAAGCTGGGTTGATGCAATGGAGTTCTGTCAGAAACTTTCCCAGAAAACTGGCAAGAATTATCGTTTACCTAGTGAAGCAGAATGGGAATATGCTTGTCGGGCAGGAACCACAACTCCCTTTTATTTTGGTGAAACCATTACCCCAGAATTAGTCAATTATCATGGCGAATTTCCTTACGGCAAAGCTCCCCAAGGACTTAATCGAGAAGTAACTACCAATGTGGGGAATTTCCCCCCCAATGCTTTTGGTTTGTACGATATGCACGGGAATGTTTGGGAATGGTGTAGTGATGCTTGGCATGATAATTACATCGGCGCACCAACTGATGGCAGTTCTTGGGAGGTTTGGACTTCTATGGTGACTTTGATTCGGGTGGTGCGGGGAGGGTCTTGGAGTTACTATGCGGCTGATTGCCGAAGCGCAGCTCGTCTTAGTTATCCCGCATTCATATTCAGTTTTTATAGTCACATCGGTTTTCGTGTTGCTCTGACTATTACCTAGGAAGTTAGAGCTTACAGCAGTTTGAGAGTGGGCTTCGACGACCCTCAGCCCACTCTCAAACCCAACATTGATAGGACTTTCAATATTTTTGGTGTGTCTCATTTGAACGCAAAGTGCTGTATGTATTTGAACTTTTTTGGAGGCTGAGGGTTGTCGAAGCCCCCAGAAATGTTCAAAACCCTAAATAATTCGTTTGCAGTGTGTAAGTTCTAAGGTCATTTATAAAATGGATAGAAAGCAAGATTTTCTACCCCTGCTAGAAGCAAAAAATCTCGTTTTATAAATCGCTTCTAAACTTTCTATAGTAACCATCTATGAGACCATCACCTATTGATTCGTCTTTCTCAGAAAAGGCTGGCTCGATCGCAACAAATAAGATAAAAATCAGTAATCTAGACCTTCATTAAATCTTATAGGTTAGTTTTTTTGATTTATTAAATATCTATTTCTTATCTGAGTAATAATTGCTTGCCATCGGCTAGCAATATTTTTACAAGCCTTGATCTATATAGCTTTTCTACTCCTGAACCCTAAATGATATTGCCTAGTTGATGAGGAGAGAATTAGACCCTAACAAGGTTTTGTCTATAGTAACTATTTATTTATGAAAGAAATTGTAAAGTTATGCAACAAAAGCCCCGGTTTTTGCCTATAGATACAATTTAATATTCATTTAATAATTGCCGGATCAGAACGAATAACTTTTACCGGGAACCTGTAAGCTAACTGAAATAAATAAATTTGTTGTAGGGTTTCTATGGAAAAAATCACTGATCAGCTTTCGCGTCGGAAGTTTTTGTTAACCGCTAGTGCTTCAGCAATCGGTTCTGTTGTTTTGAAAAGCTGTGCATCTAATACTAGTTCACCTACTAGTTCACCTGCGGCTGGGACTGCTCCTGCGGCTAATGTTAGCGGTGGCAGTGGTCCAGAAACCACTACCATTCGCTTAGGCTATATTCCAATTTTTGAGGCTGCTCCTTTAATCATTGCCCAAGAAAAAGGATTTTTCAAAAAATATGGCATGACTGATGTCAAGGTATTAAAGCAGGCTTCGTGGGGCGCAGCACGAGATAGTGTAGAAATTGGTGCCGCAGGTGGCGGGATTGATGGTGGTCAGTGGCAAATGCCCATGCCCCATTTGATTTCTGAGGGAAAAATCACGAAAGGTAACAAGAAGTTGCCCATGTATGTGCTGTTACAAACTTCTACCCAAGGTAATGGAATTGCGATCGCCAACAAGCGAGCCGCCGGTGACATTAGCCACCTCGGTCAAGGTATCGGTCTAGACGTATCCAAAGCCAAAGCACACTTTGACAAACTAAAAGCCACTGGTACTCCCTTTACTGCTGCTTATACCTTCCCTTCTTGTAACCAAGAACTGTGGCTTCGCTACTGGTTAGGCGCTGGTGGGATTAATCCTGATGAAGATGTGAAACTAATTGTTGTGCCTGCGGCTCAAACCGTTGCCAACATGAAATCTGGGACAATGGATGGCTTTAGTACTGGTGACCCTTGGCCCTACCGTATTTTGTCTGACAACATCGGCTTCATGGCAGCCTTGACTGCAGAGATGTGGCCTGCTCATCCAGAGGAGTATTTAGCGATTCGGGCAGACTGGGTAGACAAACATCCCAATGCTACTAAAGCAATCCTCAAAGGGATTATGGAGGCTCAGAAATGGTGTGATGAAGCTGCTAATCGAGCTGAAATGGCAAAAATCATGTCTGGACGAGATTTCCTCAACGTTCCCCAAAATATTCTCCTGCCACCTTTAGAAGGGAAGTATGACCTAGGAGATGGCAAGACAGCTATCAATGATATGAAGAAAGGTTCTTTGTATTGGACAGATTCCAAGGGTTCTGTTTCCTATCCCTACAAGAGCCATGACACATGGTTCCTGACAGAAAATGTCCGTTGGGGAATGCTGCCTGACACCACAGATATTAAGGCAATCGTTGATAAGGTCAACCGGGAAGATCTATGGAAAGAAGCTGCCAAGGCTATCGGCATAACCGATATTCCCGCTTCAACTTCTAGAGGTGTAGAAACTTTCTTTGATGGTACAAAGTTTGACCCCAATGACACCACAGCCTACCTGAAAGGGCTGAAGGTAAAAAAAGTAAAAATTTAAGGGTCATCAACTCCCCTAGCCCTTCTTCCCAAGAGGGGATAAGAGTTTACTCAATCCCCTCTTTTTAGAGGGATTTAGGGGAATCATCTTCCTAGCTATCTGACTGTAAGTCGCTGTAATTAACTCAAATAAAATTAATACCAGGAGTTCTATTCCATGACCACAAATACAACAAAACGCAATACTGGCATCAATCTCCAAGAGCTTTGGGATAAATATGGCAGTAATGTTATTCCGCCTATTGTCGCCATATTTATTTTCTGCGTTATTTGGCAGCTATTTTCTAGTGAGAGCTTTCCAGGACCTTTAAAAGTTATCGAAGATAGTTTTACTGAGCGGGACGGTATCCGTTTGATTAATCCGTTTTTTATCCAAGGACAAAATAAAGGCTTGTTTTGGCAAGTTTTGGCAAGTTTGCAACGGGTGGCAATCGGTTATACTATGGCGGCGATCGTTGGTGTAGTCGTCGGTATTATCACTGGTGTTAGCGTGACTATGCACCGCGCCCTCGACCCTATTTTCCAATTCCTTCGCACCGTACCTCCCTTGGCTTGGGTACCCATTTCCTTGGCAGCCCTCCGTCAAAATGAACCAGCGGCTTTATTTGTAATTTTTATTACTGCTGTGTGGCCGATCCTGATTAACACCGCTGTGGGAGTTCAGCAAATTCCTCAAGACTACAACAACGTAGCTAAGGTACTAAAACTCTCCAAGCAAAAATATTTCTTCAAAATTCTTTTGCCTGCGGCTCTGCCTTATATTTTCACTGGTTTAAGAATTGCGGTTGGTTTATCTTGGTTGGCGATTATTGCGGCAGAAATTGTTATGTCTGGGGTGACAGGAATTGGTCTGTTTATCTGGGATGCCTATCAAAATAACTATGTGAGTGAGATTATTCTTGCCCTCCTATACATTGGTGGTGTTGGCTTCACTCTCGATCGCCTAATTGGATTTATTTCTACTCTAATTGTGCCAGAAGAACAGAAATAGAAGCTCTAGAGAAATTTGTTATAACAACTTGGTAATGGGTGATGATCTACTGTCTCTGATCATTATTTTTAGTAACTCCCAATTATTTATTACGTTAATTTTTTACTCACCAACCATTACCAAGTTGCTCTGGCTTTATATTTCTTCCCTAGAGGGAAGAAAAAAGATATCGGTAGCACTAAAGTCAGGATTTCCTCGCGCTGAAATTCCTACCCCGAAATTCTTAACTTTTTAGGGCTACCAAGATTTCTAGTATTGAGGGTTATTATCGATCGCCATATTGATAATTGATAGCTACCCTCAAACCCAGTTTTAAGCATTAGCCAAATCACAGGATGATTGTCATGACTAATTTTGTTGAAGTCGAACAGGTCGGAAAAACTTTTAACCTCTCTAATGGCGGGCAGTATGTTGCCTTGACAGGGATTAATCTCAATATTAAACAGGGAGAATTTATTTCTCTCATCGGTCACTCTGGTTGTGGCAAATCTACCCTCTTGAATATGGTGGCTGGATTAGATCTGCCCACTGATGGCATGGTGTTGCTGGATGGGCAGAAAATCACCCGTCCGGGTCCCGATCGCATGGTGGTGTTCCAGAACTATTCCCTGCTGCCTTGGATGACTGTCCGGGAAAACATTGCCCTCGGAGTAGATGAAGTGATGAGTAATTTGCCCAAGGCAGAGCGGCGGGCAATTATTGAAGAAAGCATTGACATGGTGGGTTTACGCCATGCGGCAGACAAACAGCCGGGACAGCTTTCTGGGGGGATGAAACAACGGGTCGCGATCGCCCGCGCCCTCTCCCTGCGCCCCAAACTCCTGTTGTTAGATGAACCCTTTGGGGCATTGGATGCCTTGACACGGGGGAATATGCAGGAGCAGCTAATGCGGATCTGTGAAGAGAGCCATGTGACTTCGATCATGGTTACCCACGATGTGGATGAAGCGGTGCTATTGTCCGATCGGATCGTCATGCTCACCAACGGTCCCGGCTCCAAAATCGGCGGCATTCTAGAAGTAGATATTCCCCGCCCCCGGAAGCGGATGGAAGTGGTGAATCACCCCAGCTACTACAGTCTACGGAGCGAAATTATCTATTTCCTCAACCAACAAAAGCGAGTTAAAAAACTCCAAGCCCTCAAGAGAGGAGTTGTTGCCCGCCACGGTCTAGAAAAAATCAATCTGGAAATCGGTTTTGTGCCTCTCACGGCCTGCGCTCCCCTTGCTGTAGCTAAGGAAAAGGGCTTTTTTACCAAGCATGGCTTAGATGAAGTTAACCTAGTTCGGGAAACCAGTTGGCGGGGTATTGTTGATGGGATCACAGGAGGATTTTTAGACGCGGCTCAGATGCCTTCAGGAATGCCTCTCTGGTTAACCACCGGAGGTAATGACAACCGCCCCACTCCGGTAGTTAGCTCCCTGACCATGACCCGGAATGGCAATGCTATTACCTTGGCGAAGCGTTTCTATGATCAAGGCATCTATACCTTGGCGGATTTCAAGCAGATGCTCCACAACACTCCAGAGCAGAAACACCGGATGGCGATGGTACATCCTTCTTCCATGCACAATCTGCTGTTGCGCTACTGGTTAGCCTCTGGGGGCATCGATCCCGATCGCGATGTGGATCTAAAAATCATTCCTCCCGCTCAGATGTTGGTGGATTTACAGGCGGGAAGTATTGATGGTTTCTGTGTCGGGGAACCTTGGAACTTGCGGACTGCCATTGAGGGAGCAGGATTTACCGTAGCTACGGATTTGGAAATTTGGCCTGGTCATCCGGGGAAAGTTTTGGGAGTCAGGGAAGAATGGGCGATCGCCTATCCCAATACCCACATTGCCCTAACTAAGGCTTTATTAGAAGCTTGCCAATTCTGTGCTGATCCAGCCAATGCCGAAGAAGTTCGCCAAATTACTGCCGGTCGAGAATACGTCAGCACCAACGCCGATTATGTGCAAATTGGCGATCCCAATGATGCAAGTTGTAAACTCGATCAACCTATGCGGGAGTATGCCCACCACCTCTTCTTTGGCGATGGAGTCAACCGTCCTAGCCGGACAGAACACCTCTGGCACATGGTACAGATGGCTCGTTGGGGTGATACTTGCTTCCCTCGTAACTGGGTAGAAATCTTGGAACGGGTTTGTCGGGTTAGTGTTTTTAGTACCGCCGCCCGGGAGTTGGGGTTATCTGATTTGACCTACAGTCGGAGTTCGATCGAACTCTTTGATGGCAGCAAGTTTAATGCGGAAGACCCCCTTGGTTATCTCAATAGTCTAGAGATTAAACGGGACTTCACCGTAGCCGAAGTGGTGCTTGATCTGCCCAGACCTAAGGTGGCTTAATTTTTAGTCATTTAAGCCATGCATATTATGTAGGGTGGGCAATGCCCACCTTGCCCCTAATACCCCCCCTAATACATAGATGGCTAGTATTGCTAGCTCAACCCCCTAATCCGTGGATATTATCCACTTTGCAGCTCAATAGGTGGGCGATGCCCACCCTACTGAGAACTACTGATAACTGACAATCCAAAATCATCACTATGACCACAGCAGCAGCGATCGATCAAAATTCGGGATTAAAAAACTCAACTACCAAGGACACCGTTCCTTTTTTGGTAGTTAGTGATGTTTCCAAGGTTTACCCCACTTCCCAAGGGGGAGAATATACGGTTCTCAAGGGAGTCAACCTCAAGGTTGATCAAGGAGAATTTATTTGTGTTATTGGTCACTCTGGGTGTGGTAAATCCACGCTCCTGAATATGGTGTCGGGCTTTAGCCGCCCTTCCACAGGGGAAGTAACCGTAGACGGGAAACGGATTACGGAACCGGGTCCCGATCGGATGGTGGTGTTTCAAAACTATGCCCTCCTGCCTTGGCTCACAGCTTTCGAGAATGTCTATTTAGCCGTTGATGCTGTCCATCCCCATAAATCTCAACTAGAGAAAAATGAAATTGTTCGAGAAAATCTAGCAATGGTGGGTTTATTAGATGCTGCTGATAAAAAACCAACTCAGATTTCTGGCGGGATGAAACAACGGGTCTCGATCGCCCGCGCCCTCTCTATCCGCCCTCAAGTGCTGATCCTTGATGAACCCTTTGGAGCATTGGATGCCATCACCAAAGAGGAATTGCAGGAGGAACTGCTGAAAATCTGGAACGACAACCGTTGTACGGTGTTGATGATCACCCACGATATTGATGAAGCTCTGTTCCTTGCCGATCGCCTAGTCATGATGACCAATGGCCCAGCGGCTGACATTGGCGAAATCATGGAAATTCCTTTCCCTCGCCCCAGAGACCGAGCCAGAATCATGGAAGATCCGGAATACTACAAACTCCGCAACTACGCTCTAGAGTTCCTCTACAGCCGTTTTGCCCACGATGATGATGCGGAATGAACCAAGGTATTTAGGCTACATACAGCACTTTTCATGTAAATGAAATACGTTGCATTTCCTGAAATGTTGACTAGAATTGGGTTTGTATGTGGGTGGCTATCGCCGCCCACATACAAACTGCTGTAGCTTAACTACAGCGGTTCCAATCATCAGTGGTTGGAATCGCTTTATTTTAGAAATAGTAACCAACACATAGGGGGTGAAAATGCGAAGTCTAAAGTATTACATAGCTTGTACCGTTGATGGTTTTATTGCCCACACAGATAGCTCAGTCGATGGCTTTAGTTTTGCAGGCGAACATGTAACAGATTATATCCAGTCCCTTGATGGGTTTGATACGGTGCTCATGGGACGCAAGACCTATGAATTTGGACTAAAATTTGGCGTAACAAATCCTTATCCCACGATGGATCAGTATGTTATTTCCCGGACGATGGAAACTAGTCCAGACGAGAATGTGACCCTTGTTTCCGAAAATATTATTGAATTTGTCAAAGCCTTAAAAAATGCCGAAGGCAAAGATATTTACCTTTGCGGCGGGAGCGAACTAGCTAAGACACTTCTTACCGAGCATTTGATTGATGAAATCCTCTTAAAAGTGAGTCCGGTTCTCTTCGGCTCTGGCATATCTCTGTTTGCCGCCGGGGTTCATCAGACCAGTCTAGAGCTAGTTAATACTAAAGCCTACAGCAATGGTGTCGCCTTACTTCACTATCAAGTTAGCTAACTTTGGCGATAGCGATCGATCAAGCTTGGCAGATAGTCAAAACCATCAACCCCAATTTGGGCAATCAATTGCGATCGCTGCTGTTGGAGTAGATTAAAGAAATTCTCTGTACCCAGCTTGCCTTGCAAAATCACAACCAACGCAGCAGATTGTTGCCATGCTTGACTCTGGTGCTGCTCTAGAAAATACATGCCCAAACAGGCGTGATAAATTGCCGGTTCTAGTTGATTGAGCTGATAGAAAGCTTCACCGAGATAGGCGTAGCTGAGTGCTTGTAAATTACGATCGCCGATCTGTTGAGTTAGAGCTAATCCTTTCTCCAGCGCAAGCTGAGCTTGACTGGGCTGCTCGATGGTTACATAGGCTGTACCGAGTCCGACATAACAAAGTGCCTGATTTTGCACATCATTGAGCTTCTCTGATAGTTTTTGTCCCCGTTCCAAATGACTAATGGGCATTTCTAGCTCTTCTGGCATGACTGATTCCCGTTGCCGCAAAGTCATCACTTCGCTGTAGCCCAAGTTGGCAAGGGCATTTGCCTCTCCTTGGCGATCGCCATTTTGTCGGGCTAAAATCAACGCTCTCTGAGCTTGAGATTCACTCATACTGAAATCTTTTTGATAAAGACTGATCCGACTGAGGTGATTGAGATTGGCAATTTCGCAGCGTTGATCGCCTACTTCACGAGCAAGACCCACAGCTTCTTGATGGAGCGAAATTGCCTGATCATTATTACCCCTCCAAGCTTGCGAATAGCCTATAACTGTGAGGATCCGCGCTTTCTCTTGGGTGTTCTCTGATTCTTTGAGAGGTTGATCGAGGTAGTTAATGGTTTCTCGTAAACTCTCGCCAGCAAAGGAAGCAAATACACCTCCATAGAGCGGAAAATTTTCGCGTTGGGCAAAAGTCCGCAAAATCTGTAACGTAATGCGGAAACAAATCTTGGCTAGATATTGGCGATCGCGCTCAGATAGTTGCTGTGAACTTTGGAAGCCGTTGCTGAGTTCACACCAGATCAAAGCAAACGCCAAAAAGGTTGTACCAGCAAGGTGATGTCCTGCTCGAAAGTTATATGGCTGCTGATCAAACCAGCGCACCAAGCCTTTTTGTAAGTATTGCAATAGGATCGCCAGTTCGACCCAAGCGCTGACATCGACACTCCTTTGCCCTTGGGCGATCGCCACCGCCGATTGATTGCTTGCCTGCCCAGCAAATATCTCCCGTGGCAGATGACTAGTTACCAGTTGCGACCAATTATGCCAAGGTCCAACAAATTTGGTGGTTGCAAATCCCACCTGTTGTGGCGACTTGTACAGCCAACTAATCAGTGAACCTTCCAATAGGTCAAAGGAAGCTAAGCCGCGTGTTAGCCCGATCGCAAACTGACGAAGTGCAAACGCCTCAGATTCATCGTCGATCGTCGCGGCTGATTTTTGCAATGATTGGGTCAGTAGTTGAAGATGTTGACGTTCAAAAACGGGGGTATGATTTGGGTCGAGAATTTGAATTAAAGTAGATAGACGCTCTGAAGCTTCTGTATTGAGGATTTTTTGTAAACCTCTGGCACAGGTATCTTGGACTTGATAATTTTTTTGCCACTGTTCCCAAGCATCTTTGAGGTTTTTTAGGGCGCGTAGTTTATGATTGGCTTTCGCCTGTTTCACTTCATCAGTTTGGGCAGCGAAGTTTGCCTGAAGCACATTGGCTTGTTCTTCAAGAACTCGCTCAAATATTTCCCCTGTTCCAGATTCTAAGTTATCGATAAGCACGTTATAAACATGTTCTTTTGAGAGTAGTTTGCCATTATTGATGTTGGCAATCACTTCCTCAACGAAAACAATGTAACGATCGCGCGTTGTCTGAGGTGGTGGATCGCTTAAAGATTCTGACATATTAGTGTTATTTGGGATATCAGTTTTATCTGACTTATTAGTGCTATTGGGTACATCAGCTTTATCTGACATATTAGTTTTATCTGATTTATCTGACATATCAGGTTTACTTGACATATCAGTTTTATTAGTTTGAGTAATCGCTGTAGGAGGATTTGCCAAAATGCTCTCTGATGGAGGTTTGGGAATATTTTTTTCTAAGATAAATTCGGCTTGATATCGATCGATATCTTTTGCTGCCTGGGTGAGATTAGCACGATGTTTTCCTTGCCTCGAAAAGTGATTTAAGAGATATCGCAATTGCCCTGATTTCCTTAGCCCATAGGCGGCTAAAGCGGCAACAACTAAGATTGCTAGTCCTCCACCGACAAATAGAGTTGGATTGTCTTCGGTCTTTGGCAAGACTTGGTTTGCGGTTGAAGTGCTGGTGGGCTGAGCTTGTGCCAGATGATCTGATGTCTCTCTCAGCCAATCTCTACTATTGATGAGCGATCGATTTTGGACTAAAGGTAGAAGGTCGTAAAATCTATCAACAGGTTTTTGCATCATGGCTTTGTAGAGAAAGTTTAGAATAGCTGCATCGAACAAAGGAGATTTTTTACGGATATATAACAGTTTATATGGCAGTCCCCAGAATTATAACCCATTGCCAATTATGATGATGTTTGAAAAGGTAGCTTGGCGACTAAAGACTACCGTGCCGGATAAATCGGCTACGCTCAGTCGAGCCGTCGCTGCGACAAGAGCAAAACCTGCCTTGTATATTTAGAGAAAGTTGCAGAAATTCCCAAATTTTTCTTAGTCCGCAACGGCGGACTTTGTTCTTGTAGTTGCGGTTTCAACCGCCAGATACCTCTGATAGGATAAAAAATCAATTCATGGATTTACCTCATTACAAAAAATCAAATCAATTAAATAGATTAATTATCTTTACTCGCTATCCAGAATTGGGAAAGAATAAAACCCGATTAATTCCCGCATTGGATGATGCCCTGTTGCGATCGCAGGCTGAAGCCAAAGCCACCGATATTCATCGCCGTTTGGCAGAGCATACCCTAGCCCAAGGTCGACAGTGGTTGAATAATAAATATGTTGAGCCAACCGATGAAACCACCAATGAATTTGATCAAGAAACTATAGATAAAACCAGAGGAGAAATTACCGTGTGTTTCACTGGTGGTGACACTCAACTTATGGCAGCTTGGTTAGGAGCAGACTTAGATTATCAACCCCAAGGAGAAGGAGACTTGGGTCAGAGAATATTGGTGGTATTGCAGCATTTCGGGGAAGCGAATCCCACACTAGAAAAAAACTATTTTGTACTTATTGGCACAGATTGTCCAGAATTGACTTCAAAGGATATCGATCGAGCTTTTCAAGCATTAAAAGCTCATGATTTAGTCTTAGGAAAAGCCGAAGATGGAGGCTATTATCTAATCGGTTTTCAGCAAATCATTCCCCAATTATTTCAAGATATTGCTTGGGGAACAGATATAGTATTTGCAGAAACCGTTGCTGTTGCCAATAATTTAGGTTTGAAGATTAGTTATTTGCCTGTTCGCCGAGATATCGATCGCCCGGAAGACTTGCATTATTTAAGAACTTTAATTGGCTTTGAGAATCTATAGCCGCCGCCAAATAGTGTGTGGGCACTGGTTGCTTAAAGAATGAGTGGTAGAATAGAGCGATTTATCGTCAATAGTCGAAGATGAAGTGTCCAAAATGCCAGAGTGAGCAAGTAGCAAGAAACGGTAAAACTAGATTACAAGGTGGAAGCCAAATCCAAAAGTACCTGTAACGAGTCTTAGATGTCCAAAGGTTAGTCCATAACTGGGTTCGGTCGCACTGGGGTCTTGGCAAAAATCAAACTCCAGCGATGGCTATTGGTTACTATCATCGCCCCATCTCTATGACTGAACTCTTGACTGTGCAAGGCTTCGACTTTCTCATTCCTTAAACGACCAGTGCCTTGATGCAGAATAGTTCTGGCTCTATGAATATCGATTTAACTCCCGAATATCAAAAAAATCTAAAATATTTAGCTAAAAAATATCGGCGGATTCGTTCTGATATTACGGAGGAGGAAATCCGAGCTATTTTAAGAGAATACCCGCTCTGAGGGGCTATCTTGCAAGGACAGCGGGAACCTTGGGATGAGGAATCTTTGGGGACTCTGCAAGTGGAGGCGGGGCGATACGATCGATCGCCTAAGTCTCGTAGCTGGGCTTGCTACACTGAAATTAACGATATCGTAATACTAGGGCTGAAAATTTATGACTTCTAGAGAACAATTGATGCAAGAAATTGAAACCCTTCCTGAACAATTTATTGATGAAATATTGGAGCATCTTAAGTTGATCAAAAGTAACTATCTAGCAAAATCAGAGGAGTCTCTAAAGCCTAGGAGAGGTTTTGATGAGGTCTGGTGGAGTAGTTTATCGCAATTTACTCCAGATTTTCTTAATGATACCTAAGTTGCTACCCATAGATTAACGCTAAGAGCGAGAACAAAAAGCATAACTTTAAGCTCGAAGCCCTTAGCAGTAACAGCATGAATAGATTTAGGTAAAAGTTGTGATATCAAACTGCCAGTAGTTTCAATTACTTTGCGCTTATG
>CALRPI020000001.1:0-136589 GCA_943370025.1 Phormidium lacuna HE10JO | reverse complement strand
GTCTGCGGAAATCCTTGATTTTCTTAAGGTGTTCAATTAGACTATCCATATTAATTTAATTGAAAAAATAGGCGATTACTTCCTAGTTTACTAAGCTGTAATCGCTTTTTATTTGCTTGATTTGACTTTAGAATGAAACAGCCCTGCCCCGGAGGGGGAGCCGTTCTCAACCCATTTAGGATCGCTATATCTGTTGATAATATTCAAGAGCATATTTGCCAAATTGTCTACCAAGCATCAGCAATTTTCTTGTGGGAAAACTGCCCGATCGAGAGAAGCTGAGAGCCTGACAATATCTTTGAGCAACAATGATTAAGGATTGCTATAGTTAGCGGCTGCCTGTTACGGTGCGCCAGATCGTTACGGGGAGACTAGTAATTTGTTGCCATAGATCTAGGTAGGTGATCCCGAAGATGATTTGCAAGATCAAGATAATCACAGCGATCGTAATAGCCGTGGTGATGGTGGTTTTGAGAACCTTGAGTAGGGCGGTGAAGGCTAACCAAGAGACGACGATCGCAGCGATGAGAAGAATAATTTGAATAGTCATTTGATAATTAGGAATAGATAACTATAAGAGCTTATGTAGATTCTGTCATTAAATCACTATTTCGCGTTAAGTTGCCCCCCATCATGGCATTGCCCCCTACTAGTAGTCCGTCAACGATTAGTTGATGGGTCTATAGCATCCTGAAAGTTTTGTGGGTGTGTTTTTTGAGGGGTTTTCAACCCCTCAAAAAACACTTGACAGACTACTAGTTCCATTCTATCTGTGATCGCTCCTCGAGGACTCGTGCATAAACTACTTCCGTTTGTTTGGCAATCCTGCCCCAAGTAAAGCGAGTGCCTAGATCTTCGTAGGCGTTTTCCACCAACCATTGCCCATAGGCTGGATTTTTGAGAATTTCTAAGATACCCCAAGCGAGGGATTCGGAGTTATTCGTTTGGGTGACAATGCCGGTTTTATTGTGTCTAACGACTTCGGGCAAGCCACAGGTATCGGAAACCACTACGGGAACACGGGAGGCAAAACTTTCTAGGGCAACGATGCCAAAGGGTTCGTAGAGGCTGGGGAAGACGGCACAATCTGCCACGGTTTGAAATTTGTCTAGTTCGCTATCGGGCATGAACCCAGTGAAGTAGCAACTCGACCAAATTCCCAAATAACCAGCCTTGTGCTTGAGTTCTTCCGTATTGCCACCGCCAATTAGGATGAATTTCACCTTACCTTCCATCGCCCAGAGAACCTTAGGGGCAGCACTAAGAAGGACTGTGACTCCTTTTTCGTAGGTCATCCGTCCCACGTAGTAGACAATTTTTTCTGTGTCATGGGCAAATTTGCGCCGGAACCCCCAAAAATCAAAATCAACATCTGGGATTTTCTTTTCTGCCCGAATGCCATTAAAAATTACATCGATTTTGTCCCAAGGGGTGGTCAAGACTTGGGTCACTTCCCGGCGCATATATTCGGTACAGACAATGACTCGCCATGCTTCGTGGGCGAGGGTGCGCTCCTTGCCACTGATGTATTGCTGGATCGAGGTATGGATCCCGTTGTGACGACCAAATTCGGTGGCGTGGATGGTGGCAATCATGGGGGTTTTGAAATTGTGCTTCAGGGCGATCGCGGCATCTCCGACTAGCCAATCATGGGCATGGATCAGGTCAAAGTCTCCTTCTTCAGCCATGAGCTTGCCTCCATGCTGTCCCATGCTCTCATTGAGATTGACGATCCAATTGAAGAAATCGTTGTGGGGAGCCACAATTACCCGGTGGATATGAATACCATCAACTATCTCGTAGAGGGGGCATTCTCCATATTCCACTGTAATTAGGTGAATTTCATGCCCTAAGCTAACTATTTCTGGGTACAGTTCTCCGGCATGGCGGGCAATGCCACCAACGATCCGGGGAGGAAATTCCCAACTTAGGACTAGAATCTTCATTTTTTGCTCCGCAACATTAGGTGCTTAGTTATAGAAATTCTATTGATTAATTACTACCTAATTACAGGTCAATAGCAAGTACTTCCTCCGAAACTTCAAAGTAAGTTTTTAATTTGTAACACATCCGCAAATTTTAACGATTATTTACAGAGAATTTTAATTCTCCTTTTTTCCTTTATTTTTAAGCCTGAACAGGTGGCTAAGCCCCTAAGCAAATCTATGGTATTCATAGACTTTAATCTATAGTATGGGTGTAATGAGACTCGAGGAGAGGGGCGATCGACCTATAGATTCCTCTCTAGGCAAAGATTATGGATTAACTCAGCCATTTAAGAAGTTTGAGTTTTTTTATGGTTTACATTTTTTGTCTATTGTAACTATTTAATTAAATTAGTTATATAAGATTGATCCTAGGCTCTTATATTTTATTAAGAGGTGATTTAAGCTCTTCCCAGAGTTTTCATAAAACTTAGCAAGTGATTACCAATTTTATCGACCCCATCTATTTTTTCTGCCCCTTTCCTTTCTGGGGAGGTTGGTCAATAATGCAACCAAGAGATAAAAAGAATTAAATGAACTTTGCTTAGGAGATACAATCGTGAAAATTTCAGTTTATGGAAAGGGCGGTATCGGCAAATCCACTACAAGCTGCAACATATCCGTTGCCCTCGCCAAGCGAGGCAAGAAAGTCCTCCAGATCGGTTGCGACCCGAAGCACGATAGCACCTTTACCCTGACCGGATTTTTAATCCCGACCATCATCGATACGCTGCAAGAAAAGGATTACCACTACGAAAATGTCTGGTCTGAGGATGTGATCTACAAGGGCTATGGCGGTGTGGATTGTGTGGAAGCGGGTGGTCCTCCAGCCGGAGCGGGTTGTGGTGGTTATGTGGTGGGAGAAACGGTGAAGCTGCTCAAGGAATTGAATGCTTTTGATGAGTACGATGTGATCTTGTTTGATGTGTTGGGAGATGTGGTCTGTGGTGGTTTTGCTGCCCCGCTGAACTATTCTGACTACTGCATGATCGTCACCGACAATGGTTTTGATGCTCTGTTTGCGGCAAACCGGATCGCTGCTTCTGTCCGGGAAAAAGCCAGAACTCACCCCCTCCGTCTAGCTGGGTTGATCGGCAACCGGACTTCTAAGCGGGATTTGATCGATAAATACATCGAAGCAGTGCCGATGCCTGTGTTAGAAGTATTGCCCCTGATTGAAGATATCCGAGTTTCCCGTGTCAAGGGCAAAACCCTGTTTGAGATGGCAGAAACCGATCCTTCTCTGAATTATGTTTGTGACTATTACCTGAATATTGCCGATCAAATCTTGGCAATGCCTGAAGGCGTGGTTCCGAACGATTCGCCAGACAGAGAACTCTTCTCTCTCCTCTCTGATTTCTACCTCAATCCCCCAGAAGCCAAAGTCAGAGATGAAAAAGCATTGGATCTCATGATGGTGTAATCCTCGATCCCCCTAAATCCCCCTTCAAAAGGGGGACTTTGAATTATTTCTATTTCTTGTCCCCCCCTTTTGAAGGGGGGCTAGGGGGGATCAACCGAGGTTTCTATTTCGTAGGGTGGGCATTGCCCACCATCCATATTTTCATCCACAATGAGCAAGCTTATCTGCACTGAAAATCTTTGGAAAATCCACTGATTAAGGCTTTATAAACTTACCCTTGTTAACCGAAATAGAAAGGTGGGCAATGCCCACCCTACTATTATCTACTAGTTATGTTTCTGATATTAAGTTGATGATAATGTAGGCATTGTCAACCCTATTACTTCACAGCACTAATTATGAGCTTAATAGATAACTTTGACGACCTAAAAATTAGGCTAAAAGATAAATGGCTTGATTACTACGAAGCTAATCAATCTTGGATTGTCTCGACAGGAATACATCCTAATAATAGAGTCCATCCTTATTATGGATTTGTATTAGGTGTTGTATCTGTCTTAGAACCAGAAGTTGCAGAATTCATTAGTCTTTTCGCAAGAAACAATCCAAATGTGGAAAGTCTGGCTACGGTTCTAGGTTTGTATTTTGATCCAAGAGTTGAACTACGAGCTAGAGCAGAAGCAGCTAATGATATTCAAGAAGCTAAGTTATTAACATCAGGTGATAGTGATGACAATTCTGAAGATGATATAGCAGAAGAAGTAAAGGTGGATGAAGAAGTAAAGGTGGATAATTCAGGAATTAATAGTTTGGAAAATAAAGATAGTCAGCCAATGGAGAATAGTTAATAAATAGTTTTTATAAAATGAGATTCTTACTTGGTAGGAAATAATGATTATAGCAACCTCCCCCCAAAGAACCTCAGTAATTTAACACTCGATCGATTAATTAAGGAGATAAACAAATGACCGTAGCTCAAGAACCTAGTGCTTTGAATTTTGAATGTGAAACCGGTAATTACCATACCTTCTGCCCTATTAGTTGTGTGGCTTGGTTGTACCAAAAAATTGAAGATAGTTTCTTCTTGGTAATTGGCACCAAAACCTGTGGTTACTTTTTGCAAAATGCTATGGGCGTGATGATTTTTGCCGAGCCTCGGTATGCCATGGCAGAACTGGAAGAAGGAGATATTTCTGCTCAGTTAAATGATTATGAAGAACTCAAGCGCCTGTGCTTGCAAATCAAGAAAGATCGTAACCCCAGCGTGATTGTTTGGATCGGCACTTGTACCACCGAAATTATCAAAATGGACTTGGAAGGATTGGCTCCTAAACTAGAGGCAGAAATTGGCATCCCGATCGTCACTGCCCGTGCCAATGGTTTAGATTATGCCTTCACCCAAGGTGAAGATACTGTCCTCGCAGCAATGGCTGCCCGTTGCCCCGAAACCCAACAAACAGACAAAGTTACCGGAGAAGTTTCTGAAAACCGCAATGCCATCCAAAAACTCCTCAACTTCGGCAAAAAGAAAGAAGAAATTGCCCAAGAAGAATCTGAATATGTCAATCACACTCCCCTAGTTCTCTTCGGTTCCCTGCCCGATCCTGTGGTCAGTCAACTAACCCTAGAACTCAAGAAACAAGGCATCAAAGTTGCTGGCTGGCTGCCATCCAAACGCTATACAGAATTGCCAGTAATTGAAGAAGGCTACTACGTTTCTGGCATTAATCCTTTCCTCTCCCGCACTGCCACAACCCTCATGCGCCGCCGCAAGTGCAAACTGATTGGCTCTCCCTTCCCGATCGGTCCCGATGGTACCCGCGCTTGGATTGAAAAAATCTGCTCCGTCCTGAATATTGAACCCAAAGGCTTAGATGAACGGGAGGCGCAAATCTGGGCAAGCTTGGAAGATTACCTGCAAATTATTCGCGGCAAATCGGTCTTTTTCATGGGGGATAACCTCTTGGAAATTTCCCTAGCTCGATTCCTGATCCGTTGCGGCATGACCGTCCATGAAATCGGCATTCCTTACATGGATAAGCGCTTCCAAGCTGCCGAGTTGGAATTCCTCGAAAGAACCTGCAAGGAAATGGGCGCACCCCTCCCCGTAATTGTCGAAAAACCAGACAACTATAACCAACTCCAACGCATCCAAGAAATCAGACCAGACTTGGTAATCACTGGCATGGCTCATGCTAACCCCCTCGAAGCAAGAGGGATCAATACTAAGTGGTCGGTGGAATTTACCTTCGCCCAAATCCACGGTTTCACCAATGCCCGTGACATCCTCGAACTAGTCACCCGTCCCCTACGCCGGAACAATCCCCTCAAGGATTTGGGTTGGGATAAACTAGTTAAAGAAGAAGCCAAGGTGTAAGCGATCGCCCCTATTCTCTTGTCGGAATCAACCCGATCTTAAAAACAACGTACCTACTAGGTGCGTTGTTTTTAAACTTTAATCATCTTTCCCCATCTCCACCAAAATCTCAATTAAAATAAAACCTAAAAAATAAAACCTAAAAACCTATGAGTGAACCGATTAAATGGACTGCGGAAGCTGAAGCCAAACTAAAAGATATTCCCTTTTTTGTGCGTCCCTTTGCCCGGAAAAAGATTGAAACTTACACCCAAGATCAGGGTGCTTCCCTAATTACGATCGAGCTTTATGAACAGGCAAAACAACAATTCAACAAGAAATATAATTAAATCTCGCACTCCTCAATGAGTAAGGATTGTCCCTGCGCTGCGGGGGCAATCCTTACTCCCATAAATACTTTAACTAAGGCATTGGGACTTTATTGTAGGCTTCGACGACCCTCAGCCCACAATAAATAAATTCCCGAACTTGAAAAATTTATTTTTAATTATGGATATTCTCTTAGTTGATGATGAAGCCGAACTCACCAATGCTCTTCAGGCAGTATTGCAGCGGGAAGGCTATCAGGTGTCGATCGCCTACGATGGTAATCTGGGTAGAAGTTTATCCCAACAAAAAAACTATGATTTGTTGATTTTAGATTGGATGCTGCCCCATATTTCGGGGTTAAAAATTTGTCAGGAAATGCGATCACAAGGTAACCAAACCCCGGTCTTATTTCTCACCGCCAAAGATACCTTGGACGATCGCGTAGTTGGGTTAGACGCTGGGGCAGATGATTATTTAGTTAAACCCTTTGAACTGCGGGAACTTTTGGCACGAGTTCGGGCATTGCTGCGCCGCTCTACCAGCACCGAAATCGCCAACGAACAATCCCCCCGTGACACCATCCAAGGCGAAGACCTGGAACTCGATCGCACCAACCAACTCGCCTACCGCCGGGGCAGACTCATTGAACTTTCCGAAAAAGAAACCCAACTTCTTGATTATTTAATGCGCCATCCGGGGCAACTCCTCACCCACGAACAGATCCATCAATACCTGTGGTCCCATAGCCAAAAACCCAGCAGCAATGTTTTGGCAGCTTTGGTGCGCCTCCTGAGAAGGAAAATAGAAGCGATCGGCGAAACTCCACTGATCCACGCTGTCTATGGCAAAGGCTACCGCTTTGGCTCCAACCCCGATTAAACCTAAGGCGATCACTTTGGACAAAAGAGTAAAGATTTCTATCTTCTAGAAAAATCACTATAAAACCTAGCTTGAGAACCCCGGTCTTTCAAGCTGGGGATGAAAAGCAGTAGCAGTCTTTAGGCTGCCAGTGATTTATATTACTTACCCTCTCCCTACATGGCTTGTTCTTTCGTGTGGAAAATGTCAAACTAGTGCAATGATCACCCTAACTTACGAGTACAAGCTAATCCCAGACGAAAAGCAGATAGAGGTAATTGAAAATACCTTAGATATTTGTCGATCGGTCTGGAATTATGCCTTAAGAGAGCGAAAAGATTGGCTCTCGTCTCGTAAGTCTCCAGTTAATGCTTGTTCCCTAGAAAAGGAATACATTATCCCTGCTGACTCTCCCTACCCCAATTACTATATTCAAGCTAAGTATTTAACTGAAGCAAAGAAAACCAATGAAAGATTGAGATCAGTCAACGCTCAAGTCTTGCAACAAGTCTTAAGGACTCTAGACAGAGCTTTTCTGGACATGAAATTAAAGAACTTGGGATTTCCTCGCTTTAAGAATAAATACAGGATGCGCTCCTTGGTGTATCCTCAAATGCTTAAGAATTGTGTTAAAAGCAATCAGATTAAGTTGCCCCAATTGGGATGGGTGAAGTTTAGGAAATCCAGAGATATTCCCGAAGGTTTCGAGATCAAGCAGGCAAGGATCCTCAGAAGAGCTTCCGGCTACTTCATCATGCTTTCCTTGCAACTAGAGATTTCAATTCCTGAGGTGCCTTTCCATGGGCATCCCTTGGGAATTGATTTAGGTTTGGATAAATTTCTAGCTACTTCAGACAGTCAACTTGTGCCTAGACCTCGATTCTTAAACCAACTACACTGTGAGCTGAAATTGCTACAACGTAGATTAAAGAACAGGAAAAAAGGTTCTAGCAATCGTCACAAGTTAAATCAACGAATCGCTAGATTACACCAACGGGTTTCTGATACCAGAAAAGATTGGCAGTTTAAGTTAGCTCATTCTCTGTGTGACCAAGCTCAGTCAATATTTATTGAGGATATTAATTTTGTATCTTGGGCAAAGGGAATATTAGGGAAACACACCCTAGATGCTTCTTTTGGGCAGTTTGTAACTATCCTTAAATGGGTAGCTTGGAAGCGAGATGTTTTTGTTGCTGAAGTTGACAAGAATTACACTTCTCAAATCTGCCCAAACTGTAGTTCTCATACTGGCAAGAAATTATTGTCTGATCGAGAACACAATTGTACTGAGTGCGGCTACAAAACCCATCGGGATGTTGCTGCGGCACAGGTGATCAGAAATCGTGGCGTGGAAAATGTTAAAAATACGCTAGGGCATGGCGTATCAGAAAATGCCTGTGGAGATGGTCTGGCGGGGGCAGTAATGTCTAGCCAAGAATCTGTGAAGCAGGAACTCTTAAATGCGAGTTTAAGAATCACCGTTGCTTTAGCTCGGTGAGTATGTCAAAAACTAAGAAATAGACTTTTTTCAAAACAAGGCTTGCACAGAAATAAATTAGCAATATACAGGAATAGTAAATTATGCACCTGAGTGACGTTACTCATCCTAATCAACTTCATGGGCTTTCCATCCGTCAATTAGAACAAATTGCCCTCGAAATTAGAGAAAAACATCTGCAAACCGTAGCTACTAGTGGTGGGCACTTGGGACCCGGTTTAGGGGTGGTCGAGCTAACCCTAGCTTTGTACCAAACCCTAGATTTAGATAAAGATAAGGTGATCTGGGATGTGGGACATCAAGCCTATCCCCATAAGTTAATTACAGGACGCTACAACGATTTCCATAGTCTGCGCCAAAAAGATGGGGTGGCGGGCTATCTGAAGCGGTGTGAAAGTAAGTTTGATCACTTCGGGGCGGGTCATGCTTCCACGAGTATTTCGGCAGGTTTGGGGATGGCGATCGCCCGTGACCTAAAAGGAGAAAACTTCAAAGTAGCCGCCATCATTGGCGATGGTGCTCTAACTGGAGGCATGGCGTTGGAAGCAATTAACCATGCCGGACACCTGCCCAAAACCCGCCTGTTGGTGGTGCTGAACGACAATGAAATGTCCATTTCCCCCAATGTGGGAGCAATTCCCCGCTACCTGAATAAAATCCGCCTCTCGCCCCCAGTGCAGTTCCTGAGTGGCAATCTGGAAGAACAATTTAAGCAAATTCCCTTTATTGGTGATTCTATTTCTCCAGATTTAGAGCGGATCAAGGAAGGAATGAAGCGTCTCGCCGTGCCGAAGGTGGGGGCGGTGTTTGAAGAATTGGGCTTTACCTACATGGGACCAGTGGATGGCCATAACTTGGCTGAATTAATTGCCACCTTCAAGGAAGCTCACACCCATCCGGGTCCTGTATTAGTCCATGTAGCAACGACCAAGGGCAAGGGCTATGAAATTGCTGAGAGCGATCGCGTCGGCTACCATGCCCAAAGTCCTTTTAACCTGACCACTGGCAAATCTGCACCTCCTAGCAAACCCAAGCCCCCCGGCTATTCTAAGGTTTTTGCCCACGCCCTCGTCACCCTCGCCACAGATAACCCCAAAATTGTCGGGATCACCGCAGCTATGGCTACGGGGACGGGGCTAGATAAGCTCCAAGCAAAATTACCCCATCAGTATATTGATGTGGGCATCGCTGAACAGCACGCCGTGACACTGGCAGCAGGTTTGGCTTGCGAAGGAATGCGCCCCGTGGTGGCGATCTATTCCACTTTCTTGCAACGGGCTTTTGACCAGATTATTCATGATGTGTGTATCCAAAATCTGCCTGTATTTTTCTGCCTTGATCGAGCGGGAATTGTCGGGGCAGACGGGCCCACCCACCAAGGGATGTACGATATCGCCTACCTGCGATCAATCCCCAACTTGACGATCATGGCTCCCAAGGATGAGGCGGAGTTGCAACGCATGGTTGTTACTGGGGTTAATCACACCAGTGGACCGATCGCCATGCGTTATCCCCGTGGCAATGGCTATGGTGTGCCGTTGATGGAAGAGGGTTGGGAGGAACTGCCCATTGGTAAGGGAGAAATCCTCCGCCATGGCGATGACCTGTTGATCGTGGCTTACGGCTCGATGGTTTACCCTGCCATGCAAGCGGCGGAACTCTTGGGGGAACACGGGATTGAATCTACGGTGATCAATGCTCGGTTTGTCAAACCCTTAGATACCGAGTTGATCGTGCCCTTAGCTGCCAAGATCGGGCGGGTGGCAACGATCGAAGAAGGCTGCCTGATGGGGGGCTTTGGTTCAGCAGTGCTGGAGGCTTTGCAGGATCATGATGTGGTTGTGCCGGTGAAGCGATTGGGTGTGCCAGATATTTTGGTAGATCATGCCGAGCCGGATGAGTCTTTTAAGGCTTTAGGTTTAACCAGTGAGCAGATTAGCGATCGACTCCGGGAAATGTTCTTTTCCCAAGAGCAGGCTGTAGTCCCTGGGATCAAATCTTAGGGATTTCTAACTCTCTTCCAAGAGTCTTGCAGTCCTAGTTCTTGTAGCTGTGGTTTAAGCGTGGCTACAAGAACTAAGACTTTTTGCCTAAAGGATTTTGTGGTGCGATCACTGTGTAATTAATAGCTAGGTCTATTATAAAAGACTACAAATTTTAGTTTTAGTTATGGGAACACAAACAGAAGAGATGGATGCACTGCGAAACATTATTGAACATAGCAGCAACCAGATATCAATTCATCAACAGATAGCCTCAGCCTGCCAGGTAGACAAAGAGATCATTGAGTTGCATAAAAAACTCATACAGTTGATAACAGAGATTAATAACGTAGCTCATGAGATTGATGTACCCTATAACTATTTAAATCAGTTTCAAAATGATATTATCCAAGTAATAAGTTTGTTACCATATAACGGTTATAATGATCTGGATTTCTTGGAGCATAATGACAAGTTAGAGATCAAGAAAAATATTGAGCGAAATGGAGAAAGTGTTAGATCAATCGCCGAGCAAATCAGATTTAATCTTGACTTTTTTAAAAAGCTTGGATTTTTTAAGGACAATATTGTTGCTGTTGGAGCGAATGGATGCGGAAAGACATCCTTAGCCAATGACCTAAAAAGCCACTTGTCTCAGAACGGTGTAGTAATCTCGGCTCAAAAGATACTTATAATTCCTACTTTCAGTGGAATTTCAAATATTCAATCTACAGCCGCAAATCTTAAAGTTAACCAGACCTCCGATAAGACATACAAAACTACTTATAGTTCAGAGAATATGGGGGGAGTGTATCAGACTATAATACAGATGGGAGGAGAATTTAATATCCTCCTTTCTAATTTATTAGCTGAGAGAAATGCAGCTAGAAATAGGTTCTGTGATGAATTAAACAATGGGAGTGAATTAAAAAATGTTCCCAAAACCAACCTTGATAATGCACTGGATATTTGGAATTTACTACTACCACATAGAAACATTTCTTGCTCAGACGGAATGAACATAATGCTTACTTCACAGGATGGACAGCCATATCCCGCCTATCAAATGAGTGATGGTGAGAAGGTAATTCTTTTCTTGGTAGCTCAAGTACTTCAGGCTCCCTTATCAGGGTTTATTGTTATTGATGAGCCAGAAATGTATCTTCACAAGACAATTATAAACAAGCTGTGGGACACTCTTGAGGCTGAGCGTAAGGACTGTATTTTTATATACCTGACTCATGATCTTGATTTTGCAGTTAGCAGAGTTAGCGCAAAGAAGATATGGATAAGATCGTTCACATTCCCAGATCAATGGATAATCGAAGATATACCAGAAAATGAGATTCCTGAGCAATTGTTAATGGAGTTGCTCGGCAGTCGCAAAAACATCCTGTTCTGCGAAGGGAAAAATAACAGTCTGGATTCAAAGATTTTTAATCTTCTCTTTTCAAGATTTTCGGTTTATCCAGTTGATAGCTGCTTTGATGTGATTCATTATACTAAGGCATTCAACAAAATACCAAATATGTCAATTACTGCTTATGGCGTAATTGATAGTGACCACCACAGTGACGAAAGATTACGAAGTCTTGAAAAAAATAATGTGTATTCGTTCTCTATGGCTGAGATTGATAATCTGTTTCTTGACGAGGGGTTCCTGACTATTATTGCAAAGCAACTACTCCAAGATCAATTCGTAGTGAACCTGATCAAAAAAGATATTATAAACAAGTTTAGCCAAGATTTGGAACTCCAGATATCAAACTACCTTTCAACCAAAATTAACTACTATTTTCACGATTCGCACGTTTCTAAGGGAAATAATCGAAGTGCGGTGGAGTCGAACCTAAAAAACTTTATTGATGGAGTCAAGATCACTGAGTGGTACAACTTAAGAAAGACTGAACTTGAGGGTATTATCCATAACCAAGACTACCAAAGAGTCTTGCAAGTATACAATAACAAAGGACTTAAAGAAATAGCACAGAAACACCTCAAAACATCTGAGTTTACCGATTTTTCGCTCCGCGTACTTGGTGCTGACCAAGCAGCCCATGAAATTCTTAAAAAGCACTTCCCAGAACAGCTATGTAAATAAGCTTAGGCTTGTGAGCCGATGACAGTTCGACAACCCTACTATAGCAAAGAAGAGTTTGCTCGTCGTGGCGATGAAATTTATCAGACTCAGATTCGCCCACAGGTTGAGGAAGGCAATCATGGAAAGATTGTTCAGCTTGGCAACTGGTATAATTGAGACATAATTTTTGAGATACAACTTTCAATAAATTTCTTTCTTTGTTATAGGTTTGATCATGCGGCAACAAGAAGCCCTGAAAGTACTTATGAGTCATCAGAACGCGCTGAAAGATTTTGGCGTAAAATCTCTCATGCTGTTTGGTTCAGTGGCAAGAGATGAAGCGCGAATAGATAGCGATGTCGATCTGCTAGTAGAATTCGATCGCCCGGTTGGGTTGTTTACCTTTGTCCGATTGAAACGATACCTTGAAGATATTTTAGAGAGTTCAGTTGATTTGGGTACACCAGACTCGCTCAAGTCCTACCTCCGAGAACCTGTGCTCCGGGAGGCGATTCGTGCCTTCTAGAGATTGGGAAAATAGAATCAGAGACGTGCTAGCCGCGATCGCAGAAATCCGAGAGTTTACCAGCGAGATCACTTTTGAGGAGTTTCAAGATGATCGAAAAACAATTACAGCAGTCTTGTATAGCCTTGCAATTATTGGTGAAGCAGTTCGGAGCATTCCCCCTGAACTGGAAGATTCACACCCGGAAATTCCTTGGGATGATGTGCGTGGAATGCGAAATGTTGTGATTCACGAGTATTTTCAGGTAAATTTATCTATCATCTGGCAAACGATTCAAGAAGATATTGTTATGTTAGAATCTTCCCTTTACCAATTGATAAACCTTTGAGGGCAATGTGTAATATCTCGATCGTTCAATCTTGATTTCAAAGCACTCTTTGCTGATTTTTAGAAGGTCACTAGTTTGGTGCTAATCATCGACTTTGCGGGGATTCTATGACATATCCTTCTTGACGATCGCTACATCATGAAAACATCATGAGACAGATTGGGGTAAGAGGACTTGGATAGTGGTTCCTACTTGTGGCTCGCTGAAGCAGGAAATTTCTCCTTGGTGTTCATTGACAATAATCCCGTAGCTGATGGTCATGCCCAAGCCCCCAGATTGCCGAACACCTTTAGTCGAAAAGAAAGGCTCAAATACCCGCTGTCGGACTTCCTCTGTCATGCCGCAGCCATTATCGATAAACGAGATCGATACTTGCCCAGTCTCGGTTAGATGCGTCCGGATAATAATTTTGGGGATAGTGGGCTGACTATTACTGTCGGGTAAGGGAGAGTTTTGGTTAGCAGAGGGGGATTCCATAGTTCTGCTGCCATGAGGCGATTGCAAAGAGGCAATCGCGTAGCGTGATTCCCAAGAGTCATTCGCGTAGCGTGATTCCAAAGAATCGATCGCATTATTTAAAATATTCATCCACACTTGATTAATTTTCCCGGCATAGCATTCCACCAAGGGTAATTCCCCATAGTCTCGCACTACTTCTACTCCAATTTTTTCAATGCTTTCCTTGAGGCGATACTCCAATAGCATTAAGGTGCTATCTAAACCCACATGCAGATCCGCTAGTTTGCGCTCTGCCTCTCCCAGTCGAGAAAAATTCCGCAAGCTAAAAACTATTTCCCGGATGCGCTCAGCCCCCGCCTGCATGGATTTCATTAGTTTAGATAAATCATGACTGAGGAACTCAATATCTATTTCTTCTTCTAGGTTAGTAATTTCTGCATTGGCGGTGGTTGAGGTGCGATACAACAGCAACAGACGCATCAGATCACTGGTGTAGTTTCTGATATGGGAGAGATTGCTGTAGATGAAGGTAACGGGATTATTAATTTCATGGGCAATACCAGCAACTAGCTGCCCCAACGCCAACATCTTTTGCTGCTGGACTAGTTCGGCTTGGGTTTGTTGGAGTTGCTGCATTGCCTGTTCGAGGGAGTTGTTTTTTTTCTCTAGTTCTATTTGCAGCGATCGCAGCCGGATTTGATTCCGTACCCGAGAAATCACCTCCCCCTGCTCAAAAGGCTTCGTCACATAATCTACCGCCCCCAACGTAAAAGCCTTGATCTTATCAGTCACTTCATCTAAGGCACTAATAAAAATCACAGGAATATCTTGGGTATGGGGGTTTTGCTTCAATTGTTCACAGACCTGATAGCCATCTAGATCTGGCATATTAATATCCAGCAAAATCAAATCCGGTAAGCTATTATTCACCGCCATTAAAGCCATTTTGCCATTTAGGGCTTTGCGGACTTCATAGCCTTGGTCAGCAAGAATTGTGGCTAACAAACGAATATTATCTGGGGTATCATCTACTACTAAAATACTCGTTGGTTGCTCTGGTTCATCTGGAGGTAAGGAAGGGATTTGCTGGCTGTTCATGAGATTATTTTTCAGTTGCAGAAATCTTAGGGGAGAGTATTTGGTTATAAATACAGTATTGGTTACGCCCTGTTTGTTTTGCTTGATAGAGGGCTTGGTCTGCGGCATTTAGGAGATCAATTTCCGTAGATTCCAAAAGTGGACTCAGGCTATGGATCCCCATGCTTAAGGTAATATATTCAGCGACGGTAGATGTTTCGTGGGGAATTTTGATCGATCGCACCTGTTTATGAATCTCCTGCGCCACTTGCACCGCTCCCGACAACTCAGTGTTGGGTAAAATCACCGCAAATTCCTCTCCACCATAACGCGATACTAGGTCTGCTGGACGCTTTACCGATTGATTAATTGTCTCGGCAATCTTGACTAGGCAAACATCTCCAGCCGGATGTCCGTAACTGTCATTATAAAGTTTAAAACAATCTACATCACAGAGGATCAGGGATATAGCTTGATGTTCCCGAATGGCTCTGTGCCACTCCTGTCGGAAGTAGCGATCGAAATAGCGGCGGTTGGCAATCCCGGTTAAACCATCTTGGCTGGCTAACTGGCGAAACTTCCGATTTGCTTGAGCAAGGGCAATTTCTATGCGTTTTCGGCGCTTAATTTCATCTTGGAGTTGCACATTTTGTTTTTCTAGCAGCAGATTTTGCTGTTGCAGTTGGTCTTGCATGTCTTGCAAAAGTAGCTGATACTTTACTCGCACCAAAACTTCTTCTGCTTGAAAAGGCTTAGTGATATAATCAGCTCCCCCGACCTGAAAACCCATAATCTTGTCACTGGCTCGATCTAAGGCACTCACAAAAATAATGGGAATGGCCGCAGTTAAGGGGGAATCTTTCAACTGCTTACACAATTCATAGCCATTCATCTGGGGCATCATGATATCAAGAATGATCAGATCCGGGGGTTCGCGATCGCAAACCATCAGCGCCATCACTCCATTCAAGGCATTCCGAACCTGATAGCCCTGTTCCTTAAGCATCAAAGTTAAGACCTGTAGATTAGCTGGGGTATCATCTACGATCAAAATAGTCTTGGTTATGACAGTTTGAGAGGGAAGAAATTGCCGCAGGGCATTCATAATCTAGACCTGGTGGATAATTTCAATGATTTTTTCAAACTGAAAGTTCTGAGCTAAATTACTAAGAGTAATAGCCAGTTCTTCATGTTGAGAAAACCCCGTAGTTTCCTGTTCTACAGGAATTTGCTGCACCAATTGCACAATTAGTTGATCATTTCCTTGGACAGCAGCTTGCTGTATTTTTGCTAGCCATGCAGCAGGTTGTTGCCTAAGGAGAATCTGTAGTTGGGCGAGGTCTACTTCTTGAGAATTAGAAGTATTTTGGTTGACGACTCCCACTGAAGAATATTGATATATGTATTCTACTTTTAGATATTGAGCTATTTTATTCAGGAGTACGTCAGATTGTAATGGTTTAATAATAATATCATCACAACCAGCCGCCAAAATAACTTGCTTCTGCTCTTGGAAAGCACTAGCAGTGAGAGCAATGATAATGGTTTTTGGGGAACTGATGGCTGGAGATTGGTTAATTTCCTGCTCTAAGTCACGAATTGCCCTAGCTGCGCCGTAACCATCAAGGACTGGCATCCGAATATCCATCAAAATTAGGTGGGGATGCCACGACTGCCAAAGACCAACTGCCTGCAAGCCATTTTCTGCCTCGGCTACAGCAAAACCAACCTTGTCGAGGATTTTGGCTACGAGGAGTCGATTTTCGGGCACATCATCAACGATCAAAATCCGATAGGCATCCTGTCCCGGAGCTAGTCCCAAGACTTCTCCCTGAAGTGGGATGGAGTCTTCAAAACAGGCATCAGTTAAAGTGGCATCGATCGCAAAACTAAAACAGCTACCTTGGGGAGAACTCTGCACCACAATATCTCCCCCCAACATCTGCACATACTGGCGACTAATGGGTAGCCCCAAGCCCGTACCTTGCTGAGATTTATGACCAGTGGCAGTCTGACGGAACACCTGAAATAATAGGGGCATTTCCTCTGGAGTAATGCCTAAACCCGTATCGGCAATATCAAAAAACAACCGAATTTCTAGCGGTAGAGATTTGGTAATATTGGAGTTATTCTCTGGGTTGCTATCTAGAGGAGCGGCATCGGTGGTTTTATTGACGGCGTTATTGGCGTTATCTGGCAAGGCAATGTAGCTATGGGTAACATCAAGGCTGACTCGTCCTTGCTCCGTAAATTTAATGGCATTCCCTAACAAATTAATTAATACTTGGCGGAGCTTACTCTCATCAGTAATCACAAATTCTGGTAAATCTGCGGCTGAGTTAAAAATCAGGTCTAGACCTTTATCCTTGGCTTTGAGGCGAAACATGGCTTCTATGTTAGCCAACATATCTTTGAGATTAAAAGCATTGGGGCTGAGGGCAGATTTTCCCGCCTCAATTTTGGACATCTCCAACACGTCATTGATTAAGTCTAATAGATGGCTGCCGGCTCGGTTGATAATTTGGATGTATTGTTGATATTCAGCGGATAGAGCGTGCTCGCCTTGGTTCTTGCTAGTAATGTCGCTACTCATGATTTGGGTGAAACCCAAAATAGCATTGAGGGGAGTCCGTAGTTCATGGCTCATATTTGCCAGAAATTCACTCTTAGCTCGGTTAGCTGCATCGGCGGCGACGACAGCCTGGCGGAGGTCGGCGGCTTGTTGTTGGGTCTGTTGCAGGAGTTCTGCCTGTTGGAGAGCGACTCCTAATTGCAAGCTAATTTGTAGGACTGTGTTTACTTCTTGCACCTTCCAAGACCGGGGGGCAGCGTTTTCATAGCTGCCCAATAGTCCCCAGAGGCGATCGCCCAAGAAAATTGGCACTGTCAGATAAGCCCTAGCTTGGAATTTTTCTAGCAAATTTACATAGCATTCAGAAAATCCCTGAGTGTGGATATCTTCCACCGCTAAATAGCTGACTCCCCTACGGTAAGCTCCTCCTTCGGTATCTTGGAGATGGGTATCCTGCACGTCTGATTGCATTCTGAGGACGACACAATCATCGATTCCTAAGGAATTTTTAGTCAGGTCTCGATCCTGTTTTTGTGCCTGCACCAAGGAGACCCATTCTGGATTGATCGATTCTGCAACAAACTTGCCACTCCAGTCGTGATTAAAACGATAGATCAAGACCCGATCGCACCTAATTACCTGCCGCAATTCCTGCACTGTGGAGTTGAAGATCGTCTCTAGATCCAAACTCTGGCGAATGCGTTGGATGGCGGTGGTTAAAGCTCGATCGCGGTGGGCTGTTTCTTGGAGGATTGCTTCTGCCTGTTTGCGATCGCTAATATTCCGCCCCACCAAAATCACCGAATTTTCATCTAAGGGCGAAATGGTACTGTCAAACCAGACCTGTCGGTCGTTTATCCACAGGTCATATTCGATCTTCAGCGCTTGGTTGGTCGCCAGCACTTGCTGAATGGCAGCTAAAATTCGGTCTGCGATCGCAAGGGGTAGGACTTGGTGCAGAGTAGACCCCAGCATCTGGTTGGCAGGTTTGTAGAGATTAACTGGGTTAGTGGGGGCAATTTTAATACAACGTCCTGTGCGATCGCGCACCAATACCACATCCTGCATCGCCGCAAACAACGCCCGCAACTCCGCCTCATTCCGGCGCAGGGATTCCTCCGCCATCTTCTGGGCAATCATGATCCCCATTTGACTAGCCACCGCTCCCACCAAATCTAATAAATGGGCATCCCTTGGGCTAGGAAGCCGCCGGGCAAAATTAATCACAGCTAAAACCTTGCCTCCATGGACAATTGGCAAGCCAAAGATTGCCCTCAAGCCACAGCCATCGCTGATGACAGAACGATGGAAAATCTCTTGATCGTCCTTAGTAAAATCCTCAATCCAGATCGGCTTTTGGGTTGCCCAAATTGTCCCCGGCACCGCCACCCCAAAACCAAACTTCGTTTGGCGGCTAAACTGGCGAAACTCTCGAAAATTTTCTTCATCTCGATACCAATCAGCCCGATATTCTAAAGTTCCTGCTTCTAAATCATCCGTATTGGCATCCCTCGGTATCCAAGCTTCTCCCATATCCCAATCGATCGCCTGCGTAATCAACCGGAGAATCTCCCCCAAAGCCGCATCCACATCTGGGGCACAACTAATCGCTTGAGTCGCAGCTAATAGCAGCTTAGTTGATTCTTCAGCCTGCTTCAGGGCGGTAACATCTGTGTAGGTTCCCGTTACCCCCACCATCTGCCCCTGTTCACCTACCAAAGGCACAGCATTAATCAAGATGGAAACTACTCGCCCATCCTTCGTTAGGCGCGCCCCCTCCCATTGCATCAAGTTATTGTTTTGATTATCCAGACCATCAACAGCCACCACCTCGCGATCGGGTGCTGTCGGTGATAGAAATTCTCGCCACGACCTCCCCACCATTTCTTCCGGCGTATAACCATAAATTCTCCGCGCTGCGGGACTAACGTAGGTGTAGATACCCTCATTATCTGTAGTCCAGATGATATCTTGGGAAGACTCTACCAAAACCCGATACTTTTCCTCGCTTTCCTTCAGAGCATTCTCTGTAATCTGGCGAATGGCAATCTCTTTTTCTAGGGATCGATTTTGGATTTTTAGTTGCTGCTGGAGCTGATGAATAGTAATTTGATGGCTAATTCTAGCCACAACTTCCTCATCTCGGCAGGGTTGTTGAATATAATCCACCGCTCCGTACTGAAAAGCCTTTACCTTCTGCTCAGGATCATCCAGAAAGCTGATAAAAATAACCGGAATATCTTTGGTGGTGGTCGATCGCTTCAACCTATTACAAATATCATAACCATTGATATCCGGCATAAATAAATCAACCAAAATCAAATCTGGGGAAGACTCATCGGCTATTTCCAAGCCCAATTGTCCAGAATTTACCCTCTGAACCCGATAACTTTCCTTTTCCAAAAGAGAAACTAGAAAATTTAGGGTATTAGATTGGTTGTCAATAATCAGAATTTGCTTTTTGCTGCTCATTTATCTGCGCTGATCTATAAAATTCAGAATTTGTTCTCTGCCACTCATTTATCTGTACCAATCTGTTGTACTAAGCTGTAAATCTCTCTCTAGGCTTACTCTTTCAACCCACTGGAGTTAGCACATGATTTAGGATTGCTATAGGAATATTTTATATTAATTAATCTTAGTGACACCAAGTCAAGATTTCTGGCATCCAATCATTTCTTGCCAATCTTCCCATTCATGATCATATAGCACTTTTCAAGTGGATGGGGTACAAAGTTTTTATTGAGAGCCGCGCGGAGCGCGGCTCTCAATAAAAACTTTGGTTCTTTTAAAGCGCAAAGCACTGTAACAGTTTAAAGATTGTGGCAAAAATTGCGGCATAGTTTATTTGGATACCAACTGCTGTAGGAAGCCATTTATAAAGTTGCTAGAGGGTCTGATTTTGTGCCCCTCCGGGGTTGCAAAATCAGACTTTATAAATAGCCTCTAATAGTTCATTAGATAATTCAGTTGAAATCCATGCCATAACTCTTCCTAAGGACTCTCGCTAGAGAAATGCTGGGAAAAGTACAATCCATGGTTAATCAGGTTGAGAAGTTTTTGTTCTTGGGTTTGCTCATAGGCAGACATTTGCGTTGACTCCTTTGTCTGCTGTATTTCTGCAAGAGTTTGGGCAAGATCGACATGAATTTGATAGAGCTGACTCAGGGCAATTTCCGCAGCCCGGCATTTACTAAGTACAGATTGCTGTTTGCTAATATCCCGTGCGATCCAAACTGCGGAATCTTGAGAAATAGGAGAAACATTTACATTAAACCAAACATTCTGCCCATTGATTTCTAGGGAATAATCAAATTGCTCATTAGTTGCGGTTGTTAGGACTCGGCGCACCCGTCGTAACCAATCCACCTCCCCATAAAAGAAAGTCCGAATAGTTTCATCGATGATCGCCAAGCGATACTCATCTTCCAATTTTTCATTGACCGGAGCAATATCAATACTCCCTAATTGATCGTTTTTTAAGTTAATTGTCAAGATGATATCGGTGATTACCTCCACAATAGTACGAAGCTGATTTTCAGAGCTGGCTAGTTTTTTTTCTAGGAGTTTCCACTCATTAATTTCAGTAGTTAACTGACTATTAATCGCAGTCAGTCGGATAGTTTGCTCATTGACTAAGTGCTTGATAGTCGCAACCGTTTGATGAATCTCTAGAGGGTCTACTTCTGCCAAAATGCTGGCATGGGTAATTACTCCTGCTAACTCTCCTTCTGCATTACTAACTACCAGTCTTCTGACCCCCAAACGTTGCATAATCTGATGGGCTGTCCACATGGAATCGGTTAGCTGAACCAACATCAAAGGTGTACTCATCACCAGACCAGCAGTAGTTTTGGCTAGGTCTAAACCCCGGCGGTAAAATTGGAGAATATCCCACTCGGTAATGATTCCCACGGGGATTAATGGGTTCTTTTCAGCAATTTTTTTATTTTCTGTAATTCTATTTACTTCGATTCTATCTTTCTTGGTTCTATTGCCATGAGTAATCACAACACAATTACTATTTTGTTGGCTCATGAGTTGAATTACTTCTAGCAAACTTGTGTCGATCGAAGTATGAATTACTAATTCTGACATTGCTTCTTGAACCTGCTTTAAGCGAAACAAATCAACAGGCTTCAGAAGATTGCGAATCGATTGGGGTGTAACTAAGCCAATTAAATCACCTCGATCGCTAACTACTGGGAAATGACGATTTTTATATTTCCGCAGTAGATGGGTAAGCACCATAATGTCTTCGGCTTGCTCCTCCTGAACAGTAATCAGTTGCCGATTCATTACGCCAGAAATTGGCAGGTCGCTCAAGTCAGATTGAGCTGCGATTAGGCTCACCACATCCTGTTCTGTCAAAATTCCTAGGGGAAACTTGACCCCTTCCCTTGCCGCCACCACCAAAATACAGCCATACCTAACTTGGCTCATGAGGGCGATCGCCTCTGGCATTAAGGTATCTGGAGTAGTAATCAGCGGGTGGCGATCGATGGCAGAAGTTAGACCCCTAGGAATTTCTGTTTCCATAGTGCAGGAATAGTACAGGAATTAGTTCAAAATATTAGTAACACAAGCAGAGGCAATGGTTTCTAGCTCTGGAGGCAGGGTTCCCGGGGATGCACTCTGGACTAGTTCCAAAAATTTCTCCAAGGTATAGGTGCCTTGGATGCGATCGATCGAACAACGGCAATAATTCGTTGCCATCTCTCTAGAAATATTAACGTTCGAGGCACTACCAACACAGGCATCCATATATACCGTGACTAGTTCTGGGGGATAGGTATTCTGAGCAAGATGGGTCGGGGCAGTAGCCGGGCTAGAATTAGCTGGTTCTAGGGAGCCAGCCGCCAGAGAAGCAGGGGACATCAGGGCGGTGGGCAATAAACAGGCAGCAACTAACAAGGAACGGATTTTTTTGTACATATGCAATAGATTAGAGGGAGCTAATCCCTATTTTTTGAGTGTTAGTCATAATTTGACACAATTTCCTATGACTTGCCATGATCCACCAAGAAAAATATCTACCTTATTCGACAATAGTAATTGCATCCCCTGACAAATCCTTAAGGTTTTTATTAACTAGGTTTTGATATATAGCTCTCCTAATTGATTTACAAACTGTAAATGGTTTAATGGCGCACCCAAAGGGTGCGCCATTCTAAACTCAAATAGGACAGCTACAGCGACTCTAAATCATTTGTGGATTTTTGAGGTTTGAGAGAGACGCACCCCACGGGTGCGTCTCTCTCAAACTATTTATGATTGCGACAGATCAAGTTTTCTACAAAATGCAAATTGTGATAAATACATCTTATCTTAGATATCAAGTATCGGGTGTATCTCATTTGTATTAATCGTTTCATAACCCTAATACAGCACTTTTCATGTAAAGGATTAGAGGTCATTTATAAAGTGGCTATAAAGTCTGATTTTGCGCCCCCGGCGGGGGCGCAAAATCAGACTTTATAAATAGCCTCTTAAGGATCAATATATTTAAGGCTAATTTTGTGGGAAAATTTCATTTTGATCCATTTGATCCATAAAGTTAGTGAAGAAGTTTGCCTAGAAAATAAAAAATACCTTAAGTTTTATGAATGAGTCAACTATAGAATCTATTTTGCAAGAAAAGCGATTATTTGCTCCTACTGCTGAGTTTTCTGAACAAGCCCAGATTAAGAGTTTGGCTGCATATCAAGAAATTTACGATCGAGCTAAAGCCAACCCTACGGAATTTTGGGCAGAACTGGCAGCCAAGGAGTTGGAATGGTTTGAGCCTTGGCAGACGGTGTTGGATTGGCAACCGCCTTTTGCGAAATGGTTTGCCGGGGGGAAAATCAATATTTCCCACAACTGTCTCGATCGCCATCTGACCACCAGCTACAAAAACAAAGCCGCCCTGATCTGGGAAGGGGAGCCGGGTGATTCTCGGACTCTGACCTATGCTCAACTGCACCGAGAAGTTTGTCAGATGGCCAATGTTCTCAAACAATTGGGGGTGCAAAAAGGTGATCTGGTGGGTATCTACATGCCGATGATCCCGGAAGCCGCGATCGCCATGCTGGCCTGTGCCAGAATTGGTGCGCCCCATACGGTGGTTTTTGGCGGTTTTAGTGCCGAGGCTCTGCGCGATCGCTTAGTAGACGGCAAGGCCAAAGTAGTGATCACCGCCGATGGAGGTTGGCGCAAGGATGCGATCGTCCCCCTCAAGGAGCAGGTAGATAAAGCCTTAGCCCATAACCAAGTGCCCACCGTTACCGATGTCCTTGTGGTGGAACGCACCAAGCAAAAGATTGCCATGGAAGCAGGGCGAGATCACTGGTGGCATGACCTGAAACAGGGCATCAGTGCCCACTGTCCAGCAGAACCTATGGACAGCGAAGATATCCTCTTTGTCCTCTACACCAGCGGCAGCACCGGCAAACCCAAGGGCGTAGTTCACACCACAGCAGGCTACAATCTCTACACCCACATGACTGCCAAGTGGATCTTTGACCTCAAAGATACCGATGTCTATTGGTGTACAGCGGATGTGGGCTGGATTACGGGGCATAGCTACATTGTCTATGGACCTCTTTCCAATGGTGCCACCACCCTGATGTATGAAGGTGCTCCCCGTGCCTCTAATCCGGGCTGTATGTGGGAGGTGATTGAAAAGCATGGGGTGACAATTTTCTACACTGCCCCCACAGCGATCCGTTCCTTCATGAAAATGGGTGAACATCTGCCTAGGCAACGGGTTCTGTCTTCCCTGCGTTTATTAGGAACAGTCGGAGAACCAATTAATCCTGAAGCGTGGATGTGGTATCACCGGATTATTGGCAATGGCAAGTGTCCGATCGTCGATACCTGGTGGCAGACGGAAACAGGGGGAATTATGATCACAGCCCTACCGGGGGCAATTCCCACCAAACCCGGTTCCGCCACTCTGCCCTTCCCCGGCATCTTGGCAGACGTGGTGGATCAGGCGGGGGAATCTGTTACTAATGAAAGCGGGGGTTATCTGATCGTCCGTCATCCTTGGCCCGGGATGATGCGAACGGTCTTTGGGGATGACGATCGCTTCCGCCGCACCTACTGGGAATACCTGCGCCCAGCCTCAGGAGAATATATCTACTTCGCTGGGGATGGAGCGCACAAAGACCGGGATGGCTATTTTTGGGTCATGGGTCGGGTGGATGATGTGATCAGCGTGGCGGGGCATCGACTAGGAACAATGGAAATTGAATCTGCCTTGGTGTCCCATCCCTCTGTAGCCGAAGCTGCGGTGGTGGGGAAACCTGATGAAATCAAGGGAGAAGAAATTGTCGCTTTTGTCACCCTTGATGGCAGTCAAGCCGCTAGTGAAGAATTAGTCAAAACACTTAAGCAGCATGTGGTAGAAGAAATTGGGGCGATCGCTCGTCCGGGAGAAATTCGCTTTACCGATGCCCTGCCCAAGACTCGATCAGGGAAAATCATGCGCCGTTTGTTGCGATCGCTGGCATCTGGTCAAGAGATCACCGGAGACACTTCCACCCTCGAAGACCGCACTGTGCTAGACAAACTCCGTAGTGAGGCATGAGAGGATTCCCCTAAATCCCTCTATCGGTTCGACTTCGCTCACCGAGCGTAACCGAGGTGAATTAAGTCTCCTCTGTTTTCCTAGCGCAGCGGCTAGGGGGATCAAACCCTGAAACGTAGTCGGAGTAGACTTGTTTTTACACTGTATCCTTTCTTGGGAGAGGGATTTAGGGTGTAGCTTGTTCCTCGTAGAGTGATTCATAAGTTCGACAAGAAGTCTAATCGATTTTTACAGCACTTTGTGTTCAAATGAGACACACTACAAATATTGAAAGTCCTATCAATGTTGGGTTTGAGAGTGGGCTGAGGGTCGTCGAAGTCCACTCTCAAACTGCTGTAATTAACAAGTTGGGGTTCCTATGACAGAAAAACGTGTACAGTTTGACTTTGAAATCGCCTTTACTAATGGAGGCGGGATGCAAGGTCAAGAATTTCGTTTAGATATTGCTGGCGATGATATTTCCGATCGTCAGCTTACTGATGCCTTGATCAAAGATTTGCGCTTACTGATGGTAGGTGAAGTAAATATCCTAAATAAGTCAATTATTACGGAACCCCATAAGCGGCGATTGCTCGATCCTCCTAGAGAGAAAACTAGTTTTGTTGACCTCAGCCACACTATTGAACATGGCTTGATTACCTACAAAGGCTTACCTGCTCCGATTGTTTGTGACTATCTCAGTCGAGAACAATCCCGCAATGTCTACGCACCGGGAACCGAGTTTCAAATTGGCAAGATTGAAATGGTCACAAATACTGGCACCTATATTGATTGCCCATTTCATCGCTATGCCGATGGTAAAGACACCGCCCAAGTTGAATTACAAAATCTGGCAAATATTCCCGGTATTGTGATTCGGGCAACCCAACGATCGACACGGGCGATCGATCAGACCTATTTTACGAACAAAGAACTCCGAGGTCGGGCAGTCTTGGTGGATACGGGCTGGGATAAACACTGGAATAGCGATCGCTACTTTGAAGGTCATCCCTACCTCACCGAGGATGCGGCGGAATACCTCCGCAACTGTGGCGCGAAACTAGTAGCGATCGACTCGGTAAACATTGATAATACTGACAATGGGGAAAGACCAGTACATTCAATTCTATTAGCAGCAGAAATTTTGATTGTCGAGCATCTTTGTAATCTCCAGAGCCTGCTTGATACAGATTTTACTTTTACTGCCGTGCCGCCAAAATTCCACGGTGTAGGAACATTTCCTGTCCGGGCATTTGCTCAAACCTCATAGTAAAGCCCCTCACAACCTACCATCTAAAACATTTCTATATGACCCAAGAAACCCAGAACCGCAAAGCCGATCATCTACGAATTTGCCTTGAAGAAGACATTGAATGTCGCCGCAATACTAGTGGTTTAGAGTTCTATCATTTTCAGCATTGTTGTTTACCAGAACTAGATCTGAAGGATATTGACCTAACTACGAATTTTCTAGGCAAAAAACTGGGCGCACCCCTGCTAATTTCCTCCATGACCGGGGGGACAGAACTGGCAAAACTAGTCAATTATCGCTTGGCGGAGGTGGCAGAAACCTACCAACTAGCGATGGGCGTGGGTTCTGGGCGGGTGATCTTGGAAAATTCCGATGTAATTCCTTCCTTTGCGGTGCGATCGATCGCCCCCACAATTCCCCTCTTCGCCAATATGGGAGCCGTGCAACTGAACTATGGCTACGGGATCGATCAATGCCGCAAACTGGTGGATATCCTCGAAGCCGATGCCTTGATTCTGCACATTAACCCCCTCCAAGAATGTATCCAGCCCAGGGGAGATACAAATTTCCGCACCTTGCTAGAAAAAATTAGCCAACTAGCCGCCCAGCTACCGGTGCCAATTATTGCCAAGGAGGTTGGGAATGGCATCTCTGGGGCGATCGCTGCCAAGTTAATTCAGGCGGGGGTAGCGGCGATCGATGTGGCAGGCGCGGGGGGAACTTCTTGGGCGAAGGTGGAAGGCGAGCGAGCAGAAAACCCATTGCAAGCTAGATTAGGAGAAACTTTCCGGGATTGGGGCATCCCCACCGCAGAGTGTGTGGTGCAGATCAGAACTCGGTTTCCTAAGAATGATCAAGGTTCGGCGGTTCCCCTGATTGCTTCCGGAGGCTTGCGGAACGGTTTGGAAGTGGCAAAGGCGATCGCCCTTGGTGCAGATATGGCTGGTTTAGCCCTCCCTTTTCTCAAGGCTGCCAGCGAATCTACCCAAGCTACCCAAGACCTAGTGGAAGTCCTGCTGGCGGAAATCAGAACCACCCTATTTTGTACTGGCAATGCTAACTTGATGCAGTTGCAGCAGAATAATCAGCTAGACCAATCCTATTGAGAAAGGCGCACCCTTCGGGTGCGCCTTTCTCAACCATTTACAGTTCTGAGATCAATTAGGATAATTAAGCCTCGATCGCCTGCTGATACCTTTTCATCTCTGGGCTGGATTCCCCATAAATATCCTCAATACATTGATTGCAGCAGTCGATCGCAAAATCATTTAATTCCTCTGGAGCAATATCAAACATTCTCCCAAAGGTCTCTACTCCCACTCGACAGAAACTTGGGCGCTCTTCATAAATGCCGCACTGTCTAGTTTGTTGATCGTAGTTAATACACCAACCATCTACGCCGACTAAACTATGGTAGAGGCTCAATTCTTCTGGGTCGAGGTAGCGATCGAGGTCTGGGCGATCGTCCGGCTGCAAATGGCAACACGCCCCGCAATTCTGCACACATAGCCAAGTTGCCATAAAAATTCATCTCTATATCTTGCAGTATTTAATATCGGCAAAACAAAGCTTTAGATTGTCACCCTATAATCTAAATAATTTTAATACATACAGCACTTTATTTATAGTTTTGTTAACTTAATTAGAATCTTCTAAGGCTCCCCTCTAAAATAATTAAGGAATTTTTTCTGATACTTTAATCTATTAACTTAATCAAGACTGATTTTAGGAGACGCAATGGATTTTTTAAGCTCTTTAGGCGGTATCAACTGGGAAGTCATTGCCCAACTTACTTTTGTGGCACTGATTATGCTCGCTGGGCCAGTTGTTATTTTTGTGCTGGCATTCCGGGGCGGCGATCTCTAAAGAAACTTGTCTCAGGTTAGATTGTTAGCAGTAAAATTAATTGCTAGCAGTCTTTTTTGCTGTTTTTTGTCTACAGCTATCTGGAGCAAAGTGTATTGACCATGACACAGCAGAGATCTGAGAAAGAGTTTGCCGAAGTGGTTGCTTTGTTACACCACTATCGATTTGATTGCGATCTCTCCACTATTGAAACCCTAGTGGTCTATTGGTGTGTAGATTATTCCTTGAGTTGGGTGAAAATGGCAGTGGTGGAGGCACTATATCAAGGTAGGTATAAAAGCTTATCGGTGGAGCAAATCCTCCAAGGCTGGCAGCGCCGCAACCAGCCGACCTATCATTTTAGTCATGAGTTTGAACGCCTAATCTATGGTCAACTGCCCGCTAGGGAAAACGTCTCTCCAGAACCAGTACTAGAAGAAATTTCTACGCTGACAGCCCGCCTTAAGCGCACTAAACCTCAGGGTCAGAAGTTAGTACCAAACCACTATACGATTGCCCAGCATCCGATCGATAAATTTGTCCCCGATGCTAAGGTCGATGTGGAAGAAATTTCTCGCAAGTTTAAGACCACAGATATTCCTAGCCCCAGTAACCATGAGTAATTTAATTCTCTGTAGCCTAGTGATCGTTTTTGCCTATTTACTTGGCTCTTTGCCGACGGGATATATAGCTGGCAAACTTTTGCAGGGGATTGATATCCGGGAGCAGGGTTCTGGTTCTACGGGGGCAACTAATGTTTTACGCACCTTGGGCAAAGTCCCGGCGGTAGTGGTGTTGATAATTGATGCTCTGAAGGGGTCTGTGGCGATCGCCCTTGTGTATACTCTTTACCTGCCGCCAGTGCCGATCGCTCCTCTGGCTGCCCAGTCGTGGTTAGTTGCAGCGGCGGCTTTGATGGCAATTTTGGGGCATAGCAAATCTATTTGGTTAAATTTCGATGGGGGGAAATCTGTGGCGACTAGCTTGGGGGTTTTGCTCTCTATGTCTTGGGTTGTGGGTTTGGGGACTTTTGGGGTGTTTTTAGCGGTGTTGGGGGTGACTCGGATTGTGTCTTTGAGTTCTCTGGCTGGGGCGATCGCCGTGGGTTTCTTGATGATCTTCACCCAGCAACCCCTCGCCTACCAAGTTTTTGCCGTTGCAGCAGGGGGCTATGTATTTTGGCGACACCGAGCAAATATCCAGCGCCTATTAGCAGGAGTCGAACCCCAGATTGGCCAAAAATTGGGTTAAGGCGTAATAAGACTTTATAAGACTTTTTTAATGAGTAATCATCCTGATATTAACCTACTATCAGGTACAACTTAGATATATTTACCTACTTCTAACTATCGTAATGTCGCATCGAAAGCTCCCTCGTCAGGTATATCTAGTGTCTTTCTATGCTAGCCTGGCTTTTTTTAGTAGTATCAATGCAGTGCGATCGCAGATCACTCCCAACGGTGCAGGAACTGTAGTCAACCCCCAAGGCAACCAGATCAATATCACCGGAGGAACCCAAGCCGGAGCTAATCTCTTCCATAGCTTCCGGGATTTCAATGTCAATTCATCTCAGGTTGCCAACTTTTTGAGCAATCCCCAAACTCAAAATATCCTGGCTCGGATCAATGGTGGGAATCCTTCAATGATCAATGGATTGCTGCAAGTTACCGGGGGCAACTCTAATTTATTTTTGATGAATCCCGCCGGGATAGTATTTGGGCAAGGGGCTAGTCTGAACATTCCGGCAAGTTTCACCGCTACTACAGCCAATCAAATTGGGTTTGGGAATAATTTATTTAATGCTTTTGGGGATAATAACTTTTCAGCTTTGATCGGGAATCCTGATAGCTTTATTTTTACGACTGACCAAGCTGGAAGTATTGTCAATGCCGGGAATTTAGCAGTAGGAAATAGTCAGAATATTAGTCTAATTGCAGGAAATACGATCAATACAGGCAGATTAACTGCCCCCGGTGGAGAGATTCAGGTACTTGCAGTGCCGGGAACAAATCGGGTCAGGTTATCTCAGCCGGGACAGGTGTTGAGTTTGGAGATTGTGCCGCCTGTGGATGGAACTCTGAGGGCTGTGGATTTACCTGCATTGCTGACAGGCAGTGACTTACCGGGGATTCAGGTTAATCCCACTGGACAGGTGCAGGTAGCGGGAACGAGTTTACCAAATCAGCAGGGAATAGCCGTGGCTTCGGGCAGGATTGATGTGAGTAGTACTACTGGAAATGGTGGGGTGGTGCAGGTTTTGGGCGATCGAGTGGCAGCCCTCAACTCTCGGATCAATGCCAATGGAGCTACGGGCGGGGGAACAGTGCGACTGGGTGGGGAATATTTAGGCGGGATCAACACAGGCATTGCCCCAGCTTTACGGTTTAACTCTCAAAGAACTTTGGTAGACAGAAATTCCCTGATCCGAGCCAATGCTACAGCTACAGGAGAAGGGGGCAGGGTGATAGTTTGGGCGGATGATACCACCGGGTTTTATGGACGGATCACAGGCAGGGGAGCCACAGAGCAGGGTGGGTTTGTCGAAGTATCTGGGAAGGTAAATCTAGATTTTGATGGGCGAGTGGAGCTACCGGGAGCTAATGGCTTATTTGGCAGTTTGTTACTTGATCCCACAGATATTACAATTCAAGCAGGAGCAGGAAATGGGGATGCCTTACTACCAAATGTTTTAGTAGGAGATCTGCCAGCAAATATGACGATCGATGCTGCTGCACTGGCTGCGATACTTGCCAGCACAAATATAAGTCTTGCTGCTAGTAATAGCATTACCTTTACTACGCCAGTAACTTTTGCTCCTTGTACTGTGGGAATTTGTGGGGCTATTTCCTTTACGGCTGGGGGAGCATTTAATAGTGCGGGAAATAATATCCGGGCTGATGGTAGAGATTTAAGCATTACGGCAGCAAACATTACTACCGGAAATCTCAGGACATCAATACTTACACCCTTGAGAAATGGGGGCAATATCACCTTGAATGCGACTAGTGGTAATATTTTAATCGGAAACTTAGACTCTGGTAGCTTTAGTGGCAATGGTGGTAGTGTTAATCTAACCTCTACGGGGGGCAATATTACTACAGGGGCTTTAGCTTCTGGCAGTAATAGCGGGAATGGCGGGCTAGTCAATCTAAATGCTGCTAGTGGCAATGTTGTTCTGGCAGGAATTAATTCTAGTAGTATTTTGGCTATTGCTGGGGCTGTGACGATAAATGCTGGCGGAGATATTACGGCAAGAGCAAATACTACTACTGCCTCTGGAACTGGTGGAGCTATTACTCTAACTGCTGGGGGCAATATTACTGTAAATACATTGTTATTTTCACGGGCTGCGACAACAGGAACTGCTGGGGCGATCAATCTAACTGCTGGGGGCAATATTATCTCTACTGGAGCGGACATAGATTCTGGGACTGCGGGTTCTAATGCTGGTGCGGTAATTAATTTAACTGCTGGGGGAAATATTAGCGCAGGAAATTTATTTTCTGATAGCAACTCAGGAAATGCCGGGGCTATTGGTTTAACTGCACTTAATGGTAATATCAGTGCAAATTTTATTAGTGCTGAGTCTCTCACAGGGGGTGCTGGTACGGGGGGAAGCGTTACTATCAATGCGGGTAATTTGTTTTTCGCTACTGGAGATTTTGCAGCGAGAGATGCTACTCAAGCTAGTATCACTACCCAAGGAGGTGCTGGAGGTGGAGCAATTACCATTACTCATGGCGGTGGGGTTATTACTCCTTTTTTAGTTACTAACGCTACTAATAATGGGACATTTCGGGCTATCACTAGTGGGGCTGGTGCAAATACCTTAATCAATACTACTGTGCCTGTTCCCCCTGCGATCAATAACTATGGGACTAATATCAGCATTAGAACCACTCTTCCCGTAGCTACCCCTACTATTGATTTGGCTCTTCTCCAATTACTAGCCAACCCTGCGGCTCCTGCAACCCCGACTCCAGTAGTGGTGGGGACACCGCCAGCACCAGAAATCTTGCCGACGATAGAGTTGCCAAACCCTTTGCCATCATTGCCTCTTGTGCCTCCGACTGTTACTCCAGTAGCTATATTGCCTACTCCTGCCCCAGTAGTTCCTGTACCAAGTCCTCAACCTAGCCCTCAACTAAATCCTCAACCTAGCCCTCAACTAAATTCTCAGCCTAGTCCTGATAATCAAGCTAGGTTACAATTACCTGCTCCTCCAGTGGAACGATCGATCGAGGAAAATTTTTCTGCTCTCAATAGAGAATCTCTGGCAGATACCTTAGCCCTAGTAACCGAGCTTGATAGTGTAGATTTAGAAGCAAGATTAAGCAGATTAGAAGGCACTTTTCAGGGTGATATTCAGCAGTATTTAGGTATAACTCCCCCATCAACAAATAATGGCGATCGACAAGGTTCTAGCCCCTCTGGTGATAATCCTTCTGTAGTTACGCCTAATGGTCAATCAACTACTAATTTAGGGAATGGGAACCCTGCTCAAATTACGGCTAATAACCAGCAAAATCCCAATTTCTCTAGGCAACAAGCAGATAGTGAATATAGTTTACAAGAAACTCAATCTAAGCTAAAACGGATTACTGAACTAACAGGGGTGACACCTGCTCTTGTTTATGTTTTCTTTGCTCCTCAAAATGGCACAAATAATTTTAATAGTGCGTTCCTTGCGGGGCAAGCTAACCGGCAGGCGGCTAATAGTGATTTCCTCGAAGTTATTGTGATTACTGGGGAAGGAAAACCAATTCAAGTTCAATTTCCCGGACTGAGCCGCCGTCAAGTTTTACTAGTCGCCAATGAGTTTAGATCAGAAGTAACTAACGTGCGAAGTTCTCGTGGCTTTCTGCGTCCTTCTAGGCAAATATATCAATGGCTAATGGCTTCCTTAGAAGATGAATTACAAGCACGGGGAGTTAATAATTTAGTATTTTTGATGGATACGGGACTGCGATCGATCCCCCTCGCCGCCATGCACGATGGCAATGGATTTATTGTGGAACGCTATAGCGTTGGTTTAATGCCTTCTTTAAATCTCACCCCTCCAACCTATAATCCTCTCGATGGTTCGCAGGTTTTGGCAATGGGGGCAACTACTTTTACCAGCTCTGGCTTAAGTCCTTTGCCAGCGGTTTCTTTGGAAGTTAATACGGTGAGTCAACTATGGCAGGGTTCGGAGTTTTTGAACGATCGCTTTACCTTTGATAACTTGCTCCAGCAAAGACAAACTACACCATTTCGGATGATTCATCTGGCTACCCATGCCGCCTTCACTCCGGGCGATCGATCAAATTCCTACATTCAACTTTGGGATCGGCGACTAACTTTAGATCAGCTTGGTCAACTAAATTGGGGCAATCCTCCAGTGGATTTATTGGTTCTCAGTGCCTGTCAAACAGCCTTGGGCGATCGAGATGCCGAGTTAGGGTTTGCTAGCTTGGCGATTAATGCTGGGGTGAGGACTGCCCTAGCCAGTTTGTGGGAAGTCAATGATGCGGCAACTTTAGGACTTATGACTAAATTCTATCAGCAGCTACAGGTGACAACAACCAAGGCAGAGGCATTACGACAGGCACAGTTAGCCATGATTCGGGGAGAAGTTCGTCTAGAGAATGGCAACTTGGTGACGGCGAATGGATTAATTCGGCTAACCGAGGAGCTCAAGGAATTAGGGGATCTGCGGGTTAGCCATCCCTACTATTGGAGTGCTTTCACTTTGGTGGGTAATCCTTGGTAATGTGAATTCGGATTTTTGAGGACTGAATGTAGTCGAAGCCCTCAAAAATCCCAAACTGGCATTTGGTGATTAATTAACCGATCGGCTTGCTACCGGGATTCACGGCATGGATATCTTCGGTGGCGAGGTGGAGATTTTCTGGGGGACGATCGACCAGCTCGATCGCCGATAATCCCAACTGGAGAATAATCTCCTTGAAATGCACATTCTCCCACTTCCAGATCGTCGCCCACTGACTATGCTTAATCATCTCCCCCATACTGAAAGGGCTAATTTGTTGATAGTCCTTGCCGTGGCAGACACTTAGATAAAAATCCATCTCCTGAGTTGCCCGGTGCCAAAACTCCACCACCGCAGTTTTTGCCTGCTGGAGAATTTGCAGATCCGTCTGGAGGGCGATCAAATTTTCATGGACTGCCGGATAGTGGAGAGTCTGGTTATCGATCGTTAAATTGTGCCAGAGAATCCCGGATACTTGGTGTTGTTTTTGGTAGCGATGGATCGTGGCTTTGAAATCTTGATAGGCAGTGAATTTTTGGATCGCTTGAGGGTCGACAAAGCGATCGATCACCTGATGCCCCGAATAACCCACTGCCAAATTTAACCGCTCCCCCCTCACACAAGCCAACCTCTCCCGCCGAAGGATGTCAATTAATTCTTGGGTAGTATAAACCTCATCCATAGACTCTCCTGCTTACACCATTTTGCAAAATGCTTGGTAAAAATAAGATTTTGAGTAGCTTACTGTGTAAGGATTTAAATCAAAAAAGGTTTCACCCTTTTTTGATTTGGGGTTAGGAAGGGATCTGCAAGCTATGAACATGATTATAGACTCGCAATTAGCGATTAATCCTAGGTAATTTCTTGGTAAAGTATTGTTGATATTAATTACTAACTATTCAGGAGCTTATTTTGGAAAGGACATTTATTGCGATCAAACCCGATGGAGTCCAACGTGGACTAGTAGGCGATATTGTTAAACGCTTTGAAACCAAGGGTTTCACCCTAGTGGGGATGAAGTTTATGAGTGTTAGCAAAGAACTAGCAGCCAAGCACTACGACGTGCATAAAGAAAGACCCTTCTTTGGTGGCTTAGTAGAATTTATTACCTCTGCTCCGGTAGTCGCTATGGTTTGGGAAGGCGATGGTGTAGTTGCGGCGGCTCGGAAAATTATTGGTGCCACCAACCCCTTGACGGCGGAATTGGGAACCATTCGGGGAGATTATGGAGTCAGCATTGGGCGGAACCTGATCCACGGCTCTGATGCGATCGAAACTGCCCAAACCGAAATCGCCCTCTGGTTTACCCCCGAAGAATTAGTAACTTGGCAACCCGTCGCCAGTCCTTGGCTTTACGAATAGATGATCTATTTTGTAGGGTGGGCAATGCCCACCTTATTAGCCCTAGTTCAAGGTGGGCAATGCCCACCCTAATTGAAAAATTGCTTTATGATAAATCTATCCTTAATCTATGCGGGATGGTGACACCAATGCTTCTCCTTGACCCCACAACCTTAGAGACAGCCGCCGAGCAGAGAGTTACCCTCTATGGCATCAAGGGGAGCGATCGCAGTCTCCTGTTGCCAGACCTAGACCCTGAATTATTTATCAGTTTCATCCAAATTGATCGACAAACTCAAGCCGTCAAAAACTATCGCCAATCCCTACAGCATTCTGACAATTAGCCTTGGGGAATCAGATTTTTTCATTTATGCGGAACTCGCTAATTAGCTCTTGTAGGTTATTTTGCTTGGGTTAAAGCATTAAGTTAAAGCCAGTTACAGCAAGTTAGAGTCAAGTTACAGTAAAAAGTTTATGGGGGTTTAGGACTATGGCAAGGCAGCCATTCATAGATAATCAAAATTCAGACGGCATCGATCCACTAACTCAAGTACAGAAGGACTTTCTGATCACAGTTATGGAATCAGAAGCAACCATTTATCCTTGGGAGCCATCTCAAACAGAAACAGAGGACTATTTTGCCCAGCAACAGGAAGATTTTTCCCTCGATAATATTTTGGCAGCAGCAGAATTGGAGACTAAATCAGCCTCTCTATTTAGTCATCTAGACCAATGTTGGCAATCCCTAGCTCAGGCAGAGATTATGAAACAAGGGTTGATCGATCGCTTCCGGGGAGTCCCCAGTGCTTGGTTGGAGGCGATCGCCACTACTGCCCAAGAAATCCATCAGCAAGGCTATTCCCTCCAAGACAAACTAGTAAATTGTGTTCAATCTCTCCTCAGCCAATGGTCAGAGGAAGATCTACAAGTCTTAGCTCGTCCCCTTGCCTATGCCATGCGGGGCAATGAAGCAGAAGAACATACCTTCACTGGAGTTTGGGAAAATTTATCCTCGGTGGAGCAAGCTCGATGGAGTTTGGCGATCGCCAAGGCGGCATTGCAAGAAATGGAACAAACAAACAGTTAACAGTTAGCAGTGAACAGTAAAGAGTGATTAGTTAAAGATTAACAGTTAACATAAAATATCAGCAGTTAAAGTCATTGGTGACTGATAACTGGTAACTGGTAACTGATGCTTCGATAAGTCTTACAGTGAGCCTGTCGAACTACTCAGCACAAATAACTGATGCTTCGACTTCGCTCAGCACAAGTAACTGATAACTGATAACTGATTATGCTTGACTCCACCATTTCTACTAATAATCCCGCTGATTTAGAAGCATTTTGGATGCCTTTTACGGCAAATCGGCAATTTAAGGCAAATCCCCGGCTGATGGTGGCTGCTGAAGGGATGTACTATACCACAGCCGACGGGCGGCAGGTATTAGATGGGACAGCGGGACTATGGTGTGTGAATGCTGGTCATGGCAGGAAAGAAATCATTCAGGCAGTGACTACCCAGATGAGTCAAATGGACTATGCTCCAGCCTTTCAGATGGGACATCCGATCGCCTTTAACTTAGCTACCCGGCTAGCAAAAATGCTCCCCGGTGATCTAAACCACGTCTTCTTGACTAACTCCGGCTCAGAAGCAGTCGATTCTGCTCTGAAAATTGCCCTTGCTTACCATCGAGTTAAGGGTAATGGCACACGGCAGCGGCTGATTGGCAGGGAGCGGGGCTACCATGGTGTGGGTTTTGGCGGTATGTCTGTGGGGGGAATTCCCACAGTGCGGAAATTTTTTGGCAGCTTATTAGTCGGGGTAGATCATCTGCCCCATACCCATGATTTAGAACATAATGCATTTTCCCAAGGGCAGCCCCAGTGGGGGGCGCACTTGGCTGATGAGCTAGAGAGGATTGTTGCCCTCCATGATGCCTCGAATATTGCGGCGGTGATTGTAGAGCCAGTGGCAGGATCCACCGGGGTGTTAATTCCCCCAGTTGGTTATCTACAAAAATTGCGGCAGATCTGTGATAAGTACGGCATTTTATTGATTTTTGATGAGGTAATTACTGGTTTTGGGCGGCTGGGTTCGGCTTTTGCGACAGATTACTTTGGGGTTGTCCCAGATCTGGTTTGTCTAGCGAAGGGAATTACTAATGCTTCTGTGCCCATGGGGGCGGTAGTTGTCCGGGAAGAAATCCATCAGGCGTTTATGAATGGGGATGAGAATGCGATCGAGCTTTTTCATGGCTATACCTATTCTGGACATCCCGTGGCTTGTGCTGCCGCCATGGCGACCCTAGATATCTATGAACAGGAAAATCTTTTTGCCAGAGCCGCTGATTTAGCTCCCTACTGGGCAGAGGCGGTACATTCCCTGAAGGGTTTGCCCTACGTGATTGATGTGCGGAATCTGGGTTTGATTGGGGCGATCGAGCTAGAACCCATTCCCGGCAAACCCACTGCCAGAGCTTTTGATTGTTTCCTCCGTGCTTACGAAGCCGGAATTTTAGTCCGCACCACCGGGGATATTATTGCCCTTTCTCCCCCTTTAATTATTGAGAAGCCTCAGATCGATCGATTAATCAGCACCTTAGCAGAGATTCTACGGCAACTTTAGCTAAAACACTAGAAACCCCCACTTTATCTAATCATTGATTCGACTACTAGAGCTAATTTATGGGCAAATGCGCCATAACCCTGTGGACAAGAGGATTTTAGAATAGTCAGATCAATCTCAAAAGCTAAATCCCATTTAATCTGAAGCGGACGTTTATTAACCATCATTTCAGCACGATAGGATGATTGAGCGATCGCATTTTCTAAAGTATCTTTGGAATTTGCAAAATTTTCTAAATCTGTAATTTGTTCAATCTTCTCACCCAGAATCCTAGAAACAGTCTCAAAATCTGCTAGTAACCAAGCCTCAAAATCCCTAATTGCTAATCCTCCGACACTGCGATCGTTAATTGGTTTCTCGTCTTGATCTAGATGATAATCTCTAATTGTTTGTAAAGCGATCTCTAGCTTACGCTGCCGTTTTTCTAGGATGGCATCAGCATCAGCTACAATAACAATCAAATCCACTTCTTCCGGTTTCCATGCGATTACAACTTGATTGAGATATTTTGGATTTAGAATTGAATGACCACCTATTAATTGACTATTTTTACGCTCATTTAGCGTAGGATGTCTATGCACAAATTCGCAGTCAGATAACCCAGTATTCTGCAATTCTCGTCTGATCAAAGTATGCAAAGCACCTTCTTTTTGCTTGTCAATAACTTTTCCCCCATCTTGGGGTGTAATAAAGGGACTACTTGCTCCTAATTCTGTCTGTCCTTCAGCAATTAGCCCAATCTTAATCGGGCGAGTCATTGGGGATTGCCTCCAAATATGTTTGTAAACCAAAGCTCTCCGAGAGAACCATCATAAGCCTCTAATGCTTTTTGAAAACGTACAGAATCAGTAGGTAAAGCATGAACCTGAGTTTTTCCTTCCTCATCTAATTCAACAGCCCGGACTTGATGGGGTTCCACATAATTTAGTAAGAGAGGTGAATGGGTAGTAATTAAAACCTGTACGGGCTTTCCTGTAATTCCTTCTGTGGAAACAATTTTCAATAGCTCCATCATTTTGCCAAGTAACCAAGGATGAACGCCATTTTCTAGTTCTTCAAAACAAATAATGCTAGGGGTATTTTCTTGGTACAAAGCTGTTAAGAAAGCTAATATTCTCATAGTCCCATCAGATATATCTGAGGTTGGAATATGATGCTCTGAATATTTATCAACTAGTTCTAAAGAAAAAGTATTTTGACGAGCTTCAAAATCTCTAGGCGATAGAGAAAGATTTCTCGCATCCTGAACACTTCCACGAGGCAATAAAATTTTTTTGATATTAGGAACAAGTTGCCGAAACCGCTCCTCTAATTCATCGAAACCCTCACGATTAGAATGTAAAATATCAACCAAAGCGTAGGCAATCCCCTGTCCTGATCTTTCCATAAAATCAGAAGGAGTATTATTTAACAAACTGACAGGAGAAAAATCATAAATATTGACTCTTTTTAGGTTATTTTCAACTGGGGAATTGAAGTATTTACTCCCCATAAGAAATTGCCTTAATCCACTTACAGAATCATCAGTAATGCTTATTTTATTTAAATTGTGACTAATGTGTCTAGGAAGGTTAATAGATACTTGTTGATTATGATAATCAATACTAACTGATATTGTTGATAGTGTATTAGTTTCTGTCAAAGAGGTAGGAGTAATAACTTCAAATAGAATAAAATCTAACTTTCCTTGCCAGAATTTAGATTTAAGGCTAGCTTGTTTATTAGTTACAGATTGCAAAGATAAGGTAAAAAGATTTATGACTTTCTTAGCATCTATATCTATATTGAATACAAGATTTTTTAGGAAGATAGACAGTACTGCTAGAGCTTCGCAGATGTTTGATTTGCCAGAGCCATTGGGTCCAATGAATACTGTTAGTGGTTCTAGGTCAACTTCAGTATCAAAGAGACTTTTGTAGTGTTGAACTCGCAGTTTGGATAGCATCAGTTTCTTGGATAAAAGTACTTACCCATTTTAGCCTAACCTCAACAAGAGTGAATTCTAAGATCGATGCACTTTCTCTGTATTTCCCGGCTGGTGGTCAGAATTTCCCATGCCTATGGGGTCAGTCAAGTAAAAGAAAAGCTGATATTTTGAGTGATTGGCATGGCTCTGACCTTCATGGCGATCGGTTCTACTTCCATTAGACTGATAATTATTTATGCGAATCAAGGCAGTTAGGATAACTTGGATGGTATAACCATCAGGGAAGGAGAGCAAAATGCCTAAAATATCCAAAATGTCCACAACTTCTAAAGCAGCATTCACGATCGAAGCCTTTGGGTATTATTTACTATTACTGGGTTTGGTGGTGCTCCTAGTCCCCAACCTATTCCTGAGCATTTTCCAGATACCCATCACCTCAGAGGTTTGGATTCGGGTTGGCGGAGTTATGGTTTTCAATATCGGCATCTACTACATCTATGCTGCCAAGGCTGAAGCAACAGCCTTCTTTCAAGCTTCTATCTATACAAGGATATTCGTCTTGATTTCCTTTACAGCCTTTGCTGCCCTTGGTCTTGCCAGTCCAAAGTTAATTCTGTTAAGTTCTGGGGATGTCCTTGGTGCAATCTGGACTTACATGGCTTTAAAAAAAGAGCAGAAGTGATTACCGTGTTTTTTCAGGGAATGCTTTCTGCCATCGTGTTTTCGGATTGCTAAACTTAACTTTCAGAGGATCAAATTTCTCTGAATCATAGGGATAGTAGTTTTTTGCATGACCTTTAAGCCACTGCACCATATCCAGATATTCTCCACTCGATCGATCGGCGAGAACTTCTATTGACATCCTCCTCGCTCTAAAGAGACGGGGATTCCTAAGACTCACAACTTAGGTTTCTGCTTCCTAGCACCAGCCTTAACAGATTTACTCTGTTCTGGTCTTACGGTCGCTCCACAGACTGACACGGCAAGTCCTGCCGCCAAAATATTCCTTGCTGCATTTACATCTCTATCGTGACGTGTGCTGCATTTAGGACAATCCCACTCTCTGATATTCAAAGGCAACTTACCAATAATATGCCCACAATGTCCACACCTTTTAGAGCTAGGAAACCATCGGTCAATTTTGACAAAAGTACGCCCATACCAGCCACACTTATATTCAAGTTGCCTGATGAGTTCACCCCAAGCCTTGCTAGAAGCACGGGGTCTTAGACCCAATTTATTGATAAATGATCGTAGCCATATACACCGCCGCAATCTTCTGGAGGGCAAGCTCGTTCTCCCCCAATACATCGAGGATACTTCACTCCTTTTTCTTTTAGAAAAGTCCCATCAAGCAGCAGCTCATGCTCCCACCCATCACCGAAATCATATGCAGAGAAAGCCACGCCCCTCTCTGTCACTCCTTTCTCACTGAGACTTCCCATATATCAAACTTTCAAGACTTTTCTGCACCACTAAGGATTGTAACCTTCTAAATTCCTTATTATTTGAAAATTAATTAGGATATCTATAAGAGGTTTCCTATGTAATATTTTTCTATTGATACAATCTTTTTTACAAATCCTGCCTGCGGAATGTGGGATAAGCCTACTGTAGAGATAATCATACAAATATCAATCAGGTGCAAGGCAAAGAAATGATATACAAGTCAAATAATCACAGATTAGTAGCTCTGTTAACTTCTTTAATTTGTTTTTCAGTCAACGTAGGTCAAGCCTTTTCTGCCGAGGTTTCCGAACCACAACCCACAACAACAGAATCATCTACCTCATCTGCCCCTTCATCAAGTGCCAGCGCACTCAACGCCACTCCCATAACGTTTATTCAGCCCGGAGCAAGAAACTCTGCAAGTATTAGCTCCAGTGCTGGTTCTATCAACCAATCAGGATGTAATGGAACTTGTATTTATGCATTTCTTCGTACTTCTCCAACTAATAACAATGGCTTAGTAAGTAATCAAGTTGAAGGGGTTATTGGTGTAATGCATGTTCTTAATTCTCCCGATCAAATGAATGCTGAAACTAATCGTCAAATGATGGATATGCAGAGACAAAGAAATGACTTTGAAATAGCTAATAATTACATCAAACTAATTTCAGAGGCGTGCCAAGCTAGAGACTTCAGGACGGCTGAATTAAATGCAAGAGGACTAGCTCGAATTTGGAATGTAGATTATAAAGTCTTACTTGAGAATAGATGCAGCTAGATTTACGATCGTTCATCACTCTGCCAAAGATTCTAACTCAGACTCACTCAGATACTCATCATCGTCATCTAGCATCCCCAAAATATCCATCTCACCACCGGGTTCGAGAGTAAGTTCATCTAGAGCAAATTCCTCTAAATAGTCCTCTTGATAAAACAATGAATCCCCCGCCAGCCAATGGTCTTGAGTGGGGGGTAGGTCTTGGTGCTGGCGCAATAGCCAAGCATTGCCCAACAAATCTGGATTCTTAAAATATTCGTAGGGCAGGTAGCAATAACCCCGATCGCCCCAATTTACTCCCCAACTATTCTGGGCAATCACCACCTCATCCAGATCAGAATAGCCCACTGCCAGCAGGGCATGACTACCCAAATGGGATTCCATTTCTAAATCTGGAAATAAGACTAATCCATCCTCCCCTACTTCCCCAAAGGAGGTGAATACTTCCAGCCCAAAAGCCACGGGATAACCAGCAGCGAGATGAGATTTAAAACTATTTAGCTCGATCGCCACTGCTTGGGGTAATTCCAGCGTGGAGGGCAGGATGCTTTGGTAGACTTCCTCTGGGGGCTTTTCATTAATAACTCCAGGTTGATCGGCATAGATATCAGCCCCACAAGCCCCGTACTTTTGCAGAGAAGCGATCGCCTCGGCAAAGCTAGTCCCGTTATCTTCGACTGGATTGGTTTTGAGATCCTCGACTAGATTATTTGCTTCTAGATCCGGAGCAACTGGATCACTAAAAGCGGCACGGGCATTGTAGTAAGTGAACCAACGGCTGAGAATAATATCTTTCTGCTGATGGCGTTGGAGCAAGTATTCGTAGGCAGTGGCGATCGCCTCCACGCTACAACTAGCCACACCACTATGATCCAGCACCGGATTTAGATATAACCGCAAATCCACTCCCAGCGGTAATTCTCCCCCCTGAGCTGAACTTACCCCAGAGTCAGGCGCAAGATCTCTGTGGTAACCACCGACCAATTTTTCGCCGTGGCTGTGGCGAATATAGGCAAACTTTTTTGACTGATAATATTTGGACATATTTAGATATACTTCAAATCTTGTCGATTTCAGCCAAAGTAGTCACTGCCTTCTGACAGAGGGCATCATGGGCTTTGCCATTACTGGCAATCAAGCAGCCCCATTGATTCACATCTCCAGTGTTGTATTGCAAAGACATCCCCGCCGCCGTGGTGAATTTACCTCCCGCCTCCGTCAGGATCAACTCTGGGGCAGCCATATCCCAGTCCTTGGGGGCAGACTTGCCCGAAAGGGAAATATAAACATCGGTTTGTTGGTCGATAATGGAAGTGATCTTACAACCGACACTGCCTACCTGTTTTTGGGATTTGAAGGGAATTTGGCTGAGGAGTTGCTTGAGTCTCTCGTCGCGGTGGGTGCGGCTAGCCACCAAAGAAAGTTCGGGAATGGTGGCGCGATCGCTCACCCGGACTGGCACTTCTATCCCATCTCGCCCGACCCGAAAAGTGCCGCCTCCCCGCCAAGCAAAATAGATTGCCTCAGCTTCAGGAATCGCCACCACGCCAATTACCGGGCGTTGTTGATGTACCAAAGCAATATGAATGGCATACTCCCCGGTTTTATCAATAAAATCCCGTGTCCCATCCAAGGGGTCAATAATCCAGACCCATGGCTGAGATGGCACTTTTGTCTGTCCTTTGTAGGTTTCTTCCGTCAGATAAGCAAACTCGTTCTTGCCAAAGGCGGCATGAAAATTATGCAAAATGTAGTGATTTACCGCCAAATCTGCCGCCGTCACCGGACCATCTTTCTTTTCTTGGACTTGCAGGCGATCGTAACTGGGTTCGCCTCGATAGTACGATCGCAAAATCTCAGCGGCTCCCCAAGCAGTGGTGACAGCGATCGCTGTTACTTCCGGCAACCAATTATCGTTATTACTATTTATTAAGGGCAGGATGGTCATTTATTAGTTATTTAATTATTTGATTAATTATAGAACTTATGCATTGTCAACAAATCATCTAAAATTCTGGAGTTTGTTGCGGGCTTCGACGACCCTCAGCCCGCAACAAACTCTAACCACGTCAGTCCTGAATTATTTGATTGGTAGTGCCGCAAAGTTAGAGGCTATTTATAAAGTCTGATTTTGCGCCCCCGCTGGGGGCGCAAAATCAGACCTTCTAGCCACTTTATAAATGACCTCTTAGACGTTATTTATAAAATGGCGAGAGAGGATAATCTGCCCTCTCTTCCGGAGGTGGAAAATCAGACTTAATATAGCCGTTGCCAAGCAGGCTATGTCATGGGAACCCCCGCGAAGCGGGGATGTTCCCATAATCAAAATCATCTCAACCCCCTTAGTGGTTGCGATAAATAGCCTCTGAGGAAAGTTGATAAATTGTGGGAATTTTTACGGGTTGCACCTCTAACAAATCTTTGCAGATGGCTATATAGATATATTAATTCTTTTACCTGTTCCTGTGCATACTTAAGAGATGTCAATCCATCTACAGCACATTGTGTTCAAATGAGACATACTACAAATATTGCAAGTCCGATCAGTGTTTTGGGTTTGAGAGTGGGTGGCTGTAGCCACCCACTCTCAAACTGCTGTCAGAGGATATCTGAAAAGTTAGCGAATGGTTTAGGATCGCTAGAGCAATCCCAAATCAGATGCAAAAAACGATCCAGAGCGTTACAATTTGACGGGAATGATGGAAAAGCAAAAATAAATCAATGAAAACTTACGACTGGATCATTGTGGGCGGAGGGATCACTGGCGCAGCCCTAAGCTATGAATTGGCTCGTCAGGGTTCAACAGTATTACTCCTAGAGCAACACGAGGTTTTGCAGGGAGCAAGTCGCTATAGCTATGGGGGTTTGGCTTATTGGTCGGGGACAACTCCCATGACTCGACAACTAGCAAGCGAAGGCATCGAAAAACATCGATCGCTCTCCCAAGAACTAGAGGCGGATACTCAACTACGAGAGTTGAATTTATTGCTGACGATCGCCTCAGATGTAGACCCCCAAGTAATGGCTCAGGAGTATCAAAAATTTGCCATCCCGCCGCAACTTTTGGATCCTGCCAGTGCCTGTGAGATGGAGCCTTTGTTAAATCCCCACAACCTTTCCGGGGCACTGCAACTACCCCACGGTCACATCAATCCCCTCCTCACAACGCTGGCCTACACTAAGGCAATGCAGCGCCACGGCGGCGAAGTCCATTATGCACAAGTGTTGGGTCTAATTAGTCGCCGGGATCTGCATATTTCTGGAGTCAGCACTGTCCAAGCCGATTACCACGCCCACGGAGTGATCATCTGTGCCGGAGGTTTTAGCCGGGCTTTACTAAAAACCGCCGGAATTTCCATCCCCCTCTACTTCACCCATGCCGAATCGATCGAAGTTGCTCCCGCCACCACCAAAGAGATCAAACTTTCTAGTATCGTCATGCCTGCTGCCCTGCAACGGATAGCGATGGAAGCGATCGCCAGCACTCCAAATCACGATCATCTCTGGGAACAAGAAAACTATGAATTTGCCCCCTCGATCGTGGATGCCGGAGTGATTCAATTTGCAGATCACAGTCTCCGCCTCGGACAAATTAGCCGAGTCTTGAGCAACCCCCATGCAGAGATTAATGCTGCTGCCAGCGAAGCCCAGATGCGTCACCAGATTGAGAAAATCCTGCCCAGTTTAGCTAATCTCCAAGGAACTTGGTATCATTGCCTAGTCGCCTACTGCCGTGACTATCTACCCTTAATCGGGCAAGTGGCAGATTATGAAGGCTTACACGTCTTCTCAGGTTTTAGTAACCCCTTAGTATTTGTGCCAACTCTCGCCCAAAGGTTTAGCAAACACCTAACTAGTAGCAGCGATGACATCATCGACCAACTTTCTCCGAGTAGATTCAGGGAGTAACTACTACATAAAAATTGATGCCAGATAACATACTGATTTTAATTGCCGGGGGCTTATTCTCTGGAGTTCTCGCGGGTTTCTTGGGTATTGGTGGTGGCACAGTTTTGGTGCCGATTCTGGTGGCTTTGGGCTATACCCCTGTCCAAGCGGTGGCAACTAGTAGCCTCGCGATCGTGATTACCTCCATCTCTGGCAGTTTCCAAAATTGGCGGATGGGATTTCTAGATTTAAAGAAAGTGTTGTATCTAGGTATTCCCTCTCTGCTCACTGCCCAATTAGGGGTTTATATTGCCAGCAATGTCGCCTCCTATATTTTGCTCTTTGCCTTTGGATTATTGCTCTGGCTGAATATCTATTTAGTGGAGTTGCGGAAGCAGGTCATCGCCCGCAAACAAAGGGAAGACGCAGAAAATTTGCAAAATAATCTAGCAGCTACCGTAGATAAAACAATGAATCCGGTGGTTGCCCGGATTGCTACAGGTGGGATTGCCGGGGTTTTAGCTGGTTTATTTGGTATTGGCGGGGGCGTGATTATGGTTCCTATGCAAATGCTTTTGCTGGGGGAAGCAATCAAGGTGGCAATCCAAACTAGCTTAGGGGTAATTATGATTACAGCGATCGCTGCCACTACTGGTCACTACGTAGCCGGCAATGTTTTGTTTATGCAAGGATTAATTCTCGGCAGCGGCGGTTTAATAGGGGCACAGGTCAGCACTAGATTTTTGCCCAAACTTTCTGACAAGGTAGTCAGTTTTGCTTTTCGGGCATTACTCGCTTTGTTGTCAATTAATATTTTCTGGCAAGCATGGACTCGATTTGTTGCTAGATAGGCAGGAATTACGCATTCAGACATTTTTGTGGGCTGAGCGAAGTCGAAGCCCACAAAAATGTCTGAAACTATAATAATTCGTTGACTGAACATAAGTCCTGTAGGAAAAGAAGATAAACAAAATGAAATCTAAGCTAGTCCGACTTGAGAAACCAGAAGATATAGCAGCAGTTCGCCAAGTTAATGTGGCAGCCTTTGGGCGAGATGGGGAAGCTGACTTGGTTGATAAGTTGCGGGGTATCGCAGGTACCTATTCCTTTGTGGCAGTGGTATCAGAGCAAGTTGTCGGGCATATTTTCTTTAGTCCAGTGACGATCGCAGGGGAATCTCCACCCAATTTATTTCTGCTAGGATTAGCTCCTGTGGCAGTCTTGCCTGCTTATCAACATCAGGGCATTGGATCATTATTAATTCGCCACAGCTTAGCAGAGTGCGATCACTTTAGCGTTGCGGAGCAATATCGCTTAGGTTGCCAAGCTGTGTTTGTTCTGGGCAATCCCCAATATTACTCTCGGTTTGGGTTTATTACCGCTCAAAAAAAGGAATTAAAATGCGAGTATCCTCTGCCAGAGGAGGCTTTTATGGTGTTGGAGTTGGCAGAGGGTGTCTTGGCTGGATGTAGAGGGACAGTAAAATATCGATCAGAGTTTGCCAATCTTGAATAGTGATGTTTGCTTGGAATTATCAGGTAAGGATTTACCTAGCGCGCTGCTGGGGCAATCCTAAAAAAAATCAAGAATAGGTCAAATGATTAATTTGCTTGAGGGGAATACCTGTCCGGGTATTGATTTCTATTAGAGAATTATAAACTCCCCCTCTTTCCCGCTCGGTGACTATCTTAGCGGCGGCTTCGGGCGTAAGACCACAGGTAACTAATTCTTCCACAGAGAAACTATTCAGGCACTGCCACGGCTCTTCTGAAGTGATCAGTGCAGTGGGGCGATCGAACATTACCAACGGTTCCAATCTACTGACATAACTGGCTGGTAATTCCCCTTGGTTCACCAATTGCTCTAGGTTGACAAATACCAAACCCTTTTGACGCAAGCGATCGATCTTGTTAGCATAGACAATTGGCAGACCCAGATGGTAGACCAAATCATGCTTTGAGCATTGATTAATATCAATTTTGCCGTGATGCCGAGCAATCAACTGAGCTAGATGGCGATCGCTGGGAATGAGCTGACTCTTGGGACAGATCTTAATCAAAAAAGCCTTTCGTAAGCTGAGGGCTGTACTGATCTGAGCAATCCAAATTAGAGTCACCAAAGTTGAGGAAGAAAGAGCAATCGCCCCTAAAGTAATGCCTAGTCCAATCACTAACCAAGCTGGAGTTTTAGTTCGATAACCCGCATAGCAGATTGCCAAGCCCCCTAAATGGGGGAACATCGACCACCAAATCCAGTTTGGAGTTTGTTTTAACCAATTGTAGGTACTAGACACCGGAACTCCCTATTAGTTACTTATAAAGAATCAAGAATTTTTCGTCGCTTCTCTTCATACTCTTCAGCAGTGATAATCTCTTTATCATAGAGTTTTTTTAGCCCTTCTAAAGTTGCTACGAGGTCTTTCCCTGATTCCCTAAGCATTGAGTTTTGATAGGGGAAGAGCCTTTGCTGATTATACTGAGCATCAAAGGCGCGATCGGACATTAATATCAACCCTAAAAACTCAAAAAAAGCAATAATTGCTGGAAAACCAGTCCAGAAAAACAATAGATACATAATTCCGGCAAAATTCTGCCCCAAATAGAATTTATGAACCCCGATCGACCCCAAAAATAAAGCTAGTAAAGCCGCAGTCACCTTATTTCTCATCCCTTTCTCCCAGACTATCTCAACTAATCCTTCCCCAGCAGGTTTGACCTTCTATGGTTCTTCCTTGACCACTTTGGTTCTTCTATTCATTAAGAAATAGATTAAAACTATGCCAACTTGGGTCTCTAGGAGAGTGAAATATCCCCGTAACATATAGTTAAGATTTGTCTGGGAATTGAAAGCAAAAACCACACCCCCCAAAACCAAGTAGGGCAATAATTTCAATCCCGATCGATACAGAGAACCTTGGTGCAAATTAGATTTAATCATGACATTTGAGTAATTCACCATCTCTAGTTTAGTCATTTTTAGGACTTACGCACTGCTCAAGACAGAAACTCCGGCTGTGGCAGAGCCGTAGGATCAATTTTCCCTTGGGCATCTAAGGGCATTTCCTCTAGCATAACAAAATGATCAGGAATCAACTCTGGAGGTAGATTGGTTGCTAAAAATCGTCGTAGATTTTCTAGATATAAACCTTGAGTAGCAATGATATATTCGATACTTTGATAAATAATAGATTCTTCTTCTTTGCTCAGGTGCAGACGCAAGCCGGCTTGGGAACCTTTATGCCACCAGACGATCGCTGGTAAGTCTAACTTTTGTGGACTACCGGGCAGCCTAAGTCTCAAGCGTAAGTTCATCCCTTTTTTCCAAATGCTACTGATACCTTCGATACGAATTCCCGTCAGAGAAATATTTTCTGTTACCCAACCAAAGATCCGTCCATCAGGAAAATGGACTCCAACATTGGTGTGTAATGGCACTCTTGGTTCAGAGCGGCGGAGGTCTTGGACTGACAAACCACTACCTTGGCTCAAATTTTTAACCGTTTGATGAACTAGTTTAATAGCTGGAGATGCCAGATCAAATAAAATTCCTGTCCGGTCTCTGACCAGACTTGTTTGCACTGTGTTAAAGCCCAGTGCTTCTAATATGGTTTTCAAGGAAAATTGTGGTCTTTGATGCCAGACTACCTTTGCGGGAATCTTCACAGGTTCTGCCATGGTAGGCAGATCTAGATAGAGATGAACTATCTTTCCTAGGAACCAAGAGCGAGGAGTATTGAGGAGACAAATGCCATTGTAGGAAATATCGGCGATCGATAGCTTCACTCGATTACCCTGTTGATCTTCACACCAACACTGGCTTTGCACAGGAATTCTATCTACCGCTAGGTCTCCGACTAGATAAGCCACCAAGTGATTTTTTCCATCACTATCCCGGTGATCAACCACCGTAACCTGACGGATTGCAGGATGCTTTTCTAGTACAGTTTCAATTTTCGCTAAATCAGAGTTGATTACTGGCATTCCCACTCTACCCTAAAGTTTAGATTCTGTATTTATCAAAATGACTCCAATACATATAGGACTTACGCGCTATCAACAAATTATCTAAGGGTTTGGATATCTTTGCAGGCTGAGCATAGTCGAAGCCCACAAAATAGCCAAATACGTAAGTCCTGACATAATTTAAGTTTCTATCCCAATATCATTAATATTGTCCATCGTAGCTTCACTAGTAACTTCAATTATTACTGAAAGTCGCAAACTTTAGATAGCGATGCTTTTTTTAGTTACAGTAGCAAACCTTAAATAACGCCAAATAACGTCACTACAACCATAAAAACACTTCAGCCACCATTGAAGTTAAATTCATAATTTTTTTTTGCAATTATAACTTTAGTTATTTGCATTATAACTTTCCTCTGTACCAAATAATAATTGCCTTGGACAAACTTAGACTACAAAGTCTGTATATAGGGATTCTCAAGGATTTCATCCACCACAGGCAAGTAAAATCATTGACCCAAAGCAGATTGATCTAGCGTAGGAATTAGGCACTACCAAGAAATTATTTAGGGTTTCGGCAATTTTTGCGGGTGCGGAGTGCCTGCGAAAACTGCCAAATGCATAAGCCCTATAGCGAAAGATTGAGAAAGACTATAGCGATCATAAATAGGTCGCGAAGATTGCACCATCTGAGTTAAAACTTCTCAATCCCCTGAAATTTACGGTTGTGATGCAAAGTAATTATTTGGAGAATGATGTTCAGGAAGCCAAGTACCCCAAACGCTATTCTTATTAGCGCCTTCTTATCTTATTTTACCAAATAATTGATACTAATAAGATTTTAAGTAGCTTGCGACATAAGAATTTAATTAAAAAAGGGGTTGCACCCTTTTTTTGCGTAGTATTATAGTTGCTGCCATAAAAGGTAGGACAAATTTGGCTTCGACTTCGCTCAGCCAACGTATCTAGCTTTGTCCTAACCAAGCTGTCTAGCACTATAGTTAGAATCAAAGACTATAGTTGACTAAGTGAATTTTGACTAAGTAAATTTCCGTAGAAAGTCCTATTAAATCAGTATAAATACCAAGTCCTGAAATAAGGTAGCCCTATTCTATAGACAATAGTTACAGATATCTACGGGAAATTCCGGAAATTTCATCTGAAGATTAACTACCACCACTGCTGAGGATATATAAACTAATTAGGGTTCCGCCGTTCCAGAGACTATGTAGCAGCATAGAGGCTAACAAATTACCGGTTGGTGCTGAACCTCCGGCAGGGCATCGCCAGTAAACCGTACCTAAAACTATGCCTAAGACCGTTAGGGGCAAAACCTCCGATAGGCTCAGGTGGGCGATCGCAAATAATAAACTACTAGCGGCGATCGCTCCCCACACGGGTAAATAACGAGTCAGAGAAGGCAGAAGGAATCCTCGAAAGATAATTTCCTCAAAAATCGGGGCGGCAATGGAAGCAGTGGTGGCAAATATGAGAAAAGACCAAAGATCATTACCTTGGAGTGCTAGAGGCAAGATGGGATTGCTACCGCCCTTTCCCTGCCAAATTACTTGATTTACTAAAGAAATCCCTATTACAAGGGGAATTGCCACCAAATATCCCCCCACACCCCAGAGGATCCAGTTCCCTCGCCACTTTAGGGGAAACCAGCCGGGGGGCAGGGGCAGGAAGCGACGCAGAGCAAAGTATAAAACTGTAAGAGTGCCTATACTCATGCATACATAGCTAGCAAGGACAGCGATCGCCTTACTGCGCACATCTAAATTCAGGCTGCCTAAGGGTAAATTAGTGAAAATATAGGGAATTAATAATTGCCCCACAAAGAAAAATCCGCCGACTAGAACTTCCCAAATAGTTTCCCCATCCCAAGGAACCATCAAGACCTGATTACTTCCTTGGTTATTAAGCTCAGTATTGACCCCAGCATTAAGTCCAGAGATACTTTCAGAGAGGCTATTAGATAAATCATCCCCAGAAATATCAGAAATATTAGTTCCAGAACTATTCCCGCCAGAGAAAAACAGACTCCTGCGACCCTTGAAAATTGCCTGTCCTCCTAAAAATATCAGTAGCCCTAAACCCAATAACCCACTGATACTAGGAACGATCGTCAAGGCTAATAACCGCCACAGGGCATTCTCGGCTTGGGAGTTTTCCTGCTGTTGGAGAGTTTTTAGCTTAGCTGGAGAATTTTCGATGGTATAGAGTTGGTGCAGAGCGCGATCGCGAAACCAGCTATTTAAGTTGGTTTTGATGATTCCTTCCCAGTCTTGAGATTTTGGGATGAGTTTTGACGTTGATTTTGGCTCTGTTTGTATCTCTAGTTGGGGTCGATCGCTCCACAGATTTAGTAATATCTTGGCTGTTTCTTGGGTTGTTTTAGATAATTTAGGCTGAGGATTAGGTTGGGAATTAGGTTGGACATTAATTTGAGAAATAGCTTGAGAATCAATTAACCCTTGCCAAGTTTTTCTAGCTGCCTGCTTATTCCCTAACTCCATATCAAGAATCCCTAGGGCAAGGTCTAGTTGGGGAATTACTTCCTCTAGTTGGGCAATAATCTTGGCACTCTGGGGAGTGACTGCCTCAGTAGTTGCAGATTTTTCAGTTTTATTTGTCTCTGGCTGGGATAGTTGCTTGCTTAATTCCTCAAGAATCCTTTGATCTGCTTGTCGAGCCAATTGGTATTGTTCCTGAGCAATTTTAATTGGCTCTTCCCCTAGAATAATCCCCCGGAGTTGCTGCCAATTCTTACTTGCCTCTAAACCCAGATCGCTAGCGGCAGGTTGCCATTGGGAGGCTTGCAATAATAAATTGATTTGATAAAGCTCCAAACGGCTTTGAATCTGAGGTTGCTGCCAACTTGCAACCAAGGAGCTAACCATGGTGCTAACTGCCACTAGAGTCATGAAGGCGAGAAATAATCTTTTCAGGGTCTGGAACATAAATTTGCAGAATTCTATTGGAGTTCTATAGCCATCCTAAGGCATTTGCTAAATCAGCTTGTTTCTGGGGTATATTCCACTCGCCTTGGTGGATGAAATAATTAAGGATTGCTATGGCTCATTAGGGTCATTGGTTTGAGGGAAAAATATCAGGGATTCGATCGCCTCTAAGGTGGTCTTAAAATCATCATTGATAATTTGGGTATCAAACTCCTGGGCAGCGGCGATTTCCTGTTTTGACTTGGCTAGCCGTTTTTGGATCGCAGCTTCCTGATCTAAGCCGCGATCGCGAATCCTTTGCTCCAATACTGCTGGGGTCGGCGGCAGCAAAAAGATGCGTAAAGCCTCTGGAAAAGATTGGGCAATCTGCCTTGCTCCTGCCACTTCAATTTCTAAAATAACCCATTTACCCAGGGCAATCTTTTCCTGTACTGGCTGGCGGGGCGTGCCGTAATAATTGCCCGCATACTCCGCCCACTCCAATAATTCCTGCCCCGCAATCATTTCCTGAAACTTGTCTAAGCTAACAAAATAATATTCTTTGCCGTCAGTTTCTCCCGATCGAGGCTGGCGTGTGGTCATGGAAACAGAAAAATATAGAGCAGGATGACGCTCAAGAAGGGATTTCAATAAAGTCCCCTTCCCCACACCACTAGGACCTGTGAGGACAATCAACTTACCTTTTTCTATACTTTTGTTCATATTCTTACCTAGATAGGCTAAGAAGATTACACCCTGCTAGCGCACCTTGCTTAACCCATAAAATCTGTAAATCAATTAAGATTGCTATATAAGAGGTCATTTATAAAGTGGCTAGAAGGCACGATTTCCCCCCTCGGCGGGGGCGGAACGTACTCTATAAATAGCCTCTAAGACGAATACATTTTTAATGCACTGGAAAAGTGCTGTATAGCTGTATATTTTAATGTCGAGACGGGACACCAAAATTGTCATCAGGATATCCAATCAGAGGATTGCTATATTAAAGCTATTGATTAAAATCGGAAAATCCAGACTTAAAAGACTTAAAAATTAACCATTATTGATTGTACCGTCTTTATTAACCATAAATCGGTGGGCGACGGTTTCCGGCTGAATAGCAGATAGAATAATGTGGCTCGAATCGGTAATAATTACAGCCCTAGTCCGTCTGCCATAGGTAGCATCAATTAATTGTCCTCGTTCCTTGGCATCACTGATCACCCGTTTAATAGGAGCAGATTCGGGGCTGACGATCGCAATTATTCGGTTAGCAGAAACGATATTTCCAAACCCGATATTAATTAGTTGAACTTCCATATGCAGCAAGTTGATTTTACAACCATGATAGCGGCTGTAGCCGAGTTAGAGCAGGAATGGCTTCCAGCTAGAGTTGAGCAAGCCTACCAGCGCGATCGCTACACCATTTCCCTCGCCCTGCGGACTCTCCAGCAACGGGCGTGGCTGACCCTCTCGTGGCATCCCCAAGCTGCCAGAATCCATCAAGATACACCACCACCCCGGACTCCAGATACTTTTACCCTCAGCGATCAGCTCCGCCACCAACTAGGGGGATTAGCTTTGGTGGGGATGGCGATCGCTGCCCCTTGGGAAAGGGTGCTAGACCTGCAATTTGCCCAACGTCCCGGTGGTGAGGTGTTGTTTCATCTCTACCTAGAAATCATGGGCAAGTATAGTAACCTGATCTTGACCAATGGTAGTGGTGAGGTGATTACCTGCGCCCATCAGGTAAATGAAAAGCAATCTAGTGTTCGCCCGATTCTGACTGGACAGCCCTACGTTTTGCCGCCGCCGATTTTGGCTCAAGTTCCCGATCCTCAAGAATCTTTTACCAGTTGGTACGATCGCGTCAGCCTGATCCCCGGCACTCTGCAAAAACAATTACTCAAACCCTACCGGGGCTTAAGTCCGGCTTTTATTACTTCCCTAGTCCTGTCCGCCGGATTGCAACCAGACCAGCTCAATACCAGCCTGCTGCCGGATCACTGGGAAAAACTATTTTTCTATTGGCAGCGTTGGTTGATGATTGTAGAAACGAAGGAATTTCAGCCCGGCTGGACGGAAAAAGGCTATACCGTCCTTGGTTGGGGGATCACGGAACCCGTGGCTAATACCCAAGTTTTGCTGCAAGAATATTATGGACAATTCCTCAGCCAGCAGCAGTTTCAGCAACTCCATCAACAACTCAGCCAAAAAGTTGGCAATGCCCTAGGGAAAATTAAGCAAAAAGCTACCACCTTTGAGAATAAGTTACAGGAATCGATCGGTGCAGATACCTACCGCCAACAGGCAGACCTGCTGATGGCACATCTACAGGCAGTCCGCCCCGGCGATACCAAGATTACCCTGACAGATTTTGAAACCAACCAACCCATCACCATCCCCCTCAATCCGGAAAAAAATGCCGTCCAAAATGCCCAAGCCCTCTACAAAATCCATCAAAAACTCAAACGCGCCCGCCTCGCTGTTTTGCCTCTTTTAGAAGAACTCCAACCAGATATTAATTACCTCGAACAGGTGGAATCCACCCTCCTCCAATTGCAAAACTACCAAAGTCCCACTGACCTAGGTACACTGCTAGAAATCCGTGATGAGCTAATCCAACAAAAATATTTCCCACCACTCCCCGGCAAACCAGACTCAAAGCAAAGCTCGAAACAAAATTCTAAACACAATAAGCCAGAAAACTCCCAGACCGACTTCCATCGCTATACTACCCCCAGTGGTTTTGAAGTGTTGGTAGGACGGAATAATCGCCAAAATGATCTCCTCTCTTTCCGGGTCGCTGGAGACTATGATCTCTGGTTCCATAGCCAAGAGATTCCCGGCAGTCATGTCTTATTGCGTCTCCCTGCTGGGACTAGTTTGGGGGGGAATAGTCTGCCAGAGGGCTATGGTCAAGACCTACAATTTACTGCTGACCTTGCTGCCTACCACAGCCGCGCCCAGCAAAGCGAACAAGTGCCGATCGTTTACACTACCCCCAAACACGTCTATAAACCGAAGGGAGCAAAACCGGGGATGGTAATTTATAAACAAGAACAGATCATCTGGGGTCATCCCCAACGCATCCACCGGGAAAGTCCTCAACTCACAGTTAGCAAGCCCTGATCTAGTTATTTTTCCTGAAGTTGCAGGGGTTGCCAACCGGGTTGCCAGATACTCCGAGTGGTGAGACTTTTGGCATTGATCCAAAAACGCACTTGAGGATCGCAAGCCGCCACTAGTTCAGCAAATACCAACTTGCCTTCATTTTTGCGATTTGTCACCTGAAAATGTTTCCAACCAAAGGTAGTATCCTTAGCTGTCCACTTGGAACCCACCAGATAGGGGAATTTCTGCTTCTTAGTCTTCATAAATTTAGGAGTTCTTGCTTGGCTTTGCGATCGCATCAACCTTGGCTCATCATCTTACTTTGGAAGCAGAAAATTGTGAAGAAAATCAGGGAGTTTAATCTTGGATTGGCACTCATGCAGAATGCGATCAACTACTCTAAAGTGGGTAGAAACCAACCTCAAAAAGTCTCAAAGTTTTTCTGTTAGACTGAGAAGCAAATATTTTTTAATTTAAACCTCCTTCTATGGAATGGTTCATTGGAACATTAATTGCTCTCTTTGCTGCTGTAGCCACAGCATTTCAAGCATGGGTAGCTTGGAAACAACACCGACTAGACGAAGCTGAACGACTCAAGAAATTTACCGCTTCCCTCAGACCAGACTCAACCCTAACTACCCCTACATTTCCCACCACCTATTCCCCGCCTCCTGTTCCTCCTGTTGGGGTGGTTTTGGCAAGTGAAGTGGGGGCAGATTATACAAAGCTACGAGATTTGTTGGTAGCTCGAAAGTATCAGGAAGCAAACCAAGAAACAGCCCACATAATGTTGTGGGTAGCCTGTCGAGAAAAAGAAGGTTGGTTCGACTATAACTCTATCAATGAATTCCCTTGTCAAGATTTGCGCACCATTGACCAACTTTGGGCACAGAACAGCAATGGACGCTTTGGGTTTATTGTCCAAAAAGAAATTTATAATCAGGTGGGTAAAGATTTTGGTAAGTTTGCTGACCAAGTGGAATGGATGGTGGGAGGGAAGTGGAAAAACTATGAGCAGCTAATGTTTGAGATGAGAGCACCTAGGGGACACCTCCCAGGATGGGGGGGCTTGGGGCGTTCTAGCGGTGGCTGGCACTTTGTAGCGGGGGGATGGCTTTATCTCTTCTCTCGCGTCGAAACTTGTAAAATGTAACATATAATTCTTAAAAGAATCTTTTAAGAATTATTAAAATGTTCTTTTTAGGAAGCCATAAGGGTTCTGGGTTTTCAATACCTAGCACCGCGCCATCCCAGAAATTCCCTACTGATTCAGCCTCCTGCGTACTACATAACCGCAAAATCTCCCCCGCTATCTTCTGGCTATAGCAATTGACAAAAATAAACTTCTCCGCCACCGCCACAATTTCCGGGTTGACCATACTTTGCCCTAGTAGTTAAACTAGAAAATAAAGGAACAAGTAATGGCGGCAAAAGATTTATTCCATGAGGCTGTTAGACAAGCACTAATAAAAGACCAGTGGAAAATTACCGCAGATCCTCTAGTCATTAAAATTGATAAAGTAAAATTTGAAATTGATTTAGGTGCAGACAAAATCTTAGCAGCCGAAAAAGCAGAACGTAAGATTGCCATTGAAATTAAAAGTTTTCTGAGTAATTCCACACTGACAGACTTTCATGCCGCCTTGGGGCAATTTCTCAACTATCGTCTTGCCTTGGAAATGACAGACCCGGAGCGAATATTATATTTGGCTGTGCCATTAGATACATTTGATTCTTTTTTTCAAGAACGATTTGTGCAGGAATCGGTTAAAAATTATCAGCTAAAATTAATTATCTATGAACCCCAACAGGAGGTAATCACAGAATGGAAAAGTTAGCTTATTACCGCCAATGTGTTTGTCAATTATTAACCACAGAAGCTAAAAAGGACTCAGTAAATCCAGATATCGAGATCCAATTGATTTTTGATCGAGAAAGCGATCGCTATTTATTATTAGATGTCGGTTGGCAAGGATTGCAGCGCATTCATAATTGTTTTATGCATCTAGATATCAAAGAAGATAAAATCTGGATTCAGCGCAATATGACTGAAGTAGACATTGCCCAGAAACTAGTAGAAATGGGAGTTTCCAAAGAAGATATTATTTTCGGATTGCATCCCCCCTATAAGCGTCCTTATACTGGCTATGGAATAACAGATTTAGCTTCATGATCTGAACTATAAAAATTTGCTGAATTGTATCGGCTCATTATTTACTATGGGCGCTGTACCAACGGATCAGAGTTCGGGCTAACTTGTGATGATTGTGACGGACTAGGGCAGTGTCCACATCTTCATCCATGATATTAGCCAAAACAATTCGCCGTCCTAAATTGGAGACATCCTCTCGATCGAGAAACACCGGATGGGATTGTTCTTGGGCATAGTGGATTAATGTCCGAGCTGAAGGGACTCTTTTGTGGACAAGGACAGCATTGAAAAGTTTTTCCCCACAAGCCTGATCGATCGCCCGAATATGGTCTGCCACCGAATAACCATCGGTTTCCCCCGGTTGGGTCATGATGTTGCAGACATAAATGCTCGGCACATTCCGGGCGGGATTCTCATTGGTTGTCCGCAGCAGGATCGCCTCCCGAATTTCTGGCACTAATAAATTAGGAATCACACTGGTATATAAACTGCCGGGACCAATGACAATGTAGTCAGCTTCTTGAATTGCCTGGACTACTGCGGGTAAGGCTACGGGATGTTCGGGATAACAGCCAATTTTGACGATTTTGCCATTGGCTGCCGTAATATTTGATTCTCCTTCAATGCGTCTGCCATCCGCTAGTTCTGCCCAGAGACGCACATCTGTCAGAGTAGCTGGTAAAACTTTCCCCCGCACTGCCAAAACTTCGGAACTAGCGGCGATCGCCTGCTCCAGATCCCCAGTAATATCCGTCATGGCTGTCAGGAACAAATTGCCAAAACTATGCCCAGTCAAGCCATTCCCATTGACAAATCGGTACTGAAACAACTCTGTGAGTAATTTTTCTTGATCCGCCAGTGCTGCCAAACAATTGCGAATATCCCCCGGCGGCAACACCCCAAAATCCTTCCGCAGCCTGCCCGAAGAACCCCCATCATCCGCCACCGTGACAATGGCAGTAATATTGGCACTGTAGTTTTTCAGTCCCCGTAGCAGCGTGGATAAGCCCGTACCGCCGCCGATCGCCACTATTTTCGGACCTCGTTTCAACCGGCGATGGGTAATTAATAGATCCACCAACTCATCATCTTTATCCGGCTTGAGGACATCGGTAATCGCCTCTAGCGATCGAGTCTGCCCCAAAAACACAAAAAATATACCTAAGATAATCACCAAAGGACCCGAAACATTCCGGGGCATAATCGTGGCTAACCACTCTACAGAACTACCCGCCACCTGCATTAAGTAAAATACGGGAGTTAATCTTACCCAGATCGCCAAGCCCAAACTGGTTAGCACCACTCCCACAGCACTGAGCAAAAGCCATCGCTTCACTAACAAACCCGGAGCTAACCACTTAAACCATCGATTCACCATCTGTTGAGACTTCCGGTTACTCTCAACCTTAGTAGTAGTGCGGTCTTCAACTTTGTCTCTAGGCGAGGTTTTCATAGGCGTATTATCAGTTATCAGTTATCAGTTATCAGTTACCAGTTAATCGTGTTCACTGTTTACTGTTTACTGTTCACTGTTTAGGTGTTCTCCCGATGAGGGTAAACCCCTCGGCTGTCCCCAGAACCTGGTTATTGGATATTTGGATTTTTTCCTTGATTTTTTCTAGGGCTGGTCGATCGAGGAGGAGATAGGGTTGAGATGCTGACCACAGTTGCGTGAGAGTGTTAATGTCCTTGGGGGGAATTTGTCGATCGCAATAAAAACTTAAACTAGGACGGTGGTAGGGGAAAGATGTATAAACCGCTGCTCCCGGTGGGGTATTGGCTCGGACTAGAGCCGCTACGGGGGTGACGGGGAAGGTTTCATTGAGTTCCCAAAGCCACGACTGAGAACACATTAACATTACCAATGATAAGTACATTCCACTAGCCAGACACATTAAATATTTTTTGTCCCGCAGCCGAAGATAAGCTGTAACTCCCCCCATAGTTAAGATGACAATGATCGCCATCAGGATCAGGATAAATTGGCGATCGACCGCCAGAAAATATCCCAAGCCCCCCACTCCTGACACCGTCAGCAGACCAAAAACTCCCAAGAGAATTTTCCAACTCGTTTTTTTATTCCCTTGGTTACCCCAGCGTTGACTATGCCACAGTTCTGCCAACTGCGCTCCCACTGCCCACGCCACAAAGGGATACACCGGAATCACATACCAAGGTAATTTTGTCCCCATCAAGGAAATGGGCAATAGGTATCCTCCCATACCCACCAAGACTAAGCAACCCCAACTCCGCCATCGCTGTTGCCAAGCGAGGTAAAGTCCTCCCGGCAGAAATAATAACCACGGCATGGAGTATTTAATAATTTCTAGTAGGTAGTACCAAGGAGGTCCCGTATTGCTGTGGACAACTTGGGAGACGCGATCAAAGGATTGATTCAGAAAATTTACTTGAATAAAAGCCTGACCATAGGCTTGAATCTGCGCTGTGTACCATGCAGTTACGGGGATGAAAGCCAAGATTATGCCCAGCCAAAAATAGAAAGACTTAAAAACATCTCGGCGTTGATCCAGGATCAGGAACCCTAGGGCGATCGCCCCCAGCAGCAACACTAAAATCCCCTTACTCAAGGTTAATAACCCCATCCCCAACCCAAAGCCCAGCCAATACCACCGCCGTTTTTCTCCCTTCAACAAACACCAAAGGGCAAACAAAAAACAAGTGACCGAAATCCCATCGTGCATCGCCAAACGCCCATGACGCACCACGGGTAAGAGGGTCAGATAAACTACGGCACTAAAGATGGCGGGTAGTTGTTGGCCAAAGATTTTTTTGCCAATATCATAAACTAGGGGAACTGCGAGGGCTGAGGCGATCGCCAAAGGCAATCTTGTCGTCCATTCACTCACCCCGCCCAAATAATAGCTCAGGGCAATTAGCCAATACACCAACGGCGGCTTTTCTAGGAATGGTGAGCCGTGGGCGGTGGGATAAACCCAGTTTTGGCTGCGGTACATTTCCCTCGAAATAATGGCGTAAGTTCCCTCATCCCAATCCCGGAGGGGAACATTCCCTAGGGCAACTAGGTAAATAAATAGAGCTGCAATGGTCAGGATCCAAAACCAAGGGTAAGCATCATCTCTAGGAAGATTTTTCTGTGTAATCTGCATAGCTAGGTATTTTAAATCTGTTCTGGATCAATTCTCCTAAATTACAGCACTTTGCGTTCAAATGAGACACACCACAAATATTGAAAGTCCTATTAATGTTAGGTTTGAGAGTGGGCTTCGACTCCGCTCAGCCCACTCTCAAACTGCTGTAGGTTTGTTTTTTTAGGGGGACGACTGTTGCTGCTTACCCACAAACTACTAGATATCTTCTGGGTCAATCCCTAAGGCTCTCAACCTTTCAGCCAGTTGATTAGCCCGTTGCTCAGCCGCTAGTGTTTGTTGCTGGGCAGCGAATACCTGTTGTTGGAGTTGGGCTTTGGATATCTGTTCTTGATCTAGTTTTTCTTTCCCCCACCCAAGTAAATTCCCCGACCCATCCCACCAACGGAGCCAATATCCAGTCCGTTCTGCTTTGGTTCCCTGCCAGACTCCTAGAAAGAGTTGCAGAGATTCCACCCAGTAGCTTTGATGGTAGCTTTCTGGTAATAGATCAGTTGTGGGTTGGGCAGCTTCGTACTGCCCATCAACTAATTCATAAAACTCTAGGGATCCTTGGTAGGGATCGAAAATTACATAATTGGGGACTTGGAGAATCTGTTCATAGAAATACCATTTGCCGTAGGGATAGATAGGTCTGGTGGAATACTCGGTGCCATCGGTATCCGAGAGAAATTCCATGACTAGGGCGGGGAGATCCCCTTCGGTGTAAGGGGTGTAGCTGCGGCGATCGTCCATCACGGTGATCACCCTAGGCACATAAACCCAATCGGGAGCTTTCACCACTGTCTGCCCATTGACCTTAGTACAAATACCAAAATCCGTACCAATGAGCATAGTTGAAACAATCAAACCAGCAATTTCTAGTGCCTCTCGCAGAGCAAGGGCTAACAATGGTTGAGCAATATTATCCACAGGATCATCGGGTAAAACAAAATCTGGGGGTAAAGTTTCCCAGACAATTTCTAATTTCTTTGTTAACCTATCGGGCTGGGGGGAAATGGTAGTAGCCATAGTCAGATTCTCAGAGGATAAGTTTTGGAGAATTATAGTGCAATTGTACAGAAAATACTGATACCATCATAATCAGGATATAAACAGAACTTAGTACTAACAATCTTGTACCCACAGCTTCAGGTGTCCAGAATAGACGCAAGATTAATTGATCATGAAAACAGATACTATTTTCTATAGCCTATTTCAATTATTTCCTACCCTGCTATTTCAATTAATAGGGATATCTCCAGATACGGCAATAAACTATGAATTTTCCTCAAGGGAGATTAAAGAATTAGCTCGGAGATTTGATGGAATATTTATTCCTCATGGAGAAAGTGCTACAGAAATTATTTATTTTGTAGAAGTCCAGTTTCAACCCAAACCAGATTTCTATAGACGATTATTTGCGGAAATATTTCCCTACTTAGGACAATATCAAACCGAGAATAACTGGTGCGCTGTTGCCATTTTTGCCACCCGTAGCCTTGACCCCGGATTATCTATTCAGTATGTAGAACTCCAACCCAAACTTCGAGTAGTTTATCTAGAGGAACTAGGGGCTAACCAAGATTTACCAATTAGTTTAGGAATAGTACAATTGGTAGTAGATAGTCAAGAAGAGGCAGTCAAGAAAACTCCAAGGCTATTACAACAAGTACGAGAAGAAATCCCTGATCCTATCCAAGGGAGAAAAATCCTGGATTTGATCGAAACCGTATTGGTGTACAAATTTACAAATCTGAGCCGGGAGGAAATTGAAACCATGTTTAGCTTAAGTGACTTGAAACAAACCAAGGTTTATCAAGAGGCAAAAGTAGAAGGAAAGTTGGAAGGGAAGCTAGAAGGGAAGCTAGAAGGCAAGTTAGAACTGTTGCCAAAGTTGTTGGCAGCAGGTTTGTCAGCAATACAAGTTGCCCAAATTTTGGAAATTGATTTAGATGTTGTGACTAGTCAAAGGGGTCAGGAGGGCGGTAGAGCATGACTACCCCACCAATCCAGTGGTATCCCGGTCATATTGCCAAAGCCGAAAAAGCCCTCAAGGAACAGTTGAAACGGGTTGATGTAATTTTGGAAGTTCGGGATGCGCGGATTCCCTTATCTGCCTACCATCCCCAGATTCCTGAATGGGTGGGGACAAAGGCTAAAGTCCTAGTCCTGAATAGATTAGACATGGTGGATGCCGGAGTTCGAGAACTCTGGCGCAACTGGTTTCGCTACAAAGGCGATATTCCCTATTTCACCGATGCCCAACACGGTAAGGGCATCCGGGAATTGTTGCAGGCAACCCAGAATGCTGGTTCTGAGATGAATCAGCGGCGGATCGATCGAGATATGTTGCCCCGCCCGGTGCGAGCAGTGGTAATTGGCTTCCCGAATGTGGGCAAATCGGCTTTGATTAATCGGTTGATTGGCAAACGGGTGGTAGAAAGTGCCAGAAGACCGGGAGTAACGAAACAACTTCGGTGGATTCGCATCTCTGAGGCGATCGAACTCCTCGATGCTCCGGGAGTAATTCCTGCCAAACTAAATGACCAAGCCGCCGCCATTAAGCTGGCTATTTGTGATGATATTGGGGAAGCCGCCTACGATTGGCAACGCATTGCTGTCGCCCTAGTGGAAATTATTCAAGACCTAGATTATGGTGCTGCGTTACAATCACGGTATCGTCTAGATCCCCACCTTGGCAGTGGGGATGACTATCTCCTTGCCGTAGCCGAGCAGCGCTGCAAAGGCGATACCGAACGTGCTGCCAGACAAATCCTCAACGATTTCCGTAAAGGGATTCTAGGGGCAATTCCACTAGAACTACCACCTTTTGAATAATGACGAACCTCAACCTTGCTACCATTTTCCCCTTTGATCTTGACGAGTTTCAATTACAGGCGATCGCCGCCCTCGATGCTGGCAAATCCGTGGTGGTTTGCGCGCCTACGGGTTCTGGCAAGACGCTGATCGGGGAATATACGATCCATCGGGCGTTGGCGAGGGGAGGCAGGATTTTTTATACTACGCCGTTGAAGGCTTTGTCCAACCAGAAACTGCGGGATTTTCGCCAGCAGTTTGGTACAGAAAATGTGGGGTTGCTGACGGGAGATACCTCGGTGAATCGGGATGCGCCGATCTTGGTGATGACGACGGAAATATTTCGGAATATGCTCTACGGGACTCCCATTGGTCAGGTAGGGACTTCCCTGACAGGGGTGGAAGCGGTGGTGCTGGATGAGTGCCACTACATGAACGACCAGCAACGGGGCACGGTCTGGGAAGAATCGGTGATCTACTGTCCACCAAAGATTCAGCTAGTTGCCCTCTCAGCCACCGTTGCCAATAGCGATCAGTTAACCGATTGGATTGCCACGGTGCATGGAGAAACCCAGCTCATCTATTCCAACTTCCGCCCCGTGCCACTGGAGTTTTACTTTGGCAATGTCAATGGTGTATTCCCCCTCCTAGACAAGAAAAAAGGCGGCATGAACCCCAGCCTGAAGCAGAAAAAAGCCAAGCGACCTCCCATGTCGCGGGAAAGTCGTCCAGAGGCTCCCAGTATTCCCTTTGTCTTGAGTCAACTGCAACAAAAGAATTTGTTACCAGCGATTTATTTTATTTTTAGTCGTCGGGGCTGCGATCGCGCGGTGCAGGATGTGGTGAACATGAGTTTGGTCAATCCTCAAGAGGTGGAACTCCTGAAAACCCACATCGATACCTTCCTCGCCAAAAATCCCGATGCTGGTCGAGCCGGGCAGGTGGAGCAACTATATCGAGGGGTGGCAGCGCACCATGCAGGAATTTTGCCAGCTTGGAAAGGCTTGGTGGAAGAATTATTTGGCTTAGGATTAGTCAAAGTAGTATTTGCCACGGAAACCCTCGCCGCCGGGATCAATATGCCCGCCCGAACAACGGTAATTTCCACGCTTTCTAAGAGAACCGATCGCGGCCACCGCCTCTTGACCGCCAGTGAATTTCTGCAAATGGCGGGGCGTGCCGGACGGCGGGGCATGGATACCACCGGCAATGTGGTGACGCTGCAAACCCCCTTTGAAGGCATCAAAGAGGCATATTATCTAGCCACCGCCGATGCCGACCCCCTCGTGAGTCAATTTACCCCCAGCTATGGGATGGTCTTAAACCTCTTGCAAACCCATACCTTGCCGGAAGCTAAGGCATTAGTCGAACAGAGTTTTGCCCAATACCTCGCCACCCTACATCTCAAGCCCCAAAAACAATACATCACCGAATTGACGGCGGAACTGGCAAAACTAGATATCCAACTGGCGGCGATCGATCAAGGGCAGTTGGCAGACTACGAAAAAATTGCTGCCCATCTCAAGGAAGAACGGCGATTATTAAAAGTATTGCAACAACAGGAAGCCGAAGTGCGGCAGCAGGCGATCGCTACCCATCTCGAAGTCACCTCCGTGGGGACTATCCTCTACCTGAAGGGTAAACATATCCCCGTCACCCAACCCCTGCCTGCTGTCCTGATCCAGAAAACTCTGCTGCGAGGGCAACCAGCAATTATTCTCTGTTTGGCAGCCAACAACCGTTGGTATGTAGCCACCGCCGCCGATGTGATCCAGATCGATAGCCAAACCTCCCTGAAGACAGCAAATATCCTGCCTCCAGAAGATCTCATCTTCAAGCCCGGTCAAGCCAAGAAGGGGGATGAAACGACAGAAATAGTCGCTCGTTTACTGCCCCAAGGGGATTTGCTCCTAGAAATGGCTCCCTACCTACAGGAACAATTGGCCAAGGTAACAGAACTAGAAACCCAACTCCAAGAGCATCCCCTGAAGCACCATGGCGATCCCGTGAACCTGATTAAGCGCCAGAAACGGCGAGGTGAGTTGCAGGCGGATATTAGCGATCGCCAAGCCAAGTTCCGCAAATATCAGGCTCAGCACTGGCAAGATTTTCTCAACTTAATTGAAATTCTCCGAGAATCTGACTGTCTCCAAGATTTAACCCCCACCCCCAAGGGATTGGCAGCCTCAGCAATCCGGGGCGACAATGAACTATGGGTAGGTTTGGCGATCGTCTCTGGAGAGCTAGATAATCTAGAACCCCAAGATTTGGCTGCCGCCCTAGCTGCCCTAGTCACGGAAACCCCTAGACCCGATACCTGGGTGAAGTATGCACCACCGGAAGCTACCCTTGAGGCTTTGTATAATCTGCGTCATGTCCGCCGCCAGCTATTTCAGCTCCAAAATCGTTATAAAGTGTCCCTGCCGATCTGGTTAGAATCTGACCTAGTAGGGATCATCCAAAATTGGGCTTTGGGCGTATCTTGGATAGAGTTGTGCAGTAATACTAGTCTGGACGAAGGGGACGTGGTGCGTTTACTCCGTAGAACAGTAGATATTTTGTCCCAAATTCCCCACGTTCCCTATGCAGCGGTTAGTCTGCAAAATAATGCGATCGCTGCCATCAGAATGCTCGATCGTTTCCCAGTTAATGAAGCACTAAGTTAGAGCTAGGGGAGAAAGATGATTCAAGCCCAAACCATAAAAAAAAATAATTACGTTTGATGAATTCGTTACCTAGTATCCAGAGAATTCTATCCGTAAGTACGAACTACACCATGGAGTAATTGTTGAAATACCTTACAGATTTTTAGTGCCGGAAATTGATTACCGAAATATTAACTTTCCCTCTGAACCCATGCCCTATAGCAATTTCACCCTCAGACAAGTCGAAAAAGACTTTCATTTACAAATCGAAGAAAAAATCGATCTGTTTGCCCACATTCAATCGATCGTCCCCAGTGATGACCTCAAACGTATCCTTGTGGAAAATATTCCCCTTGCCCTAGCGATTAATACCGAAAAAGCCCGATCAGAATTTCTGATTGCCCCCACCTTACTGGAACTCCGGCGGCAATCGCCCACCCCCATCAGCCTATTTTCTGGCACAGAATTTAATATCAGCCCTGAACAAGGACTTACAGGCTATTGTGATTATCTAATTAGTCTCTCAAAACAACAACTAATGATTAGTGCCCCGGTGGTGGCGATCGTGGAGGCAAAAAATGAAGATATCAAGGCAGGACTGGGGCAATGTATTGCCGAAATGATTGCAGCCCAAACCTTTAACCAGCAGGAAAATAATCAGATTAAGACCATTTACGGCATTGTCACATCAGGGGAAATTTGGAAATTTTTAGAATTGAGCCAACAAACCGTAGCGATCGATCTCTCCGACTACTATATTAACAACATCGACAAAATTATTGGCATTCTTCTCTCCTTCATAAGCTAGAGGTACAGATATAGCCGTTGCCGCCTAGAGGATATTTCCCTGAAACCAAGGAAAAATTATGTTTACCCAACCATCGGATACACCTCCTGCTTCAACTCCTGAAATAGACAAATTACAACAACGGATTACAGAACTAGAAGCTAAAAATGCAGAGTACGAGCGCTCAGATAGGGTACTACGTGCGATCGTTGAAGGAACTGCCTCTGCCACAAGTAGCGATTTCTTGGAACTATTAGTCCGCAAATTAGCTGCTGCCCTAGGAGTGCGTTATGCCTTTATTACAGAATGCACAGATCCAAAACCAACCAAGCAAGCGCAAAATCTCCGAACCTTGGCATTTTGGATGGGGCAGGGTTTTGGGGATAATTTTGAGTATGCGGTGACCGGGACTCCCTGTGAAATTGTTACGGGAGAGCATAGTTGTTGCTTCTATCCTACTGATGTCCAAGCCTTATTTCCCAATGATCAGGATCTAGTTGACCTACAGGCAGAGAGCTATATTGGGATACCTCTCCTTGATTCTTCAGGCAATCTGATGGGGCATCTAGCAGCTCTAGATAATAAGCCCATGGAAAATCGAGAGTATCTAGAGTCAATTATGCAAATATTTACAGCCCGTGCAGCCGCAGAGATGGAGCGCAAACAGATAGAAGAAGCATTACAAGAATCTGCTGCACAGTTAACAAAAACCTTACATGACCTCAAACAAGCCCAATTACATCTTATCCAAAGCGAAAAAATGTCCGCCTTAGGGCAACTGGTTGCAGGTATTGCCCATGAAATTAATAATCCGGTTAACTTTATTCAGGGAAATATCTTCCCTGCTCAAGAATATATTCAAGACCTGCTGCAACTTTTAAAACTTTATCAATCTAATTTTCCTAAAGCCACACCAGAAATTCAACATAAAATTAAGGAAATCAATTTAGAGTTTATTAAAGAAGACATCATAAAACTTCTTGCCTCTATGCAGACGGGGGCAGAGAGAATTCGTGATATCGTGCGATCGCTGAGACTTTTCTCTCGCCTAGATGAAGCTGAGATGAAAGCTGTCAACATTCATGAAGGAATTGATAGTGCTCTGATGCTTTTGGAGAGCCGACTAAGAGCTAATGATCATCCTACTGCCCCTAAAACAGCCATTAGAATTATTAAGGAATATGGCGATCTGCCTTTAGTAGAATGCTACGCAGGACAGTTAAACCAAGTATTTATGAATATTTTGAGCAATGCGATCGACTCTTTAGAGTCACATTACCCGCACAACTCTTTAGCTCAATCACCAGATCAATTACTAGATCAACTACCCGAAAGATTAGGCGATCGCCCCACACCAACTATCAAAATTCGGACAGGAATCTTAGAGCCAGAGCAGCTATTCATTTGCATTACTGATAATGGGACAGGGATGGATGAAAGTGTACAAAATCAGCTATTTAATCCCTTCTTCACCACCAAACCTGTGGGCAAGGGTACGGGGATGGGCATATCCATTAGTTATCAAATAGTTACAGAAAGACATAGGGGTATCTTGCGGTGCCAGTCCTCTCTGGGTAAAGGCGCAGAATTTATGATTGAGATTCCTCTTCGCCAGTAACCCCCTTTCATCTCCAAGATTGCTAGGTTTTCCGTGATTACGATTACAATAAGGAATAACTACTTTGTTTTAAAGTAGAGAGTAAACCTAATTATCCATTTACCCAAATACCCTATCCAACCTTGAGCAACAAACCCACCCCTGTAATTGACAAAAAACGACAACGGGATCTGCCCCAGATTAACGAACGCATCCGCTTTCCCAAAATTCGTGTCATCGACAGTGACGGCGGACAACTAGGTGTGATTACTCCCCAAGAGGCGATCCGTATCGCCGAAGAGCGGGAGCTGGATTTAGTCTTAGTCAGTGACAAGGCTGATCCTCCCGTATGCCGGATTATGGACTACGGCAAGTATAAGTTTGAGCAAGAAAAGAAGGCACGGGAAGCTAAAAAGAAACAGCATACCGCCGATGTCAAAGAAGTAAAAATGCGCTACAAAATCGAGGAGCATGATTACCAAGTCCGGGTTAATCAAGCCAAAAAATTCCTTGATGCTGGCGACAAAGTCAAAGCCACGATTACCTTTCGGGGTAGAGAAATTCAGCACAGTAACCTAGCAGAAGATTTACTCAAGAGAATGGCTGGGGATCTACAAGATTTTGCTGACTTGCAACAAGCACCCAAAAAAGAAGGCAGAAACATGATGATGCTCCTCTCTCCCAAAGCGGTTAAATAGTTCTTGGGTTTAGTGCCTAGACAAAAATTACCTAGATGAAAGTAGTGCAGCAGGATTTCAGGGAGTTGTGGGGCATCAAACTCTTGCAGTCGTTGAATCTCCGCCCAGATGAAGTGGGGCGTACTGGCTTGATGTTTGCGTTCCATGCCACGACTAATCTGGGTTTGCTGTGGCTAGAAAATACCGCCTTGGCTCTCTTTCTCAGTAAGTATGGAACTAGCTGGCTACCAGTAATCTATATTGCTAGCGCCTTACTGGGCAGTGGCTTGGGGTTGCTCTATTCTTGGCTAGAAAAGCAACTGCCCATGCGGCGATTACTCTTGGTCATTGCCCTGTTCATGGCTCTGCCCATGTTTCTGTTTTGGCTAGGTTTGCGAACCGAAGGCATTCTCCTATTATTGACAGTATTTTTGCTCCGGCTGTGGGTAGATATTACTGATACCCTGAAAAGTCTGAATACAGCGATCGCCGCCAATCAGTTATTTAATATCCGGGAAATCAAACGCACCTATCCCCTAATTTCCAGTGGAGTGCTGGTGGCAGAACTTGTTTCTGGGTTCTCCCTGCCGTTGGTGATTAGGGTGGTGGGGATTGAAAATGTGATGGTGTTGGGGGGAACTTTTCTGCTGATGGGGGCGGGGATCATGTTTTATCTCTGCCAACATTACCAAAACTTTTTCCCAGCGGTGGCAAGGGGACGGATGACTAGTGGCAGTCCAGAACTGGGGCAGAGTAGCTGGCGATCGCTCTGGAAAGGGAGTGGGAAATCCACGAAGGAACTCCAAGGTTATGTCGTGCCCTTGCTAGTATTTTTCACCCTAGTCCAAGTGATTTTGCTGTTGGTGGAATTTCTGTACCTGCAACAGGTGGAATCCCTAAACTTGGATGTGAATACGATCGCCTTTTTCTTGGCGATTCTCAGCGGCATTATTAGCTTATTTGAACTGCTAGTCCAGTGGTTTGTCTCCAGTCGCCTGATTGATAAATTGGGGGTTTTCGTCTCGGCAATGCTGCTGCCGGGAGCCTTACTAGTAGGCTGTGCCCTGACCTTGAGTGGGTTGGTGAGTAGCCTAGTTGGGGTGATCATTATTAAGTTTATCGATGAGATCTTCCGGTATACCATTCTGGCGGGGATTGAGCCGACGCTGTTTCAGCCTTTGCCAGAGGGGGTAAGAAATCTCTACCAAGCAAGGGTGCAGGGAATCATTCAGCCGATCGCCATGGGAGTGACAGGGGTTGCCCTCTGGGGTCTGAGTTTTTTTGGGCAGCAATTAGTGGGGAAGGAAGGATTTTATCTCTTGCTGCTGGCGGTAGTAGCAGCTTCTGTGCTCTGGCTTTACAGTGCGTGGAAGATGCGATCTACCTACGTCAACCTGCTTGTCCAGAGTGCCGAACAGGGACGCTTGAGTACCTCAAACGTAGATTTACGAGCTTGGAAACAGGCAATTCTCCAGGCGCTAGAGCAACCGGGTACCGAGCGTGACCACCGCTCCTGCATTCAACTCCTCTGTCAAATTGATCCCCAAGGAGTTGGGGAGGTTTTAGCTCCCCTCTTGAGTAAGTTTCCCCCCAGATTGCAGTACCAGAGCCTAAAGGCAATGCTCCGCTATCCCCAAGCTGGGTATTTTCCCCAAGTGGCGGCTCTGTTAGCTACTGACCTGCCCCCAGAAGTTTTGGCTCTGACCCTGCGCTATCTCTGGTCTTACCCGACCAACCTAGACCCAGAAACCCTCACTCCCTACCTCCAGCCCACCAGTCATGCGACGGTGCGATCTACGGCTGCGGCTTTGATGCTGCGCTGGGGAACCCCCGCTCAAAAAGCCATGGCAACAGATATTTTGCGGCGGATGCTCACCCACTCCCAAGAAAAAGAACGGATTATGGGGTGTCGAGCATTGCGGGAGGCAGAATATCTCCAAGCTCTGCGGATTTACATTCCCCGCCTGTTGCAAGATGATTCTTTGCGGGTGCGTTGTGCCTTACTAGAAGTGATTGCCCTCCTCCGGTTAGAGGAATATTATCCGGCACTGCTAAAAGGTTTGCACTACAAATCCACGCGGGAAGCTACTCGTCTAGCTTTGATCTCTATGGAAGATGAGGCGGTGCCTTTAGTCCGATCGCTGTTGGCGGATATCTATCAGCCAGAGTTGGTGCGCTTCATGGCTTGGGATGTGATGGGGGGCATTGGGACGGGGTTGGCAATTTCCACGCTAGTAGAGGAACTGGGGACTAGCTGGGGTACAAATCGCCGGCAAATCCTGAAAACCTTATTGAAAATACCCGAGGACATGGGGATTGAAATAGCATTAGATCAACTAGGGCGGAGTGGGGTGGAGAATTTTATCCAGCAGGAATTATCGCTATTGGCGCAGATCTATGGGGCGATCGCAGATTTACCAGGGGAGGAGGTGACTTTGCTGAGGCGATCGCTCCAAGACGCAGCAGTGGATGGGATCGATCGCTGCTTTTTATTAATGAAATTCCTCTACCCTCCAGCGGCGATTCAGGCAGCGGCTTTTAACCTAGATTCTGATAGTCGCTCTAGTATTGCCCTGGGCATAGAAATTTTGGATAATACTCTGGATTTACCCACCAAGCAGGTAATTCTCCAAGTCCTCGACCAACGGGGGATTAGCGATCGCCTAGTCAGCCTGCAACCACTGCTGCCCTACCAAAAAATGTCCCCCCGCGATCGATTGCACCATTTACTAGAGCTAAGGCAATTCCTGCCGGATTGGTGTCTGGCTTGTTGTTTTCATGGGGCGCGATCGGCTCGGTGGCGGATTAGTTTAGACATAATTCTGGTATGTTTAAGGCATCCGACGGGGTTTGTCCGGGAGGCAGTGTTGGCCTATCTCCAAGTTGCTTCACCCCGTGCTTGTGAGTCTTTAATTCACCATTTAGAAAAAGACCCAAGCCCTCTGGTAGCTGCCCAAGTCCGGCAATTACTGGCGAAATCTAGATAAGTTATCTGATCCCCCCAGCCCCGCTCGGTGAGCGAAGTCGAACCGACAGGGGGTAAAGTGAGTAAGAATAAACTATGCTGACCAGTGTTGAGCGATTACTATTTGTTCGGGGTGTGCCCATTTTCCAAGAATTGCGGGATGATTTTTTGGTGCGCCTTGCTTCGGTGATGGATGAGGTGGAATTTCCGGTGAATCATCGCATCTTCACGGAGGGGGAGGAGGGGCGATCGCTCTATATTGTGGTGGCAGGGTTAGTGAAGGTACATATCAATGTTGGCAAAAATCTCCCTTCTGGAGATTTTTCTAAGCAACCTCAAAGTGAGCGAGAATTAGCCCGGTTGCAACAGGGAGCAACTTTTGGGGAGATGTCTTTATTTGATGCTGAACCTCGATCGGCTTCGGTGACAACACTTGCGCCCTGTGAGTGTCTGATTCTGACTCAGCTTCAGTTGTATGATGCGATCGAAGAAACTCCCGGTGTGGCGGTGAATATCATCCGGCTGCTCTCTCGTAGGATTCGGGAACTGAACAAAAAGGTCAATGCCTACGAGCAGATTTTGCCGAAGTCGGAACCCAAAAATAATCTAATCACTCCAAGCTCTAAACAAGTCAGGCGTAGCTCTAGACCCTGAAACCTTGACTCTAAGTCTATAAGCCTAACATTGGGTTAGCTTGGAGAATCTAAAAGGGTTATTCTATATTCAGCAAGTATTTTAGTTTCTTTTCTCATCGATCGCCCCTATCCTATGGCTCTAACTTATGGCTCTATTAACGATTTTCAAGGAACATAAGCTTCTGTTGGGGGAGACAGCGATCCTATCGATCGGTTCGGTAGCGGCAGCTTGTGCTACGGGAGGAGCTTCGATCGCAGCAATTCCCATCTTGGCTGGGTTTAGTTCTTCTCTCCTCAACAGTATGGCGGCGGCTAATTTGGGAGATTTGGCGAAGAGGCTACGGGATAGTCCGCAGGTTTTGACTAATGAGGATTTGACTAAGGCGGCGGGGAGGGCAATCGCTCTGGGAATCCAAGAGGTGATCCGAGAATCCTATCCAGAACTGGCGGGTACTTTTCGGGGGTTGGTCGATCACACGGAGGGTTATTGGTTGGGGGTCGATCGCAGTGAAGAAAGTCCGGGGGATTATGGGGCGATCGAGGAAGGTCAGTTACGTTATGCTTTTGAGGCTTTTACGGGGGAGGGCGCCAGGTTTAGTACCCTAGATTTACCCAGTTGGCAAAAGTTGGTGAATTATTTGATGGAGCAGGAGGAAAGTCATTTACCTGCGGGGATTGAGGAATATCAGGATGTCATGGCTGCTATGAGCAAGAAGCTCCACGAGAGGTTTCCTTTCTATCTGCGGGAGGTTCTCAAGCAGGATGCTAGTCAGGGGGGCAAGGCTTTTAGTGGCATGGTGTTGGATTTGTTACGGGATAATATTGCCCAAGTTAACCAAGTTGCGATCACGCAGCAAAATATTATTCAGCTATTGCAACAATTGGATACGGGCATCCGGGATGAGCTTGCCCAAATTCGGGAATCTTTCCAGCAATATTTCGATCTGACTAAGCCCCAGTTACCTCTTCCCCAAGCGTGTGAGGCGGTTATCCAAGAGAAGACCCAAGATTTTGTGGGACGGCACTATGTTTTTGAGGCGATGCAGAATTTTGTCCGGCAACAGCCCAAGGGCTACTTTATCTTAGAGGCGGATCCCGGTGTGGGGAAAAGTGCGATCATGGCACGGTGTGTGCAGTTGCTCCAAGGGCGGGGACTGACTCATTTTAATATCCAATCTCAGGGAATTATTCGGGCTGACCAGTTCCTAGAAAATATCTGTACCCAACTGATTCAGGGGTATGGCTTGAATTATCCTAAATTGCCAGAGAACACTACACGGGATGGAAATGTCTTAGCAAAGTTACTGGGGGAAGCCAGCCAAAATCTCCCACGGGGGCAGAAAATCATTATTGTGGTGGATGCTTTGGATGAGGTGGATTTATCTACCCAAACTGGGAATAGTAATGTGTTGTATTTACCGGATGCGCTGCCGGAAAATGTCTATTTTATTCTCTCAAAACGTCCCCAAGGGTTGCCAATGCCTTTTAGTGACTATCAAGTTAATTTTGATTTGATGCAGTATCCGGCAGAAAGTGCGGCAGATGCTCGGCATTATGTGGAGAGACGGTTGCAGCATAGTCCCCAAATTCAGCAGTGGGTGGCAGCCCGAAGCTCAACTCAGGAGGAGTTTTTGCGGGAACTGGTGGCGAGGAGTGCAAATAACTTTATGTATTTGCGTTATGTTTTGAATGATATCCGGGATGGACTCTACAGGAGTGAAACCCTCGATAGTTTGCCTAGGGGTTTGCAGCGCTATTACCAAAAACATTGGCAACTGATGGGGATGAATGATGATCCTGATCTGGATAAAATTCACACAATTTATGTCCTCTCGGAGGTGCGGGAAGCAGTTTCTCGGCGGTTGTTGGTGAAGTTAACGGGGGTAGCGGAGCCTATTCTGCGGAAGACTTTGGACAAATGGGAGCAGTTTCTGCGGTTACAAACCATTGAGAAGGAAACTCGCTATGCTGTCTATCACGCTTCTTTTAGTGATTTTCTGAATCAGCAGGTGGAGGATTTGGGATTTGATCTAGGAGAGATTAATCGCCGGATTGCGGAGAACCTTGCGGAGGGAGCGCCCCGATGACTACCGAGTTAGGAGTTTGGCTACAGGAACAACCATCAGAAAACCGTCTGCATTTGCTGCGACATCAACCTAGTTATTTTGCTAAGGGGGGAGAAGTTGGGCGATTGGTGGCTTGGTTAACGGATTTTGGGTTTTTGGAGCAGAAGCTAGAGGCGGTGGGGATTACGGCGCTGATTGATGACTATGATCTGGTGCTGCCTTTGGTTTCAGGGGAAAAACACCACACCTTGAAAATGATCCAAGATGCGCTGAGGCTTTCTGCCCATGTTTTGGCAGAGGATCATCACCAGCTTACAGAGCAGTTATTGGGGCGATTATTATCCTTTCCTGAACCAGAAATTCAGGCTCTTCTCCAACAGGCACAACAAGCCAAGGAGCAACCTTGGCTCCGTCCTCGTTTCCCCTGTCTCGACTCCCCCGGTGGAGCATTGATTCGGACTTTGACTGGACATAGTAACTATGTAAATGCTGTAGCCCTATCCCCCGATGGCAAAACCGCCCTTTCTGGTTCCAATGACACCACCCTGAAACTGTGGGATTTGGTAACAGGGCAGGTATTACGCACCCTAGAGGGGCATAGTCGTGTGGTAAAAGCTGTAGCTATCACCCCCGATGGAAAAACCGCCCTTTCTGGTTCATGGGATAGCACCCTAAAACTATGGGATTTGGCAACAGGTAAGGTATTACATACCCTAGAGGGGCATAGTCACTGGGTAAATGCTGTAGCGATCGCCCCCAATGGCAAAACCGCCCTTTCTGGTTCCGATGACAATACCCTAAAACTGTGGGATTTAGCAACAGGCAAGGTATTGCACACCCTAGAGGGGCATAGTCACGGGGTAAAGGCAGTAGCGATCGCCGCCGATGGCAAAACCGCCCTTTCTGGTTCACCTGACAACACCCTGAAACTGTGGGATTTAGCAACAGGCAAGGTATTACGCACCCTAGAAGGGCATAGTAGGGGGGTATATGCAGTAGCGATCGCCCCCAATGGCAAAACCGTCCTTTCTGACCTTTCTGATTCATGGGACACTACCCTGAAACTGTGGGATCTGGCAACAGGCAAGGTATTACGCACCCTAGAGGGGCATGGTTACGGGGTAAATGCTGTAGCGATCGCCGCCGATGGCAAAACTGCCCTTTCTGGTTCCGATGACAACACCCTGAAACTATGGGATTTGGCAACAGGCAAGGTATTACGCACCCTAGAGGGGCATAGTAGTGGGGTAAATGCAGTAGCTATCGCCCCCAATGGCAAAACCGCCCTTTCTGGTTCCGATGACAACACCCTGAAACTGTGGGATTTAGCAACAGACAAGGTATTACGCACCCTAGAGGGACATCGTAACTCGGTAAATGCTGTAGCTATCGCCCCCAATGGCAAAACCGCCCTTTCTGGTTCATGGGATAGCACCCTAAAACTATGGGATTTGGCAACAGGCAAGGTATTACGCACCCTAGAGGGACATAGTGGCTCGGTATATGCAGTAGCTATCGTCCCCAATGGCAAAAACGTCCTTTCTGGTTCACGGGACAACACCCTAAAACTGTGGGATTTGTCAACAGGCAAGGTATTACACACCCTAGAAGGGCATAGTAGGGGGGTATATGCAGTAGCGATCGCCGCCGATGGCAAAACCGCCCTTTCTGGTTCCGATGACAACACCCTAAAACTGTGGGATTTGGCAACAGGCAAAGTATTACGCACCCTAGAAGGGCATAGTGGCTCGGTATATGCAGTAGCTATCGCCGCCGATGGCAAAACCGCCCTTTCTGGTTCACGGGACAGCACCCTGAAACTGTGGGATATGACAACAGGTCAGGTATTACGCACCCTAAAGGGGCATAGTGGCTCGGTATATGCAGTAGCGATTGCCGCCGATGGCAAAACCGCCCTTTCTGGTTCACCTGACAACACCCTGAAACTGTGGGATCTGGCAACAGGTCAGGTATTACGCACCCTAAAGGGGCATAGTGGCGGGGTAAAGGCAGTAGCGATCGCCGCCGATGGCAAAACCGCCATTTCTGGTTCATGGGACAAAACGCTGAAACTGTGGGACTTCGCAACAGGGAAACTGCTACTGACTTTCACTACTGATGCTAGTAGATTGTGCTGTGCCATCGCCCCTGATGGATGCAGGGTAGTGGCGGGAGACTTGGCGGGGCGGGTGTATTTTTTGTCCCTAGAAGGCTTGTGAACCCTAGGAGACGCTTGCCACTAGTTCCGCCCTAAAGCCGTGAAAGTATCTCATCTTTTTTCAAACTTCACCGTAATTTGTTGAAATCTACTTCAGTAATACCTAATTGTCTTAAAATTTATTGAAATAACCAACTACCTATCTCCCCATTACCATGAGCCGGAATTGTGGTTGCTCTACCATCAGGATGTTTCCACCGAACATGGCTACCCTTTTGCCGAACCTTCTCAAACCCTAATTTTTTTGCTACCCGCTCAATTTCTTTGACTCTAGCAGGCATGGCTGACAGCTACCTCAACATCTTTTGGTAACTCTTCACCCGCCTCTTGATACTCTTCCAAAATCATCTCAAAGACGTGAATCAGTTCAGCTTGCGCTGCCTCTGTAGTTTCTCCCCAAGCATGACAGCCGACAATTGCTGGAACATAGGCAACAAAAGTTCCATTATCATCCGGGCGCAGAACAACGGTATAGTTTTTGAGCGATCGCATTACAATTAACTTTACAATATTGCTAATAAGACTAATATAGCCCTCTTTTAGGAGGTTAGTGAGTATCAGTTCTAGTAGATAAGGACATAGAGTATTAAAACCGAGAATGCGATCGATCTCCCCGCACAACCTGTAGACAGTCCTCTAGGTCATCTCCCTGCCAAGTTCCTACAAGCTTCAATAAATCCTTACCAGTTTTACCTCTTTTCATCGGAGCCATTGTCCGCAAAGTAGATGAATCAATTTCCTGCCGTACGATCGCCGCCATTTGATCCCACTGCTGATCAGTTGTAGATGCAAATTGAGATTGCCATTGCAGCTCATCAGCCATTTCCGCCAAGAGACGGGAAGCGATCGCATCCTGCTCTTCATCAGACAAAGTTTTTAATTGTGCGATCGCCTGTTCTAGTAATTTAGTCATAGTAAAATTTTTCTTCGATCCCTAGTAACCGCATTATAACTAAAACTTGCTAGAATACAAACACTGTCTAGTTTCTAGAATCTTCATTGTAAACATATAGCAAATCCTCAAGTCCAAAAGAAGTTGTCACAAATTAGCTCAGAACTTGGTTATGAATTACCAGTAATCTGCACACCCTACGAATTAATGGGACTTGATTTTTCAGGAGAATAACTTTATGTATAGAGATGAAATTGTCGAAGAAATTCATAGATATAGAGAAGAATACGCCAAATCCTTTAACTACGATCTAAATGCCATCTTTAGGGATTTACGGCAAAAGCAAATTGACCATGCCCATCAAGTTGTGAAACTACCAATAAAACGATCGAACAAGTCACTTCCCTTAGTATCTAGTGCCAACCCATGAAGTGTATTTTTTGTCCCCAAAAAACTATTTCTAAACTGAACCTTCACGATCGAGACTCCAAAATCTGATTTTTCCGGCACGGTAAGATTGCCTCGCGACTAACTAATTCCGTGGTTTCCCCTTCCTCGATCGCTCATTTCATAATGGCTGTAGCTATCGAGCAAGGCGATAAAAAGCACTACGGGGCAAAACTCGCAAAGCCTCTTCTGTGGTAGTTACGCCCTGCATCACCTTCTCTCTGGCGGCGATCCCGAAGGAAGGAAAATCACTTTGCTGTAGGTACTTATGCAACTGGCTGATGGTGCCATCGTAGATGAGTTCCCGGATGCGATCGTCAATATCCAGCACCTCAACGATCGCTTCTCGCCCCAGATATCCCGAATCAAAACAGGCAGCACAACCCTTGCCTCTGCGCCAAGTAGATGTGTCTACTGCACCTTTATTTAACCCCAACAACTGCAACTCCTCGGCTTGAGGTTGGTGAGGCACGGCACAATGGGGGCAAACTCGGCGGACGAGGCGTTGTGCCACCACCCCCAGCATGGCATCACTAATCAACGCCGGATCGGGACCAATATCTTTGATCCGGGGAATTGCTCCCACGGCATCGTTGGTATGGAGGGTGGTAAATACCAAATGTCCGGTCAGGGCAGCCCGGACGGCGGTTTCGGCGGTTTCCCGATCGCGGATTTCCCCGACCATAATAATATCTGGGTCTTGCCTCAGGATCGATCGTAACCCCGCTGCAAAGGTCATTCCCGCTTTCTCGTTTACTTGAGTTTGAGTAATCCCGTTCAGCACGTACTCCACCGGGTCTTCCACGGTGACCACATTCACGCTCTCGGTGGTGACAAATTGCAGACTAGTGTAGAGGGTGCTGGTCTTCCCGGAACCCGTGGGTCCGGTGAGGATAATCATTCCTTGGGGTTGCTGGAGCCAAGTTTTATAGATTTTGAGAGTGGTAGGCGTAAAGCCCAAATCTTCAATGTGGGTAAAGGGATTGCGCCGGGGTAAAAGGCGGATCACGGCTTTTTCTCCCCCAACACAGGGCAAAGTACTCACCCGCATATCCATCACCAAGTTAGCCGATTCCCCATCATTATATTTCTCACCAATCCGCCCATCTTGGGGGCGGCGACTATCGGCAATATCCAGTTCTGCCATCACCTTCAGCGCCACAATCACCCGGCGACTGACCTCAAAGGGCAACCGGGTAATATCCCTTAGCACTCCATCAATTCGGTACCGGACTCGCAAACCATCAATGCCCGGTTCGAGATGAATATCACTGGCTCGGTTGCGTAATGCCCCAGAGATCAGGGTTTTCAGGCGACCAATTTGGTCTACAGCTTTGGAGAGATAAAGCTCGGTGGTTTCGCTGATGTCTTCCTGCTGAAGTTCTCCCGTGAGGGGGTTCATCAGCGGGGTGGAACTAATTCGGTTGGGGTTGAGATTGGTGGTGTGATACCAACTGGTGTAGCTTTTGTCGGTGATGGGCAGAATTTGAATTTCGGTCAGGGTCCGATCGCCCAACTCCCGCAAAATATCTTTCTCCACTGCCACCGGGGAACCCAAATAGTAGCAACCCCGCCATAGCAATAGGGGCACCACGGGGGGCAAGAGATTGCGATCGGGAAAGTTGCGAAAAAATCTCTGGCTAACTTCAGAATCGAGTAGGTCTAGATTCAAATTACCTTCGGGATCGAGGAGGAGGGCGATCGCTGTCTCGTAGGAAATTTCCCGATTTCTCAACCGGAGCCAAGGGGAAACCAAAAGCGGAGTTTGCATAGAGTAAATTTTTCAGCTATTTCGGAATAAAGTGGAAGATTGCCGAATTGACCAAACTTAGGGCAAAGGCACCCAGCAGGGCGCTCCAAATTCCCCAACGCAGACTGAAACCCTGCACTAACCATGCTGCCAAACCAAAGATAATCGCATTGACCACTAGAGAAAATAAACCAAAAGTAATAAAGGTAATTGGTAAAGCCAAGAAAGCAATCACTGGGCGCAACAGGGCATTGAGGATGCCAAATACTGCGGCGGAGATTGCAGCTTTGCCGAAGCTATCGATGTTTACTCCTAGGGGCAACTTAGAAATGATGAACAAACTAACGGTGGTGACTAACCAAGTGATCAAAATAGGGATCATTATTTTTCTCCTAAACTAAAAATGCAATTTTTATAGATTCATCCTAGCTTTACTTCTTGCTTTTTACAGCACTTTGCGTTCAAAAGAGACACACCACAAATATTGAAAGTCCTATCAATGTTGGGTTTGAGAGTGGGCTTCGACGACCCTCAGCCCACTCTCAAACTGCTGAAAGAGGTATTTCAGCTTAAGTATAGAACATCTCTCACTTTGGAAAAGTTGCTTGTTAATTAGGATTGGTAGGGGGTTCGCATTTGCGCTAGAGATTTTATTATTGATCTGGTTGAGTCCGCAAATACCAAACCCTCGTTGATTCACCACAACAACTATCCCATATAGCAGTCCTAAATCATTTTCTAACAGTTGCCAAGTCAACTTGCTTCTAGTAAATGGTTTCACCCGCCGAAGGCGGGTGAAACCATTTAGGATCGCTATAGCATCAAGAGGGTAGAGCATTTGCGGAGGAAATTCCTTGTTTGATGACATAACAGTCCCGCAAATGCGCTACCCCTACAATGAAATTCATCGATCGCATTCTTATCGACAAGGAGACCGTATTTCCTTAGAGGTGTTTCTGGTGATAGGTGAAGGACATCCCTAAGTCTATTCTTACTCTGCCACAGCTTGATCTTCTAGGTAACTCAGAAAATCTAATAGTTCTTCATCAGACAGCAGGGTTCTCGCTCGCTTCCCATAGCGCTGTAAGAGAAAATTTCTGCCCTGTTGGGTTGTCCAACCAAGGCGGCGAATTTCGATCTCGGTTCTTGCCATCACATCTTTGATATCTGGAATCGCCACGGGGGAAGTTTTGGCTTTTGCCTTTTTCTCCTCCTTCTCTGCCCCAAAATCTAGGGGTTCGGGGTCAGGGACGATCGCGATGATCGGCGGCGCAGTAGTCTCCTGCGGTTGGCTATCAGGCACAACATGCAGGGGCACAACTTTTTCAGGCTTGCTCTCGATTTTTTCTAGGACAGGGCTGGGGGATGGGGGGGTAATTTCCGTGAGGGGCAATGCTTCTTGAACCACTTCTGGGGCAATTTTCGCCGGGGATGGGACAACGCTAATGGGTGTTGCTATTTCTGGGGTCTTAATTGCTGGGGTGGGGATTTCTGGGGTTGGAGGTTGGACTACAGCAGGAGCAACCGGAGCCACTACGGGAGCCGCCACAGCAGCCTCCGTAACTACGGCTGCCGCCATCACAGGAGGTGCCACTACCGGATTAGCGACTAGAGGAGTTGGGGAAACTGGGGCATTGGCGGCTAATCCTAGAGTCGGGGACTGCACCCCTAAGCCCAAAACTGCCAAAACTCTCTCTCTGGCACGGTCTTCGGCTATTTCTACTGTTTCCCCAGAACCTAGACCTGTGGCGATCGTCACCCCTTCTATTTGCACTAAAGCCCTGACAATATATTTGCCGTGCTTAATTTCGAGGAGTTCACTGATCAGGCAACTTTGAGGGTATTGGAGTCGGAGTTGGGCAAGCATAATTATTTTGGCTAAGCGATGAAAAGGTTTGCAAAGATTTAGGTAATACTAGAGAACACTAAGTACTTTACCATCATAGGATTATTTTCAGTATATCTGTTCTGGTGTCCTGAAGGAATTAATTGGCGATCGATACTAAAATAGTTTCCATCGCTGCATGTCCCAGCCGTTTGTTGCCATCTAAAAAATGCGTGTAAGTAGCGAATCATGCTAATCGCTGATATAACTCAGCATTTTTATGAAGTACATAGTCAACAGCCTGAATAAATTCACTCTTTGGGTGATTCAAGCAATCTTCAATACCGATCCGGAGTAGCTCTTTGGTTAAAATGCCTAAGTTTTGAGAAAGTTTCTGTATTTTTTCAAACTGCTGATCGGGTAAGTCAATGATAATAGAAGCCATGATAATTACTCTCTCTACTGACTGATTTTGTGATATTTCAGCATTATTTTATATGAGTTGCGATCAATCCAATATTTCCCTGGCTAGGGGGGCAATTGATCGCCTAATTTAGTCACGCAAGTAGAGTGTGTTAGCGGAGCGTAACGCACAAACAACTAGCATGAAATGGGTGGGTTACATTTCATTAACCCACCCTACAAGATCAGCGATCGTACTCCAACTCCTCCTGCGATAATATTTAGACCGAATCAACCTCCAACTATCTTAGAGTGAAAAGACTATATGAGTGAATCAAATTGCATTATGATGGGCCGCCAAGAATTTTTTACCAAGCTTGATATGCTATTAATCGACAACAAAAATGTCTTTATGATTATGGTGTTTCTTCCTCATGAATCCCTAATTAAGCAGCAGCTATCCACGGATGATGAAGAAAGGCTAATTTTAGATGGCTGGGAAAAATTTCGTCAAAATTTTCCATTTGTGTGTTATTGTATCCGCCTAGGTTGGCGTACATATTTCATTTTCTTGGAAGATGAAAGTATTAATATAATTGCCTCAATCAAGAAAATATTTAATGCATGGGAAGGATGTCTTTATCCAAATCTTTGGCGAATAGCGTTTACAGATATTAAGGAAAGTAAAGCTCAAACAGGAAACATAGTAGAAGCTTTTCAAAATATTACTGTGAAGGCTGCTCACTATAATCCCACTGAAAAGTTATTTCAGATCCACATTGATGAAAAGTCGCAAACACCAATTTCTTTAAGCTAAGGTTGTTGATTTGTATGTGGATGGAGAGGTGATTTCGATGTTAGATCGTGAAGAGTTTGTTAATAAAATTGACAGAATTTTAGAAGAGAGCAAAGATGCGACTCTTGCCATTGTGTTTATTCTTCAAGAGTCTGTCGTTGAACAGCAACTCTCAAAAGATGAGGAGGAAAAGTTAATCTTAGAGGGCTGGCAACGCTTTTTAGAAAGCTTTTCATTGCCTTGTAATTGTTTTCGTTTAGGTTGGTGTACATATTTGATTTTATTAGAAGAAGGAAACGAAGAGATAGTTAGCTCTTTTAAGAAAGTATTTAAGATTTGGGAGCTGGGAGATTACCCAAATATTTGGCGAATTGCTTTCACCAATGTTAAGGATAGTAAAAATCGAACGCGAAGGATGATAGGAGATTTTCAAGAGATTGCTGAGAATGCTGTTCGTTATTACTATCCCTCTGAGAGATTCTTTCAGATTGATGTTAATGAACAGCGCGCAACACACATCTTTTTGAATTAAGTCCGATCGCCGATCTTGTAGGGTGAGTTGCTGAACAGCAAACGCACCATTTTATTTAGCATCCAACAAACACACCATTTTGTTGGGTATCTTAACATTAATCCTTGCTCTGTATTGGGGCAAATACCCAGTTGAGTTTGGGTTCGATGGTAGATGGGAGTGATGGTGCGTTTGCTTGTCGCAACGCACCCTACAAGATATGCGATCGTATTAACCATAAAAAGCTCGACAATTTTATTAGATAATTGAGGTAAGAACAATGAAAAAGGTAAAAAGCATTTATCATGAAACTACCGAATGGTGAGCTTGCAGAAATCCCAATGCAAAAGCTGATTGGCTACTGCCTTAATCCCGAACATTCTGGAGGCAAACATAAAGCTAGAGTTTTCTCCTCAGTTTTAGGAATCACCGCTGAGAATGCCGATGTTTTGAAACAGCTTATTCAAACAGCCGCTATCGAAGGTGAAGTAGTTCAACAAGATAGCACTCCATTTGGAAATCAGTTTAAGGTAGATTGGACAGTACCAAATACCGAAGCAATTCAACTTCGGACAATCTGGGAAATTACCTTAACCAACCCCAATCCACGTTTAATTTCTTCATTTCTTAAACTGCCATGAAAAATCTGAAACTCTTAGATACGATCGCCATTCTCAACCCAGTTTCTATTGAGAGACTAACCATGTTAGAACCAGAATATCGATCGATCCCCAGTTTGCCCAGTGGACAAGTAGGGACGATCGTAGAAATTTATGACAACGAAGAAGAGGTTCAATATTTAGTGGAATTTGCCGACAACCAAGGCTGTGAATATGCGATGGCGATCTTAAAAGAAAACGAAGTTTTAGCCATCCACTATGAGCTAATAGTTGCTTAAAAATCAAATATCCCTTAATGAATTCTGCTATTATTTCCCCCTCCTACTAACCATGAAAAGCTCGATCGCCCCCACCCAAATCTGCCCCGACATTCAACCCTACTGGCAACTAGGACACCTAAAAAATAGCCACCAATGGGTCTTGAAAACAGGCGATCGCCAACACCCCCTCACCCCCCAAGCCGCCTATATTCTTCAACACTTTGTCGGCAGTTTCACCGTCGCCCAAATTCAAGCAGAATGCGATCGCCACTTTGGCAACCATACCTCCCCCACCCTAGTCATCGACACCATCCAAGACCTCACCGACCAAGGGATTCTCAGCCTCGATCTCCTCCCAGAAATTTCCCCTCAACTGCCCCTGCCCCTGATCCCCCAACAACCCCATAGCCCCCTCCTCAAACCCACCGTCCAATGGTTCTACCACCCCGACGACTATTGGATTCTCCGCAACTCCGCCGATGTCACCCGGCAACTCCGCATCAGCCAGAGATATCAACCCGCGATCGATCGCCTCGGACTCATCCCCCCAGCAGAAATCCTCGCCCAATACCAACTGGCACCTCAAGACCTTGACCTAATTTGGCAAAACCTCACCACCACTGGACTAGCCGAGGGTTACTATCCACAGCCCCCCAAATTCCGCCTTGGCTTTTGGTATCTCGCCATGCTAAAAATTCCCCTGTTTAACCCCGATCGTTGGCTGAGTCGCACCATCCCCTATCTGCAATGGCTCTGGACACCATTGTTTGGCTACCTCCTCAGTGGATTCTTAGGGGTTTCCCTCCTCTACGGCTGGCAAGCCCAAACCAACCTGCACCACACAGGGCAAATCCTCTGGCAACAAGACCCCCTCGGTACATTGATCCAGTTTGGCATATTGTCCCTCTTGGTAATTTCTCTCCACGAACTAGGTCACGCCTATACCCTGAAGCACTTCGATCGCACCGTCCCCCAGATGGGGATCATGCTGATGCTGTTCATGCCTGCCGCCTTCACCGACACCACCGATCAATACACCCTCACCCGCCGCCAGAGAGCTTTAGTTGTTGGCGCAGGGGTGATCACCCAACTAGCGATCGCTGCCCTCTCTTTTTGGTCATGGCGGAGTAGCTCCCCCGGTACTTGGCTCCACAGCACCAGTTTCCTGCTGATCCTTGCTGCCCTGTTCACCGTCACTATCAATCTCAACCCCCTCAGCCGCTTCGATGGCTACTATTTGCTGGTGGCTCTCAGTGGCGTGAATAACCTGAAGAGCCTCTCTCGCCGCTTCTATCAATACCTTTTGCAAGGTCGCCGTCCCTACACCAATCAATGGCGCATCTTTGCCACCTACGCTCCCCTCAGCTTGCTCTACACTCTCCTCGTTCTAGGAATCCTGCTCCACAATTTGCTGGGTTGGACGATCGTCAATATTCCCATGCTTGCCCTAGGTGGATTCCTGACTTGGTTGGGATGGTTTTTCCTGATCCCAGAGAAATCTACCTCTGTTTAGTTTATAATCTCAGGTATAACTCTATTGCTCTACTTATACACGCAACCTCACTTAACTCAGGGCTATGACCACCGAAGAATCAGCAACCAACCTCAATAATTCTCCCAAACCAGCCCAGTCTGTCCTCCGAGTGGTGCCACCCGCCGCCAAACCCCCGCAAACACAACAACTTTCCCAGCCTGCTGTTGCCACGCCTCCCACCCTTTCTGAATCTCCCCGACGGCTGCTTCCCTACAAGCTCCTCGCCGTCTTGATCTTCCTTTCCCTCGGCTTCCTGCCCACTCGCTACGAAGTTGGCGGAGCCGTGACCCTCACCGTCAGTAGCAAAAATCGGCAACTGATCACTAGTCCGATCGATGGCATTATTCAAGAAATCAACCCCGTCCTCCAGCCCGGCAGTCAAATCAAACGAGGAGACAAAATTGCCGTCCTCCGCAGCCGCAACCTCGAAGCAGAACTATCGCGAGTCCAACAGGAACTCAGCCAAGCCAAGGAACAACTCCAGCAGCAAACTCGCAAACAACTAGATATAGCAAGTCAAATTAATACGATCGCTGCCGAGCAAGCCGCCCTAGAAGAGGAATGGGAAATGAAGCGGGGTCTGGCTATCGGCGATCGCTCTTCCCGTCTGCAAGTCATCACTAGTCAAATAGCTAGCTCCCAAGCCCAACTAGCTACCGTGGAAAATGACCTGCGGCGAATAGAACCCCTAGAGCAGGTGCGGGCGATTCCCCAAGCTGAAGTTAGCAAAATGCGCCGGGAGAGAGATAAATTGCAAGGAGATATAGCCACCGCCATCAGGGAGCAAGAAGCATTGCAACAAAGCTATGGTGATGATAGTGAGAAACTAAAAATTGCTGCCCGAACTAAAAATAAGATCGCCCTTGCCCAACAACCCATCTTAGCCGCCCAGCAAGATGTGCAAATCCTCCAAGATCAGATCAAAATTCTCGAACAACGGGCAAAAACCCTGCAAAGCGATCGCCAAGGTTTGACCCTTTTGGCAGGTATCGATGGCGAGATCACTCAAGGTGACTCTATCCCTAAGGTGGGGCAAGAACTAAAGCAAGGGCAGAGTTTAGGGGAAATTATCGATCTTCAAGGTACCATGACCGGAGTAGTGGAAGTTGATGAACATGACAATATTTATATCGCATTGGGTCAGCCCTTCCGCTTCCGCCCCACCCAAAATAAACTCCGCATTTATGAAGGAACCATCAAAAGCAAAGACCCCAGTGCTAAGTCTACAGACCCCACCGGGCAAAAGAAAGTGGTGAGGGTGGCGATCGAGTTGCAGAATCAAGATAGCGAACTCCGGGATGGCTCCACAGGCTATGCCCGCATCTATTCTGAGGATATGAATTGGTATCAAAGAATCTGGCGAGAACTAGAAAAGATTATCGGCTTTGAGCGCGTCTAAACCTCGACATTCAAACCTTAAGAGGTAATAAAATGGGATATTATCCTAGTGCTGCTTTTTTTGAAGAAACACCTAATCTTTCTAGAATTGCTTATTCTCTACTTGTTAATCTTGAGGAGGAAATAAAAGTAGTAGTCACGCCACTACAAGATTAGCGATCGTACTTAATCCTTAAATTAAAATAAATGTTTGACTTTGACTCAAAATTAGTTACGAATATGTTGAATTTAGCTCTTCCATCTGTAAATGTCTCTCTTACAGAAAGCCAACATAAATATATTCAAAAATTTATTTATGTTAGTGAATGGGAATTAGCTCTTGAAATGTTATGTACGTTTCTTTATGAGGAAGATGATACAAAGATCGACAAAAAATCTTACGAATTAATTGAAGAAATCGGTAATATTTTAAATATGGATAGCAAGACTTGGCAAATCCTTGAATCTCGAGTTATTAATTCTGATTCTTAACCTAAACTGGACTGGAGAAAGTCACGCCAGTAGGTTGTGTTAGCGGAGCGTAACGCACAAACAATTAACATGAAATGGGTGGGTTACATTTCATTAACCCACCCTACAAGATCAGCGATCGTACTCTGAAGCTGTTGATCGCAATTCTGTGTATCTAGCTTGGAGCATTGGCAATAATTTTTCTCGCCAGAATTTAATACAAACATAACCACTAGAGATGCCACCATGAGCATACCGCTCAATATAAACATTTTGTTCATGGGTAATCGGATAACCCACAAGGCGATCGAAGGTATTATTAAACAATTCAGTAAATTGCAGCTCAGTATCCGGCAAAGGAAGTCCCCCAATAGTTTCAACTATTTCTTTCCACAAAGAAGGATCACCCCGCAAACTCCACTGCCAAGGCTTAGTTTCAAAAAGAGCTGCTATTTTATCTTGAGTCATTGAATTGGTGATTTTTCTCCTTGAGGTATAAGAGGCTATTTATAAAATCTGGCTTTTTCTAGCCGGGATCGGAAAATTGAAAATTATCACAGGCAAATCCTCTAAAAATAAAAATATCTTTTGATAAATCTATTAGCCATCACTTTGCTCCAATAATGTTGTTGAATTGGATATACTTTGTAGCAGTTATTTTTAACATTCGATCTGGGTGATCATGGATATTCGCTCTGCTAGAATGGCGTGTTGGTCTTTTTGAAATGCTCACATTTCTAATGCTGACAAATCGATATTTATAATCCTTAAGAAAGCTAGGATTCTCCCAAAATTCCTGACCGATTTTCTGGCAATAGGTGACAAAACAATATGCCCCTCTTAGTTGCAATTTAATTTCTTCTTCTGATCCACCTTTTCCTGCTTTCATTTCAATGCAGACAACAAACTTGCCCCTGTCAGTATCTGCTACTATCACAAAATCTGCACGTTTACACTCATGTTTGGAATTAGCAAATATATCTTTCGGTGCCTTAAAATCGTCAGCCTTAATAATAATAGTTTGGTCATCATCAGGCATTCCATAAATAGTTACAAAATAGTCAGCAGGTGTAGGTTCTTTAAGTATGGCTATATTTTTATGATGACGATCCTCTAATCGAACCGTAGCTGTAGGTTTGATCATTTCCTTGAGGATGGCAATATCAGACATTACTCATTCCCCCAGATAATCGCATCCTGAATTCGATTCATTGTTTCAATCGTTGTATCAAAACTACGAGCTTCAATACCCATATCTGGATTGATATCTGCTAAGGTCAGTGTTTGCCCCTTGGTCTTTCTTGTTTTGCCTTCTACACTAATCAAAGCCTCCTCAGCAATATAAACTTTGATTTTGTCATGAGAAATCAGTTCTTCTGTCCGGTAGCCTTCCTCTTGAGCAATTTTTTTTAGATAGGGTTTCTCCTGAGCAAGCATAATTAAAGTATTTAGTTCTTTGATAATGTAATCGCTATGAGTTGTGATAAAAACTTTGATATCTATATTAACTAAACGAGCAAAAAGTCGAGCAACTCGACGCTGATTTTCAGGATGCAAATTTAATTCAGGTTCATCGATCATGAGTAGGTCACCACGCTGAGCTTCATGCTTTAAATAGAAGCCAACATCCAAAAGAGAGCGCACTGCACTGGAACTTTCATCCATAGTCAGTTTAACCTTCTTAGCTCGTGGGACATAGTACAATTCGTCATTATGGGTGACAAGATATTCCCCACCGATAATGTCAGAAAAATCCCCTAGCAATTCAGGATATTCTTCAGCAATAAAACTAGTTTTTTTGGTAATCCCTTTGAGCCTACGAATAAACTCCACATTGGTTTTTATCGGTAGAGCATAATCTTGATAATCTTTAAGTAAAATCTCTATGGGGTCTATATTTTCATCAGCTTGCCCCAATTCTTCAAGGAGTCGATTGCGAGAAAAATTCAGCTCGTTACTAAAAATAGCTGCACCTGTTCTTTCTGCGCTAGCGATAAAAGGTTTAGGCAGGAGTTGGGCAAAAATAATTTTTTTTAGGTCATCACTGATTACACGCTTCAGTACTTCGCTCGGAATTTCGATCTTCTCTTTTTCAATTAATAACGTAACGACTAATTCCGTACTTTCTTCACTTTTGGTGATAGAAAATAGAGCTACTTTGCCGGAGCCGATTTCATGATTGAATATGCCTGTCAAGTCAATTTTTTGAGTATCTAATTTTACATGAAATTCTGTTGCTTTAAACCGAGTTGGTTGTGTCGCAAAGACTCTAAATAACTGCTCAGTATAATCTTGGCAACCTTTATCAACTATTGCTTGGATTTGATTCACATATTCCTGTATCTCAATCCGAATTACTCCGTCAGAAAGGAGCTGCGCTATCTTGGTATTATCAATACCAATCTCAAACACCCTATCCCAAGTAAACAAAAATCCAAAAAGGGCGTAGGTAGCGTAGGTTTTGCCTGTATTATTGCACCCACAAATTATAGTTAGGTCACCAAGGGTAAATTTAGCTTGCTTTAAAGCACCAAGATTTTTTATAGCAATTTCCACTTTTGTATCCCTTTAATATAGCTTTCCTCAACATCCTTATAAATAACTGATCTTGTTGATAATTAGCTTATTATAACTTGTCTTATAGCTTCAGCTTCACTCTGGCACCAATTCCCCTAGCGAGAATGAGAAGGCAATTATATCTTAGGAAGTCTTCTCTCAGGGAAAATAGGGAGAGATATGTTAATATCTGTAAAAGTGCAACCTAGGTAAGCCATGAGTAAGGTTCTTGTACTAAACGCCTCCTACGAACCGCTAAACATCACTACTTGGCGGCGGGCAGTTGTCCTCCTGATCAAAGATAAGGCAGAGCAGGTCGAACATAATGGTAAATGTGTGTATGCTGGATTTCCCTTGCCGACAGTGATTCGGCTCCGCCACTACGTCCAGATACCCTATAAAGAAATTCCCTTCACCCGCCGCAACGTGCTGCACCGGGACAGCTACTCCTGCCAATACTGTTCCTACACAGGAGATGAATTAACTCTAGATCATATTATCCCCCGCTCCCGTGGCGGCGGCGATAGTTGGGAAAATATTGTGGCTGCCTGCGTTCGTTGCAATGTCAGAAAAGGTAGTCGCACTCCTAAGGAAGCAAATATGCCCTTACGCCATCAGCCCCGTCGTCCCTATAGTAGTTTACACTTTGAAGTTGCTAAACAAGTTAAGGGTGGTCGCCATGAAGAATGGCGTAAGTATGTAATTGGGCTTTAGTCAGAATATCTCCCAAGTGGGGAATTTCTTAACCCTAGAGCGACTAAATGTAGGAATGATCATGACTAAGAAAAAGACTCTGGCAAATGGGATTGTAGTGATCACCACCGAGAATCCTACAGCAGATATTATTGCTGGGCGCTTATTTTTTCGAGCCGGGAGTTGTTGGGAGCCACGGGAGCAGGCGGGGTTGACCCATTTATTGGCAGCGGTAATGATGAAGGGAACCCAGAATTTATCTGCCCTAGAGATTGCCGAGAAGGTAGAATCCGTGGGGGCGAGCCTAGGAACGGATGCCGCTACTGATTACTTCTTGGTGTCGATGAAGTCGGTGACCAAAGATTTTCTGCCCCTGTTGCAGTTGGCGGGAGAGGTAATTCGATCGCCCTCCTTCCCCGAAGAACAAATAGAACTAGAGCGCCGCCTGATCCTCCAGCAAATTCGCCAAGCCCAAGAGCAACCAATGACTGTGGCCTTTGATGCCCTGCGTCAACTGCTATACCAAGAGCATCCCTACGCCGCCTCTTCCTTGGGAACTGCGGAAACGGTCACCGCCCTGAGCCGGGCAGACCTGCAATACTTCCATCAGGCTTATCTGCGCCCTGATAATTTAGTGATAAGTGTTGCTGGAAATATTACCCATCCAGAGGTACTGGAATTAGTGGAGCAGGTGTTGGGCGATTGGCAAGCCCCTACTGTGCCGATGCCGGCAATGGTCTGGAACCCCATTAGCGATCGCCCCCAGAGCCAAGTGATCCAGCAGCAAACCCAGCAGGCGATCGTCATGCTTGGTTATTTAGCAGCCTCGGTCTATCAACCAGCCTACCCCGCCCTAAAACTTCTCAGTGCCTACCTAGGTAATGGTTTATCGAGTCGCCTTTTTGTAGAACTCAGGGAGAAACAGGGCTTAGCCTACGAAGTTTCTGCCCTCTACCCCACTAGGGCTGATGTCTCAGCTTTTGTCGTCTATCTGGGAACAGCGGCAGCGAATCAGGATATTGCCCAAGCGGGATTAAAAGCAGAGGTCGATCGCCTTTCTACCACCCTGCTCAGTGATGAAGAAGTGCAAATCATTAAAAATAAAGTCTTAGGTCAATACGCCCTCGGCAAACAAACTAATGCTCAACTGGCACAGATCTATGGCTGGTATGAAGCAATTAACCTAGGCATAGAATTTGATCAAAAATTCATCCGCCAAGTTAATCAAGTCACCGCTGCCGATCTCCAAGCCGCAGCCCGGCAATACCTAAAAACTCCCTACATAGCGATCGTTAGCCCTAACAATTAAACTAAAGCGGAAATGTTCCCTGAGCGAAGTCGAAGGGAACGTCTCTAGGCTTAGGGTCAGATTCGCTATGGTTTAGCCGTAATTAATTTGCCTATTTGATGGAAGTATTCATTGGATGTGCCAGCAGCCATAGGATGTTTAGCAATTACAAATACAGTTTGCTTATTTTTCCCCACAAGAAAGCCTTCCGGTGTGGGTTGAAATTTAATCCCGGCTATTTTCTTCCAGTAATATTCAAACCCCTTACCGTAGAAAATAACTACCTTGGGTTGATGTTCGGAGATTCTTTGATTGAGATGATTAATTCGCTGTTCGGCACAATAATCTCTGTAGGTATCTCGATCGGATAAGAACGGCAATCGAGAATGTTGACCATAAAACCAATGAGGAGTTGCCGGAGATGGCAAGGGAAATAGTTCTAGTAAACAAGTTTCTTTACCTTGTCTGCCCAATTCGTTGACTTGATAGGCAAGAACATCTTTGGTATTAATAATCTTCTTACCTCTAGAACTTAAAATAATCCGAATTAATCCCTTCCAAGTTGGGTGAATATTAGTGCTCCATGCTGCCATAGCGGTCTGATATTCTGCCACATCTTCTATTTCCTGCTCACCTCTTTTTGACCATGTTTTGATTCTTTTATTAACGTTGACAAAATCACCACCTGATTCTTCCAAACCAATAAACCAATAATTTCCTTGATAATTTCCATACCCATAAAATTTATGCATCATGGATTCTAAAAGCTGGTCATCAAAAAAATCTTGGCTACTCATAACGATCGAATGTGGGAGTGAATGTTGCGGGTGTAATTAAACTTAAAAGATAAATCCTTGATAGGCATCGTATCACGCATTGAAGAAATCCTCTCTATGTTTATGGGTGATTTGTTTGGCGGGTAATGCTGTCCAAGTAAGAGGATTACCATTAAAATTGAAACCAGTTATATTTTGGTTGTCTTCCTAAAATAGATTAGGTATCAGCGGTCATGAGTATGGAAAGAGAGGCTGTCCTACAACGGTTATTACGATCGATCACTCTTTCGATCGGCGATTTTGCTTTGCTGTTGGCGCGGTGCAATTCGATCGAGGTGCGCGATCGCTTGGTGGTAGATTTGCAGGCACAATTGGGGGATAGGCTCTACGATCGCCATGTCACGGAGGCGGATCGGGTGTTGAATCTGGTCGATATTTTGGATGAGGTGCCTGAAGAGACAGAGGTAATTAGTATCACCGGATTGGAAGCCTCGCCCCACTTGCATGATATTTTGGCGCTGGCAAATAATGCGCGGGAAGAATTTCGGAAGCGGTTTAAGTGTCCCTTGGTGCTATGGGTGACGGATGAGGTGGAGGCGCAAATCCGCAGACGATCGCCGGATTTGGCAAGTTGGGCAGCACCATCCTTTAACTTTGGGTTGGAGCTTGATGAGTTGCAAGCAATGCTGGAGCGTGAGACGGCGGATGTTTTGAACTGGGCTTTTGCGCGGGAGGGGAAGCGGGGGATCGGGCAGGAGTTGCAGTGGGCATGGCAGGAATGGCAAAGCTTTGGGGAGAATCGATCGCCGGAATTGGCGGCAAAGGTTGAGTTGGTATTTGGGATTGAGGCGGGGAGCGGTGAGGCAGCCCGATCGCATTTTGAAAATTGTCTGGCGCAGGTAAGTACGGGGAGTTTGGCGGCGGCGGCGCGTTATCGGTTGGGGTTGTGGTGGCAACTGCGGGGCAAACAAAATCGGGTGGAGTTTATCGCTTGTTGCGATCGCGCCCGTGAGCAGTTGCAGATGGCTTGGCAGGAGGATAAACAAGCATCGGTAGCATTGGCGTTAGGTGAGATTTTGTTGGCTCTAGCTTTGCCTGAAAATGGGAATGCTACCCAATGGCAAGCCTTAGCAAGTTTTACGCAGGAGTTGGTAATTCTGCCCGACTGGGCGGCGGGGTTACGGGCTGAGGTGGCGATCGCCCGGCGGGATTGGCAAGTTGCCAAAGCTGAAGCAGATCAGGCTTTGCAGGGACCGGAGCGGAGGGGATTTTATCTGTTGTCCTTGGGGCGATCGCTAATTGGCATGGAGCGGGCAAAGGAGGCGATCGCACCTTTGGCAGAGGCGAGAACTTTGGTAGCTCCAGCAGTCGATCCTGATTTGCATATTCGGATTTTGCAAGCTTTGCATCAAGCTCACACGGCAGTGGGAAATTATCGTGAGGCTTTTTCGGTGAAGTGCGATCGCGAGGCGGTGGAAACGAGCTATGGGTTTCGGGCGTTTATTGGGGCGGGGCGGTTGCAACCCCAGCGGCGGGTGGGGGCGATCGGGGAGGAAGCAACGGAAGAGATTGCGGCTTCGGGACGGCAGGCGGATATTGAGGCATTGGTCGATCGGGTTAAACGCCCTGATTGTCGGTTGACGGTGGTGCATGGTCCTTCTGGTGTGGGGAAAAGTTCGCTGTTGCAGTCGGGGTTGGTGCCAGCCTTGCGGAAAGTTATTCACGAATCGCGATCGGTCAATCCGGTGGTGATTGAGCAATATGAGGATTGGCAAGGGGAATTAGGGAATAAGTTGGGGAGATCCCCCCTAGCCCCCCTTTTTAAGGGGGGGAAAGAGGGGAAAGAGATTCTTGAAGTCCCCCTTCTTAAGGGGGATTTAGGGGGATCGGATCAGCTTATTGCTCAACTCCATGAATACGATCGCCAGAATTTGATTACGGTTTTGATCTTTGATCAGTTTGAGGAGTTCTTTTTTAAGCATACGGAAGTACCCGATCGCCGCAAGTTGTATGATTTTCTGCGGGAGTGTTTGGCTGTGCCTTATGTTTGGGTGATTTTGGCGTTGCGGGAGGATTATATTCACTATTTGCTGGAGTGCGATCGCCTTGCCAATATTGAAATGATTAACAATGACATTCTCAACAAGAATGTGCGCTATTACCTTGGTAATTTCTCGAAGGAAAGGGCGAAGGCGGTGATCAATGAGTTGACGGAGCGATCGCCCTATCGGTTGGAGTCGGCGCTGGTCGATCGATTGGTGGCGGATCTGGCGGCGGAGTTTGGGGAGGTGCGCCCGATCGAGTTGCAGGTGGTGGGGGCGCAGATGTTGCATGGGGAGGTGAAGATTACGACTTTGGGGGCGTATGAGGCGCTGGGTCATCAGCCGAAGCGGGCGCTGGTGGAACGATGGTTAACTCAGGTGGTGCGGGATTGTGGGGAGGAGAATGAGGAGTTGGCGCAACGGGTGTTGTTTGCTTTGACGGAGGAGCCGGAGAAGCGCCCGGCGAAGACGAAGACGGAGTTGCAGAGGGAGGTGAGATTATTGACTCCTGAGCTTGCCCCGGAGGAAGTAGATTTGGCGGTACGGGGTGATTTGGATTTTGTGTTGCAGGTTCCCATTGGGGCGGGGTTGGCGTTTGAGATTCCGGCTAGTCCGGAGGTTTGCTATCAGTTGGTGCATGACTATCTGGTGCAGCCGATTCGGCGGCAGTTTGGGGGGAAGTTGGAGAAGCAATTGGAGGAGGAGCGCCAGAAGCGGAAGCAGGCAGAGCAAAGGGCTGAACAAGTTTTGCAAGAGAAACTAGAGGAATCGAGACGGAATAACCGACGGCTAACCAAGGTTTTGATCTCTACAGCGGCAGCGGCGGTGGTAGCTGTGATGGCTGGAGGATTGGCAATTTGGCAAAAAACAATCGCCGATGATACCGCCCGTGATGCGAAAACAACTGCTGATACTCTGGTTTGGAATGGACTGCTCAATGCTGAGGCATCGACACTAGAAGATCAGGTTGAGGCAATAGAAAAGGTCAAGACTGGCACAGCTAAACCGGAAATTCTGCGTAGTAATTACCGTCGCCCAGTTGGTATTTTGCGCCCTGCTGCTAACGTTTTCCGAGAAAAGCAAACCTTCCAAGGACACCAAAATGCTGTCTCTAGCGTTGCCTTTGCCCCCGATGGCAAGAGTTTGTTGACTGGAAGTTTGGATAAAACGGCGAAGTTGTGGAGCTTTGATGGCAAATTACTGCAAACCTTCTCTGGACACCAAAATGCTGTCTCTAGCGTTGCCTTTGCCCCCGATGGCCAGAGTTTGTTGACTGGAAGTTATGATAAAACGGCGAAGTTGTGGAGCCTTGATGGCAAATTACTGCAAACCTTCCAAGGACACCAAGATTCTGTCTATAGCGTTGCCTTTGCCCCCGATGGACAGAGTGTGTTGACTGGAAGTTTGGATAATACGGCGAAGTTGTGGAGCCTTGATGGCAAATTACTGCAAACCTTCTCTGGACACCAAAATGCTGTCTCTAGCGTTGCCTTTGCCCCTGATGGCCAGAGTGTGTTGACTGGAAGTAGGGATAAAACGGCGAAGTTGTGGAGCCTTGATGGCAAATTACTGCAAACCTTCCAAGGACACCAAAATTATGTCTCTAGCGTTGCCTTTGCCCCCGTTCGCGCAGCATTTCCGCAGGAAGTTGGCCAGAGTCTATTGACTGGAAGTTGGGATAATACGGCGAAGTTGTGGAGCCTTGATGGCAAATTACTACAAACCTTCTCAGGACACCAAGATTATGTCTCTAGCGTTGCCTTTGCCCCCGATGGCCAGAGTGTGTTGACTGGAAGTTATGATAAAACGGCGCAGGTATGGAATATTGATCTAGATTTCTCCTTGGCTCGAAGTTGCAACTATCTGCAAGATTTTATAGCTCTCAGCAACGATCCCAGCCTCCCCAAAGCAGACCGCACCCTCCGCCAACGTGCCAAAACAGCCTGTGAAGGCATCCCCCCACCCAAGCCTTTCTGATATTTTTAATTTATAGGAGATTGTTTCACCATGCCAACCATAGCAATTAACATTTCACAAACTCAGTTAGCAGAATTTTGCCAGCGCCATCATGTGCAGAAACTAGCCCTATTTGGCTCAATCTTGCGAGATGATTTTTCCCCAGAAAGTGATGTTGATTTTTTGGTGGAATTTGAACAAGGGCAAACCCCCGGATATCTAGGCTTGGCTGGCATGGAAATCGAACTTTCAGAAATCGTTGGGCGTAAAGCTGATATACGGACACCAAACGAATTAAGTCGCTATTTCCGCCAAGAAGTTTTAGACCTAGCCGTGGTGCAATATGTCAAAAATTGACGATCTGTTTCGTTCTCACGTTGTGCAGGGTTTCCTCAGGCTGGTTGAGCGAAGTCGAAACCAGCCCCCCAGAGCCGGACTTCGACTTCGCTCAGTCCTCATCTTGTCTAATTTGAATTCGATCAGGCTTTTAAAACATCGAACTTACGTTAATTTATTCCGGGAAACGGAAGATAGGGAAATGTTTCTGTCCCCATGCAGGAGATGGGTCGATTTGCAGAGAAAAGGTCGGGAATCTGGCGAGGATTTTGGAGTCGAGGGAGAGATTTGGGTTAGATTCCCGACTTTTGAGAGCGCTTCCATTTTTTTGAATTTAGTCTAAACTTCAGTTATTTGCCAATCCGCATATTTTTCGATTCAGAGATTCTTTCTCAGCCCCAATCAGATCACAATATTCAAATAGGTGGGCAATGCCCACCCTACGGGATAAACTCCACCAATCCATAAACCCATGAACCTCGATCCACTCAAATTCTTCCAAGCCTGCAACCCCAACAAAACCCTCATCGTCACCAACGAAATCGATCGCAACTACTACATCGACTTCACCAAAGCCAGAAGCGGCAAACGCACCACCGTCAGCCTCATCGACGAACTCTATCGCACCATTACCCGCGAAAATACCAGCCATCAACTCTTCACTGGCCATATCGGCTGCGGCAAATCCACCGAACTTGGCAAACTCAAATACGACCTCGAACAAGCAGGCTTTCACGTCGTCTCTCTCGACTCCAGCGAAGATCTAGTCATGACTGATGTAGATATTTCCGATATTCTCCTCTCCGTTGCCCGGCAAATCAGCAAAAGCCTCACCGCCGCCAACATCGAACTCCATCCCACCAACTTTCAGGGACTCCTGCAAAAAACTTGGAGCATTCTGCAAACAGATGTCAGCAGCGTCTCCGGCGAAGGCACCATTCCCCTCGTGGGCAAAGTCTCTGCCAGCACCAGCGGCGAAATCTCCGCCGACCTCCTCGGCATCGGCAAATTTAGCGCCAAACTCAAAGGCAACCCCGATGCCCGCGCCCGACTGCGGCAACACCTCGAACCCCAAACCGATAACCTATTAGAACTAATCAACAAAGAACTCCTTGAACCTGCTAACAAAGCACTCCAAGAGCGGGGACAAAAAGGCATAGTTGCGATCGTTGATAGCCTCGATCGCCTCGAAAACACTAAAGAACGCAACCAAGCCGAATATATCTTCGTCACCCGTGGCGAAAAACTCCGCCAATTCCATTGCCACATGGTCTATACCACCCCCCTCGTCCTCAACTTCTCCAATTCGATCGCACCATTAAGCGATCGCTTCGGCGGCGCTCCCAAAGTCCTGCCCATGGTGCGGGTCAAAAATCGTAGCGACCAACTCCACCCAGAGGGTATCCACCTCTTACAAGAGATGGTTCTCGCCCGTGCCTTTCCTAATCTGCCCCCAGCAGAACGCGCCCAATACCTCGACCAAGTATTTGATCATCCCGAAACTTGCGATCGCCTCTGTACCGTCAGTGGTGGTCACGTCCGCAACCTCCTCGTCCTCCTCTACGGTTGTCTGCAAAAGCAAGACCCACCCATCGATCGAGACACCCTCGAAGAAGTAATCGCTACCCAGCGCGACTCCCTGATCCGCGCCATCACCGCCAATGAATGGGCACTCCTCAAATCAGTTCAGGCACAGAAAGCCGTAGTCGGCGAAGAAGGCTACCAAACCCTCCTCCGCAGCCTGTTTGTTTTTGAATATCTGGACGAACTCGGCACCTGGTTCGGACTGAACCCGATCCTCGCCGAATCTGAACAATTACGGGTGGATTAGATTAAAGTATCGGTTTGTAACCTAGAATTAGAGGGGGATAGGTCACATCAACTAGAAGAAGCATCTCAACTCCAGTCAGAACTATGGAATTGGAGCAATTTATCAGCCAATATCAAAAAGGAGAAAGGGATTTTTCCCATGTTGACCTTGCTGGGGTTAACTTGAGTGGGATGAATTTCCGAGATATAAACCTAACGGGAGCAAACCTGACGGAAGCAAATCTGAGTTGGGCAACCCTCAGCAATGCAGTGATGACGGGGGCTTGCTTGAAACAGGCTGATCTCCGTAGTATTAACCTGAATCGTGCCAATCTTGAGCAGGCTGACCTCAGCCGAACAAAGTTAAATAAGGCAGATTTGCGTCTTGCCAACCTCCAAGAAGCCGACCTCCACTGGGCAGATCTACAGGAAGCAGACTTGAGCGGGGTGAATCTCCAAAGGGGCAAGCTAGAGCAGGTCAACCTAGAAAGGGCAAAATTAGATGGAGTTAACCTTGCTGACTGTGAACTGATGGAGGCAAAACTCTGTCGAAGTAGCTTAATTAATGCCAATCTTCAGGGAGCAAACCTCCGGGAGAGCAATCTAGAAGAGGCGAATCTCCGGGATGCAAATTTGCTGGGGGTTAATTTAACCGAGGCGAATTTAACCTCGGCTTATCTGCGGGGCTGCAATCTGCGAGAGGCTGATATGTATCGGGTGATGCTGATGGGCGCAGACCTGAGTGACGCGGTACTAGATGGAGCGGATCTTAGCCGGGCTAACCTGACCGGGGCTTATCTGCTCAAGGCGAGTTTATGTCAAACTTTGCTGTTGCGATCGGTCTTGCAAAGTGTCTATCTCTTGCGGGCAGATTTAACGGGGGCAAACCTGCGGGGGGCGGATCTGCGGGAGGCGGATTTGAGCGGGGCGTATATTTGTGATGCTAGTTTGAGTGAGGCAAATATGGCTGGGGCTTATTTACTCGAAACTCGCATTATTCGGACGAAGTTTGATCAAGCTCAGATGACTGGATGCTGTATTTATAATTGGTATCTGGAGGATGTGGATCTGTCTAAGGCTGATTGTAATTTTGTGTTTACTCGCTTTAATTATGCGACGAAGAAACCCGCCGATCGCTTTCCCGCCGATCGCCATTTTACCCCCGGTGAGTTGGGCAAAACTACTACAGAAGATTCCACAATTATTGAGGTAAATTTCTCGGAGACTATCCAATGGACAGTGTTGGCTTTAACTATTAGTCAAGTGGAAATGGAATGTAGTGATCTAAAACTTGAGGTGAAATCCTATGAGGTGCAAGAGATTGATTATCTGCTGCGGCTCCAAGGCAACCGCCTGATTAATAGTAAAATTCTGGCACAGAGGATTCTCAAGCTCTATCCAGAAATTGCTCAACGGTTCCAAAATCATCAGCGAGAAATCTATAAGTTGATGGAGATTAAATCACAGCTTGCTAAGCCACTGCCTATTGAGCCTAAGGTACAGGAAGCTCCAGAATCAATTGTGCCTAAAGTAATCGCCAAGGACGATCGCCAGCGGATCTACCAAGAAGTTGTGAATCAGATTCAGCGAATTATTATGTACCAAGAACCAGAGAAATTTGTTGAAAGCGTCCAGCGCTTACTAATATTTCTCCAAGAAAGAGGTATTTCTACTGAGGAGGTGCAAAAAAGTATTATTGGCAAGATATTGGTGAAGCGATCGCAGCAAGATTCTAGTTTCCAAACTCAATTGATGGAATGGGAAAAAAATGTGGAGGAATCGGCAAGATTTTCCCTAGTTGGCGAATCAATTCGCCTAGCCTTGGCAACTCTCTGGGCGCAATCTCAGGGAAAGTAGTCATTGTTTTTGCTGTAGTACCTATTGAGGGAGCAAAGCCTTGCATCCCTACAATTAACAATTAACAATTATCAAACCATGAAAACAATTTTAGTCGTTGGCGCAACGGGTGGGGTGGGCAAAAGAGTTGTCAGACGGCTAGAAAACTTAGGATTACCTTATCGCGCTCTGGTGCGGGATAGTCAAAGGGCAAGGGAGATGCTAGGAGATCGGGCTGCTTTGATAGAAGCGGATATCACGATCGCCGAAACCTTAACTCCCGCAGTATTTGCCGAGGTGGGGGCGGTAATTTGCTGCACTGGGGTAAAAGTGCAACCAGTAGGGGGCGACACTAGCGATCGAGCCAAATATTATCAAGGGCTGAAATTCTATATGCCAGAAGTGGTAGATAGCCCAGAAATCGTCGATTATCAGGGAATTAAAAACCTCGTTACTGCCGCCCACCAGCACCTGTCTCCGCCGGGGACAAAAACTATCTTTGATTTTGCGGCGATGAATCTAAATTCTCCTAACTATCAAGAAATGTGGGGGGTAATTAATGATGGAGTGATGGGTGGTTTGAGCCAAAGTAGCTTTGAAATTAGGGAAGATTATGCCCTGTTTTCTGGAGAGGTTTCGATCGCTAATTCTGGAGGGTTTGCCTCTACCAGAACCCGGAATTTTGAGCCGACTATAAATCTCGAAAACTATCAAGGAATTACTCTAAAAATATGTGGTGATGGCAACCGCTATAAATTATTTATTCGCACCGAAGCCACTTGGGATGGAGTTGCCTACGCAGCTAGTTTTGATACGATTCAAGACCAATGGTTAGATATTAATATTCCCTTTAAGAATTTTGTCCCGGTCTTCCGTGCCAAAACCTTAGATAATGTCCCGCCGATTAATCCCCAAAAGATTACTGCCCTGCAATTGATGTTGAGTAAATTTGAGTTTGATGGGGAATTAAATCCCCATTTCCAGCCCGGTAATTTTGCCCTGAAGGTGAAGTCGATCGATGCCTATGGTGGACAAGTATTACCGCAATTTATCATGATCAGTTCCGCTGGGGTGACTCGTCCGGGCAGACCGGGGATTAACCTAGAGGAAGAACCGCCAGCAGTGCGTATGAATGACCAGTTGGGAGGGATTTTAACTTGGAAATTGCGGGGAGAAGAGGCAGTACGATCGAGCGGGGTTCCCTACACAATTATTCGCCCCTGCGCCCTAACAGAAAAACCCGGCGGCAAGCTATTAATCATTGAGCAAGGTGACAATATCCGAGGGCAGGTGACAAGGGAAGATATTGCCGAATTATGCCTACAAGTCCTGAACCAACCCTTAGCGACTAATACAACTTTTGAAGTTAAGGAGGGGGAAATCGATGCTCCCATAGATCAAAGGATATTTGAGGCGATCGTCCCAGACTAGCTATTTACCCTGAATTCGCTTTAAGCAAAATATCTGACCATGAGCCTATAGACGTTCCCTGATCGAGCGAGGACAATCCAGTTCCCTGAGCGAAGTCGAAGGGACGGCAAATGCAGCAGGAGTTTCCCGTAGAGTTTTGGCTACTTCGGCTTCGCTCAGCCAGCGATAATGGTGCTGGTTTTCGTAAAATGGTATTAGGGGTATTTCTTATCCTGAATTGACGTTATTTAATCTCTGGATGTTCTATTGCTTCAGAAGAAATCCCTAGGGAATTAATTACCCCAATTAGTTGATACAAACGACCTAAATCTCTTTGATTAAAGTGTAAAAACAAACGAGGTAAATCAATGGATGGATCGCCAGCTTCTTCCGGAAAAGCAGCGGTTTTGGCAATCTTTCCAGAAACAAGAATATCTTGGAAATTATCATTGAGATAGGTAATATTCTCGTCAGATAAATCCTGCTTCAGTCTGATCACAAACTTATCTCCCACATAGCGACTAGAGTGGAAAACTCGATAGAAGTTACTAATAGTTTGACAAGCAACTTCTATGTCGTCGGTAATGGTATATAAACTACCATCATGACCACTAACTAAACCCCGCTTAACCAAATGTTCTTCGACATATTCTTGCCAAGCATTCCAATAGTTGCCGCCGGGATAATCGATGAGGATAATGGGAATGGGACCAAATTTTCCGGTTTGGGAAAGAGTTAGAGATTCAAAAGTTTCATCTAGAGTACCAAAGCCGCCGGGAAACGCAGCGATCGCATCACTTTCCCTCAGGAAAAATAACTTCCGAGTAAAGAAATATTTAAACCGAATTAACTTAGAATCACCCTCAATAAACCGATTAGCTCCCTGTTCAAAGGGCAGCATAATATTTAAGCCAAAGGAATTTTCCATCCCCGCGCCCTCGTTGGCGGCTTCCATAATCCCACCCCCAGCCCCGGTCATCACCATGTAGCCCTGTTGGGTAATGAACTGGGCAAAATCCACCGCTAGTTGATACTCTGGCTTATCTTTGGGGGTTCTGGCACTGCCAAAAATGGCAATCTTCCGAATATGGTGGTATTGATAAAACACCTGAAAGGCTCCTTCCATATCTTCTAGAGCGGCGGTGAGGATTTTCCAATCTAGACGCTCAATTTCTTCCCCAGTAATTCTCAATAAAACTGCTAAAGCTCTTTGAATCCATTTGCCATGTTCGAGGTCTGGAAGTTTGGTGATCAACTGTTGGAGGTCGGCGGAGAGGGATTCTAGGGATTTGTCAGTCATAGCGATCGCTTACCTAAATTACTTGAAAAATTACTTAAAATTATTTGCTTCAGGGTTTAACTATAGCAGTCCTAGATAATCGATCGATCAGGTCAGGTCATACAAAGCCTTAAACCAAGCCACAAACTTTTGAGCATTAGGATGCTGTGGATATAGGATTTGATCCTTGCTGTGTTTAATTGGCTCATGTATTTGTAGTCCCGGCGGATACTGCCAAGCTAACCACGTATAAATATTTGCCTTATCTAAATGAGTATCCTTAAATGTTGCTTCCTTACTTTTTGCTTCTTGAGTTGCTGATTGGGCAAACTGCCATAGTGGTTCGTTTTCTGTAGGAATTATATAGCAGTCCTAAATCATTTTCTAACAGTTGCCAAGTCAACTTGCTTTTAGTAAATGGTTTCACCCGCCTTCGGCGGGTGAAACCATTTAGGATCGCTATAGAAGTCAAGAAAGTCTCTAATATTCCCCGCATTTTATTATCTGGCATAATCCAAATTCCAAACTTAATTCCCTACTTGGATTATCCAGATTTGCAATATCAGCTAAACTCTTCCAGCAATCATCACTATTAGTAGTAGCAAAAACCTGAACATTAAGCCGTTTAGACGTTTCCCAGACTAATTTCCACATATCAGTCATGGTGCTAAAGTGCAGTCCTGTATCAATTTCATCCACTAATAAAACACCACCCTACGAGGGTTAATTATGATGATTATTGGTGTATTTAATTCTTGCTCCTGCCCATTGTAATTTTTCTCGCAGTGTTTGATAGAAAGAATAATTTTCTCGCAATAAAATAAACTTGCCTTGAAAATCTGCCATGCGAATATCGATTCTTTGTCCCGGATAAATAGAAGTTGCGATCGCACTATCAGTCCACAACTTATTATTTGTCTCAAAATCTCCCAGCGCCCAGACACTCACCACCGAGCCTGCTGGTAACATCAAGGGACGACTAGACAAACTCAAGGGACAAATGGGGGTAACAATAATTGCCTCCATGCCGGGATGGACGATCGAGCCATTTGCCGAGGCGTTGTAACAAGTTGAACCCGTAGGGGTGGCGACTAATAAACCATCTCCTTGGTACTGATCCACCACTTCCCCGTCTACTTCCATCTCGATAATTGCCGTGGGCATTCGATCGATACTGGCAGGTTTGATGCACATTTCATTCAAACAAAAGAAATTGTCACTAATCGGTTCACAATCTCGTCTATCCCCTTCATAAAGCCTTGCTTGGAGCATCATTCGCCGTTGGATGGCATAACGATCTTCTTGGAGGCGCTCCCAAACTTTTTGGGTATTCTCAAATTCCTCGATCGGCTCAGTCAAAAAACCCAAATGCCCACCAATATTAATTGCCAATAGGGGAATCCCCTCTGGAGCCAACTGCCGCGCCGCCGCCAAAACTGTGCCATCGCCTCCGAGGACAATGCACAGGTCAATGGGTTGATTTGCCGAAGCAAGGAAGACAGGAAAAGGATTATCCCTAATTCCGCTTGGTCCCATCAATACATCACAGCCCAATTGTTCTAGCTCCCTAGCACAGCGATCGGCCCATTTCTGGCTTTGGGAATGCCCAGATTTGTAAGCGATAATGACTTGTTTTAACTCCACTATATTCCACCATGACTTTACCTACATTAATCCCTAAGAGGCTATTTATAAAGTCTGATTTTCCGCCCCCGGCGGGGGCGGAAAATCAGACTTTATAACCACTTGATAAATGACCTCTAATCAAATCAAGAAAGAAATTGCAGAGTTTCTATGCTTTCTGTGAACATAGGTAAAAAACTATCAAAGTCTTGACTAAGGGTTGTATAGGTAACTACCCAGAGCTTTTTCTGCTCTGTCTTAGGAATTAAATAGAAGACTTGTTTGATGGCTGGTTTGCTATTAGGAGTGGCGGCGATAATTCTTGCTCCATCTTGTTGCTTAATGGAGATTATTTTCTGTTCGGAAACCTGATAAATCTTGGCGATTTTTTGGCTACTACTCTCCATGATACTATTCAAAGATGCTTCCTTTGGCAGGGATTGGTTAGTGATATTAACATTAATAGTAGCGATATTATTAGGTGCAGGAATATTGCCACTTATACTCCAATCTTTTGTGTTTTGAGGCTCAATAGTAGAAGTATCAAAAGCATACTTAAAAGCAAGTAAAGCCACAGCGGTAGGATTTTGGGTAATGCCTAATAGTTTTTGCTCATAATTGGGATCGATCGCCTTTAATTGCTCGGTGATTTTATCCAAATCTCGTCCCGGATTTCCCCCCACAAATCCTTGGGGTAAAAACAGGGCAACTCCTTCACCTTTAATTGCTACCCAACCGGGGCGGGGAGTCCCGGTAATTTCAGATATTTTTTTGCCGCAGGCAGATAGATTAACTGCTAAGAATAAACAGATAATAACTGTGAAAATTTTGAGCCAAGGTTTTTGGTGCATAGAGATTTTATTTAGTACTTAATTTAGTAGGGTAAGGTGGGCACTGCCCACCCTACTTACAGCAGTTTGAGAGTGGGTGGCTACAGCCACCCACTCTCAAACCCAACATTGATAGGACTTTCAATATTTGTGATGTGTCTCATTTGAACGCAAAGTGCTGTAATATCGATGTGCATAATTTCTATAGAACTAACTCTGCTAAACCAAGATAGGAGATACCCTCTGGAGTGATCGCAAATCGACAGGGCAACACCTCCAGACCTTGCTTTACTCCTTCTCTCAAAAGTTTACCGTAGGTAGGATCGTAGGCATCGCCGGGGCTAAAGCGATCGCAATCCCCACGATTAATAAAATACAACATTACTCCCCGTGATTGGGGCAGGAGGGCGGTGAGTTCTCGCAGGTGCTTTTGTCCCCTAGTGGTTTCTGTATCTGGGAACAATGCCAAGGGCGGCTCTGCCAAGGTGGTACTCTTGACCTCAACATAAGTTGGGGTGAAACCCTCTGCTCCCGTCAACAAGAAATCAATCCGACTACCTTTATCTTCGCCGTAGGGAACTTCGGATTTAATTTCTTGATAACTGCCCAACTGGGGCAGGAGATTTTTCTCTAGGACAAGTTTGGTAATTCGGTTGGGCATGGAAGTATTCACCCCGACCCAAACCTCCTCACCAGAATCTGGCTGATCCCCCATCGCAATTAGCTCCCAAGTGTAAGCTAGTTTCCGCTTGGGGTTATCACTCTTAGAAACTTGGACTCTGCTGCGTACCGTCGAAACTCCAGTCATGGGACCAGTATTCGGGCAGTGGGCGGTGATGGTTTCTCCTGAATCAAGTTGAATATCGGCAAAAAATCTCTTGTAGCGCTTGAGCAAAATTCCTGCTTCTAGGGGAGGGTAGCGATAGATTAATTCATTGGTGACAGATTGAGCAGGAACAGGAGTAACAGGATCGGGAGTAACAAGTTTAGGAGTAATAGGTTTAGGCATGGGGTTTTAGGGAATATGCTCAACAAAGTTAGTTTAATCTATGAGCTACCTCATGGATAAACTTGCTGGAGTTTGACAGACTACTAGCAGGAAATCATCAGGAGCAACTATTTTATGTCTTTGAATCTTCAACTATTAGAGTCTAGTTTTTCTCAAGTGAAAGATCGCGGTACCGAATTTGCCGATACTTTCTATGCCATTTTGTTTCAGGACTATCCGATCGTTAGACCTTTATTTACTAATCCTGATATGGCAGAGCAAAAAAAGAAACTTTTCAAATCGTTGGAATTTGTAGTCGAAAGCCTCCGGAAACCCGATGTATTAACTAATACACTCAGTGGTTTGGGTACAAGGCATGTCAAGTATGGTGTACTAGCTGAACATTATCCAATGGTGGGTGGGGCTTTATTAAAAACATTTGCCCATTATTTACAGGAAGCTTGGACTCCATCGATCGAGCAAGCTTGGGTTGATGCTTATACCGCAGTTGCCGAACTGATGTTGGCAGGTGCTGAAAACAGTAAATAGAACTGCCTTTGATATTAAGTTGACACCAATGAAGGCTTTGTGCCCTATGTAAGGTTAAAAATTATAAGTATTGCTCTTTTCGTGAAATAGAATTAGGACTAATCCGAAGTGCTAATTTCTTTAAGATTAAGTAATCCATCCGCAATTGCATTTAACTTCTCCCAGTCAAGAATCGTGATTTTTCCATTGCGCTGATATTGTGCAATGGTTTTTAGTTGGCTAAATAGTCGGACGGATTCTTCGTAGGTAATACCAATAGTCCGAGCAATTTGATAATGAGAGAGTTTGAGATTTAGCTCGTCTCCTTGGGGACTAGTCATCACACCGTATTGGGTGACATAGTTTTGCAGTAGATGCGCTAATCTAACGCTCGCTTGTTCTGAGACTAAATCATGAATCGTTTGATGCATCTTTTGCAAACGCTGGTTATAAATTTCTAAAATCCTCAACGCTACTTCAGGCGTATTCTGAATTTGCTGAAGTAGTGCTTCCCGTTCGATGGTCAAAACTTGGGAAATCATCATGGCAGTAACTGTGGCGGGGGCGATCGCATCTCCGAAAAGTGCTGGAGCCGCGAAAATCTCCTGAGGAAATAGGGTGCGGAATAAGGTTTCTTTCCCTGATGTCCCGCTGCGAGTGAGTCGGAGTTCGCCTTGCAACAATATGTAGAGTTGTGGAGATAGGCGATCTCCTTCATGCATGACGACTTCTCCCTTCTGATAAATATGAAGAATTGCATCAGGTTGTAAGGCAATGAGGTCGACAGTTTGTATATCCCTGAGTACTGGAACTTCCGCTAATCGATCGATTGAGGCGTAATTAGATTTTTGCATCATTATTAACTATTAACCGGAATCACCCCCCCAGCTCCCCAACTTTGACAGGGAGATATCCTTACTTGTTTAGCACTATTCCAGAGACTTTAGTGGGATTGGTCTGGGCTGGAGATTTCAAGAACCTATGGGCTGTAGCTTTGACCAATTCAACTGGACGGATAAAAACATCTTTGAGGTGGTAGTTGTGGGAAATATTAATCCCTAAACCCGATTTAATCAAGTAAAAAGTGTAGAAAATTGCTACAAAGAGAAGAGCTTTGCGAGATAGTTTGAGATATTTCATAGTTATGGATAGGAAGATGTTTCTTGATAGGACGATCGCTTGGTCGAAATAGTTGCCAATCTCATTACCTATCAACTACTACAGTGAGGCGAAATAGTTTTCGGTATTATGTAGTTGGCATTTTCCCTATTTCCCTAGCAGTCTAAACTAGTCACTGGTCGCCGTTGCCAACAGTCGATGGGCTGCCTCTAACATTTGGGGAGCGATCGCACTGAGGCGGCTATGGTGATTCAAATAGGTTTGCAACGCCACGAGGGGGTCAACGCTAGTATCCACACCCAGTTCCGGCAGCCGAGGCACAGAAAGTTGACTGATTAGCTCCGCTTGGATGGTGTAGCTGTGGGCAGAGGTCAGGCATTCGTGGAGAGCATTCATAGCGATCGCATCCAGTTGGTCGGGATGGACTTTGTAGATCACCCGGACTACTGCCTCACTGATTTGCTTTTTAGAAATTGCTTTCACCAGATCGGCTTGGGGGTCTTCAGATTTAGATAAATCCACCTCAATAGTTTGAAAAACCCGTGCTGGCAGAGGGCAAAATTCCCAGATGGCTTTGCCTCGATCGAGATCAATCATCACGTAGCCCTTCTCTTCCTTTTCTTCACTAAAATCCACCCGCTCAATACTGCCGGGATAGATTACCGGAGGATCATTGCTGGGGTTGAGGTTCTGGTGTTTATGGACATGACCAAGAGCCACATAATCAAAGCAATCACGGGTCAAAAACCCCGAAGGAATCGTAAACCCCTTCCCCACCGCGAGGAATCTCTCTGCCCCCAAACTGGCTCGATCGGCCATCAGGTGTGCTAGCAGGATCGTAGGTAATTCGGGATCAAGTTGACGTATTTCAAATTCAATCACCGGAGCCAGACGCTCCATCAATAGTTTATTAATTTCCGCAAGGGATAACTCGGCGGTTTCTTCCCGCGTCATCAGGGTGGAACGGGTCAGCCACGGCAGAGTGACAATTTGCACCATGCCATTGTTAGTAGGAATTTTGTGGGTAGTCAGGCGATCGCCGACAATAAACCCCGGCACTCCCAAAGTTCGGTAGATGGATAAACTAGCTCCCCCCAAGCCTTGGGAATGTTGATCGTGGTTGCCCACTAGTAACACGGTGGGGATTCCGGCATCGACTAGGCGGCGAAACTGACTGGCAAAAGCTTCCTGCACGTAGGGCGGCGGTGTAGCATCGGGGAAGGCATCGCCACCGAAGATGACTAAATCCACAGGTTCGGCAAGGGCGCGATCGATACATAACCCCAAGGTATTACTAAAATCTTCCAAACGAGTATTCAACCCCGTAGTTGGATTCACCTTGCCGTGGGAGAAACCACTGCCCATATGCACGTCAGATAAATGTAAAACTTTAATAGTCATAATTTTCTCTTACTCCTCAAATCCAGGGCAGGTTAAAAATAGTTAGTAGGGGCGCAAGGCTTTGTGACCGCATCGATCGCCATAAATTTTGCTTAGTTACCCAATTCTAGTATCTGGTTGGCAGTAAGGTTAAAACTAGGCATGATGCTAGAAATCAAGGGCTGCTCTCCAGTAATTACCATGTCTTGATAAATCCCATTTACTAAGGTACAAACTGTAATTTGTTCAGTTTTAGGATCAATGATCCAGTATTCAGGAATACCTCGATTTTCGTATTCCCCATGCTTACGGCGATAATCCCTATCGCGGCTATCTCCGGGGGATACCACTTCCACTACTAAAGCCGGGGCTGGCATGGAAATCCATAGGGTATTCTGGTCATCATCGGGCATGGCGGATTCCGACTCTGGGGTGTGGACTAATAAATCTGGCCATCGATAGCGATATTCGTTGCTAACTACCTCAATTCTGATTCTCAAATCTATAAAAATTGTCGGTAAGTATTGGGCTAAGACATACTGCAACTGCACCGCAATCCGATTATTTCTTTTACTTTCTGGCGGCATTTCAACTAGTAATCCATCCTCCCATTCATAGCAATTATCAGTCCCGTCATCGTAGAGGAGGTACTGTTCTTTAGTTAGTTTTAGGCTAGTTAGTTTTAGGCTTGCTTTAGTAGTCATAGATTTCGTGTCCACGTCGGGCAAATTCTTCTTTGCTATAGCGGGGTTGGCGGAATGTAACAGTGATAAACGAACTTGTAGTTGCAAGTTGTAACATAACTATTAATTGTAATGCCTATAATTGTAATGCCTAGTTTTTGGAAAAGGTGATACTTATAAGCTATGTGTTAGTATTCAAGGCAAAGAGCAGTTAAAAATAGCAGTCAAAGCCTGAAGTCTATGAAAGAAGTAACCACCATTTATCTCCGTGATATGGTTGCTGAAGCAATTATCCCAAATATTGAAACTCATCGTTCATCACGATTATCATCAGATAAGGAATATTATGCCCCTCCAACTGGCTTACCAACTGATGAAGAAATTGATGATTTTCTTTTTCACAATGCATTGCTGGATGAAGAAACAGTTGAACAATTGACCGATCCCGGTTTGTACGGCTTTTTTACCGCAAATGCTACAGAAGATTGGTTAGAAGAGTTCCGCAATCACCTCCAGGATTGGGCAAATAATCAAAGCTGGCTAGATGCAGATTTGCCTTGGCATAGTTTTGTAACTCAACATGAACCGGATGAAACGACACTTTGGATACCAGCTAATTCATTAACACCTACTTGGCTATCTACCTCTTCTTCGTGTTTGCTACTTGCTGCTGACCTTCTACATGAAGGAAGGTTTTTGTCAGAACTTAAACCGCGTGCTTTTGAGGAATTGATAGGTAGTCTTTTGGAAGTTGAAGGCTGGAAAGTTAAGATAACGCAACAAACAAGAGACGGTGGTATAGATGTTGTTGCTACTAGGTTCGATGAAACGCTTGGAGAGATTCGTTCAGTATGGCAGGCGAAGAAGTACAGCCAAACAAACAAAGTTAAACTCAATGAGGTTAGAGAGCTATCAGCGGTTCGTGATGCTGAAAAGGCAACAAAGGGAGTAATAGTTACAACAAGCCATTTGACCCGTGATGCGATCGGTTGGGTCAAACGTGATGTTTACCGACTAGGCTACAAAGAACATGATCATATTAAGAATTGGATTGAGGGTATAGTGTTAGGTCAAAAATAATATGATCGCATCGCCCTAGATTGAATTGATACAGGAAACCCCAACACTTCCGGCTTGCTACTCTTCGCCATTGTAGCAATCGCCCTTCGATTGTTGTATAGTGGTCGCCGCTTTGATTAGGACGTTTTCGAGGGCGCGCGGAGCGCGCCCTCGAAAACGTCCCCGTCCTAACTAGAATGGCACTTACTATGATTTTGGATAGAAAAATAAGTGATTGACAATTTTTATACTGTTAACTAAGGATTGAGCTATGGCTATAATTACTACTCGCTGGGACTCCGCAGAGCATCTCAAAACCGAAGAAGATATTCAGTGATATCTGGAAGCTTGTCTTGAGGAGTCAGGAGACGATCCGATGGCAATAATTCATGCATTTAGCGTTATTGCTCGTGCTAAAAATATGAGTCAGTTGGCAAAAGACTCTGGGTTAACAAGAGAGGGACTATACAAGGCATTATCTCCTGATAGTAACCCTACTTTTGCGACAGTGACTAAAGTTGCTAGGGCACTTGGATTTAAGCTTACTGTCCAACCACTTATCTAATCTTTTGGTGCTGGCAAATTAGGATTCATTTTTATTAGTTACTGGTGCCAGATAGCCAGAGGCGATCGCCTCTTCTATTTTCCTGTTGCAATCAATCCCCATAGTTATGGAGTGGTTGAAAGTCGGATCAATGATGGGTTTGAGAGTGGGCTGAGGATCGTCGAAGCCCATTCTCATACTGCTGTAAATTTAGAACCAGTTTGTCAGGCTCCTGCTATCTGCGGTTTGCTGTAGCAAGCTCATCTAGATGCTCTAGATTATCTAAGGTCTTCCAAATAGCTTGGAGTAGAGGAGCTAAGCCTGCCTTGGTAGCTGCGGAGATGAGAAAAATAGGAGCCTTGGTGATGTTTTGAAACTGAGCCAAGATATCTTGCTGAGCAGCTTCATCGATCGCATCAATCTTATTCAACGCTAACACTTGGGGACGGGTACTTAAATCATGATCGTAGGCGCTGAGTTCTGCTTGGATGGTGTGGTAATCGGCGATCGCAGTTTCTGAAGTCACATCTACCACATGGAGCAGAACTTTTGTCCGTTCAATATGGCGCAGGAAATCGTGACCCAAACCAATCCCCATGTGTGCTCCCTCAATCAATCCCGGAATATCTGCAAACACCGTGCCATCTCCACTGGGTTTCCGCACCACCCCCAAGTTCGGCACTAAAGTTGTAAAAGGATAATCAGCAATCTTGGGACGAGCGGCGGAAATGGTCGAGATTAAAGTGGATTTTCCAGCGTTGGGCAAGCCAATAATTCCCACCTCTGCTAAGAGTTTTAATTCTAGGCGAAGATTCCTTGCTTCTCCTTCTAAACCCGGCAGGGCATAATCGGGGGCGCGGTTGCTATTGCTGAGAAAGAACTTATTGCCTAGTCCGCCCTTGCCTCCCTTGGCAATGCAGAATACCTGATCGGGATAGATCAAATCCTCAATTAATTCCCCGGTATCACGATCGAAGATCATCGTACCACAGGGGACTTCGATCAATCGATCGGCTCCATTCGCCCCCGTGCAATTATTTGACCCACCCCGCACGCCATCTTCCGCCTTAAAATGATGGGCAAACCGAAAATCAATCAAGGTCTGTAGATCCTCCACCGCCATAATGATCACATCCCCACCTTTGCCTCCCTTGCCCCCGGAAGGTCCCCCTGCTGGGACATATTTTTCCCGGCGAAAGGATACCATTCCATCGCCGCCCTTCCCGGCGGCGACGCTAATTTCCACTTGGTCAATGAATTGCATAAGTTAGGTAGTCCTAGGGTAATGATTTTGGGGGTAATGATTTTGGGAACTATGGATCGCCTGCCCTTGCCCATTCATAAATATTAACTTGATCTGGGATAAAGATTATCCCATTAGCGATCGCTATAGTTGCGTAATCCTTAATCTTGATCAGGAGTGATGAACTTGTAGCCCACTCCCCGGACGGTTTGAATCATTGCCGGTTGAGTTACATCTAACTCTATTTTGCGGCGGATTTGCCCAATATGCACATCAACTATGCGTTGCTCTCCGGTATATTCATACTCCCACACCTGCTTGATCAACTCTTCCCGCTTCAGTACCCGACCGGGATTATTTGCCAAAAAATATAGTAGGTCAAATTCCAAGGCAGTTAAATAAATGACTTCATTATTAACCGTCACTTCCCGCCGTTCTACATCAATGATCAGATTTTTGAAAACTATGCGTTGTTGCGGAGAAGGTACAACTAGGCGCTGCCGCTTCAAAATTGCCGCCACTCGCCACTCCAGTTCTTGCAAATCAAAGGGTTTAGTCAGATAGTCATCTGCCCCTTGCTCAAATCCCTGCTGCTTATCCGTGTTGTCGGTTCTACTGGTCAGCATCAGGACAAAGACATTGGTATTGCTCTGCATCTGCTCACAGAGGTTGTAGCCCAAAGCATCGGGGAGATTAACATCCAAGATCACCAAATCTGGCTGAAACTTCGGGAATATTGCCATTGCAGTTTTACCATCGGCGGCTGATTCTACTTGGTACTTACGACTAAGAAAGCGGAGAACCAGATTGCGAATGGCGGAGTCATCATCAACGATGAGAATTTTGGCAGTATCCGTAGTCATAACTTCTTTTGGGGCGAGAGAACTTTACTAAACTTTTACACAGAAGACTAAACTTTTACACAAGAACTTTACTAAACTTTTACACAAAAGGAACACCTAATCTGAATTTTAGGTTAAATAACGACCTGAAGGTCAATATCATGCAAAGTTGGTATTTTTTGTGGATTGTCTGCACCCGATCGTATCTATCTATCTGTAGATTTGTACTACGCACTCTAATGCCAAATTAAAAGGGTAAAATCCTTTTATCTTTTGCCGCTGAGGGAATGGGAAATGCGCCAAACCAAGGGCACGATCGCCCCCGCAACTACACCCAGGGCAACACACAGAGCCAGCAAAACTCCCACAGGAATTTGAATGGTTTGCCCCCCCAGAAACCGCAGGGAAACCCCAGTGACATTCTGGACTGCTAATACTGCCGCTGCCACAACCCAAGCTGCCAACAACAAGGTACTAAGGAGATTAGTGATGATGCTCATGAATGCTATGAATAAGAGTTCATTTATCAAGGGGCTAGAAGCTCCGATTTTCCGCCCTCGGCGGGGTTGGGAAATCGTACCTTATCAATAACCTCTAACGGGAATTACTTAATTAGCTTTGATTCCCTGAGAGGTCATTTATAAAGTGGCTAGAAGGTCTGATTTTGCGCCCCCTCCGGGGGCGCAAAATCAGACTTTATAAATAGCCTCTGAGTTGACTAATTTAGGCTGACAGGATTGGTGGAGTTCTCTTAAAGATAATTCTACTTTAGGGGTTAAGGCTGTAAAAACTATTTTAAGATTGCCATTTTCTCCCTGATGTCCCAATACTTTAGCATAGATATCTTCTGCCGCTAAGGTTGGCTCATTTCCCAAAATGAGGTTGATTTTAATATTGGTCAGATCCGCAAGAATCATTGGACTGGCAATTTCTGCCGATCGCAACCCCAGCTTGACCAGAGTGGCAGGAATGGTCTGAGAACTGACATCCTTGCCGTCTAAAATAGCAAAATGCAGGTCAATGGGAACTGGTAAATTATGCAGGGGATCTATGATTTTTTCCGGCAGAGTTAGCTGATATTTTCCCTGAATCCCCCGAATAGAATAGATGGTGATTGGTTCCTTGACTCCCTTGGGAATAACTTGTTTAATATCGTCAACTTGGAGCTTGGTTGGTTGATAATCTGGGAGATTTGTAATTGAGTTAGTCACTGCTTGATGGGTGCCGGTGGAAATGAGTATCTGTCCGGCGGTGGTGTAGGATTCGATCCGATAGGTGAGGTTGACTTGGCTGCCGACTACGCCATATTTGGTGCGTTTTGCCGAGCCGATATTGCCCACCACCACTTCGCCTGTATTAATTCCAATCCCCATGCTTAGCTCCGATCGCCCCAGTTTAGCCATTTCTTGATTCACTCTCGTCATCGCCAGTTGCATGGCGATCGCACAAGCCACCGCCCGTTGGGGGTCATCTTCCCGGAGCATGGGCGCGCCAAACAGAACCAGAATGCCATCCCCCATAAATTCATCGATCGTCCCTTGATATTCCGAAATCACCTCCGCCATAATCCCTAGATAGATATTAAGAATCTTGACAACTTCTTCCGGAGAAAGGCTCTCGGCTAGGGCGGTGAAGCCCCGCAAGTCTGAGGTGAGGATCGTAATCCGGCGCCGCTCTCCCCCTAGTTTTGCCCCGTCGGGATTTTCCAACAAGGTTGCCACCACGTCATCGGTGATATAACGCCCAAAGGTGGCACGGATCTCCCCGGCGGTTTTGGCAATATAGCCCGTGATGCTGAGGGAAGAACCGAAGAGAGCGAGCAGGGCGGGAATAACGGGAACCCAGACACCTCCTTGAAAGCAGCTATAGCTAAAGATAATTACGCCAAGGGCAGCGATCGGCATACTGATGATTTTTAAGACTGCCCGACCGCCTCGCTGCTGGACATTCCGCTGTGCCCAAGTTAGAGTTCCCCCCACCAAAGACCAAACAAAAATCCAGATGATTTCTTTGGTTTCCGACCAACCCTGAATTAAGGGACGGCTATGCATGGCTCCATTAATGATTTGACTCACCACTTGAGCATGAATTTCCACCCCCGGCATTCTTTGGGGAGTCCCAGTGATGGAACTACTAAATGGGGTGTTGTGGAGATCATTTAAGCTGTCGGCGCTGGCACCTAGCAGCACTACTTTATCGGTAAAAAAGCCAGATGGAATCCGATTTTCCTGTACCTCGCTCATGGTGATCCGGGGAAAACTCCCCCGCCCGCCTCGATAATTCAAAATAAGTTGGTAGCCTTGATCGTTGACTCGGCTATAGCCGCCATCATTACGCTGAAAAGGTTGGAGATTTAACTTACCGATCCGGTATTGGAATTTTTCTTGGTTGACCACTTCTGGGTTGATCTGGCGATTACCCAAATATTTCAAAGCAAGTTTGACCCCAAAGCCATTGATGGAACTTTCTTGAGGAGGATTTTGCCCATTTCCCGGCTCCAAAACTGGAATGGAGAGGAAAAACCTGCGGACTTTAGTATCAGGATCGTTGATTAAATCATTAGCCCCCACCTGATCAGGATACTTCAAACCTAGAGGTGGCTTAACGTTTTCTCCCAAAACTTTGGTAATCCCAAATAAATTTGGGGTAGCTGCCATGAACTTAACTAATTCTTGATGACCGGGTTCGATCGCCAAATCTCGATAGATATCCAGACCGATCGCGCTGGGTTTTTGGGCTTTGATATTTTGGAGGATTGTTAATAACTGCTCATCGGTCAGGGGCCAGCGTCGAGACTTTCGCACATCCTCCTCGGTGATATCCACAATCACTACCTGAGATTCTAGGGGAGCTTGACCACGGAGAATAAATAGTTGATCTAGGGCTGCCAACTCCAATAGCTGTAGCCCTCCTAGCGATCGCAAGCCAATAATCGCTAGGGCAATACTCGGAGCCGCGATCAGGACTCCCCGCCACTGCCAAGCAAGTTTCTGGAATCTTGCCCTGGAAATTTTAGTCATAGGGTTAAGGGAATAGATATATTCCAGAACTTACGCGGTGGGAAGTTTTGCCGGGTGCGAAGCACCTGTCAAAACCTCCAGAATCCTAGAGAATTTGTTTACAGCGCGTAAGTTCTATATGCATATATAGCAGTCCTATTTGAGTTTAGAATGGCGCACCCGAAGGGTGCGCCATTCTAAACCATTTACAGTTCGTAAATCAATTAGGATCGCTATAGTTAGTAGATACCAAAGTAAGTAGATACTTAACCCCAAATAACTGTCTTAGCGTAGCCTAAGTCTGTCAAGTGTTTTTTGAGGGGTTTTCAACCCCTCAAAAAACACACCCACAAAACTTTTTGGATGCTGTAGACCCATCAACTAATCGTTGACAGACTACTAGTTTGGTGCGGGACGATTCTGTGGGAGATCGCGATCGCTATTAGTGATCGTTGTTGGTGGAATAATCAGGGGAGCTTGGGCGATCGACCCCAAACCTACGGAACTGAGCATTTCCTCCCAGTTCGTCGGGTTAGTCGATCGCAGGGTCGCCGCCGTGGCCAGCAGATCATACCAAAGACCATTAGCGGCATAGATTCTTGAGCGATCGTCATCAGTAGCTGCCGCCTGTAGTCTACTTGTCAACTCTGGACTAGGCACAATCCTTTTCACAAGACCACTAACCAATGGATTCAAATTAGATTCTGTTAAGTTGACTTGAACCTCAAAATACCAACTATAAAGCCTTTCTTCCTTAAGAGTTTTCCCTCCCTCCTTAGGCAGAGGTACAGAGACAATTCCCCCACTAGAGGGAGGAGTAAGTAATGTCTCATATATTGTTTCACCTTCTACTTCATCTACTAAATAGAATTTAATAGTTTTATCAATCCCCGCAGGCACATAAAGGAAAAAAGTCGGCGTAGCACTGAGGGTTTGTCCCCAGAAAGTATTAGTAGTTTCATCCTTGGGGGTCAAGGGAATAATATTTATAGACTGGTTCCCACCACCTCGGACTCCCCCACCGGGTCCCTCTGGAGGATTGCCACGGGGAGGCTGGAATGTTTGCGCTAGTAGCTCAGGATGACCTCCATTTAACAAAGTAGACGGAATAGCAAAATTCAAATTAATCTCTTGACTAAGAGCACGACTACTCCCGCCAGCTATTAGAGCCAAGGCAGCCAAAGATGAAATTAGTTTTTGGTGGTTCATAACTAAAAAAGATTCCTGTAAATTCGCAGCCTAGAGACCACAAATTGTCCTCTGACTGCTTTAATCCCTGATGACTTAATCATAAAGAATTAACCACAGAACAATGAAGTTTTTCCGCAAAAGTATATATAGTTATCCTAAATGAATTGAGAATTTTAGAGGATTGAGAACGGCTCCCCGGAGGGGAGCCGTTCTCAAATGATTTAGTATCTTTATGTAGCAATCCTAAATCATTTGAGAACAGTTACTAAGTCAACTTGCTTCTGGCAGATGGTTTCACCCGCCTCCGGCGGGTGAAACCATTTAGGGTTGCTATATTAATCCTTCAATCTAGAGTTCAAGGGAAATTCATCGAACTTAATTACCCCAGCCTTGGGTTCCCTTGTATCAAACCGATAGCTACTCACCAAGCCTGTAACCGTATCTAAAATGCTAAAAGCAGTAATATCGTTGCTGGATAGGTAGGGCTGGGGTTGACCATCTTCTCCGGTTATAGGGGCAAGGGTGGGAATAATGGGGAATAATCCGTTGGGATTGCCAGTAACTATGTATTTTTCTGGGGAATTTTCGGGCACAGGACGCTTCTTGTCCCCGGTGTACGCGCCGTAGGTATTGCCGACATTAGAACTTTCCAGAAAGTTCATGCCAGTTTTGCTGACAAAACGATTCCAGATGTGGGTGTGACCGTAGAGGACTAAATGGGTTCCAGCTTTTTCGAGGAGGGGTACTAGGTCTCGAATAATATAATCCTTGCTCTGGGGATAGGCGTAACGAACAGCGGTGATTTCGCCTTGGTCATTGCGATTGATCGCCTGCACCGGATCAGTATAGGGCGGGACGATGTTTCCCCCTAGGGAATGGGGGGGATGGTGGAACATGACCATCTTATATTTTGCCCGTTGCCATTCAGGGCTATTCAATTCCTGCACTAGCCATTGGTATTGGGGACTATCCGGCTGGATAGATTCAAAAATAATCTGCCCATAACCCCAATTTTGGGGATTATTTAGGTCAGCTTGTTGTTCTTGAAATCTACCCCTTGCCTTGGGGTCTGGGGTGCGCCAGAGATTAGTCACGTAGAGGGAAACTAAGCGAATATCGCCAAAGCTGACGGCATAATAATTTTCGTCTCCAGTCTTACTCCTCGGCAGACTAAAGATTTCTCGGAAGGTATCGGTATTGTAGGAATTATTTTTGATGAAATTTTCCCGAATCGCTGGATTGTTCTTGGGGTTCAAAACTGGAGCATAGGTGTTGTAGAGTTGAGCAGCAGCAGCACGGGGGCGAGGATCGTTAAATTGTTGATTCAGATCCAGTTCGGAATCAGCCAGACCCATGACTTCGTGATTGCCCGTAGCGGCAAAGAGGGGTGTGTGTTGGATAATTTCGCCTCCTTGGTAGGTAGTTTTCACCCCATTTTTTTCTAGCTGGTAGCTGGCTCTGCCCTGGAGACAGGGGAAGAAAGCACCGCCTCGGTTGTCATCGAACCACTCGGAGGCGCGATCGGGCACATTCTGGAGATCACCGGCAAAAAATACTCCATCTACTCTACCAATGGTTTCTTGGACTTTTTGCAAGTTGGCTGCCGTCATGGGCATGAGTTGATGATCGGAGGTGAGGAGAATTTTCAGCGGTTGACCAGCAACGGGAGCCGGAGCAAGGGTAAATTCGCGGCTAGAAATTACCAGCCCATCGCCATTGGTACTGCTAACTTTGTAAGGAATCCGCTTCCCCGGTGTCAGATTTGGGACGATCGCTTCATGTCGCCAAATATCCCTAGGAGTGGGGTTTGCATAGACCTGCCCCCGCTCTTTCTGTTCACCGACCAAAGAATATTGATCTTCTTGAGTCCGGCTGAGTTTGCTAGTCTTTGCCACTGCCTGTTGCTGAAGGTTCTGCCCATAGCTGACGGTATGAGCCTGACCGGGAAATTCTGTAAACCAAACCACCTGCACCGAAGTGGGGGTCGGCAACTGCAAAAATGGGTCGGAAAGTAGCTGGGCAGTCGGATTAGGCATGATAGGCTGCTTGAGCATCAGGGATACTATGGGGCTGACAATGGCAACAAACAGGAGAAGGGCGATCGCCCAGAGGTTGCGCTGTACTGATTGGTTGATCATACCGATTTACCATAATCCCTTCAGGTTAAGAAATTGATAAGTTGAGAAGTGTTTGGCGGTTAAAACCGCAACTACAAGAACAAAGTCCGCCTGCGCGGACTAAGAACAATCTGATATCTTCTGCAACCTGGGTCGGCAGGTTTTGCTCTTGTCGCTGCGACTTCAGTCAACCAGATTCCCTTTTTAGATATTCTTTTAGCCGCAATCCTGTTGATGTAATGATTTTAGATTTTATAGTAATCCTTGTTTCTTCAATTTGGCGATCGCATCTTCCGCTGCTTGTTTTTCGGCATCTTTCTTACTCCGACCTTGACCTTGGCCATAGAGCTTTTCATCTACATAAACTTTAGAAATAAAATCAGGGGCATGATCAGGACCACCGAGTTTTTCTGTCAGATAACGTGGTGGATTTTTTGCCCCATTTGCTTGAGCAAATTCTTGAAATTTATTCTTGGAATCTACATTCGATCGCACAGCCATCACGCCTTTAGGGACAGAATCAAAGAGTTGTTTGATTAAAGGACGAAGAATTTCAATATCTCGATTACTATCTAAGTAATAAGCTCCAATCACCGCTTCAAAAGTGCTACTAAGCAGGTTTGGATTTTGATAACCACCATCACGCATTGCCCCTTGTCCTAGGCGCATTCTAAAATCTAAACCAATCTCTGTGGCGAAGATGGCTAATTGTTTTTCATCCACAAGGGCTGCTCGCCTTCGAGTCATTTCATCTTCTCCTAGTTCGGGATAAATCTTATAAAGATATTCGCCACTAAGAAAATTAAGAATTGCATCGCCAAGAAATTCCAAGCGCTCGTTATCTCCTCCCTCTCTAGGATTTTCGCTGACGTACGATCGATGGGTTAGTGCCTGTCGCAAAAGTTTCTCATCATTAAACATCAAAAGTTTGTGCATTTTATCTTATTTGCTATTAATTCTTGCTATTAACTGAAGGCTGATTTTAAATATATTTAAGAAATTCTTGCTCCCCTTAAATCTCTTTAGAAAAAGATGTCTAGGTTATTAAAATTTTCTAAGTGGGGATGCAGGGAAGCAAGTCAGATTTGGAAGCTAAGGTATGGTTGACATCCCATGAAGGTTATATATACGTTCAGGTGGAAATAAGCTATTACCACGAGAATTATTGCAGGGGAAACAAGCAAGTCGTAGATTTTCCGGGTTGTTGGAACCACCCTTACTTCTGGGTATTTGATGGTCAAGAGTTAGCTCTTTTTCTGGTAAGGTACATCTACACCAAAAACAACTTAAGCCAAATACACTAATGAGTTGTTTCTTTAAAGCTCTTTTTTCTTTGGACTCCTTCCACCAAGGTTGGTGATTGATCTGTTTGTTATTTAATAATGTGGACATTCCATATCTCCTTGGTTACGATTCTTAGCAACATTGGAATATCAAGAAATGAAAAAAATCCTACCCCATGAAATAAGGGATGTCTTTTCAATTGCTACCTAATTTGTAAAAGGTACTTATAAACGAGTAGTGGGATTCTACGTAATTAATCAGCCTATGAGGTTTTTGGCTGGTAGTATATACAATTATGAAAATTGCATGACTTTACGCAATCTTTAAGAGCCTTATAGGTTATTAACCATTAGCTCAATTACCAATCATTCATGATAAACCCAGTTCTCTGAGCTTGTAGTCCTTTGGTCAACGTCTCAAACTTACTATCTCTTACCCTCACCTCGGTGCATATACAGTATTCTGTCGTAAGCACGGGGGTGAGACTGAGAGATGATACCCATGAGACGAAAATCTTAGGTTCAGATATTCATCTGTTATTCACAGTTATAGACTAGGTAATTTAGATTGTCAAGATAATTGCCTGAAATATTTTATGTCGATCGCCAAAGAGGTCAGACAACCTCTTTGGCTAAATCGGCCTATTCTTCTGGCAAAATCCATACTGGAGGAGCCATTGCTTTTTTTCGTTGTGCCTCAGCAGCCATGGCAATCATATCGTCTAGGGAGACTTCCTTAATAAAGTTCGAGGCAGCGGCAGCGTATTCCTTGTTGGGGCATTTTTCGCCTAAAACGCAGCCATTGACACAGGCGGTCGCACAATCGATCGTGACTTCCATGATTCTTCTCCTCCTTTACCATCACTACAGATATTGTTTCAATAATAATTCTAATTTATCTTTAGTTGCCGCAGGAACCTTATCTAATGGAGTAAGGATGGCATACTTCAAAGCAGAATGAGCTTCGGAATGGGGTGGATTTGCCGTTAGTCTTTTGACAGTTTCTTGAATTACCTTTTGGGCATTTACGGCATTTTTTGTTAAGTTGCCAATAATCATTTCAACCGTCACACTATCGTGGTCTGGATGCCAACAATCGTAGTCGGTAACTAGAGCTAAAGTAGCATAGGCAATTTCTGCTTCCCGCGCTAGTTTAGCCTCTGGTAAATTAGTCATACCAATAATTTTTGCCCCCCAACTCCGGTAGAGATTTGATTCTGCCTTAGTCGAAAAAGCAGGACCTTCCATACAAACATAAGTCCCACCTCGATGCAGATTCACTTCTGACAAATTCAGACTAGCTACGGCATCACCAAGGACTTGAGATAATTGTCCACAAACCGGATCCCCAAAGGTAATATGCCCGACAATTCCTTCCCCAAAAAAAGTAGAGATGCGATTTTTAGTGCGATCGATAAATTGATCAGGAATCACCATATCGAGGGGCTTTGCCTCTTGCTGGAGGGAACCCACTGCCGAGGCGGAAATCAGGTATTCTACACCCAAACTTTTCATGGCGTAGATATTAGCTCGAAAGGGCAAATCCGAAGGTAAAAGATGGTGATTTCTGCCGTGACGAGCAAGAAAAGCTACTGGAGTACCCTCTAATTTGCCAAGAATTATGGCATCAGAAGGCTTACCAAAGGGAGTATCAATTTCTAGTTCTTGAACTTCCTTCAAAGCTTCCATTTTGTATAAGCCACTGCCGCCGATGATACCAATTTTTGCCTGAGTCATAGTTAATAAATAGTTAATAAATTTAGTGATATGGCAATCCTAAATGAGTGGCGATGGGCTTCGACTACGCTCAGCCCTCAATTGACTATGGTTGGGTATAATAGCAATCCTAAATGGGTTGAGAACGTCTCCCCCTCCGGGCTACGGTGTACACACAAGTCCACTCCGACTACGTTTCAGGATTTGATCCCCCCCAGCCCCCCTTAAAAAGGGGGGAGAATTAATTTAAGTCCCCCTTTTTAAGGGGGATCTTCCCCATTAAACGAGATGATCAATACTTGTGTGTACACGGCAGCCCTCCGGGGGAGCCGTTCTCAACCCTCTAAAATTCTAAATTCATTTAGGATAACTATAGTCAAAGCCATGTGAATCACTGAAGATTGCAATAATTGAATAGTTAATAAACTTTAGTGGCTAAAATAGTTTAACCTCTTCGTTCTTGAAGTTTAGCATAGACGGCTTTGATATCTACGTGGTGGTATGCCATTGCCACTAGGGTATGGTAGAAAAGATCAGCTACTTCGCCAGCGATCGCATCTTGGTCATCATCCTTGCAAGCCATCACCACTTCTGCCGATTCTTCGCCAATTTTCTTAAGAATTTTGTTGTCTCCACCTGCTAATAATTTACAAGTGTAGGAAGTTTCTAAGGGATGATCTCGGCGATTTGTAATGACTTGGAACACTTGAGAAAGGGTATCCGCAGGAGGGGGATTGATACTTCCATCTACTTGATGAAAACAACTCCGCTCTCCGGTATGACAGGCGATATCACCAACTTGTTCAACGGTGATTAATAGAGCATCACTATCACAATCATAGCGAATAGATTTAATCTTCTGAGTATGTCCAGAAGTTGCTCCCTTATGCCAGAGTTCTTGACGCGATCGACTCCAAAAAACTGTTTCTCCCGTAGCCAAGGTTTTAGCTAGAGAGTCTTGATTCATCCATGCCATCATCAATACCGTCCCATCTAAATAATCCTGGACGATCGCTGGGACTAAACCCTGTTCATTGTAGATAATTTTATCAATGGGAATTGAAGGGGAGAAATCTTTTTGTTGAGTATCCATAGGTGATTTAACAAGAATTATTGTTTAACTGAAATTATTCATAATATGGCGTTCCTAAATCATTTGCTAGCCACTTGTCAAATCAATTTGCTTCTGACAGATGGTTTCACCCACCTGCAGCGGGTGAAACCATTTAGGATCGCTATATATGCTGAACCTAAATGATTTCAAACTGGAGAAGGTTGAGAACTGCACATCTGCAAGTACGTCTTTCTCAACTCAATTAGAACTGCCATGGCGTTCCTAATTGAATTACCTATTGCTGAACCCAACCTAGGATTTGAAATGAGAAGTACTGCATTATCGCTGCATTTAAGATTGTTATATTGCACTAGCCAAGGTAGGATGATACCATTTTCCCATAACTCTACATAAATACTAATTCTCAGAGAAAAACCTTGATTACCAATACATTAAATACACAAAAATCAGAAGAAATTTTTGCTGCTGCCCGGAACCTGATGCCCGGTGGGGTCAATTCTCCAGTCCGGGCATTTAAGTCTGTCGGTGGGCAGCCGATCGTATTCGATCGCGTCAACGGTGCCTATATTTGGGACGTGGATGGCAACCAATATATTGATTATGTCGGCACTTGGGGTCCCGCTATCTGTGGCCATGCCCACCCAGAAGTTATTGAAGCCCTCCACCAAGCCCTTGCTAAAGGCACCAGCTTTGGTGCGCCCTGTGCCTTGGAAAATGTCTTGGCAGAAATGGTGATTGATGCTGTTCCCAGTATCGAGATGGTAAGGTTTGTCAACTCTGGCACCGAAGCTTGTATGGCAGTGCAGCGGCTGATGCGGGCTTTCACTGGTCGGGATAAGCTCCTGAAGTTTGAAGGCTGCTACCACGGTCACGCCGATATGTTTTTGGTCAAGGCTGGTTCTGGCGTTGCCACCTTGGGGCTGCCCGATTCCCCCGGTGTCCCTAAATCTGTGACCGTGGATACCCTCACCGCCCCTTTTAATGACCTCGAAGCAGTCAAGGAATTATTTGCCCAGTATCCCGACCAAATTTCCGGGGTGATTTTGGAACCTGTAGTGGGGAATGCTGGATTTATCCCCCCAGCAGCGGGATTCCTTGAAGGGCTGCGCCTTTTGACCCAAGAGCATGGAGCTTTGCTAGTTTTTGATGAAGTGATGACCGGATTTCGCATCGCCTACGGGGGAGCGCAGGAGAAATTTGGCGTGACACCAGACCTGACTACCCTAGGAAAAATTATTGGTGGTGGTTTGCCCGTAGGAGCTTACGGCGGCAGGAAGGATATTATGGCAATGGTTGCCCCTTCTGGTCCCATGTACCAAGCTGGAACTCTATCGGGAAATCCCCTCGCCATGACTGCGGGGATCAAAACCCTAGAGTTGCTGCAAAAAGCCGGAACCTACGAATACTTAGATAAAATCACTAAGAAATTGGCAGAGGGCTGGCTCCAGATTGCCAAAGAAACTGGACATCCTGCCGTGGGTGGACAAATTAGCGGTATGTTTGGGATGTTTTTCACTGGTGATCCGGTTCATAACTATGAAGATGCCAAAAAGTCTGATACCACTAAGTTTGGGCGTTTCCATCGGGGAATGCTAGAGCAAGGCATCTATCTTGCTCCTTCCCAGTTTGAGGCAGGTTTTAGCTCGATCGCCCATACTGAGGAAGATATCGATCGCACCCTCGCCGCCGCCAGAACTGTGCTATCTAGTCTGTAATTAATTGCCCTGTTGATCCCCCCCAGCCCCCCTATGTCCTTTGAACAGGCTATGCCAACAAAAGGGGGGAGAATTAGTTCACTTCGGCTCCGCTCAGTGAATGTCGGCTCCGCTCAGTAAGCATCGGCCACGTTCAGTGAGCAAAGTCGAACCGAAATTGGTTCATGGTAGGGTGGGCATTGCCCACCTTGCCCTACTCAACCCTAAAAACCTTATGAAAGTTTGTATTACCCTAGGGACTAGACCAGAAGCGATTAAGCTGGCTCCGGTGATCCGGGAATTTCAGCGATCGCCCCAATTCCAAACCCAAGTCATCCTCACGGGGCAACACCGGGAAATGGTCGATCAGGTGATGGAAATTTTTCACTTGCAGGCGGATCAAAATCTGGAAATTATGCGGGTCAACCAAACCTTGACCGATATTACCTGTAACTGTTTGCAGGGCTTAGGGGAGTTGTGGCAAGCCTCAAGACCGGATCTAGTCATAGTTCAGGGTGATACCACCACCGCTTTTGCTGCCACCCTTGCTGCCTTCTATCAAAAAATTCCCGTCGGTCACGTCGAAGCTGGTTTACGCACCGATGACCTGTTCAATCCTTACCCAGAGGAAGCAAATCGGCGGTTGATTTCCCAACTGGCACAACTCCACTTTGCCCCCACTACTTTAGCGGTGGAGAACTTGCAAAAATCTAACGTAGTCGGAACCATTCACCACACCGGAAACACCGTCATCGATGCCCTGTTGACCGTAGCGGCGGATCAGCCCCCCTGTCCGATCCCTGGTTTGGAATGGTCAAAATATCGAGTGCTGTTGGCAACAGTCCATCGCCGGGAAAATTGGGGAGAACCCCTCTTGGATATTGCCCAAGGATTTTTGGCAATTTTAGAAAAATTCCCCGACACTGCCCTGCTCTTGCCCCTGCACCGCAATCCCACTGTCAGGGAACCTTTACAAAAGATTCTGGGAGATCATCCCCGCGTCTTTCTCACCGAACCCCTAGATTATGCTCAACTAGTGGGGGCGATCGATCGATCGTATCTCTTGCTCACCGACTCAGGAGGCTTACAGGAAGAAGCTCCTAGCCTTGGCAAACCAGTCTTAGTTCTCCGGGAAACTACTGAGCGCCCTGAAGCAGTCACCGCCGGCACCGCCCAACTAGTAGGCACTAATCCAAAAGAAATATTTACAGTAGCTAGTAAATTGTTGCAAGATGAGTCATCTTATATTAGGATGGCTAATGCCATTAATCCTTTTGGAGATGGCACAGCGGCGGCAAAGATATTACAAATTGTGGAAAGTTATTTAAGATTAAATACTTGATAGAATGACTCTTTTCGGTAAAGATTAGATGGAGCCGTTCCTGCTAGTAGCTTAAATTCATTAAAGATTTCCCGTTTAAATCCCTCAATTTATAGCAAAAATGTTGCAAATGTCTGATTTATTTTCCCTAGGAATTTTTGACAAATTAATTATGACACTCTTGACCTGTCAGGTTATGGGAGCTAGTGCAAGAGGTCAAGAATTTGTTTAGGGTCATCAGGTTTCGGCTAGTTGAGTTTATTAGTGACCTGTGCATTTATGTACAGTCGATAATTCTATCTGACAAATCATTGATTTCGTCAGTATTTTTTTACTAAGTTCCCTAGGAGGTACTTTCATGTCTGTGCGTTTATATGTTGGTAATTTACCCAAAGAAGAAGTTAACCGTGATGAATTACACGCTGTTTTTGCAGAAGTGGGTGATACGGTGACAACTAAAGTAATCAAGGATCGGAAAACTGGCAAATGCCGTGGTTTTGCCTTCGTGACGGTTCCTACTGATGAATTAGCGGATCAAATTATTGAGAAATTTAATGGTCAAACCTTCAAAGAAATAGTCTTGAAAATTGAAAAAGCTCTCCCCCGCAGTAAGGGTGGTGAAGATGAAGAAGGGAATGGCGAAGAGAAAGAAGTTTCCACCGTAGAAAAACCGACGATCGCTAGTGAAAGAAGTAATATTCCTGCTCCTAGCAAAAGTAATCGCCGGAGCGATCGCAGCAGTAGCGATCGTGGCAGCAGCAGCGGTGGTGGTAAGAAAAACAGCAAGCGGGCAGCGGGAAGTACTACTAGTAGTGGTGATGCTGAGAGTATTCAACCAGATCCCCGCTGGGCAGATCAGTTGGCAGTTCTGAAGCAAAGATTAGAAGCTCAAGCGACTAATCCTTAGGATAATAATCACCAAGATAATATACGAATAGACATTGAATTTGAGAGACATTTGTGCCGTACGAAGTGCGGCATAGATGTCTATTTTTTGTTGCTGAGTTCTAAAGCCAATTCTTGGATTAGTTGAGTACCGCAATTTTTGCAAAAGTTAGCGTCTTGATCGTGAATAGTTAAGCCGCATTGATGACAAGGTATTTGCTTTTGGTTAGAAGATTTTACGAGTTGCTTAATCAAGTCTCCTACCTGCCATGGGATGAGAATTATCCCGGTGAGAATCATCAGCACTGTCAGCAATCTGCCCAGTTGAGAAACTGGTGTCACATCGCCAAAGCCAACGGTGGTCATGGTGGCGATCGAGAAATATACTGAATCAAGAAAAGTCCGAAAATCTTGGGGATTGACTGGATGCTCTACTTGATAAATTAAACCAGAGTAGACAAAGATAATCGTCAGGAGGGTAAAAATAATTCGGGTGAAGATTTTGCCATCATTGCTACTAATTTTTAAGAGGGAAGTTTTGACTTCCACAAACCTAATTAGGCGGAGAATGCGGAGCGATCGAAACACCCGAATAAATCTCATATCGGCAATTCCCGCAGTAAAGTAGGAAAGGAGCACCACCACATCAAGTAGGGAGAGAGGATGGAAGACAAACTTGACTCTATCCTCAGCACACCAGAGCCTGAGTAGATATTCACTGGTGAAAATTACAAAAGTTATTTGACTAATCACCTGAAAAATTGAGCGGAGTTGTCCAGAGATGGGATAGGTTTCTAATACAAAAATTCCTGAAGATAGTAGGATCAAGCCAATAATAATCAGATTAAAGGCTCTGCCCCAAGGGTTTTCTATATCTTCTAAGTAAAGAGCTACTTGTTGGCGGGTCGGCATAAAAATGATTCAACTCCAAGGCAGTTAAGATAGAAAATCTGCAACGGGTAATTCTTCTTGAGGTGTTGCTATTTCTAGGGATACCTGATGGCGAGACAACCATTCTAGTAAGAGAGGATTCACAATTTCGGGACATTCATCATGGGGACAATGACCTGCTGCTAACTCTACCACTTCTAAGTTAGGGTTCATGGCGGTGAATCTCTTGACCAGTCCGGGAGGAACCATGCGATCGTGCTTGCCCCAGAGCAATAGCAGGGGCATTTCTAGATGGGGCAGAATGCCACTCACCTTAGGTGCAAAACTACTCCTGCTCATGGCTTGAAACAGAGCCGCAAAGGTATGGGCAGAGCCGCTATCCTGTGCTGGACTGGCTAGAATTTCGACTAATTCCTCGGTAATTGCTTCTACCTTGTGGTACGCCATTCCAGCCCATTTTTTCACCATGGGGGGACGGCGGAGAAAATAAAACATGGGCTTGATGAGGATTGGTGAGGTAAATGCCCCTTCGATCACTCCCACAATGGGTTGCAACCAACTAGGGATCATTTCTTCCCGGACAGAAAAATCTGGCAGATTTAGCATCACCACCCCCTTAACCATCTGGGGATATTCGCCTGCTAAACCTAGACAAACTAAAGAACCAATGGAATTCCCCATCAATACTGCTGGCTGTCGGATGAAGGTCTGCCAAAATTCGTAAACTAAATCCACCCAGAGATCAATTTTATAGGTGGTCGCTGCCTTGGTGGAGCCGCCAAAACCAAGTAAGTCTAAGGCATAAACGGTATGGTTTTCTGCCAAAGCCGAGAGGTTGTGTCGCCAATGACCGATCGAAGCTCCAAAGCCGTGGATCAGCAGGATCGGTGTGGCATTAGGGGAGAGCGATCGCTGGTAGGTATACCGAATCCGCCACCCTCGCCAGACCCAATCCCGTTGATTGCCAACCCGTTGCTGCCAGTGGAGAGGATTGGTTCCTTGTGTAGTTCCGTTCACTGATACTTTTCACTCCTGAGCATTTTTAACCCTATAGGACTTAAGTATTTGGATGTTTTTGCGGGCTGAGCGGAGTCGAAGCCCACAAAAACGTCCATAACTCCAGATCATTCATTGGCAATACGTAAGTCCTACCCTATTCTAAAACTTATTATCCAAAAACCCGATTGAGAGCGATCAAAGAGTGACAAAGAGGACTATCATGGATAAGGCATATTTCTCGACCTGTATTATATGCTACTAAATATCTGAACCTAGAAAATTAAAGAAACCGCAGAAAAACTATGGCTACCTTGACCCAACAAAAAATTCGGATTCGCCTCAAAGCTTTCGATCGTCGTCTTTTAGATACTTCCTGTGAAAAAATTGTCGATACTGCTAATCGGACTAATGCTACTGCGGTAGGACCCATCCCCATGCCCACCAGACGGCGCATCTATTGCCTCCTCCGCTCACCCCACGTAGATAAGGATTCCCGTGAACATTTTGAAACCCGCACCCACCGCCGGATTATTGATATTTATCAGCCTTCTGCAAAAACGATCGATGCCCTGATGAAATTAGACCTACCAGCCGGGGTAGATATCGAAGTTAAATTGTAAGATAGTCCCAACCTACTGTTTGATGATTAGTCATTGATTCCCCCTAGCCCCCCTTCAAAAGGGGGGGAAAGAATCTTCTTAAATTTTTCCTATTGATTGACAGATGCTATCTCAGACCTATTATGTGATCTTAGCTAGGGAAAGCGGGCGCTACTTGGTGGTACAACCCCAAGGGCAAGATAACCCTAATGCTCCCCGATATTTATTACTATTTCGAGAAAATTTTGAGGCAATGACCTATCTGAATCATCACGGCGGGGGATTAGCCGATCGCTTCACGGTGGAATCAGTCCCCCAAGGGCAGGTCAAAGGATTATTACAGCGCTGGGGTTTCAATGGTGTGGGGATGGTGCAGGATACCCTAGAGCCGAGAATTGACTTTCTGAATCTTTAATCTTCTCAAGGGTCAAGCCCAACATTGATAAGGCTGTCCATATTTGTGGTGTGTCTCATTTGAACGCAAAGTGCTGTCAGAGGGGTTGAGAATGATCGAGGTATGAGGCTTGACACAATCTATTGTGTCGTCTGTCTGTTGAGTTGCTATATTATTTCTAACTAAACAATCTCTAAGTCCTGAATCAATTAAACCAGCCAAAAATCATGGTGCGCTACCGAACAGATGCTCCCCTGAACCTCCGACAGGCGATCGAACAAACAAATGCTGAAGACCTCAAAAAGCTCAACAAACTTCTGCCGGGAAATCATAAGCTGATCCGCAAAGCCGAATTAGTAGAAGAAATCTATAGCCATCTGCAAGGAGCAAAACTACAACAAGTTTGGCAGCAATTAGATACTTTACAAAAAGCCGCAGTGGCTGAAGCCACCTATAGGGCTGACTTAACCCATGATCCTGAAGCATTTGCGGCAAAATATGGACAGGCACCTAACTGGGGAGTGGTTTCTAGCTATGGCTGGGTGAAGGATCCTTCCCGCCTGTGTTTGTTTTTCTACAATCGAATTATTCCTGTCGATCTGCACAAAGAGTTATTAAGTTTTGTGCCTAAACCTAAACTAACAGCCTTAAAAAACATCGGTGAGACTCTGCCAGAAAAACTTACGATGAAATATCGAGAATGGAACTTCGAGACACGCAAAAGAGAATTAATAGAAAAAGAAATTCCCTTTATTGATCAGGAAATGGAAACCAAAGCTCCTCAAGATTTTATAGCGGTTTTACGCTTGATCCAAGGGGGCAAAGTAGCGGTGAGTGATAAAACTTATTTGCCCAGTGCAGCAACGGTGAAGACGATCGCCAAGGTATTGCAGAATGGAGACTTTTATGACGATGAGAAGCGTAAAGCCGAAGCTACAAGCCGAGGAGATATGGATGAAATTGGCGGGATCAAATCTTTTGCCTGGGCTTTAATCCTCCAAGTAGGCAAATTTGCCGAATTATCAGGGAAGAAATTAGTTTTAACCAAAGCTGGACAACAAGCTCTGCAATCACCACCAGCTAAATCTATCCAAACTGCTTGGAAACGTTGGTTAAAGACTACTACTTTTGATGAATTTCGGCGGATTGATGCCATTAAAGGGCAGACTGGGAAGGGGGGAAGGGGGATGACAGCAGTGGCGGGGCGAAGAGCGGCGATCGTGGCCAGCCTCAAAGCCTGTCCAGTGAATCAATGGATCTCCTTTGCTGCCTTTAGTCGCTATGTCTTGGCTTCTGGGAATAGATTTGAAGTGACTAGAGATGTTGAAGGTCTCTACATTTCCGAATCTGGTTATGGCAGCTTGCACTATTCCGGGAGTAGTGATTGGGCTATTTTGCAAGAAAGATATATGCGTTGTCTGTTATTTGAGTATGCTGCCACCCTAGGCATCATTGATGTTGCCTATACAGATCCTGGCCATGCCCCCAGAGATTATGGCGAGCTTTGGGGGACTGACGATCTGACCTTCTTTAGTCGCTACGATGGTTTAGCCTTTTTTCGTCTCACGGCTTTGGGTGCCTATTGTTTGGATTTGACTAGTACCTATACTCCTCCAGTAGTAGAAGTGCACCAGACCCTAAGAGTTTTGCCCAATCTGGAAATCGTCGTGGCAGGGGAAGGGATTGCCTCCGGCGATGCAATGGTGCTGGATCTCTACACCCAAAAAGTTTCCGATGTGGTGTGGCGGCTCGATCGCCCCAAGCTCTTTGCCGCCATTGAAAACGGGAATCGACTCCAAGAGCTAACAGAACTACTAGAAACTAGGAGTATTGAACCCCTGCCAGCAACGGTGCAGCAGTTTCTCAAGGATGCCGCAGAACGGGCGCAGGGTTTGCAATATCTGGGGGCTGCGGTTTTGATTGAATGTACCAATGCCCATTTAGCCTTGTTGATTTCCAGTGATGCCCGGACTAAAAAATTCTGTCAGTTAGCGGGCGATCGCCACCTTGTCGTCCTCTCAGCCCAAGAAAGTAAATTTCGCACGGCACTCCGGCAAATGGGCTACGTCTTACCCCAACCTAATTAATAAAGCAGTTTGTGTGTGGGCTTCGACTCCGCTCAGCCCACACACAAATTCTATTTACATTAAAAGTACTATATCTATGACCTATGTTGCTGAAAATGCCTTAATTGTCCAGAGTGATCGCTCAATTTTGCTAGAGGTTCATGCTCCCACCGCAGACAAGGCACGGGAAGCGATCGCCCCTTTTACAGAATTGATCAAAAGTCCAGAACATATTCATACCTACCGACTGACACCCTTGAGTGTCTGGAATGCTAGGGCAGCAGGAATGCCCGTGGAGAAAATGATCACGGTACTTCAGGACTATGCTAAGTATCCCATGCCTGAATCCATCGCCCAAGAAATCACCCTCCTCGGCGGTAGGTATGGTTTGACGGTGATTACCAGAATTGATCCAGTGAGTCCGGGTTTGCAACTGCAAGTGGCAGACCAACCCTTGGCTGAACTTCTGGTGCGAGACGATCGCGTCAGGCATATCTTGGGGCGGCGGCTGGGGGAACTTTGCTTTCAGATCGATGCGGGCGATCGGGGCATTCTCAAACAAGCCCTATTAGCCGTGGGTTATCCGGCGGAGGATCTGGCGGGATACGTGGAAGGGACAGAATTAGCTATCTCTCTCCGCGATCGCACCACCACCGACCAGCCGTTTAACTTGCGTTCCTATCAAAAAGAAGCTGCTGAAGCGTTTTATCAAGGAGGACAGGTGAAGGGGGGCAGTGGGACGATCGTCCTACCCTGTGGAGCGGGGAAAACCATTGTGGGGATGTTGGCGATGAGTTTAGTCCAACAAAATACCCTAATTCTCACCAGTAGCTTGACCTCAGTGCGGCAGTGGCAAAGGGAAATCTTAGACAAAACTACCCTCACCGCAGATTTGATCGCCGAGTATACTAGTGACAACAAAAAAACGGCTCCCATCACTCTCTCCACCTACCAAATGCTGAGTTATCGATCGCACAAAAAGCCAGCTCAAGCGGAGCAGGAAGATCAAGTTCAAGAAGATCAAGAGTCACTTGATAAAAATGAATTTCCCCATTTTGAGTTGTTTAATGCTCGATCGTGGGGGCTGATTATCTATGATGAAGTCCATCTCTTGCCTGCCCCAGTATTTCGGATCACGGCAGAATTACAAGCCCGACGACGGCTGGGTTTGACCGCCACCTTAATCCGTGAAGATGGCAAAGAAGGAGATGTTTTCGCCCTGATTGGTCCTAAGCGCTACGATGTGCCGTGGCGAGAATTGGAAGGACAAGGGTTTATTGCCACGGCGGATTGTACAGAAATCCGGGTTCCCCAAAGCGCTTCCCAAAAGATGACCTACGCCCTCGCTCCCCGTCGCCAACAGTTTCGGATTGCGGCGGAGAATCCCCAGAAATTAGTGGTGGTGCAGAATTTATTGCAGAAAGAGGCGGGTCATCGGTTGCTGATTATTGGGGAATTTATCGACCAGTTGGAGGCGATCGCTAAGATCACCAACCTGCCTTTGATTACTGGCAAGACGAAGCAAATTGATCGAGATCGCCTCTATGCCGCCTTTCGCAACCAAGAGATTCCCGGCTTGATTCTCTCGCGGGTGGGCAATTTCGCAGTGGATTTGCCCGATGCCGATGTGTTGATTCAGGTATCAGGGAAGTATGGTTCCCGCCAAGAAGAAGCACAGCGCCTTGGCAGGATTCTCCGCCCCAAATCCGATGGGCATACCGCCAGCTTTTATAGTTTAGTTTCTCTACAAACCTGTGAAGAAGATTTCGCCCGTCATCGGCAATTATTTCTCACGGAGCAGGGCTACAATTACTCGATCGAAGTCCAAGATGATATCTAATCCCATTTCAACAAATGCCTGATATATAGAACTTTTCAAGTGTATGGGGTCCAAAGGTTTTGTTGAGAGCCGCGCGGAGCAAAACCTTTGGTTCATTTAAAGTACAAAGCGCTGTAAATAAGATTTCCATAGGGGTGCAAGGTTTTGCGCCCTCTATAACCCACATTCCGCTCATAAATGAAGGATAAAATAATTAGAGAGAAGATAGGGGAAAAGAGGAGGGAGAAATTAATACAGAGATGAAAGTATCGAACCTAGACCATCTAGGAATCGTAGCAGGAATAATAGACGAGATAGGAATCG